>NZ_JBNRLQ010000012.1:0-132854 GCF_055804875.1 Enterobacter sp. K510 | reverse complement strand
CGCCGAAAATGAAAAGAAGAACTTTCTCAGCTCTTCATCCAGCGCATTATAAAATCTGCTATTGCGTTAACATCATTCAGATCCAGCGTCGGCACGTTCACCTTTAAGGCAATATCGCTGGCAATGGCTATCGTGTGTTCATCCAGTACCAGTTCACTCACATCATGACCGGCAGCGCTGCGAAAAAGCACAATCTTTGCCGTTGGTTCATGCTTAAAACCTTCCACCAGAATAATATCAAGCTTACTGCTGTCCATACGGCTGGCAAGATACGCCAGATCCAGCGCAGGCTCCTCCGGCGTTTCAGTCATCAGCGCCCAGCGTTGCTGGCTGGCGACCAGCGTTTGCGCTGCGCCCGCCTTCCGTAGTTCATAGCTGTCCTTACCGGGTTTATCGACATCCATATTGTGATGCGTATGCTTGATGATCCCGGGACGTATCCCTCTGGCACAGAGTTCAGGGATTAGCGCTTTAAGCAGCGTTGTTTTACCCGTACCGCTCCAGGCGGCAATCGCCAGCAAAGGTATCATTGATGCTCCTGTCTGCCAGCCAGATCCTCTGGCGTATTAACGTTAATAAAAGCGGATTTAATGTCGCTGCAATCCACCGCCTTTCCCCCTGCCTGGCGCAGAGCCACCATGACGCGACGTTCACCGGATGCCAGATATTCTGTCAGGAAAGGTGCGAGCTGACGGTGCATCAAAGTAATAGCCGGATGATCGCGCTCGCCATCGGACACCCATGCGGCAGGCGCGCCATTAAGACCGGCCCGCAGCCGCGCCGCCAGATCCACGGGAATTGCAGGCGTATCACACGGGCAAAACAGGAACCACTCGCTGTTCACCTGCTGCATAACCGCCAGCATGCCCGCCAGCGGGCCAGGAAAACCGGTCAGAGAGTCCTGAATAACCGGATAGCCGCTCGCCTGATATACGGCCAGATTTCTGTTGGCGCTGATAACCACCGCATCCACCTGCGCGGCCAGCTTTTCAGCGACGTGCCGCCACAATGGCTGACCATTAAGCTCCAGTAAGCCCTTATCTTTTCCACCCATGCGCGTGGCTTTACCGCCAGCCAGCACAACGCCGGTGATGGCTCCAGACTGATACACGAATATCGCCTCTTTTATTGTGGGTTTGACCCTGCTAACGTGTCTCTATCAAAATAAGGAGCACTGAGCATGAAATGTAAACGCCTGAACGAAGTCATCGAACTCCTCCAGCCTGCCTGGCAAAAAGAGCCGGAACTTAACCTGATGCAATTTTTGCAGAAACTGGCGCAGGAGTCAGGTTATGAAGGCGAACTGGCTGACCTTTCTGACGATATTCTGATCTATCACCTGAAAATGCGTGACTCCGCGAAAGATGCGGCGATCCCGGGTATTCAGAAAGATTACGAAGAGGATTTTAAAACCGCCCTGCTGCGCGCACGTGGTGTAATTAAAGAGTAAAAGCTTGTAAGCGGTGCCACCGAAATCGCCACAAAATGATATTCTGAGTCATTCGCAGTAATTTCCGGAACTTGGGATGACCGACAACGCTTTTACTTTCCAGACGCTACACCCGGATACCATCATGGATGCGCTGTTTGCGCAGGGGATCCGGGTTGATTCTGGTCTCACCCCGCTTAACAGTTATGAAAACCGCGTCTATCAGTTCCAGGATGAAGACCGTCGGCGCTATGTGGTCAAATTCTATCGTCCTCAACGCTGGTCAGCGGATCAGATCCGCGAAGAGCATCAGTTTGCAGAAGAGTTGTTGAGCGATGAGGTTCCTGTTGCCGCCCCCCTTTCGTTTAACGACCAGACGCTGCTCACCCATCAGGGTTTTTACTACGCCGTTTTTCCCAGTCTCGGTGGCCGTCAGTTTGAATCCGACAGCCTTGATCAAATGGAGTGGGTTGGCCGCTATCTGGGGCGTCTGCACCAGACCGGGCGCAAAACCTGTTTCGCCTTCCGTCCGGATATCGGCATTAATGAATACCTGCTTGAGCCCCGCGCCGTTTTTGAAAACGCCGCGCTGATCCCGTCCGGGCTTAAAGACGCTTTTCTGCGCGCCACTGATACTCTGATCAACGAAGTCACAGGGCAATGGCATAACCGCTTTACCCGGCTGCGTCTGCATGGCGATTGTCACGCAGGCAATATCCTGTGGCGGGACGGCCCGCTGTTTGTCGATTTAGATGATGCGCGCAACGGCCCGGCCATTCAGGATCTCTGGATGCTGCTTAACGGCGATAAAGCCGAGCAGCGCATGCAACTGGAAATGATCATTGAAGCCTATGAGGAGTTCAGTGAGTTTAATACGGACGAACTGGCTCTCATCGAACCGTTACGCGCCATGCGGCAGGTCTATTACCTGGCGTGGCTTATCAGACGCTGGGGCGATCCGGCGTTTCCCAGAAACTTTCCGTGGCTGACCGGGGAAGATTACTGGCATCAGCAAACCCTGACTTTCATTGAGCAGGTTAAGGTTCTTCGCGAGCCGCCTTTGCAATTAACACCTATGTATTAACGTCAAACATCCAGGAGAGCATTAACATGAAGAAGATTTGGCTGGCGCTGGCAGGTATGATTCTGGCATTCAGCGCTTCCGCTGCGCAGTTCACCGACGGCAAACAGTACATCACGCTTGATAAACCTGTAGCCGGAGAGCCTCAGGTTCTTGAGTTTTTCTCATTCTACTGCCCGCACTGCTACGATTTTGAACGCGTCTGGCACATCTCCGACGCGGTGAAGAAAACGCTGCCGGAAGGCACCAAAATGACCAAATACCATGTGGAATTCCTCGGCCCGCTGGGCAAGGATTTGACACAAGCATGGGCAGTGGCGATGGCGCTGGGTGTGGAAGATAAGATCACGGCCCCTATGTTCGAAGCGGTACAGAAAACCCAGACGGTGCAGAACGTTGCTGACATTCGTAAAGTGTTTGTCGATGCCGGTGTTAAGGGTGAAGATTACGATGCGGCGTTAAACAGCTTCGTCGTGAAATCGCTGGTTGCACAGCAGGAGAAAGCCGCAGCCGATCTGCAACTGCAGGGCGTACCGGCCATGTTTGTTAACGGCAAATATCAGCTTAACCCGCAGGGTATGGATACCAGCAATATGGACGTTTTTGTCCAGCAATATGCTGATACCGTCAAGCACCTCGTTTCGCTGAAATAAGTTTCAACAACGCCGGTCATCGATCGGCGTTGTGCTTTTCCTGCTGGCCCTGCGCTTCACGCCCACCCCATCCGATTTTGACGCCCGCTTACCGATCGCGCATTCAGACCAAACGCTTATATCCACATGGAGTAAATTGTCATCGATCCGCAATAACGATCGTTCTCATGCTTTTATTTAACTGAATATAAAGGATATTTTTAAAATCCCGATCGCCAGTAAAGCACAATTATCCAGTGCTATCGAAATAACTCACAAAGTTATCCACAGAATGAAGATGCGATCGATCCCGGAGATCGAGAAATCTTTTACTGCAAATTCGGCGAAAAACTGAAGTTTGCGCCGGTCTGTGGCATCCTTTAACCATAATTTAATAAACAGGCACGGACATCATGGTTCAGATCCCAGAAAACCCACTTATCCTTGTTGACGGCTCGTCTTACCTTTATCGCGCTTACCATGCGTTCCCGCCGCTGACCAACAGCGCCGGTGAACCTACCGGTGCGATGTACGGTGTGCTGAATATGCTCAGAAGCCTGATCCTTCAGTACCAGCCGACGCATGCTGCTGTGGTGTTTGATGCCAAAGGCAAGACCTTCCGCGACGAGTTGTTTGAACACTACAAATCTCACCGACCGCCGATGCCGGACGATCTGCGCGCGCAGATCGAACCGCTGCATGCGATGGTAAAAGCCATGGGCCTGCCGTTAATGGCGGTGTCTGGCGTTGAAGCCGATGACGTGATCGGCACTCTGGCGCGGGAAGCCGAAAAAATGGGCCGCCCGGTGCTGATCAGTACCGGTGACAAAGATATGGCGCAGCTGGTCACGCCAGGCATCACCCTGATCAACACCATGTCGAACACCATTCTCGGTCCGGAAGAGGTGATCAGTAAATACGGCGTACCGCCGGAACTGATTATCGACTTCCTCGCCCTGATGGGCGATTCCTCGGATAACATCCCAGGCGTACCTGGCGTGGGCGAGAAAACCGCACAGGCGCTGCTACAGGGGCTGGGCGGGCTGGATGCGCTCTATGCCGCGCCGGAGAAAATTGCCGGTCTGTCGTTCCGTGGGGCGAAAACCATGGCGGCGAAACTGGAACAAAACAAAGAAGTGGCCTACCTCTCTTATCAGCTGGCCACCATCAAAACGGATGTTGAGCTGGAGCTGACCTGCGACAAGCTTGAGGTAAAGGCACCGGCCGTTGACGAGCTGATGGCGATGTTCCGGAAGTATGAATTCAAACGCTGGACGGCCGATCTTGAAGCCGGGAAATGGTTGCAGACAAAAGCCGCTAAATCTGCGGCCCGTCCCTTTGAAGCCACAATTGTCGTGGAGGAAGATGACGAGCCCGCGACCGTGCTCTCCTCTGATAATTACCTGACCATTCTGGACGAAGAGACATTAAAGACCTGGATCCCGCGCCTGCAAAAAGCTCCGGTGCTGGCTTTTGATACCGAAACCGACAGCCTGGATAACGTCAGCGCCAATCTGGTGGGCCTCTCTTTTGCGGTGGAGCCTGGCGTGGCGATCTATATTCCCGTTGCCCATGACTATCTGGATGCGCCGGAACAGATCTCCCGTGAACGCGCGCTGGAATTGCTTACGCCGCTGCTGGAAGATGAAAAAGTGCTGAAGGTCGGGCAAAACCTGAAGTTCGACCGCGGCATCCTGCAAAATTACGGTATTGAGCTGCGCGGCATCGCGTTTGACACCATGCTGGAGTCATACATTCTGGACAGCGTGGTCGGGCGACACGATATGGACACCCTTGCCGATCGCTGGCTCAAACATACCACCATCACCTTTGAGCAGATTGCCGGTAAAGGTAAAAACCAGCTGACCTTCAATCAGATCGATCTGGAGCAGGCGGGTCGTTACGCGGCAGAAGACGCCGACGTCACACTGCAACTGCATCTGAAAATGTGGCCAAAGCTGCAACAGCACGCCGGCCCGCTGAACATTTTCAACAATATCGAGATGCCGCTGGTGCCGGTGCTGTCACGCATTGAGCGCAACGGCGTTAAAATCGATCCGGCGGTGCTGCACAAGCACTCCGGCGAAATCACGCTGCGCCTGGCGGAACTGGAAAAAATCGCCCACGACATCGCAGGCGAGCCGTTTAACCTGGCATCAACCAAGCAGTTGCAGACCATCCTGTTCGAAAAACAGGGCATTAAACCGCTGAAGAAAACGCCGGGCGGCGCGCCGTCCACCTCCGAAGAGGTGCTGGAAGAGCTGGCGCTGGACTATCCACTGCCGAAAATCATTCTTGAGCATCGCGGGTTGTCGAAGCTGAAATCGACCTACACCGACAAGCTGCCGCTGATGATCAATCCCAAAACCGGCCGCGTACACACTTCTTATCATCAGGCGGTGACCGCGACAGGCAGGCTGTCATCCACCGATCCCAACCTGCAGAACATCCCGGTGCGCAATGAGGAAGGGCGACGTATCCGTCAGGCGTTTATCGCCCCGGAAGATTACGTGATTGTCTCTGCGGACTACTCGCAAATCGAACTGCGCATCATGGCGCATCTGTCGCGCGATAAAGGCCTGCTGTCCGCCTTTGCGGAAGGAAAAGATATTCACCGCGCCACGGCGGCAGAAGTGTTCGGCATGCCGCTGGAAAGCGTATCCAATGAACAGCGCCGCAGCGCCAAAGCCATTAACTTCGGGTTGATCTACGGGATGAGCGCCTTTGGCTTGTCGCGCCAGCTCAATATCCCGCGCCGCGAGTCGCAAAAGTATATGGACCTCTATTTTGAGCGCTACCCGGGCGTGCAGGAATATATGGAACGTACCCGCGCGCAGGCTAAAGAGCAGGGCTACGTGGAAACGCTTGACGGCCGTCGCCTCTATTTGCCGGACATCAAATCCAGCAACGGCGCACGTCGTGCCGGGGCGGAACGCGCAGCGATCAATGCCCCTATGCAGGGCACCGCAGCTGACATCATTAAGCGCGCAATGATTGCCGTTGACCAGTGGTTAGAAACGGAAAAACCGCGTGTGCGGATGATTATGCAGGTTCACGATGAACTGGTGTTCGAAGTGCATAAAGATGACGTCGAAGCGGTATCTAAAAAGATCCATGAACTGATGGAAAACAGCACCAGGCTGGACGTGCCGTTGCTGGTGGAAGTCGGGAGTGGTGAAAACTGGGATCAGGCGCACTAAGGGTTCAATGAATAACGCGGTGTTTATGTAAGTAAGCAACATAACGCCGCACGTTTTGTGACAATCATTAGAATTCGCTATGTAAAGAATGAAAAAAAATTACAAAAAGCACTTTGTGTCCGTCTCAAAAAAGAGTAGAGTTAACGACGTAGGGTACAGAGGTAAGATGTTCTATCTTTCAGACCTTTTACTTCACGTAATCGGATTTGGCTGAATATTTTAGCCGCCCCAGTCAGTAATGACTGGGGCGTTTTTTATTGTGCAAAGCGGTAAAAAACACAGCGCAGCAGCCTGCCGCGCCCGTTCTTATTCTGCGTTTTCTTCTGCCGTCGGTACGCCGTTAAACCAGGTATCCAGCTTTTCACTCAGCTTATCAACGCCAATCTTTTTCAGGGAAGAGAAGGCTTCTACCTGCACATCGCCGTTAAACGCCAGCACGGCGTCACGCACCATCTTGACCTGCGCTTTACGCGCGCCGCTCGCCAGTTTGTCGGCTTTGGTCAGCAATACCAGCACCTGAATATCACTTTCCACGGCCCACAGGATCATTTGCTGATCAAGATCCTTCAACGGATGGCGAATATCCATCAGGATGACCACGCCCTGCAAACACTGGCGTTTTTCCAGGTATTCGCCCAGCGCGCGCTGCCATTTGATTTTCATCTCTTCCGGCACTTCGGCGTAGCCATAACCCGGTAAGTCGACCAGGCGCTTGCCATCGGCAACTTCAAAGAGGTTGATAAGCTGGGTGCGCCCCGGGGTTTTGGACGTACGCGCCAGGCTCTTCTGGTTAGTCAGGGTATTCAGCGCGCTTGATTTGCCTGCGTTGGAACGGCCCGCAAAGGCCACTTCAATTCCGGTATCGGCAGGCAAGTGGCGAATATCAGGCGCACTGATCACAAAATGCGTCTGATGATAATTCAATTTAGTCAAAGCGGTCGTCTCCATAAATAAAGCTTTGGGGGATTATACCTGAACGCCGGGAAAAGGCTGGTTTTCTCGCCATCGGCTCAAAATAGCCATTCGTTTTGTAAGACATTAGCCACGGCTTTTATGGGACATTTAAGAATAGTTGCAGGGTGACATTTGTCTAACCTATTGTTAATTAAAGACCTGCCAGTATGGAATTTTCCTAAAGCATGGCGTAACGCGTGTTACATACTTGTGAGTTTTCGTCAAAAAGGTAAAGTAGTGTGCAAAGGCGAGGACGCTACAGGATACAGACTTAAGGATAAGGGGTCTGGAGCGCCAGGAGGCGAAGACCGGGATTTTAAGGGATGATAAACGTCTGGAGACGTTTTTACAGGGACAGGGATTTAATCAGGGACGGTTTACCGCTAAAGGACAGACAGGGCAGGTTGCAAGCAAACACGGATGGTTCAGCCCGTTTCGGGTGGTGGGACAAGAAAAAAGGCGACAGTTTACTCTGTCGCCTTTTTTCTTTGCTTGCTTTCTGCTAGATTCCGCCGCAATTCTATACTGAATAAAAACGGCTCAAGACCAAACATTATGAATAAACCTTCGTCGGCTCCGCGTGGCAATGGCCCCGCAAAAACGCGTCGTAAAACCCGCGATGAAATCAACCAGGAATCTCGCGATCGCAAGCGCCAGAAGAAACACAGCGGCAATGCGGCGGGCAGCCGTGCGTCAGGCGGCGACAGCGCCTCCGGCTCCCGCGGTCAGAACAAGCAGAAAGATCCCCGTATTGGCAGTAAAACCCCGGTACCGTTAGGCGTCAGCAAAACCGCCGCCCCGGTAGCGCGTCAGCAAAAACCTAAGAGCGAGAAACCTATGCTTTCACCGCAGGCTGAACTGGATATGCTGGAAACGGATGAGCGCCTGGATGCGCTGCTGGAACGTCTTGAAGATGGCGAAACCCTGAGCAGTGAAGATCAGGCATGGGTGGATGCTAAGCTGGACAGAATTGATGAACTGATGCAGCAGCTGGGTCTTTCTTACGACGATGAAGACGACGAAGAAGAGGAAGACAAAAAAGAAGATATGATGCGCCTGCTTAAGGGTGGCAACTAACGGTTACTGCATGGGCTTACCCGTCCTGCTAATAACCCTTCCGGTTATATGTTATCTGGCGTGGTTATTCGTTAAACTACGACGGTTGTCGCAGCAGCAAAAAAGGCTGCGCAACCGGCTGATGACCCGCCAGGGGATCAGTCCAGGCCGCCGGACTCGCCGACGGCATTACCGGAAGGAGTAAGCATGTCTTCGCAGTTAATCGACTGGGATCTGGCCCTGATCCAGAAATATAACTATTCCGGGCCGCGTTATACGTCATACCCGACCGCGCTGGAGTTTGCCGAATCTTACGGCGAACCGCAGTTTCTGCAGGCTGTTGCCCGTTACCCGGAGCGCCCGCTGTCGCTGTATGTGCATATTCCGTTCTGCCACAAGCTCTGCTACTTCTGTGGCTGCAATAAAATCGTCACCCGCCA
Source organism: Enterobacter sp. K510 (assembly GCF_055804875.1). Classification (NCBI taxonomy): domain Bacteria; kingdom Pseudomonadati; phylum Pseudomonadota; class Gammaproteobacteria; order Enterobacterales; family Enterobacteriaceae; genus Enterobacter; species Enterobacter sp. K510. The sequence continues at coordinate 124,062 of NZ_JBNRLQ010000012.1, read as the reverse complement.
GCAGCATAAAGCCGATCAATATCTTGATGCGCTGGAGCAGGAGATCCTGCACCGCGCGCCGCTGTTCGCCGGCCGTCAGGTCAGCCAGCTGCACTGGGGCGGCGGGACGCCAACCTATCTTAATAAAGCCCAGATCAGCCGCCTGATGCAGATTTTGCGTTCGCAGTTCAGTTTTAATGCGGATGCGGAAATCTCGATTGAAGTTGATCCACGGGAAATCGAACTTGATGTGCTCGACCACCTGCGCCACGAAGGCTTTAACCGCCTGAGCATGGGCGTGCAGGACTTCAACAAAGAAGTGCAGCGCCTGGTGAACCGTGAGCAGGATGAAGAATTTATCTTTGCGCTGATCAAACGCGCGCGCGACATCGGCTTTACCTCGACCAATATCGATCTGATTTATGGCCTGCCGAAGCAGACGCCGGAAAGCTTTGCCTTCACGCTCAAACGCGTGGCGGAGCTCAGCCCGGATCGCCTGAGCGTGTTCAACTACGCGCATCTACCGTCTCTCTTTGCCGCCCAGCGTAAAATCAAAGATGCCGATCTGCCGACCGCGCAGCAGAAACTGGATATTCTGCAGGAGACGATTTCCTCGCTGATGGATTCAGGCTATCAATTTATTGGTATGGATCACTTTGCCCGCCCGGATGACGAGCTGGCCGTGGCCCAGCGTGAAGGCGTGCTGCACCGCAACTTCCAGGGTTACACCACCCAGGGCGATACCGATCTGCTTGGCTTTGGCGTCTCGGCCATCAGCATGATTGGCGACAGCTACGCGCAGAACCAGAAAGAGCTGAAACGCTATTATCAACAGGTGGATGAGACCGGCAACGCCCTGTGGCGCGGCATCGCGCTCACCCGCGACGACTGTATCCGCCGCGATGTCATCAAGGCGCTGATCTGCAATTTCCGCCTGGAATACGCCGCGGTCGAACGCGCATGGGATGTGAATTTCCAGGACTATTTTGCTGAGGATTTAAAACTGCTTGCGCCGCTGGCGAAAGACGGGCTGGTGGAGGTGGATGAGAAGGGTATTCAGGTGACGCCAAAAGGCCGTCTGTTGATCCGCAACATCTGCATGTGCTTCGATGCTTATCTGCGCCAGAAAGCGCGGATGCAGCAGTTCTCGCGCGTCATATAAGCGTATCCCCTCGCCAGGAGGGGATACGATTTAACTGAACAGCCCGACCAGCGCCGCGCACAGGACAGCCGCGATTGCCGTATGGGGCGTCTGGCTGGCTGCAGTGGCGACGTCTGCGCCGCTCGATACAAAATGAATTAATGACTCCAGCATGATCTCTCTCCCGCGTGAACGCGCCTGATCATACTCAACTCATCGGAACAGTAAAGCTCAAAATAGCAGCAATTTGCGGCTATGAATCCATCTTTACATTCATCCCGAAAATCATTCCATTCCCAGCTCTTTTAGCTTGCGCGTCAGGGTATTACGGCCCCAGCCGAGCAGGCGGGCGGCTTCCTGTTTATGCCCCTGTGTATGACGCAACGCCGTGGTGAGCAGCGTACGCTCCATCTCCGGCTGCGCTTCCGAAAGCAGGTTTTGATGACCGGAACGCAGCGCGCGATCGGCCCATTGCGCCAGCAGGGTCGCCCAGTTATCGGGCAGTGTTTGCGACGGGCTGTCCGGGATAGTGGTTTCGAACAGCTCGCCCGGCAGATCCTGAATCAGCACTTCCTGACCGGCCGCCATCACCGTCAGCCAGCGGCAGGTGTTTTCTAATTGCCGCACGTTACCCGGCCAGGCCACGCGCGTCAGCGCCGCTTCCGTTTCCGGGTGCAGTTGCTTGGCTTCCACACCTAACTCGCGGGCGGCGACCTGTAAGAAGTGGCGCGCCAGACGCGGAATATCTTCCCGGCGCTCGCGCAGCGGCGGCAGATGCACGCGGATCACGTTCAGGCGATGGAATAAATCCTCACGGAATTTCCCCTCCTGCACGCGCAGCTCCAGATTCTGGTGCGTGGCGGCAATAATACGCACGTCCACTTTTACCGGCGCAAAGCCGCCGACGCGGTAAAACTGTCCGTCCGCCAGCACGCGCAGTAAGCGGGTCTGCACATCCAGCGGCATATCGCCGATCTCATCAAGGAATAATGTGCCGCCATCGGCCTGTTCAAAGCGTCCCTGACGGATCGTATTCGCCCCGGTAAAGGCCCCTTTTTCATGACCGAAGAGTTCAGATTCAATCAAATCCTTGGGGATGGCCGCCATATTGAGCGCGATAAACGGCGCTTTCACGCGCGGGCTGTGGCGATGCAGGGCATGCGCCACCAGCTCTTTACCTGTCCCGGACTCGCCGTTAATCAGCACGCTGATGGATGAGCGCGACAGACGGCCAATAATGCGGAACACATCCTGCATCGCCGGGGCTTCGCCAATAATATCCGTCGTCGGGCCAAATACCTGCACGTTGCGCGGCTGCTGCTGCTCCTGATAATGGCTGATCGCACGTTCAACCAGCGCAACGGCCTCATCAATATCAAAGGGTTTCGGCAGATAATCAAAGGCCCCTTGCTGATAGGCGCTGACCGCCGCATCCAGATCGGAGTGTGCCGTCATTATGATGACCGGAAGCATTGGATGTCGTTGTTTGATCTGTTTAAGCAGGGCGAGGCCATCCATCCCTGGCATACGAATATCCGACAACAGAACATCCGGGGTTTTGGTGGTCAGCGCGTCAAGCACCTCGTTGCCACTTTCAAAGGTCGTACAACTCAAGCCAGCCCCGGTGAGCGCGCGTTCCAGCACCCAGCGGATGGAGCTATCGTCATCAACGATCCAGACTATCCCTCGCTGCATAAATACCTCTACTTCCGAATAGGCAGGAACACCGAGAATTCGGTATGTCCTGGCCAACTGGTGAATTCAATTTTGCCGGAGTGCTGATCGATTAAATTGCGGGCAATGGACAGCCCAAGCCCGGTACCGCCTTCGCGACCGCTGACCATCGGATAAAACAGCGTGTCCTGCAAATGCGACGGGATACCCGGCCCGTTATCTTCAATATCAATGCGTGCGGCGAGGCGATAGCGCACGCCGTGCAGCGTCAGCTGGAAGGCCGTGCGGGTACGCAGCACAATCTCGCCGCCCTCCGGGCCAAGCGCCTGCAGAGCATTGCGCACAATATTCAGTAAAACCTGTTCGATCTGGTCGGGATCGTGCGGTAATTCGGGCAGGCTGGGATCGTAATCGCGCACCAGGGTGACGTTTTCCGGCAGCTCCATCGATACCAGCTTCACCACGCGCTCCGCCACCTTATGAATACTTTCCGTGACGTGCATTCCCGGTTGCTGCGGGCCTAACAGACGATCCACCAGATTTCGCAGCCGGTCAGCCTGTTCAATAATGACTTTGGTGTATTCCATCAGCGCCGGGTCGGGCAGCGCTTTGCTGAGCAACTGCGCCGCGCCGCGCAAACCGCCGAGCGGATTTTTAATTTCATGGGCCAGGCCACGCACCAGGTCGCGGGCGGCGATCTGCTGAGCGTGCTGTAACTGCTCCTGACTCAGGCGGCGCTGATTATCCATGGGTGCCATCTCCAGCAGGATCAGGCCCTCCGGCAGACGTTGCGCGGTCAGGGAAAGAATATGTGAGCGGCCATCGATCACCAGCGTCACTTCGTTATCGGTAAAGCCTTGTCCGGCCTGCAAACTTTCCTGCATCAGGCCAATATTCAGCGAAAAATAACTCAGTAGTTCGGGTAACGGTGTGCCAAACAGCTTGCGTGAACTTTGGGCCAGCAACTGTTGCGCCGCCGGGTTCGCATAGTGAATTGCCAGGTCATCATCAACCAGCAAAATACTGTTGATCAGAGAATTGAGGATCTGCCCAGCATCGGGCACCACGCCTGTTGCCATTCAGCAGTCTCCTTAGTGTGCACCAATACAGTGCATTATAAGTGTAAGTCGGTGAATTGTTCGCAAATATGTGCCGGGCGTGGAGAAAAAAGCCCATCCTGAGATGGGCTAAAGTTCCACGGCAACAAAAAACCTCAGGCGTCTGTCTTGTCGCAGCCAACACAGCTGCGACAAGAAATTCACCGAGTCTTAATAATTAAACGCTGTAATACAGTTCAAACTCAACCGGGTGCGGCGTCATGCGCACACGGTCGTTTTCTTCGGTACGCAGAGCGATGTAAGCATCGATCGCGTCGTCAGTGAATACGCCGCCAGCGGTCAGGAACTCACGGTCTGCGTCCAGCGCATTCAGTGCTTCTTCCAGAGAGCCTGCAACCTGTGGGATCTCTGCAGCTTCTTCCGGCGGCAGGTCATACAGGTTTTTGTCCATCGCTTCGCCCGGGTGGATCTTGTTCTTGATACCGTCAAGGCCAGCCATCAGCAGTGCAGCGAAGCACAGGTACGGGTTAGCCGCCGGATCCGGGAAGCGCACTTCAATACGACGCGCTTTCGGAGAAGCAACTACCGGAATACGGATAGAGGCAGAACGGTTACGGGCAGAGTAAGCCAGCATAACCGGCGCTTCGTAACCCGGGACCAGACGCTTGTAAGAGTTGGTGGTCGGGTTCGCCAGGGCGTTGATCGCTTTAGCGTGTTTGATTACGCCGCCGATGTAGAACAGCGCCTGCTCAGACAGACCGGCATATTTGTCGCCAGAGAACAGGTTGGTGCCGTTCTTGGACAGGGACATATGGCAGTGCATACCGGAACCGTTATCACCGAACATCGGTTTCGGCATAAAGGTCGCGGTTTTACCGAAGCGGTGCGCCACGTTGTGCACAACATATTTGTAGATCTGAATTTCGTCGGCTTTTTTGGTCATGGTGTTGAAGCGGGTTGCCACTTCGTTCTGACCCGCAGTTGCCACTTCGTGGTGATGAGCTTCAACCACCAGACCCATCTCTTCCATCACCAGACACATGGTGGAACGCAGATCCTGTGAAGAATCGACCGGTGGAACCGGGAAGTAACCGCCTTTCACGGCCGGACGGTGACCTTTGTTACCGCCTTCGTATTTGGTGCCGGTGTTCCATGCGCCTTCGATATCATCGATAGCAACGTGAGAGCCGGAGATGGAGCTGCCGAAACGGATGTCGTCGAACAGGAAGAATTCTGGTTCTGGCCCGAACAGTACGGTGTCGGCGATGCCGGTGGAGCGCAGATACTCTTCAGCGCGCTTGGCGATAGAACGCGGGTCACGGTCATAGCCCTGCAGGGTGCCTGGTTCCAGGATATCGCAGCGGATGATCAGCGTGGTTTCTTCGTAGAACGGGTCAATGACAGCGGTAGTCGCGTCAGGCATCAACACCATGTCGGATTCGTTGATACCTTTCCAGCCACCAATCGAGGAGCCATCAAACATTTTGCCTTCTTCGAAGAATTCGGCATTAACCTGATGGGACGGGATAGTGACGTGCTGTTCTTTACCTTTGGTATCGGTGAAGCGCAAATCGACAAACTTCACTTCATGTTCATTCAGCATCGTCAAAACGTGTTCAGCGGACATACTTAACTCTCCCGGATTTTGTCATTGTCGTCGTGGTAACGAGGTCAGAAAACACTGCTCATAATCGGCATTGTTGCTCTGCAGGATATAAAGCGAAATCTGTGCCAACTTTAAAAACACCCCCAAAAGGCGTTATCATGCACGTCATAGTGCAAAAGGGCTGCACCAGAATGGAAACATTGCACCAGTATAGTGCTTGATTGTGAACCACAAGCACTATATTGGTGCAATTTTCGTTAAGGCACCCCTTTACTGCGCCGTGAAAGCGATCACAAAGCCTTACTTTCCGTATTGTTTGTAAAGGTTCTTTGTGATCCTGTTCTGTACTGCGATTAATACGTGTACAATAACGCGCTATTTCTAATGCCTGAGGCAAAGTTGTGATCGAAAATTTGCGTAACATCGCCATCATTGCTCACGTTGACCACGGTAAAACTACCCTGGTTGACAAGCTCCTGCAGCAATCCGGTACTTTCAGCGAGCGTGCTGAAACGACCGAACGCGTGATGGACTCCAACGATTTGGAGAAAGAGCGTGGGATTACCATCCTCGCTAAAAACACCGCTATTAAATGGAATGACTACCGTATCAACATCGTTGATACCCCGGGTCACGCCGACTTCGGTGGTGAAGTTGAACGTGTTATGTCCATGGTAGACTCCGTGCTGCTGGTTGTTGACGCAATGGATGGCCCAATGCCGCAGACTCGCTTTGTTACCAAAAAAGCGTTTGCACACGGCCTGAAGCCGATTGTTGTTATTAACAAAGTTGACCGTCCTGGCGCGCGTCCGGACTGGGTTGTCGATCAGGTATTCGACCTGTTCGTTAACCTCGACGCGACTGACGAGCAGCTCGATTTCCCTATCATCTATGCATCTGCACTGATGGGCATCGCCGGTAACGATCACACTGATATGGCGGAAGACATGACCCCGCTGTACCAGGCGATTGTTGACCATGTACCTGCGCCGAACGTTGACCTTGATGGTCCGCTGCAGATGCAGATCTCCCAGCTGGATTACAACAACTATGTTGGTGTTATCGGCATCGGCCGCATCAAACGCGGCAAGGTGAAACCGAACCAGCAAGTGACCATCATCGACAGCGAAGGTAAAACGCGTAACGGTAAAGTGGGTAAAGTGCTGGGCCACCTCGGTCTGGAACGTATCGAATCCACTGAAGCTGAAGCGGGCGACATCATCGCGATCACTGGTCTGGGCGAACTGAACATCTCCGACACCATCTGCGATCCGCAGAATGTCGAAGCGCTGCCGGCTCTGTCTGTTGATGAACCGACCGTTACCATGTTCTTTAACGTCAACACCTCTCCGTTCTGTGGCAAAGAAGGTAAATTCGTTACCTCCCGTCAGATCCTTGACCGCCTGAACAAAGAGCTGGTGCACAACGTGGCGCTGCGCGTTGAAGAAACCGAAGATGCGGACGCGTTCCGTGTATCCGGTCGTGGTGAACTGCACCTGTCCGTACTTATCGAAAACATGCGTCGTGAAGGCTTTGAGCTGGCGGTTTCCCGTCCGAAAGTTATCAACCGTATGATCGATGGCCGTATGCAGGAGCCGTTCGAAAACGTGACGCTGGACATCGAAGAACAGCACCAGGGCGCGGTAATGCAGGCAATGGGCGAGCGTAAGGGCGATGTCAAAGACATGATCCCTGACGGCAAAGGCCGTATTCGTCTGGATTACCTGATCCCGGCACGTGGCCTGATCGGCTTCCGTACCGAGTTCATGACCATGACCTCCGGTACCGGTCTGCTGTACTCCACCTTCAGCCACTACGACGATGTTAAGCCGGGCGAAATCGGCCAGCGTAACAACGGCGTGCTGATCTCCAACGGCCAGGGTAAAGCAGTCGCGTTTGCGCTGTTCAGCCTGCAGGATCGCGGTAAGCTGTTCCTGGGTCACGGTGCAGAAGTGTACGAAGGCCAGATCATCGGTATCCACAGCCGTTCTAACGATCTGACAGTAAACTGTCTGACCGGTAAGAAGCTGACCAACATGCGTGCTTCCGGTACTGATGAAGCCACGGTTCTGGTTCCGCCGATCAAAATGTCGCTGGAGCAGGCGCTGGAGTTCATCGATGACGACGAACTGGTAGAAGTTACCCCAACCTCTATCCGTATCCGTAAACGTCACCTGACCGAGAACGACCGTAAACGCGCGATGCGTGGTCCGAAAGACGCGTAAGCCGATTTCGTACTGAAAACGAAGCCCTGTCTGCAAAGACGGGGCTTTTTTTATGGGCTCAGCCAGCGGTATGCTGCTTCTGTTGAACACATAGGTTCAACAACCCCATTTAATAACAAACAGGAAAAGGATGAGTTATGGACGAACATCATCAACCCTTCGAGCAGCTTAAACAAATAAGCGACAACGGCAGCGAGTTCTGGTCGGCACGCGACCTGTTACCCTTACTGGGTTATAAGGAGTGGCGGAACTTTCATAAGGTCATTGCCAAAGCCACCGTGGCCTGTGAAACCAGTGGACATCAGGCAGCAGACCATTTCGTTGATACCAACAAAATGGTCGAATTAGGCTCGGGTGCTATTCGTGAGATAGAGGATATTTACCTTTCCCGCTATGCCTGTTACCTGGTGGTGCAGAATGGCGATCCCACCAAACCCGTGGTTGCAGCAGGGCAAACCTACTTTGCGTTGCAAACCCGCAGACAAGAGTTAGCCGACGATGCCGCATTCAAACAGCTTCGCGAGGATGAGAAGCGGCTTTTTTTACGCAACGAGTTAAAAGAGCATAACAAACAACTGGTTGAAACCGCACAGCAGGCGGGCGTCGAAACCACACTGGATTTTGCCATCTTCCAGAACCACGGTTATCAGGGGTTATATGGCGGCATGGATCAGAAGGCGATCCACGAACATAAAGGATTAAAAAAGAGCCAGCGCATTCTCGATCATATGGGGTCGACGGAGCTTGCGGCTAACCTCTTTCGCGCAACGCAGACGGAAGAAAAATTACGTCGCGATCGCGTCTGCACCAAACAGCATGCCAATCAGACCCACTTTGATGTTGGTAAAAAAAGTGCGTCAGACCATTCAGGAACTGGGCGGGACTATGCCTGAACATCTGCCAACGCCCGAAAAAAGCATTAAACAGCTTGATGCTGCCGCAAAGAAGTTAAACAAGTAAGTCGAGTGTAAAGCCATCACCCCGTCTGCAAAGACGGGGCTTTTTTATTTCCGCCCTACACCTTTACCGCCGTTGTTTCCCCTTTTGCGAAGTTCGCAGTGCCTGTGCCCTGCTTTTTCCGCTCCCCGATCTCCGCAATTATCATCGCAAAGCGCTGTTCATTGAGCCTATAAAACAATCCCATCGTCAGTGCCGCGATGATGGCCAGCGCGCAGGGCCAGAGGAAGATCAGCTGCCGCAGGCCGAGCAGCGTACCGGCGCTCTGGATGGCGTTCGGGATATAACCGATCTGCGTCAGCATAATGCCCGGCAGAAAACCTGCCAGCGCGGCGGAGATTTTGCGCGAAAAGGTATAACCGGTGTACACCGACCCTTCGGCGCGGATGCCGGTTTTCCACTCGCCGTAATCCACCGTATCCGGCACCAGCGCCCAGTTCAGGCTGTTGACAAAGGCCGTGCCGAAAAAGGCCATGCAGGAGAAGAGCACAAACAGCAACGAGCTGCTGCCCCAGACGAAATTCAGCACATCGCCCACCGCCCACAGCATCAGGCCGCCAAGATAGACCTGCTTTTTGCCGAAGCGCTTAACCGCGCCGGGCACCAGAAACACGCCGACCAGAATGCAGCCCATACTGAAAAATCCCATCCATGACAGCAGATGAATATCGTTCAGCACGTACTGGGTGTAATACACCTGAATGGCGAGTTTGATATTGAAGGCCGCCAGCGTGCACAGGTTGGCGATGCACAGCACCAGCAGCGGCGGATTACGGAAAATCGCGCAGAATGAATTAAGAATGCCCGGTTTATGGTGATCGGGCGTGACCTCCACATAGCGCTCTTTCACGCCGCTGTAGCACCACCACATACAGAACAGACCGCCGGTGACAAACACCAGCGCCGCCACCTGATAGCCAAGCGCCGGCCTGCCGGTAAACAGCGCCTGGATCGGCATAAAGCCTACGGTACACAGCAATAGCCCGACCGTCGCGCCGCCCTGACGCCACGCCGCCAGATGCGCGCGCTCCTGCGGATTTTTAGTGATCGCCGGTACCATCGCGCCGTAAGAGCAGTTCATCAGGCTGTAGCACAGCCCGAACAGCATAAACAGCCCGGTGGCGAGTGCGGTTTTCACCGTCAGGGTAAAGTCATTGGCCATAAACTGCGCGCTGGCCACCAGCGCCACCGGGAACGAGGCATACAGGATAAATGGCCTGAACTTCCCTTTTTCGCCGATATTGCGCCGGGAATCCAGCAGCACGCCGGTCAGCATATCGGTGAAGGCGGTGAAAAACTTCGCCACCAGGAAGATGATCCCGCCGTAAAACGCCGGCATCCCTAACTCATCGGTATAAAACTTGAGTAAATAGAGGGTGCCGATACACAACATCAAATTTGAGCCGAAGTCGCCCATTCCGTAGGCGACTTTTTCACGCAGACTCAGTTTCAGGGTTAACGGATCATGGGTTGTCATAATCGTTCCTCATGACGCCCCGCAGGGCGTCATTGTCTGTTGCATTACGCCATCCGCTTACGGGTTTCTATTTCGGCAACGATACGCACGTACATTTTCTCGTTGAGGTTATAGAACAGACCCATGGCGATAATCGTCACCACCGCCAGCGCGCAGGGCCAGATAAAGATCAGCTGGCGCAGGCCTTCCTGCGTCTCTGCCGACTGCACGACGTTAGGGATGTAGCCGATTTGCGTCAGCATCAGGCCGGGGAAAAAGCCCGCCAGCGCCTGGGACACTTTGCGGAAGAAGGTAAAACCGGTGTACACCGTCCCTTCCGATCGCACGCCGGTGCGCCATTCGCCGTATTCCACGGTGTCGGACACCAGCGCCCAGTTCAGGCTGTTCACAAAGGCCGAGCCGAAAAACGCCAGGCAGGAAAACGCCACAAAGCTCACCGAACCGCCGCCGAAGAAGTAGTTCAGCACATCGCCCGCCACCCAAATCAGCAGCCCGCCGATATAGACCTTTTTCTTGCCGAAACGCCTGACCGCGCCGGGCATCAAAAACACGCCGAAGAAGATGCAGCCCATGCTGAAAAAGCCCATATACGACAGCAAAATCGGATCGTTTAACACGTACTGGGTGTAATAGACCTGAATGGCGAGTTTGACGTTAAAGGCGCCGAGGGTGCACAGGTTGGCGATACACAAAATAAACAGCGGACGGTTACCGGCGATGGCGCGGAACGACTGCAACAGCCCCGGTTTTTGCGCGGCGTTCGCCGGTTGCGCGTCCACATAACGCTCGGTCACGCCGCGATAGCACAGCCACATAAACAGCAGGCCGAACACCGAAAACAGCGTTGCCGCGAAGATATACCCCAGCTGCTGATTATCCTCCACCAGGTTCATTACCGGCACAAAGCCTACGGTACAGAGCAGCAGGCCGAGCGTCGCGCCACCCTGACGCCAGGCCGCCAGCGACGCGCGCTCATCCGGGTTTTTGGTAATCGCCGGTACCATCGCGCCGTAAGAGCAGTTCATCATGCTGAAGAACAGGCCGTACAGCATAAACAGCACCGTCGCCATCACCGTCTTGCCGGTGATCTCAAAAGGCGTGCCGACAAAGTTGGCGATCGCCAGCAGCGTCACCGGAAACGCGGCATAGAGTACGAACGGGCGGAACTTGCCCTTCGGCCCGATGTTACGCCGTGAATCCAGCATGATGCCGGTGCCCATATCGGTAAAGGCGGTAAAAAACTTGGCGATCAAAAAGATAATGCCGCCGTAAGTCCCCGGCAGGCCGAGCACATCCGTATAGAACTTCAGTAAATAGAGCGTGCCAATATCCAGCAGGATATTGGAGCCGAGATCGCCCATGCCATAGGCGAGCTTCTCTTTGAACGGCAACTTCAGGGTTGCCGGATCGCTGGACTGACTCATGATCGTTCCTCGCTGGTTGCGGTTCAGAGCGCGCGCAACGTACTGAACAGCGCCGCCCACTCACTGTCGGCGCGATAAAACACCGGCGGCTTGCCCAATGGCGCGTCCACGGTAATATCGCCCCCGCCACAGCTTTCCCCGGTCCACAGGTTGACCCACGCATCCGGCGGCAGATACAACGTCCAGTCCTCGCGCCCCTGTTCATGTACCGGGGCGACCAGCAGATCGCGGCCAAACAGATACTGATACTTCAGCTCGTAGCAACGGGCGTCGTCTTCGTAGTGCAGGAACAGCGGACGCATCACCGGCAGGCCGCTTTTCGCGTTCTGCGCCACGGCGGCTTTGATGTAAGGCTTCAGGGTGGTGAAGACGGTGGTCATACGGGCGAAGTGGGCGATGGTTTCCGCGTCGCCGTCAAACTGCCAGTTATCGCCGGGACGATTGCCCTCGTGGGTGCGCATCATCGGCGTGAAGGCGCTGAAATCGCACCAGCGCAGCAGCAGCTCTTTACTGCGTTTCATGTCGAACAGGGTGGTGTAACCGCCGATATCGCTGTGATGCAGACCGTGACCGGTCATTGCCAGCGACAGCGCCGCAGGCACCACCGACACCAGCCCGTCGTCCAGACTCCAGTCGACGTTCTGATCTCCGGCCCACATCATCACGGAATATTTCTGGCTGCCGGTGCCGCCCGCGCGCATAAAGAACAGGATCTCGCCGAGCTTGCCGGTCTCCTGCAACGCCTCGTAGTTACACTTCGCCCACAACGCAGGCCAGGCGTTATGCATGATCTCCGCGCTGACGCCGTTGTGCAGCACGGTGTCGGTGGGCAGGTATTCGCCGAAGTCGGCCATCCAGCCGCCGCAGCCCAGCGCGATCATGTTCTGTTTGATGATATTTTTGAACCAGTCATACGCGGCAGGGTTGGTCAGATCCACCACGCCGCCGTAAAACTCGCCAAACTCCACCAGATAATCATTGCCGTCGCGATCTTTCGCCAGATAGCCGAGGCGCGCCGCCTCCGCGCACAGCTCGCGGTCGCTGGCGACATAAGGATTGATATAGGAGAGGAACTGCACGCCTTCTTCCTTCCACTGCGCGAGGCGGGTATCCAGCTGCGGATAGTTATTGCTGTCCCATTTCCAGTTCCACATCACGCGCTTGCCAAAGGAGGTCATGCGGATGCCGGACCAGTCCTGCGCCCAGATGCCGTTCACCTTCACGCCGCCGTTGCGCATGGTATCGAGCTTTTGCTGGCACACTTCGGTGCCGCCCTGAATGCCGAGCGTCACGCCGTCATATACCCAGTCCGGCAGCTCCGGCTGGCGGCCCAGCAGTGCGGTGAGTTTTTCCAGTAGCTGAATGTAGGTGGGTGCGCACTCGAAACGCAGCGTGGCCTGGTTTTCCCAGATCGCCAGCTCGTGATAATCCGGCGCGCTGAAATCGAAATTCATGTAGCAGCTGTTGTCCACGTGGCAATAATACTTCTGCGTGCTGACAAAGGTCGGCTGCGGGAAGAAGGTCCAGTAATAATCGCCGCCCGCATTCTCTTTGCAGTCCGCCTGCCAGGTGACCAGCGTCTGCTTATTACGGCCCACGCCCTGCTCGCTGGTCCACAGCGGGAAGGGTTTGCCGCGCAGATCGAAATACGAAAACTGCTCGCCGCAGCCGTAAATATGATCTTCAGGATTGGCCGCCAGCCGCAGCCAGATGCGGTTATGGGTCGCGTCATCGTTTTGCAGCGTCAGCAGCAGACGGCCTGCGTCATCGACGCCAATTTTCAGCGTCGCGCTCACCGCATCGCCGCGGCCGAAGCGCACCGTCCAGCCGGCGTCATGGGCCTGTACGGTGGCGTCTGTCAGGGCGATTTTTTCATTGAGCCGATCCTGAATGCTGAAGTTGCCGCGGAACATCTCAATATCCGCCGTGCCAGCGCCGGTCCATAAACAGGCGGCGTCCGGCGTATGACGCAGGATCAGGCGCTGCTGGTAGGTTAAGGTAAAGCCGCCAGCGCTGGTGGTCAGCGCCAGAGCGGATAAGTCAGGGTGTAGGGTACGCATAATGACCTCTGTAAGTTTTATTGTTTATTTAGCGTTGCAATCCAGAAGCCCGGCGGCGACGGCGGGGGCCAGACCCGGCGCCAGCGGCAGGCGGGGGATCACCAGACAATGCAGCAGGTGATAAATGTCCTGCTTGCCGTCCCACACTTTGGTGGTGACTTTGTTATCCGTATCCAGCTCCTGCCACCACGAGCCGTTTTCATAGTCGATGAGATATTTCATGCAGTAATCCCACCATTTCTGATACCAGGCTTCATACTGCGCGTCGCCCGTGACGCTCCACAGGGCGTAAGCGGTGCCCATAGCTTCGACGATCGGCCAGCGCACGCGCTCGCGCACAATCGGCGTGCCGTCCCAGTCGACGGAATAGACAAAACCGTCCGCGCCATCGGGCGCCCAGGCGTCGCGGATGGTGGCGTGAAACAGGCCTTTCGCGTCTTCCAGTAACCACTCGGGCGGCATTTCAAAGCGGGCTTCCAGCGCGGCGCGCAGATGCAGCATCAGACGGCCCCATTCGATCCAGTGGCCGGGCGTGCCGCCGTAGGCGCGGAAACGGTGGGCGGGATTGTCTTTGTTGTAATCGCGGATCGGGTTCCACTGGTTGTCGAAATGCTCGTTGACGCGGTAATCACTCTTTCTGGCGACATCATGAATAATCACTGAGGCGATGCGCAGCGCACGGTCGAGCCATTTGCGGTCATGGGTGACGTCATAAACAATCAGAAAGGCTTCCACCGCGTGCATATTGGCGTTGCCGCCGCGGTAATCTTCGGTTTTGCTGAAGGCCTCGTCCCATGACTCAAGGCACATTTGCTCCGCTTCGCTCCAGAAATAACGCTCGATCACCGCAATGGCGTCATCCAGTAACGGACGCGCGCCCGGATGCCCGGTGGTCACCGCGCTCGCCGCGCCCAGCAGCACAAAGAAATGCTGATAACCCTGCTTGGAAGCATCGATCACCCCTTCATCATTGACGCAGGCATACCAGCCACCGCACTGCTTATCGCGCAGTGCGCCGTTCAGCGCGTTAATACCGTGATCCACCAGCTCATACGCACCGGGGCGGCCCATTCCGGCGGCCACGGCATACACATGCAACATGCGGGCGGTGATCCACAGGTGGGTGCCCACATCCGTTTTGACCTGACCGGTATTGCCCAGCCAGCCGAAACCGGTCGGTACCACGGCTTTTTTGCCGAAGTCGAAAATGCGGTCCGTTTCCTGTTCCAGCCAGCGGTTGTGGCTTAGCGTGTTAAACCATTTCATGTGTCTCTCCTCAGCGCGCCGCCATCATTTCGTCAACAATGTCCCCTAAGCGTTGCAGCTTAGGCGCGGCGACATCCCGCAGCATCAGTTCGGTGTCCGGCAGGCCCACCACCGACGACCACACCGCGCGACCCGCCAGAAAACCGGACGCGCCCGCGCTCATCGCCACGCGCACGGCGCGGGGGAAGAGTTTTTCATCGACGCCGGAGGAGAGGATCACCCACGGCATGGCGATGTGATCGTTCAGCCGCTGCGACGCGGCAAGCAGCGTCTGCGTATCGCCTTTACCGCACAGCGGCATTTCCACCTTGTAGAGATCGGCGCCGCTGTCGCCCAGCTCTTTCGCGGCTTCAATAATCGCCTGCTCGCGATCGAATTTATCGCCACGGCGCGGCGGGCGAACCACCGGCTCAATAATGCTGACCAGGCCGTTTGCATGGCACAGCTGATTAAATTCCCGCACCATCGCCAGACGCTGATCGGCGTCCTCATCACTGCGCCACAGCACCAGCAGTTTCAGCGCTTTTGCGCCGTCGCGTTTCACCGCCTGCGGATCGACCGCTTTATCGATGATCACGCTGTCCACCGGGATACCGTTGCCGGGAATAAACGCATCGGCGGCGACGATCATCCCGCAGGATGGGGCGATCGCTTTCTGCTCCACCACCTGGCGGTAACAGAATTGCTGATCGACGAGGATCGCCGAGGCGAAGGGGGACAGGGTTCGGGCGGCGTTAACTTTAAAATCCGTTAGCACATGGTCAGCCACCGGCTGTGACGCACCGGCTGCCGCGAACATCAGGCGCATCGCTTCACGCTGGTCAACCGCCAGCATCGCAAAGCCGCCGGAAGGGCGGGTAATATCTTTAAGCGTGTAAGTCGTCATACATCGGTCCTTTTACAGCATTACTGGGATACGAGAGGGGCGAGGCCGGCGCTGATGCGGGCCTGCTCCAGGATGGCCGTCCAGTCCTGACGCCCGCGTCCGGCGGCGCGCGCCAGGTTATAAACTTCCCGCGACGCCGCGCCGAGCGGCATCGGCACATGCAGCTGATTCGCCACGTCCAGGGCGATCCCCAGATCCTTATGGGCTAGGTCGATCATAAAGGCCGGGGAGAGATCCCCTTTCAGCACCTTGTTCGGCCACGAGGTGGTGAAATGCCCTTTACCTGCCGGGGTGCCGCTCATCACCTGCAGCGCCACGTCAAACGACAGGCCCAGCGCCTCGCACAGCACCGCGGCTTCAGCGGAGAGGGCGTTAAGGGCGATGCTCATGTAGTTGTTGATAAGCTTCACGCGAATGCCCATGCCGGGGCCGCCCGCGTTGATAAGCTCACTGCCCATCGCCAGCAGCACCGGGCTGGCGCGCTCCACCTGCTCAGCCGTGCCGCCTGCCAGTAACAGCAGCGTACCGGCTACTGCGTGATCGGAGGTGCGTCCCACCGGTGCATCCATCATCTGAAATCCTTTTGCCTGCATCTCGCGGATCAGGGCATCGGTCTGCAACGGGTGAATGGTGGACATGTCAATCACCAGCGCGCGCGTGGAGAGGGTTTCGCAGACGCCGCCATCGCCGAACAGCACCTGACGTACCAGATCGCCGTTTGGCAGCATGGTGATGACGAACTCGGCAAACTCCGCCGCCTGGGCCGGAGAGCTGCACCCTACCGCGCCTTCGCGGATCACGCCCTCCATCGACGCCGGGTTCACGTCAAACGCCCAGACGTGATGTCCTTTCTTCAGCAGGTTCGTCGCCATCGGCGCGCCCATCTGCCCTAATCCAATAAACGCAATGCTGGCCATTTCACTCTCCCGTCGTTACTGGTTGTCAGATTATGTCTCTCATCGTGCTCTTTTGTGTCTGTTTTTGATCGTATTTGTAATTTATGGTCAAAAAATTGACAGCCGTCACTTTTTTAACAATCCGGCAAATTAAAATGACGGCATCGTTACTCGTTTAAGGAATGACCATGGTGCGTATCGTCTGCGTCGGAATAACCGTGATGGACCGGATCTACAATGTGGAAGCGTTACCCACGGAGGGGGGCAAATATGTGGCGCATCACTATCGGGAAGTGGGCGGCGGCCCGGCGGCTACGGCGGCAGTGGCGGCGGCAAAACTGGGGGCGCAGGTGGACTTTATCGGCCGCACCGGCGATGACGATACTGGCGACAAGCTTCTCGCGGAACTGGAGTCCCTGGGGGTAAACACCCGTTTTTGTCGGCGCGTCAAAAATGCCAGCTCCTCGCAATCTGCCGTGCTGGTGGATGCGCAGGGCGAGCGGATCATCATTAATTATCCCGGCCCGGATCTGCCGCCTGACGCCGACTGGCTGGATGCGCTGGATTTTTCACAATGGGATCTGGTGCTGGCGGATGTACGCTGGCATGACGGGGCGAAACGCGCTTTCACGCTGGCAAAACAGGCCGGGGTAACGACCCTGCTGGATGGCGACGTGACGCCGCAGAAGATTGACGACCTGGTGGCGCTCAGCGATCACGCGGCCTTTTCCGCGCCGGGCCTGCGGCGGTTCTCCGGTCTTGATGATCCGCTGGCCGGGCTGGAATACGCCCGCACCGTCACTGACGGGCAGGTTTATGTCACCAGCGGGGCGCAGGGCTGTCATTTTATGACCGGCGCTGAACATCATCATCAACCGGGTTTTTGCGTGGATGTGGTGGATACCACCGGCGCGGGCGATGTCTTTCACGGCGCGCTGGCGTTCAGCCTGGCGCAACAGCAGCCCATCAATGATGCCGTCCGCTTCGCCAGCGGCGTGGCGGCGCTCAAATGCACCCGCCCCGGCGGACGGGACGGCATCCCTGATTGTGATCAAGTCCGGTCTTTTTTGTCACTTTATGTATAAAATGACCCATTAACGATGAGGTTACGAGGGAAACGCATGAGTGCCACCGAGCTGACCGGCAACCCGCGCCACGATCAACTGCTGGCGTTGATCGCTGAACGCGGTTACATGAACATTGATGAACTGGCGCAACTGCTTGATGTCTCCACGCAGACGGTGCGGCGCGATATTCGCAAGCTCAGCGAGCAGGGGCTGATCACCCGGCATCACGGCGGCGCAGGCCGCGCGTCGAGCGTGGTTAACACGGCGTTTGAGGAGCGGGAAATGTCGCACACCGCCGAGAAAAAAGCCATCGCCGAAGCCATTGCCGACTATATCCCCGACGGGTCGACCATTTTCATTACCATTGGCACCACGGTGGAACATATAGCGCGGGCGCTGCTCAATCATAATCATCTGCGCATCATCACCAACAGCCTGCGGGTGGCGCATATTCTCTACAAAAATACCCGCTTTGAAGTAATGGTGCCCGGCGGCACGCTGCGGCCGCACAACAGCGGTATTATCGGCCCGCATGCGGTGTCCTTTGTGGAAGGATTTCGCGCCGACTACCTGATCACAAGCCTCGGCGCGATTGAAAACGACGGCACGCTGCTGGAGTTTGACGTCAATGAAGCCAGCGTCGCCCGCACCATGATGGCCCACTCCCGGCAAATCCTGGTGGCGGTGGATCACACCAAATTCACTGCCTCCGCCGCTGTGGAAATTGGCAACGTCACCCAGGCCACGGCACTCTTTACCGACAAAACCCCGCCGCAGGCGCTGCACAGCCTGATGAAAAACAAGCAAATCGAGCTGATCCTCGCCTCGCCGGACGATGAGATGTAACGAGCGGGCATCGCCCGGCGGCGCACGCTTGCCGGGCCTACGGTATCACCGATTCGTAATTTTGCAGGCCGGGTAAGGCAACGCCGCCACGTATCGCCCGGCGGCGCATGCTTGCCGGGCCTACGGTATCACTGATTTTGTAGGCCGGGTAAGGCGAAGCCGCCACCCGGCATATAACGCAAAAATACTACCGCGCCTCCTCCGCCGCGCGTATCGCCGCGACTTTCCGCCCAAATGCCAGTTGCAGAACCGCCAGCAGCCCAAACGCCGGAAGCAGGGCGCTTGCGGCAGAGATCCCGGTTGCCCCTTTTATCAGCATCGCCCCTGAGGCAATCAGCAGCAAAAACACCATCAGGCGAAACACTTTCACCGAAATCCGCTTGTGAACGTACTGGCCGACCAGCGAGCCGAGGATCATGGTCGGAATACAGAAAATCACCAGCTTGACGGTGGAAATGGTCAGAATACCGCTGGTGGCCAGCCCGCCAATAATCGCGATATTGTTCGCCGTAAAAAAGGCGTTCAGCGTACCGCGAAAGGCGGCGGGGGCCAGATTACGCAGCATCCCGTACATCACTACCGGCGGCCCGTTGGTGGAAAAGGCCGCCCCCAGCGCTCCGGCGATGGCGCCCATAGGGGCGGCAATCCAGCGTTTGTCGTACACCGGCAGACGCGGAATAAACAGGCTGTAGAACGAATAGAGAATGATAAAAGCGCCGAGTCCAATCTTCATAATGTGATCGGGCAGAAACGACAGCGCATACAGCCCCACCGGGATCCCCGCCAGCGAAAACACAATCAGCACCAGCGCCGATTTCCAGTCGGTTTCCTTGCGCGACAGCCAGGTGGCGTACAGCGCCGTCGCCGTGCCGACCATCACCGACATCGGCGCCGCCATTTTTAACGGCAGCACCATGGTGATCAGCGGCATGGCGGTCAGCCCGCCGCCAAACCCCGCGCAAATCCCGACGAAGGTGTACAGAAACATCACCGCCACCACAATCAGCACCGCGCTGGTTTCCAGCGTGACGCCATCAGGGGTGAGTAAGCTAAAGAAGTCCATATCCGCCCCTTAATTCAGCGACAAGCCCGCATCGACGATAAAGTCCTGACCTGTGCAGCCGCAGGATTCATCAGATGCCAGGAACAGCGCCAGCCGCGCGCAGTGTGTGCCGTCGAGACGGAATTTCAGCGCCTGGAGTTCGATAAACTGATTTACCGCCGCCGGATCGAGTTTCGCCCACATCGCGTCCTGTTTGGCAGTGCGGATCGCCCCCGGCACCAGGCTGTTCACCCGGATCCCACGCGGCCCCAGCTCCTGCGCCAGCGTGCGGGTAAAGCCGTGAATCGCCGCTTTCGACAGGGAATAGCACACCCGTCCCGGACGCCCGCGCATCCAGTTAATCGAGCCCATATTGATAATGCTGCCGCTGCCTTTGCGCGCCATGCCGGGAATAACCGCCTGAATGGCGAACAGGTGGTGACGCATATTGACGTTAATACGGTTATTAAAATAGTCTTCCGTCAGATCATCAATAGTATGGTGATCGTCGCTGCCTGCGTTATTAATCAGAATATCAATATCGCCCAGCTGTTCGATAATCTGCGTAAAACAGGCTTTAAGCTGATTAATATCCGTGACGTCGCAAAATAAAAAAAGACATCCTATTTCGGCAGCCAGTTTTTCACCGGCCTCGGTGTCATAATCCAGAAAGGCCACCCGCGCGCCCTGATTCACAAAGGCGCGGACATATTCTTCGCCAATGCCGCTGGCGCCGCCGGTAATGGCCACGACTTTATTGTGCAGACTTTTATAAATGACGTTGATTTCGCTGTGCATAATCTTATTCCTCAATTATTTTCTGGCGCTGTGCTTAACGACTTTCCAGGTGGCGGAAAAATCTTCGCCGCCCAGACCGTTTTCCATTCCCTGGTCATACACGTTTTTCACCACATTCACGCCCGGCAGAAATAATCCCGCTTCTGTCAGCAGCGATTTCATGATGTTGACGTCTTTGGCCATATTTTGCAGAGAGAAGGCGGTGCGGAAATCTTCGGCGATCAGGCTGTTAATTTTGCTGTCGAGATACCAGTTGGTGGCGCCGCCAAACGAGATGGCTTTATGGAAATCCGCTTTATCGATGCCATAGTGATCCGCCACGGTCAGCATCTCGTTAACGCTGTTCTGAATGCCCGCCACCAGCAGGTTGTGCACGATTTTCATCACCAGGCCGCGGCCATTCTCGCCCATATGGATCTGGTTATTACCCATCATGGCGAGGATCGGCGACACCTTTTCCCAGGCTGCTTTATCACCGCCGATATAAATACCCAGCTCGCCCTTCTGCGCGGCAGGCACTGATTTCACCACCGGGGCGTCGAGCATGATTGCGCCGGTATGATTCACCTGGCGGGAAATGGCTACCGACACGGAGGGATCGATAGTCGACATATCAATGGTGATTTGCCCGTCATGTAAATACGGCAGCATTTGCTGATAAATATCGCGCACATGTTCAGAGCGGGGCACCATGCTGATAATAACGTCGGCACGCTGCGCAATATCCGCCACGGAAATAGCCGCCTGCGCGCCCTGTAATACCAGCCGGTTAATGGCGTCCTGATTAATATCGAATACCAGAACCGTACCGGTAAATTTGGTGACAATATTTTTGGACATGGCTTCGCCCATCAGGCCAAGCCCGATAAAACCAATGGTTTTCATTTTTTTCAGTTCTCGTTAAATTTTAATTTCTGAATGCCGGGGACAGTAACGCGCAGGGAAAATATCGCACCTGACAGCGGGTGAGCGTTAATTTCTTCTGCGGACATATTTTCCCGGGTGGTGGTAATAAATAAGGTTTTCATGTCACTGCCGCCAAAGCAGACCATGGTCGGGCAGCGCACCGGCAGCCGGATTTCCTCCAGCACATCGCCTTGTGGAGAAAAACGTGCGATGCGCCAGCCGTCAAACAGCGCGCTCCAGTAGCAGCCCTCTGCGTCGATGGCCGCGCCATCCGGTCTGCCATTGCCGCGCGGGAAGGTTTTCCAGATCTGCCGCTGACCGGGCTGACCGTGCGCATCCAGTGGCGTGCGATAAATCACGTGATTCGGCGTGTCGCTGGTGTACATCCACCGGCCATCCGGGGAGAACGCCAGCCCGTTCGCGCCGAGAATGTCGCACTGCAACACCGTCGTTTTCAGGTTCGCATCCACCCGGCACAGCAGCGCGCCGTTATAATCCCGCGGCCCCCAGTAGGTTCCGGCATAAAAGCGTCCCTGCCGGTCGGTGCCGCCATCGTTAAAACGCGCCAGCTGCGGGTTATTGGGGTTATCGCATACTTTCTGCGTCAACCTGCCTTCGCCATCGGTCAGCCAGATGGCAGAGCGCATGGCAACAATCAGGCCGCCGCGCTTACGCAGGGCGAAACAGCCAACTTCTTCGGCAAAGTGCATCACGCCGTGCTCGCCGCTGTGCGGCTGATAGTGATGAATTTCCTGGCGCAAAATATCGGTCCAGTAGAGCGTCTGGCGGTCGGCATCCCAGGTCGGGCATTCCGGCAGCTCGCCGTGATAGTCAAAGAGTACGCGGGGTTGTTCCATCGTCTGACATCCTTATTGTCATGCTGAGCGACAGCTCGCCGCCGGGCGCGATGCGATCCATTGCCTGGTCGTTACTGCCCGCCGGGAAGCGGTTAATGGCATCGTTGATATGGCTGACGGGTTCGATGGCCACCAGGTTGCGCCCGTCGCCGGGAACAAAAAACACCAGATTCGGGGTGCTACTGTGCAGGGTGGCGCGGATGCCGCGCTGCGGCCAGCGCACGATCGCTTCGCCGTTCCAGTCGGTAAAACAGTTGTCTACCGAGCCGGGAAGCGGCGTTTTAAAGCGCGTGTAGTCCCACGCGGGCGGCACGGCGACTTCCTCATCCGGCAGGCTGTTTTCATCGTTCAGCCAGACGTGGGCGGCGTGAAACATGACCTCGCTGCGGGCGGCGTCGGCAAAAAACGGGTGAAAGCCCACCCCGGCGGGCACAGCATGATCCGCGAGATTGTGATACGTCAGCGACACGCTGAGGTCATTTTCGGTCAGTGCAAAACGCTGGCTGGCCCGCCATGCCCATGGCCAGCGGTCAGAGGCCGGGCAGGTAAACGCAAGATCAATCTGCGTTTCACTCACGCTTACCACCTCCCAGGCCTGCTGCCAGCCGCAGCCGTGCAGCGCGTGCGGGTTATCCGGTACATTGCGCGTTACCTGATAAGGCTGGTCGTCAAAGGCGAAGCGCCCGTCGGCGATGCGGTTCGACCAGGGGATCAGCGGATAACTGCCGCACATATTGGCGCGCTGTATGCCATGAGGATCAAGAGGGCGCAGAATGTTCTGCCCGCGCCAGCGCAGCCAGGCCAGCGCACCGCCCAGCTCCGGGGCCACAGCGATATGTGTATCGCCACTGGTACATTCGATAAGCCGGGTCATCAGTACACCTCGCCGCCGCGAATGGTGAGCTGTTCTCCGCGAATGGCCGCCAGCTGCTCTTTCGCGCGCGCCAGCATAAAGCTCATGTCCGAGGCCAGCGCCACAAAGTTAAAGCCCATCTGCTGGTACTTATTCACCAGTTGCGGATTGCCACCGACGATGCCGCAGGGTTTGCCGAGGCGCTGACAGACCTCCAGCCCGCGCTTGATCATCAGCTGCACCTCCGGGTGCGACGGGTTGCCCGGCTGCCCCATCGCCGCTGACAAATCGCCCGGCCCGATAAAGAAGCCGGTAATGCCGTCCACCTGAGCGATGGCATTAATACTGGCGATGGCTTCCGGCGTCTCCAGTTGCAGGATCAGGCACAGTTCTTCCCGCGCCTCCTGCACAAAATTCGCGTTGCCGCCCCAGCCGGAAGCGCGATGCATGGCGGCAAAGCCGCGTTTGCCATACGGCGGGTAATAAGCGGCGGCCACCGCCTGCTGCGCCTCTTCCACGGTGTTGATAAAAGGGATCATCAGCGACATCGCGCCGCCGTCGAGCGCGCGTTTGATCAGCACCACCTCGTTTCCCGCGAGGCGGTAGAGCGGCGTGGTGGTGGTGCTGATGCTGCGGATCGCCCGATCAATGCGGATAGCGTCCAGCGTATCGACGGCGACATGTTCCTGATCCAGCACCAGAAAATCGAATCCGACCGTCGCCATTGCTTCGGCGACGGTATCGCTGCCGGTCATCATCCAGGTGCCGCGCAGACGCTGGCCGGAGAGCAGGGCGTGTTTAAAAGGGTTCATCAGGGTTCCTTAAAAAATGGGCGGTTCAGGGACATCGCCGCCGGATTGCAGAAAATCAAAATCGCAGCCTTCATTCGCCTGGGTAACGTGCTGTTGGTACAGCGCCGCCCAGGAGCGCGCAAAAACAGTGTGCTGCGGGGTAAGTGCCGCGCGGCGGCGGGCAATTTCGACGTCGTCCACCAGCATATTGAGCGTGCCCGCCTCAATATCGAGCGTCACCCGATCGCCGGTTTGCACCAGCGCCAGCGGCCCGCCGACCGCCGCTTCCGGCGCGACGTGCAGAATGCAGGTGCCGTAATGGGTGCCGGACATCCGCGCATCGGAAATACGCACCATGTCGGTCACGCCCTCGCGTAGCAGTTTTTTGGGGATCGGCAGGTTGCCCCATTCGGGCATGCCCGGCGCGCCCACGGGCCCGGCATTGCGCAGGATAATCACCGTATCTTTAGTGACCGCCAGATCGGGGTCGTCAATCTGATCCGACAGCGCCTGATGGCTGTCGAACACCAGCGCAGGACCGGTGTGTTTGCGCAGCTGCGGGCTGGCGGCGGAGGATTTCATCACCGCGCCATCCGGGCATAAATTGCCGCGCAGCACCGTCAGTGCGCAGCCCTGTGACAGCGGAATGACCGGATTTTGCAGATCGCGGATCACGTCGTCGTCATAGCAGTGCGCCTGTTCGATCCACGCGCTGACCGGCCGGTTGGTGACGCCCCGCGCATCCAGAAGCAAAAAACCGGTGAGTTTTTTCAGCTGCGCCAGCAGGCCGCCCGCGAAGAAAAAATCGTCCATCAGGTATTTTCCCGACGGGAACAGGTTAGCGAGCACCGGCACCTGGCGGGCAATGGCTTCCATATCGGCGAGCGTCAGCGGAATGGCGGCGCGGTTCGCCATGGCGATGAGGTGGATCGCCGCGTTGGTGGAGCCGCCCAGCGCCATATAAGCGACGATACCGTTCAGGAAGTTATTTCGGGTCAGCCAGCGGGACGGTTTATGGTCGTACCACACCATATCGACAATGGTCTGGCCGCACTGCGCCGCCATTTGCGGATGGCGGCTGTCCGCCGCCGGAATGGAGCTGGCACCCGGCAGCGTAAAACCCATGGCATCGGCAATGGAAGTCATGGTCGATGCGGTGCCCATGGTGTTGCAGGTGCCGATAGAACGCGTCATCGCCCCTTCCAGCTCCACCCAGTCATGCTGCGTAATGGCGCCGAGGCGCAGCTGATCCCAGTATTTTTTGGTGTGCGTTCCCGCGCCTGTGGTCTGGCCGCGCCATTTGCCGGTGGTCATCGGCCCGGCGGGGCAGAAGATCAGCGGCAAATCCATCGACAGCGCGCCCATCAGCAGCGCGGGGGTGGATTTATCGCAGCCGCCGAGCAGCACCACGCCGTCGATCGGATGCTGGCGCAGCAGCTCTTCCGTTTCCATCGCCAGGAAATTGCGGTACAGCATGGTGGTGGGTTTCACCATCACTTCGCCCATCGACAGCGCAGGCAGCTCCACCGGAAAACCGCCCGCCGCCCAGACGCCGCGCTTCACGGCTTCAGCCCGCTCGCGTAAATGCGCATGGCAGGCGCTCATGTCGCTCCAGGTATTGATAATGCCGATGACCGGTTTGCCGAGAAATTCGTCCCGGCCAAATCCCATTTGCTGTGTGCGCTGACGGTGGGCAAACGCCCGGATGGTATCGGGGGCGTACCAGCGCTGGCTGCGGAGTTCACCGATCTCACGGCGTGGTAAGCGATCTGTGTTGAACATCATGTAAGTACTCCGGTATTGGTTTATTAATACGGTAATATCGTAGCGCTACGATATTCAAGATGGCTTAGCCCTGTTTTGTGATAGCCCCCGCAATTACCTCACTGGGAGTATGGTTTTTGACAGGCCAGCTCAAATTTCCCGTCTGTTGTCGTTATCTGTCGGGGAAAGGCTGTGGAATAGTAATGGAACCGCATGCTCAGGGAGGGTGGTGTTATGCAGATGCTATTTTCTGTCGCGTCGTTTTTACTTTTCTTAATTTTCGTAGCGCTATACTCATACCGCAAAACCAAAGGCATTTCAGAAGCGGGTGTGGACGGCTTTTTTCTCGCCGGGCGGGGGTTGTCGGGGTATTTCATTGCCGGATCGCTGATGCTGTCTAATTTGTCGGCGGAGCAGCTGGTGGGGCTGAACGGCAATGCGTATCGCTTTGATATCAGCGGCATGGCCTGGGAAAGCACCGCTGCGGTGGCGACCATCATCATGGCGCTTTTTTTTCTGCCGCGCTTTTTGCGTCGTGGGCTGACCACGCTGCCGCAATTTCTGGAAACGCGCTTTGATCAGACGACCCGGCGGATGGTGAGCATTATGCTGCTGGTGGGCTATGCGATGATGGCGAACCCGTGCAGCCTCTATCTGGGGGCGCTCACCATGAACGAAATCTTTGATTTTCAGTCATTCTTTCATCTGCCCGCCTGGAGCGCCATTGGCCTGCTGGCACTGGCGATGGGGGCAATTGGCGGGCTGTACGCCACCCTGGGCGGCCTGAAAGCGGTGGCCATCTCCGACACTATCAGCGGTGTGATTTTGCTGATCGCCGCGCTGCTGATCCCCGTACTGGGGCTGTTCGCGCTGGGCGACGGCGCTTTTATCAGCGGGGCAACGCGTCTGCTGAACCATCCGGCGCAGCTGAACGCCATCGGCAGTGAAACCGCGTCCGTGCCGTTCAGTACGGTATTTACCGGGATGCTGTGCGCCAATATGTTCTACTGGTGTACTAATCAGATGATCATTCAGCGCACGCTGGGCGCGTCGTCACTGGCCGAAAGTCAGAAGGGGGTGCTGCTGGCGGGCAGTATCAAACTGCTGGTGCCGCTGGTGATGGTGCTGCCGGGGCTGATCGCCTTCAATCTGTTTGGCCCGGTGTTCAGCAATGCGGATTATGCGTATCCGGCGCTGGTCAAAGCGCTGCTGCCATGGTGGCTGACGGGGATGTTCACCGCCGCCATTTTCGGCACGGTGATCAGCCATTTCAATTCGATTATTAACGCCAGCGCCACGCTGTTTGTTATCGATCTCTATGGCCCCCTCACCGGCTGTCAGGACGAGGCAAAACTGGTGCGGGTGGGGAAAATCGCCTCGCTGGCGTTTTCGCTGGTGTCTATTGTGCTGGCCCCGTTGCTGCTGCATACGCCGAACGGCATCTTTGATTTGATGCGCCGCTTTACCGGCTTTTATAACATCCCGATCATCACTCTGGTGCTGGCGGGATTTTTAACGCGCAACGTACCGGCGCGAGCGGCAAAAACAGTGCTGATTTTTCATATTGTTGTTTATGCGATCTATACCTTCAGCGGGGTGCAAAAATTTATTCCGCTGCACTATATCCACGTGATGGGACTGCTGTTCGTTATTGAACTGGCGATCCTGTTGCTGATGGGATATCTGTGGCCTGCGCGCTGGGAGGAGCCGGAGGCGGCGCCCGCCAGAATACCAATGGAAAAATGGCGTTATGCCATCCCGGCAAGTGTTATCATGATGGCCGTTTTAATCAGCATATTTATGACCTTATCCCCGCTCGGTCTTGCCGCGGAAACGGGGATCCCTGACAGTTTCGTCTGGTGGCTTACGGCTGTCTGGGCCGGGGCGTTGCTGCTGATGCGGCTGTTAACGCGAAATAAGAAGACGGGAGTGGAATGCGCCAGAGATCACGCCAAATCGTAAAACTTGATGATGTCGCCGGGAAGGCTGGCGTCTCGCCCTCCACGGTTTCGCTTTATATCCGCCAGCCCGATCGCGTGTCGGAAAAAACCGGCAAAAAAATTCAGTCGGCTATCGACAGCCTGGGCTACGTGCACAACAAAATCGCCAGCCAGTTTACCGGCGGACAGAGCAGCAATATGGCGATTGTGCTGCCGTCGCTGGCGAACAGTTTTTTCAGCCACGTGGTGCAGCGCATTGAATCGACGGTGAGCGCGCAGGGGTTTCAGCTGTCCATCGCCTCCCACGATCACAGCCTTGATAAAGAAGAAGAACAGATCCGCTCGATTCTGCAATGGTCCCCGGCGGTGATCGCCATTGCCGGGGCAGACCATAAACCGTCAACGCTGAAGATGCTGCGCAACAGCGGCGTGCCGGTGGTGCAGATGTGGCAGGTGGACGGCGGCGCGTTCCCGGCGCAGGTCGGCAATAATCACACCGAAATTGGCTATGCGGCGGCACGTTTTCTGCTGGATTCCGGCTGTCAGGAGCTGGCGTATTTCACCACCCGCTTTGAGGATGATATTCGGGCGCGAATTCGCTACGCCGGTTTCAGCCGCGCGCTGGAAGAGCAGGGGAAAAGCGTCCTGCTGGTGGATATTCCCCGTGCGGAAAATATCTGGCAGGCCAGCCGGGAAATCCTCATCCCGACGCTGGTGAAAGCACGCGGGCTGGACGGCATATTTTGCACCAGCGATGCCATTGCCACCGCGCTGCTGATGGAAGCGCAAAGCCGCGGCATCGCCGTACCCGAAAAGCTGAGTATTCTTGGCTACGGGGATTTCCCCTCCAGCGCCTGGCTGTCGCCGGTGACCCTTTCCAGCGTGAACCTCAACGCCAGCATTATTGCCGCCCGCACCGCGGAAATGATGCTGCGTATGAGCGCCGACCGCAGCTGGAAGGGCGATATCGTCGACGCGGGGTTTGAGATCGTGCCGCGCGGCAGTACGCGACTGCCGTTTTAAGAGTCAGGCTATGCGCTTTTTTCCTGCTGCCGTCAGGGTGTAGCGTTGCTTGCTGCTGCGTGGTTTGTCCGGGATGGTCATCGCTACCAGGCCGGCGTTCAGGGCAGGCAGGAGAAAATTTATACGAAAATGTTCAGCATTTTTAAGGCCTAATGCTTGTTGCAACTGCACACGGGTCATCTCTCCTTTTAGCGCCCGGCATAGCCTTTCTTCCGGGGTGACTTCCGTGGTGACTTCCGTGGTGACTTCCGTGGTGACTTCCGGGGTAAGCGCATTGGGGTGCACACTTAAACGCGTCAGGAAAAAAGAGCGCTCTTCATCAGTATCAAAGATGGGCGGTGGCGAACCATTTTTGTTCATTGCACGTAATATTTTGGGAACACCCGTTGAACGCCCTTCAGTAAGATCCAGTTCTTTCAGAAATTCGCCAATACGGCGATTACGATAGCGTCGACTTACCGCTTTGCCTTGTTGCAGATCTGGCAGGCGAATTGACCGATCGGGGCCGGGAAAACTTAACACCACCAGTTCCTCCGGAGTGATGCGTATTTCAATCGGTTCCCTTATTTCATAAGAACGATGATACACCGCATTAACTACCGCTTCCTCGACAGCGGCAAACGGGAAATTCCAGAAGCGCTGTGCCTCCGCCCTGTCATCATGCTTGATCACTATCTCTTTAATATAATTGCGGTTTATATAGCTTAATGCGTCGCGTGTTATTTTATCGAGCGGGCCAGAGAAGATTTTTTCCTCAAAACGATCCCCTGCCGGGCCATCAGGAAAGTAAACGACATCTATTTGGGTTGCAGGAAAAAAATGGGCGGGAGCCTCATTAAAAAACAACAGGCCAACGTTTTTTGGGCATATCGCTTCAACAGGCCCCCCAGCGATATTCATCCTGCGGCTTATATCATCAATATTAAATGCTTCCTGCCCGGTGGCCAGCTCGCTGCCAATCAACTTGAGATAGTCCTGAATGAGCCGCGGGGATAAATCCTGCATAGATGCCGACAGCCGGTAGCGATCGTCAAAAGGAACCGATGCGGCTAGCCCCATTAATTCATGTTCTTCATCTGCGGTCGCTTTTTTCGTACTGGTGTGTTTTCGGATATACCATGCCCATTCATTCTTTTTATCGGACAGGGTCGTTTTCGATTTATAAGGCCGTGATTCTCCTCCCGGTGCCCACAGCACCAGAATGTCTTTATCCATATAACGATATACAGCACTTAAAGGATGGTAAGCCGGAACGATGGCAGAATGGCCCAGGCTAAGCAGCTCTTTCTGGATCCTGTCTATTTGCTCCGACTTCAATCCCGCGGGCGGCAGAACGGGCTGACCATTTTGCTCTTCGATCCCGATAACAATATAGCCGCCACCGAGATTATGAAAATCATTCGCAAAAGCGCAAATACTATGGATTCCGGGTTCCAACCACTTTTGTATTCGATTCGCTCGCTTTCTACGGTTCGCTTCGAAAGCAGATCGTTGATATTTATAGGGAGTTTCGTTTCCATTCTGTGGTCCCATAAAAAGGTGTTATTGCGATAAGCAGCGTAAAGGTAAAGAGCTTAAGAGAGAATATACAGGCGAAACCTGACTGTCTGCCCGTTTTGTGAGTGATATGCCGATCCCGTACACAGCCCGCACTGCCCGACTGTTCACCCTCATCATTTCCCGCTACAGTTATCCTTCCACGGCTGATAAGGAGAGGGAAATGCTCTATATCTTTGATTTAGGTAATGTGATTGTCGATATTGACTTCAATCGGGTGCTGGGCGCATGGAGCGATTTCAGCCGGGTGCCGCTGGCGACGCTCAAGCAGAGCTTCACCATGGGCGAGGCTTTCCATCAGCATGAGCGCGGGGAGATCACCGATGAAGCCTTTGCCGAAGCGCTGTGCCGGGAAATGGATCTCCCCCTCAGCTACGAGCAATTTTCCCACGGCTGGCAGGCGGTGTTTGTTGCGCTGCGCCCGGAGGTGATCGACATCATGCATAAGCTGCGCGCCCAGGGGCACCGCGTGGTGGTGCTGTCCAACACCAATCGTCTGCACACGACTTTCTGGCCGGAGGAATACCCGGAAATTAAAGCCGCCGCCGATCATATTTATCTCTCCCAGGATATGGGGATGCGTAAACCCGAAGCGCGAATTTATCAGGCGGTGTTACAGGCCGAAGGATTTAGCGCCGCCGATACGGTCTTTTTTGACGATAACGCCGATAATATAGAAGGCGCTAACCAGCTGGGGATCACCTCCATTCTGGTGACCGGTAAAGACACTCTCCCGACCTATTTTGCGAAGCAGTTATGTTAAAAACCGTTCATCATAAAGCCAGGCATCACACCCGACCGGTGGTGGCCTGGCTCAAATTGCTCTGGCAGCGTATTGATGAAGACAATATGACGACGCTGGCGGGGAATCTCGCCTATGTGTCCCTGCTCTCGCTGGTGCCGCTGGTGGCGGTGATTTTCGCGCTTTTCGCCGCCTTTCCCATGTTCAATGACGTCAGTATCCAGCTACGGCATTTTGTTTTTGCCAACTTCATGCCCGCCACCGGGGATGTGATCCAGCGTTACATCGAACAGTTTGTCGCTAACTCCAGCAAAATGACGGCGGTGGGGGCATGCGGGCTGATCGTTACCTCTTTACTGTTAATGTATGCCATTGACAGCGCGCTTAATGTCATCTGGCGCAGCAAACGGGTACGGCCGAAGGTTTACTCCTTCGCGGTGTACTGGATGATCCTGACGCTGGGGCCGCTGCTGGCGGGCGCGAGCCTTGCCATCAGTTCCTATCTGCTCTCCCTGCGCTGGGTGAGCGATCTCGACAGCGTGATTGACGACGTGCTGCGGATTTTCCCGCTGATCCTCTCCTGGCTGTCGTTCTGGCTGCTGTACAGCATCGTGCCGACCACGCGCGTACCGAACCGCGATGCCCTTGTCGGTGCGCTGGTCGCCGCTCTGTTATTCGAGCTGGGCAAAAAAGCTTTTGCCCTCTACATCACCATGTTCCCCTCTTATCAGCTGATTTATGGCGTGCTGGCAGTGGTGCCGATTTTATTCCTCTGGGTGTACTGGACGTGGTGTATCGTCTTGCTTGGCGCGGAAATAACTGTCACTCTCGGGGAATACCGCAAACTCAAAGAAGCCGCAGAAGAAGCACAAGCAGACCAACCATGATTGCATTGATTCAACGTGTTAGCCGCGCCAGCGTCAGCGTGGAGGATGAAGTGACGGGTGAAATCGGCCCGGGACTTTTGGTGTTATTAGGTGTCGAAAAGGATGACGACGAGCAAAAAGCCGACCGCCTGTGCGAACGGGTGCTCGGCTATCGTGTGTTCAGCGACGCTGACGGCAAGATGAACCTCAACGTTAAACAGGCTGGCGGCAGCGTGCTGGTGGTGTCGCAGTTCACCCTCGCGGCCGATACCAGCCGCGGCATGCGGCCGGGGTTCTCAAAAGGCGCTGAACCTGAGCGTGCCGAAGCGCTGTATGACTATTTCGTGTCGCGTTGCCGCAGCCTCGATATGGTGACGCAAACCGGACGATTCGCTGCCGATATGCAGGTTTCGCTGGTGAATGACGGCCCCGTAACGTTCTGGCTCCAGGTATGAGTCAGCTTGCGGTGTTGCCCCGGTCAACAAGAGAGAATACCGCTATGTACCACCTACGCGTACCGCAGACAGAAGAAGAATTAGAACGTTACTACGCTTTTCGCTGGGAAATGCTGCGTAAGCCGCTGCGCCAGCCGCGCGGCTCCGAGCGCGATGCCTGGGATGCGATGGCGCATCACCAGATGGTGATGGACGAAGACGGCAAGCTGGTGGCCGTCGGGCGACTGTATATCAATGCCGACAATGAAGCCTCGATCCGCTTTATGGCGGTACATCCGAGTGTGCAGGACAAAGGCCTTGGCACGCTGATGGCGATGACGCTGGAATCCGTGGCCCGGCAGGAGGGCGTAAAGCGCGTCACCTGTAGCGCGCGGGAAGACGCGGTGGAGTTTTTCGCCAAGCTCGGCTTTGTGAACGAAGGCGAGATCACCGCGCCGCAGACCACGCCTTTGCGCCATTTTTTGATGGTAAAACCCGTCGCCTCGCTCGATGATATTCTGCATCGCGGCGACTGGTGCGGGCAGTTGCAGCAGGCCTGGTATCAGCATATTCCGCTCAGTGAAAAAATGGGCGTGCGCATCCAGCAGTACACCGGGCAAAAATTTATTACCACCATGCCGGAGACGGGCAATCAGAACCCGCATAACACGCTGTTTGCAGGCAGTCTGTTCTCACTTGCCACGCTCACCGGCTGGGGGCTGATCTGGCTGATGCTGCGCGAGCGTCATCTGGGCGGCACCATTATTCTGGCGGATGCGCATATTCGTTACAGCCAGCCGATCAGCGGACGTCCGAGCGCCGTTGCGGATTTAGGCTCGCTCAGCGGCGATTTGGATCGTCTGGCCCGTGGCCGTAAATCCCGCGTCCAGCTTCAGGTCGAACTCTTCGGCGACGATAAAGCGGGCGCTATTTTTGAAGGCATCTATATCGTTCTGCCCGCCAAACCTTTCGGGCCGCTGGAAGAGGGCGGCAACGAGGAAGAGTAGGATTCATTTCAGATGTTTCAAAGGGTCCATTTGTTGATGCAGAATGCGGGCAATAAAAATCCCGTCATTCTGCATCTGATAAAAAATGGCATGCTGACCGTGATCGTAGCGACGAACATCTTCAATAATATTTATCTCGCGCCCCATCAAAGGGTTTTGGCGAGTAGCATCAGAAACGTATCCAGTTCAGCGGTGTACTTATCTGCCTGCAATGGGCCAAATTGACGCCAGGAATATTCATAAATCGCACCAAAATCCTCGGCGGCCAGCCTGGAAAGTTTATACATTTAAGCTGCGTTTTTTCCTTGTCGCAATTTCCTGCAAAGTTAATGCGCTTTCACCACTGTTAAGTCCCTTTTCCAGTGCTTCGCGTAACTTACCATTGTGCAACTCCTGCTCTTCCAGCAAACGTAACGCAGAACGTACTACCTCACTGGTTGAACCATAACGCCCGCTTTCAATCATCTCGCTAATAAAACGATCTAAATGGTCCCCAATCGTTATGCTGGTTGTTCTGGGCATTTTTTCCTCCTGTGTTATCTATTAACACAAGATAGCACTCCGGGTCTTAAACCGGAACGATCGCATGGAAAATCCACCACGCCACGCTCCCAATCCACAGCGTTATAGCCGGATGCGTAAGGGATGTAAAAGTGTGATCACGATTTCTGAAAGCGCCTCGCAAAGCAGCGCGAACGCAATAAAAAAGCCCGCACAGGGCGGGCTTTTATAACTACGGCTATTTACTCGCCTTCACCCGGGAACAGGAACGGGTTGATGGAGCTGCGGGCAAAGCCTTCCTGCTCCATGCGCGCGTCCAGCACCAGCGAGGCCAGATCGTCTGCCACCGGCTCGACGTTCGGGTCTTTTTCCTGATACAGAATTTTCAGGTAAGTACCGCAATCCCCGCAGGTTTCGGTTTTGATGGCCGACTGCTCGCTGTCCAGCGACCAGTAATGCAGATCGCGCGTTTGCTCGCAGTTGCTGCACTTCACGCGCACCACATGCCACTCGGTTTCACACAGGTTGCAGTGCAGATAACGCAGCCCCTGGGTGGTGCCGATATGTACCATGCTGGAAACCGGGATCGAGCCGCACACCGGGCAGAACTGGCGTTGTTCGCCATATTCCGCGCGGGCTTTGCCGGGGATCAGGCTGGCCATCTGCGCCCAGTACAGTGATAACGCTGCCCAGATAAAGGGCGCTTTATCGCTGCTGACGGAGGCAAAATCCGTCGCAAAGAGCGCGCTGGCCATCGCCTCAAGCTCCTGGGACGAGGCTTTTTCCAGATTCTCTATCACCGCCAGCGCCGTACCGCTCATCTCCGGTTTCAGTTCGGCGATCAGCGAATGCAGCAGCTTATGCCAGTGCGTATCGCGCGGCAGGACATGAATGTCCAGCGGCGGCTTGCCCTGGTCGTTGGCTTCTTTGATGCGGGCGGTGAGATCCATCTGTAACGGATGGTCGTACAACACCACTTCCTGCGCGTGGGCGATCAGCGCGGCAAAGCGCAGATAATCGCCAAGCGGATTGCTTTCCGCCAGTTGACGCAGCCGCTCAGCACGGCGGTTATAGAGATTTTTGAGCCTGGGGAAAAGCAGCGGCGGGATCATATCCGCCGCGCGTTTCTCGCTTTTTTCCAGCTCATCTTGCGGGATTATGCGAATACTCATTCAGGTGACTTATCCTCTTTCTGGCGGACTTCACGGTACCAGCGCGGGTGATGTTTCTTTGCCCACGTGCTGGTTACCCAGCCTTCCACCATCGCGGTTATGGTGCCTTTAACCCATAGGGCGGCGTAGATATGCACCATGATAACCACAATTAACCCTACTGCGGCAAATGAATGCAGCATTAAGGCAAATCGGATCACCGGAATGGAGAAGACCGGCGCGAAGTACGGACGCCAGATAATCACCCCGCTAACCAGCAGCAGCACCAGCAAAATAATTGCCGCCCAGAACACGCACTTCTGGCCGAAATTATAACGCCCGGTATCGCCCACCTCGTCGTTCACGATGATCTTGCGAATGTTCTTCGCCCAGAAAATATCGTCGCGATTGATAAGGTTATGGTGCCAGTAGCGGAAAAACATGATGATAAAAGAGGCAAACATCACCACACCCACGAAGGGGTGCAGGATGCGCGCCAGCTGCGGCGTACCGAGAATATGCATCAGCCAGTTAAAGGACGGGAAGAAAAAGCCCAGCCCGCTCACCGACGCCAGCACGAAGCAGAAGGCGGTGACCCAGTGGTTAATGCGTTCCGGCGCGGTGTAGCGCACGATGGTGTCACGTTTTCTCATTTGCGCACCTCGTCTTTCTCTTCATGCAGATTGTCATCCTCTTCCTCTGCGCGGTTCGGACCGACACCGACGTAGTGGAAGATGCTGGCCGCGAAGGTTGCCGCAAAGCCGACAGCCGCGAGCGGTTTCCAGATGCCTTTCCAGAATTTCACCGTGGCGCTGATTTCCGGGTTCTCCGGCAGGCCATGGTAAAGATTCGGTTTATCAGCGTGGTGCAGAACGTACATCACGTGAGTACCGCCAACGCCAGCCGGATCGTACAGGCCTGCGTTGTCGTAGCCGCGCGTTTTCAGCTCGGCCACACGCTCGCCCGCCAGGTTTTTCATATCCTCTTTGGAGCCAAAGTGGATAGCCCCGGTCGGACAGGTTTTCACGCACGCCGGCTCCTGGCCGACCGTTACGCGGTCCACGCACAGGGTGCATTTGTAGACGCGGTTGTCTTCCGGGTTCATGCGCGGTACGTCAAACGGACAGCCTGCGATGCAGTAGCCGCAGCCGATACACTGTTCCGACTGGAAATCGACGATGCCGTTGGCGTACTGAATGATCGCCCCTTCAGACGGACAGGCTTTCAGACAGCCAGGATCGGCGCAGTGCATACAGCCGTCCTTACGGATCAGCCATTCCAGTTTGTCGTTTTGCTCCACTTCCGAGAAACGCATCACCGTCCAGGATTTGGCGGTCAGATCCGCCGGGTTGTCATACACCCCGACGTTATGCCCCACCTCGTCACGGATGTCGTTCCACTCCGAACAGGCCACCTGACAGGCTTTACAGCCGATGCAGGTGGTGACGTCGATGAGCTTCGCCACTTCAAGCTGGTGATCCCGCGCCTGAGGCGCAGGGGTGAAACCGTTGGTCGCGGAACGACGAATAATATCTTGCGATTGATAAGCCATAAGTCGTCTCCGTTACACCTTTTCCACGTTCACGAGGAACGCCTTAAACTCCGGCGTTTGCGTGTTTGCATCACCGACAAACGGCGTCAGCGTGTTGGCGATAAAGCCTTTCTTCGCCACGCCCTGATAACCCCAGTGGATCGGGATGCCGATGGTGTCGACCTGCTGACCGTTCACGTTCAGGGTACGAATACGTTTCGTCACCACCGCTTTGGCTTTGATATAGCCACGGTTAGAAGATACGCGCACGGTATCGCCCTGGGCGATGCCCAGCTTGCCCGCCAGTTTCTCGCCGATCTCCACGAACTGCTCCGGCTGCGCAATGGCGTTCAGCAATGCGTGCTTGGTCCAGTAGTGGAAATGCTCGGTCAGACGGTACGTGGTGCCGACATACGGGAACTTATCCGCTTTTCCTAACGCATCCGCGTCGCCTTTAAAGATACGGGCGGCCGGGTTAGAAATCACTTTCGGGTGCAACGGGTTAGTGCCCAGCGGCGTTTCAAACGGCTCGTAGTGTTCCGGGAACGGACCTTCGGCCATTTTGTCCATCGCGAACAGACGGCCCACACCTTCCTGCAACATGATAAACGGGCCCACATCGCTGCCCGGCGGCGCGGTGTTGTAGTCCGGAATATCGGCCCCGACCCACTTGCCGTTGGCATAAGACAACAGCTGGCGTTTCGGATCCCAGGGTTTACCCTGCGGGTCCGCGGAGGCGCGGTTATACAGGATGCGGCGGTTCAGCGGCCACGCCCATGCCCAGCCCAGCGTATTGCCGAGGCCCGATGGATCGGCGTTATCGCGGCGCGCCATCTGGTTGCCATCTGGCGTCCAGCTACCGGCGAAGATCCAGCAGCCGCTGGAGGTGGTGCCATCGTCACGCAGGTGCGCAAAGGAACTCAACTGGTTGCCTTTTTTCGCCAGCACATCGCCGGTGACCGGATCGATAATATCCGCCAGCGCTTTGCCGTTGCTTTCCATGGCCACTTCTTCCGCCGACGGGTTTTCCGGCGTCAGGTAGTTCCAGGACATGTTCAGCACCTGTTCCGGATTCGCCCCGCCTTCTGCGGCATACATCTTACGCAGACGCATGAAAATTCCCGCCAGGATCTCGCCGTCGTTCAGCGCTTCGCCTGGGGCGTCCGCGCCTTTCCAGTGCCATTGCAGCCAGCGACCGGAGTTAACGATAGAGCCGTTTTCTTCCGCGAAACAGGTGGACGGCAGACGGAACACTTCGGTCTGAATGGTGGACGGATCCACGTCGTTCTGCTCACCGTGGTTCTGCCAGAAGGTAGAGGTTTCGGTGTTCAGTGGATCGATAGTCACCAGGAATTTCAGTTTCGACAGCGACGCGATCACTTTGTTTTTATTAGGGAAAGAGGCGACCGGGTTAAAGCCCTGGCAAAGATAGCCGTTGACCTTGCCCTCGTTCATCATCTCGAAATATTGCAGAACGTCGTAGCCTTTATCCCACTTCGGCAACCAGTCAAAGCCCCAGTTGTTCTCTGCCGTCGCTTTGTCGCCATAGAAGGCTTTCATCAGCGAGACGAAGAATTTCGGGTAGTTGCTCCAGTAGTTGACCTGATTTTCCAGCAGCGGTTTGGTGGTATTACCCGCCAGATAAGTTTGCAGATCGGCCTGTTTGTCATTCGGCAGCGTCATGTAACCCGGCAGGCTTTGCGTCAGCAGGCCGAGGTCGGTCAGACCCTGAATGTTGGAGTGACCGCGCAGGGCGTTAACGCCGCCGCCTGCCATCCCCATGTTGCCGAGCAGCAGCTGGATCATCGCCATGGTACGAATGTTCTGCGCGCCGACGGAGTGTTGCGTCCAGCCGAGGGCATACAGGAAGGAGGCGGTCTTATCGTGCGCGCTGGTTTCCGCAATGTATTCGCAGACTTTCAGGAAGTCGGCTTTTGGCGTACCACAGATGTTTTCAACCACGTCCGGCGTATAGCGGGAGACGTGTTTCTTCATCATGTTCCAAACGCAGCGCGGATGCGTCAGCGTGGTGTCGCGTTTCGCAAAGCCACGTTCATCCAGCTCGTAGTTCCAGGTCGCGCGGTCGTACTGGCGTTTTTCCGGGTCATAACCGGTAAACAGGCCATCCTCGAAGCCGAAATCTTCACGCACGATCAGGCTGGCGTTGGTATAGGCTTCGGTATATTCGCGGTTGTATTTTTCGTTGTTCAGCAGGTACAGGATCACGCCTGACAGGAAGGCAATGTCAGTACCGGGGCGGATCGGCGCATAGAAATCGGCGACCGAGGCCGTGCGCGTAAAGCGCGGATCAATCACAATCAGCTTCGCGCCGTTATGGATTTTGGCTTCCATCGCCCAGCGGAATCCCACCGGATGCGCTTCTGCCGCATTCCCACCCATCACCACGATGAGGTTGGCGTTCTTCATGTCGACCCAGTGGTTGGTCATCGCACCGCGACCAAATGTTGGAGCAAGACTTGCTACCGTTGGTCCGTGTCAGACACGCGCCTGGTTATCGACGGCTAACATGCCGAGTGCGCGGGTAAATTTCTGGGATAAATAGCCGGTTTCGTTGCTGGCGGCGGATGCGCAAAGCATACCGGTCGAGAGCCAACGGTTGACGGTGGTGCCTTCTGCGTTTTTCGCAATATAGTTGGCATCACGATCTTCTTTCATCAGCTTAGCGATGCGATCAAACGCCTCTTCCCAGCTGATACGCTGCCATTTATCAGAACCTGGTGCGCGATATTCCGGATATTTCAGGCGCGATTCGGAGTGGATAAAGTCCACCAGACCTGCGCCTTTCGGGCACAGTGCGCCGCGGTTTACCGGGTGATCCGGGTCGCCTTCGATATGGAAAATGGAAGCTTTCGCGTTTTTCGCGCCGTCGCCGAGGCTGTACATCAACAGCCCACAGCCGACAGAGCAATATGTGCAGGTGTTTCGGGTTTCGCGGGTGCGCAACAGTTTATACTGCCGCGTTTCCGCCAGCGCTACGCCAGGGGCAAAGCCCAGCGCTGCTGCCGTCGTGCCTGCCATACCGCCAGCGCAGATCTTAAAGAACTGCCTTCTGCTGACCTGCATGGTCACTCCTTCGTTATTTCGACATTTACTCACGTACTTATACTTTGCGGCACGCGCCGCAAAGGTTCAGAATTACGGGATCCCCTGTTTTGAGGCGGGGATTGCCGCAAGAATACCACATTGTAATTAGGCCTGTTCCGGCTTGGTTAACAATTAGTGAACAATTTGTGCCGTAAATTAAGAGGAAAATGTGACTGCTCTCATCGGATCACGATCCGTCGCGCTGTGGAAGCGTGAGGATTTGCATCATTCACAGCCCGACGTGCTGGCAGAAGAGGTGCCCGTCGCGCTGGTATATAACGGCATCTCCCACGTGGTGATGATGGCCTCGCCCAAAGATCTGCCGCTATTCGCCCTCGGCTTTTCGTTATCGGAAGGGATTATTGAGGCCCCCAACGAGATCTACGGTATGGACGTGGTGCCGGTCTGCAATGGTCTGGAAGTGCAAATCGAACTCTCCAGCCGCCGCTTTATGGGGCTGAAAGAGCGTCGTCGGGCGCTGGCCGGGCGCACCGGTTGCGGCGTTTGCGGCGTGGAGCAACTCAATGACATCGGCAAACCGGTCGCGCCGCTGCCCTTTACCCAGACCTTCGATCTTGCCCTGCTGGATGACGCCCTGCGCCATCTCACCGATTTCCAGCCGGTGGGCAAACTGACCGGCTGTACCCATGCGGCGGCCTGGCTGCTGCCCTCCGGGGAACTGGCGGGCGGGCATGAAGATGTGGGGCGGCATGTGGCGCTGGACAAACTGCTCGGGCGTCGGGCGCAGGAAGGTGAAGCCTGGCGGCCGGGCGCGGCGCTGGTTTCCAGTCGTGCCAGCTATGAAATGGTGCAGAAATCCGCCATGTGTGGCATTGAGATCCTCTTTGCCGTCTCCGCGGCGACCACGCTGGCGGTTGAGGTCGCGGAGCGCTGCAATCTGACGCTGGTGGGATTTTGCAAGCCGGGCCGGGCGACGATTTACACCCATCCGCAGCGCCTGAAAGGCCTCTGAAAAGAACGTCAAAAATTTTGAAGTTTATCGGCAAATCCTTCCGCTATTCGTTGGGGATAAACAGGTCTAGTATTTATCACATCAAGGCGAGACGCCTTACCCCAACAAATTAACCTGAAGGATAGTCATCATGAAAAACATCAAAACTTTAGTTGCAGTTGCCGCTCTTACCGCTTCTTTCGGTGCTTTCGCTGCCCAGTCAGTGACCGCCACCGCCACCACGCTGTCCGGTGCAGAAGCGCAAATCGCGGCTAAAGCGCAACAGGCTGGCGCATCGTCTTACAAAATTACCGAAGCTTACACCGGTAACCAGATCCACATGACCGCCGAACTGAATAAATAAGTCCCAAAGCTGCTGTCCCTGCTCTGCTGAGCGGGGACAGGCTTCCCGCCCCGCATTACGCCTGCATCAACGCCATAAACTCCTCATAACCCGCTAATGCCGCGATCCGCTGTGCCGGATAACGATGCATCACGCTTGCCAGAAAACTAAAAATTTTCAGCTCCTGTCGTGCCGTTGCGCTCGCACAGGCGATCAGCATATGCGCCACCGGCTCGTGATTAATGATGACCGGATGGGCCAGCGTAATAAAATAGCCGCAAAAAGCCGCCCGATGCTCGCTCCAGCAGTGGGGAACGGCAAGCTGATTGACAATCAAATTCTCGCCCTCCTGCTCACGTTCACACAGCCGCACCGCTTCATCTTCGCTTATGCGCGCCGCCGCCCTGAGTCGCCCGCATACCGCCTGCACGATCGCGCTCCAGCTTTGCGACGGGGTATTCGCATAATGAAAACTGCCCTGCGACGGAAACAGCCGCGTGAGGTTCTGGCGAATGAACGCCGTTTCCACCACGTCTTTTATTTGCGCGATGCCCGCAGGCCCGATCATGTTTTTGAGGGTCAGACAGTTTTTGAGGCTGTCGTCAGGGCGAAAATGGCTGTTGTTGATAATGCACACCGGCGACAGGCTGTGCAGCAACTCGTCTGCTTCACTCAGGCTGCGGGCGATCACCACCCGGCAGTTCAGCACCTCGCGCTCGATGGCCATCTTGTTGATGGTGGCGATGGCGTTCTGATCGGATAACAGGACCAGTGGCTGGCGTTCGGTCTGGTTGCGCTCCAGGCTACAGGCAAAATAGAGGCCGATGAGATCGCTGTCGAACACCGTCACGTCCAGCTGTTCGCGCAGCAGGGCGATAAAGCGGATGCTCATATCAAAGGCGGCGGGCCAGGCGGCTTTGAGCGTGTTAAGGCTGCTCTGGCGGCTTTCCGTCAACCACACCGGCGTGGCGGCGCAGCGAATTAAATGTCCGGTCAGATTGTCAATCAGCGTGGCGTCGATAATGGCGGGCGGATGGTTATCGCGCACCTGCTCGAGTAACGCTGCGATGCGCTGCGGGGTCACTTTACTGGCGCGGGATTGCAGCGTATCCAGAATAGCTGTCAGGGTTTGCAGTGCAGGCAGATGCAGCGACAGGCCCATAGCGTTGACAGAGGCGGCGAGCGCATCGCTGACGCCGACGGGCGGCGGGGCGTCGAGCCGGTGGCGCAGGGCATACACCGCCAGAATTATGCCGGAGAGATAATCGCGGGGAATATCAGGGTACGCCGCCAGCGCCACCGCGTCGCCCGCAGTGGAAAAGCGGCCATGCAGCGCCAGCAGAGCGGGATCTTTTTTCAGCAGGCTGGCGAGAATTAGCACCCGCTTCATTTCCGGCTCCGCAATAAAATAGCCCGCGCCGGGACGTGCGGCGATGGTAAAGCGCTTTTCACAGCGCTGTTTCAGACGCGCCAGCTTATCGCCGATCCAGGTTTCCGGCAGGTTAAGCGCCTCCGCCAGCTGGCGGCGGGTGGTACAGGCGTTAAGCAGCAGCACCGCCAGCAGACGATCGTCGTTGTCGTGGCGCTGCAACAGCCGGAAATAGCTGGCGCGATCGAAAATTTCCAGCTGCCAGGTGGCGTTACCGGTGGTGACGAGGCGCGCCCGGCCGCTGAGCGTCAGATTAAGGTAATCCACATCGCGTAACAGCGTACGCGTCGACACGCCTGCCCGCCGCGCCAGTTCCGCCAGCGTCAGCGGGTGGTTTTCCAGATGTTCCAGCACCGCAAGCTGGCGTTCGTTGAGCATCAGGCGTTCTCAGTGAAAATCCGCCAGCGCGCGGACGGTTTCGGCATTCAGCGATAACAGCAGATCGCGCACCAGCATCAGGGTGGCGGCGTAATCCCGCGCGGATATCATCCCGCTGGTGGCATGCAGATAGCGCGTCGGCAGACAGAGCGCCACCACGGGCCGCCCGCCGCCCATCACGTTATAGCGCCCGCCGTCCGTCGCCCCGGTTTTCATGGTGCAGCACTGTAGCGGCGTATTGCTGCGCATCGCACTCGCTTTTACTGCCTGCACCAGTTTCTGGTTCGGAAAATAGCGCTTATCGAACAGCATCATCGCCGGGCCATCCCCCAGCCGCAGCGGGTATTTGATGCTGTCGATCCCCGGCACATCTCCCGCCACGGCGGTATCCAGAACGATCACCACATCCGGTTTGATGCGTTCTGCCGAGGTTTGCGCCCCGCGCAGGCCAACCTCTTCTTCGACGCTGCCGACGCCGTACAGCGTGATGTCCGGGTTATTCACGCAGGCCAGCAGTTCCGCCATCAGCGCGCAGCCCGCGCGGTTATCCAGCGCTTTGCCGACGATTTTGTCCTCGCCCCAGCGGGCGAAATTCGCCTCCGGGCAGATAAAATCGCCAATGGCGATGCCGCGGCTTTTTACCTCATTGCCGCTTGCCGCCCCGATATCAATGAACATCTCGTCAAAGGTCAGCGGCTGCTGCTTCTGTTTTTCAGAGAGCGCGTGGGGGGCGACGGAGCCGATCACGCCGGGGATTTTCTCGCCGTGGCGGGTGCGGATGGTGACGCGATGATTGAGCATCGACTGGCTCCACCAGCTGCCGATAGTGTCGAAGCGGATAAATCCCTGCTCGCTGATATGGGTCACCATAAAACCGACTTCATCCATATGGCCGACCACCGCCACTTTCGGGCCGCGCGTGCCTTTGCGGGCGATCAGGCTGCCCAGCCCGTCAAAGACGATGTCATCGACGTGGGGCGTCAGCGCGGCGATCAGTAGCTGCCGCACTTCCTGCTCATCGCTGCTGACGGCGCTGGCTTCGCACAGGTTTTTCAGTAATTCAGTGTTCACGGGCAACCTCCTGTCGCGCGGCTTTACGTTTCAGCCACAATCCTTTCAATAAAATGATCAGCACGATATTCAGCATCAACCCGCATCCCAGCACCAGGTAAAAGGAGCCCGCCGGAGACATCAGGCCAATCAGCGGATCAAATACCCCCAGCCCCGGCGCGAGGCGTTGCAGCCCGAAGCCGATCACCAGCATGCCGGTAATGCCGCCGGAGATCGTATTGGCAGTAATCATCGGCAGCGGCGCGGCCAGCGCATAGGGAATGGCCGGTTCGGTGGCGACGGTGGCGCCCACCACGATGGCGCTACTGGCGGCGGCTTTTTCCTGCGTGGTAAACAGTTTTGGCGCGAGATAAGTGGCAATGCCCGCCGCGACGGGCGGCATCAGCGCCACCACGCCGACTATGGCGTACCAGTCATAAATGTGTTTTTCCAGCAGCGAAAAGCAGAAGAACCACGCGGTTTTGTTGATCGGCCCGCCCATGTCGAACGCCAGCATCGCGCCCACCAGAAAGGCCGCGCCAAGCTTCATCGACGGCGGAATGGTATTCAGGAAATGCAGCAGGCCGCCCATGATGTCGGACATCACCGGGCCGACCACGTAATAGGTCAGCACGCCGAAAACCAGCAGCGTGATGAAAGGGATAAGCATTGAGCCGAGCAGCGGCTGTAACGCCTTGCCGAGCTTAACTTTGCGGAACCACAGTACGAAATAGCCTATCGCCAGCCCCAGCACCACCGCGCCGAGAAAACCCGCGCCGGACTGCGTGCCCAGCAGGCCTTTATCATTCGCCAGATAGCAGACCAGAAACGCGGGGGCGAAGGCGGGTTTGTCGGCGATAGAGGCGGCGATATAGGCCCCCATCACCGGGATCATAAAGGTAAAACCCAGATAGCCGATGGATTCCACCACCCAGGTAAAAGAGGGCGCGCCTTTCGCCATATCGGTATAGGGCAGCCCCATCTGCACCAGCATATTGGCGATGGCGACAAGAATACCGCCGCCGATCACAAAGGGCAGCGCGGCGGAAACACCCGCCATCAGGTGGCTCATCACGCTGCCCTGCTGCACCTCCTGTTTGCCGAGCTTAACGCTGCTATCCGCTTCGAAAAGCTGCGATTGCGCCGGTAAGTCGGTAAAGATCTGGTCGAT
This sequence comes from Enterobacter sp. K510, assembly GCF_055804875.1. Lineage (NCBI taxonomy): Bacteria > Pseudomonadati > Pseudomonadota > Gammaproteobacteria > Enterobacterales > Enterobacteriaceae > Enterobacter > Enterobacter sp. K510. The sequence goes on along the minus strand of NZ_JBNRLQ010000012.1, from coordinate 79,309 downwards.
ATTTTTCAGCGCCTGCGAAATCGGGATCTGATACACCCGCTTGCCCGCAAAACGGGCGCGATCGTCGGCGCTCAGGCCGCGTCCGGTGGCAAGAATGACGTAATCCGCCGCACGAATAGCCTCATCGCTGAGACGGTTTTCCACACCGCTGGCGCCCTGGGTTTCAACCTGCATACTATGGCCAAGGGCGCGGGCTTTCTGCTCCAGCGCTTCCGCCACCATGTATGTATGCGCAATCCCGGCAGGGCAGTTGGTGATCGCCACCAGGCGTAATGATGTCTCCATGGAAGGCTCCTTATTCACTCAGCGTCTGATTAAGCAGCGTGAGGATCTGGCTGCTGTCGCCCTGTTTGAGCTGTGCGATAAAATCCGCGTGAATAAGTTTGCGGCACAGGGTGCCGATCATTTTCACCTGATCCTCTTCCCCCGCCTGCGGCACGCCGAGGCAAATCCAGCAGTTTACGGGTTCGTCATCGCTGGCCTGCCAGTCGACGCCCTGCGCTTTGCGGGCAAAGAGCACGAAAGGCCGCCTGACGCAGGCGCTTTTGCCGTGCGGCACTGCAATGCCCGCGCCAAAGCCCGTGGAGTGCATTTTTTCGCGCAGCAGCAGGGTTTGTAAAAAGGCGTTGCGATCGGTGATCACTCCCTGTTTTTCGGCCATATCCGCCAGCGCTTTCAGCACCGAATAGGCACTGTTGCCGCTGATGTTAAGGTTGATGCAGTCTGCGGTGAGGTGCGCCATCTTTTCACTCCGTTGATCTCGTTCACCTGATTGTAAGGGGCCGCGGGCAGGGCGCTGAGCGGAGATATGTCCGCCAGGCATGACATATTTCATGCAGCAAAAAGGTAAATTTGCGGGAAGGGGCACAGTTTATTTATCCGTTCGCTGATTACAGAGATTATTAATTTCCCGAATGGTTACCGCTTCCTTTAATTAGCCCGGGCATATTAAAAATAAATAATTGCCGGAGCAGTCTGATAAATAACTTAGTATTTATTTAGCTGTCATATGAGTTATCGCCGGGCAGTATTGCAATTTTACGGCTTATGTTATCCCGCTCACGATCCTTATATTGTAAGCGTTTACATCAGCATGGTGCGGGCATACTATTTTTCGCGCCTGTATTGATAATATTACGGAACAGGAATAGTGGTAAGTATATTCATTAATTCTATGCTTCGTTTTAATCAATAAATAAAAAATATTATTCATCGCAAATATCCATTACCTCACGGCGTTGCTTATTACAGCAACACCGAACTCTACTTTATTTCAAGGAATGCAAATAATGAAGAAAACACTCCTGGCAGTGGCGATAGGGTTAAGTATGGTTGCGGGTTCGGGCTGGGCAAAAACCAGCACCAGCAGTATTGAAGCGCGTTTACAGCAGCTTGAAGAACGTCTGGCGGCAGCGGAAAACCGCGCGGCGGCGGCAGAAAGCCAGGTGCAGCAATTAAAAACGCAGCAGGCGGCGGAAATTAACGAACTTAAAGCGGCGCAGGGCAACACGCCGGTAAACGGCCAACAACCGGCGGAGGATCTGAAAAACAATGCCGCCACGCCGAACCTGGTGCTGTCCGGCTATGGCGATATCAAAGTTTACGGCGACGTGGAATTCAACATGGATGCCGAAAGTAAACATGGCCTGGTGGCGATGACCAATGCCAACGTCAACGATCCCACCAATGAACAATGGGACCTGAATGGCCGTATTCTGGTGGGTTTTGACGGCATGCGGAAAATGGATAACGGCTATTTCGCCGGTTTCTCCGCCCAGCCGCTGGCAGACATGACCGGCTCCATGGATCTTGATGACGCCGTTTTCTTCTTTGGTCAGGAAAATGACTGGAAAGTGAAGGTCGGGCGCTTCGAAGCCTTCGACATGTTCCCGCTCAATCAGGATACCTTTGTTGAGCATTCCGGTAATACCGCCAACGACCTCTACGACGACACCAGCGGCTACATCTATATGATGAAAGAGGGTCGCGGACGTTCCGATGCGGGCGGTAGCTTTATGATGAGCAAGCAGATCGACAACTGGTATTTCGAGCTGAACACGCTGCTGGAAGATGGCACCTCGCTGTATAACGATGATGGTGACGGCAGGCTCTATCATGGCCGTGAAATGGAACAGCAGAAAAACGTCGCCTATCTGCGCCCGGTGATTGCCTGGTCGCAGGATGAACTTACCTTTGCGGCAGCCGTGGAAACCAACGTGGTGAATAACGCCTACGGTTACACTAATAGCCAGGGTGAATTTGTCGATCAGTCTGACCGCACCGGTTATGGTCTGCGTATGGCCTGGGACGGGCTGAAAACCGATCCGGAAAACGGCGTGGTGGTGAACCTGACCAGCGCCTACATGGACGCCACGGATGAACAGGACTTCAGCGCCGGGATCAACGCCCTGTGGAAACGCTTCGAGCTGGGTTATGTCTATGCCCATAACAAAATAACCGATTATGACGGCGTGATCGGCGACGATGACAACTTCGTCCTTGATGAAGGCACTTACGATATTCACACCATTTTTGCTTCTTATCAGATCCCGAACGTGATGAATATGAAGAACTTTAATATCTATCTGGGGACCTACTACTCCATTCTCGACAGCGACACGGTGGATAACAGCAGCAATAACGACGACGATCGTTACGGCGCGCGCGTGCGCTTCAAATACTATTTCTGAGTTGTCGTAAGCCAGAAAATGCCTGCCTTCATCCGCAGGCATTTTTTGCGCTTATTTTGAGGCTGGACGCCCTGATAAGGTTGCGGGACACTAGCGGCATTCTTCAGCCTCTGACACGGAAAATTATGTCGTTAAAAGCTATCGCCAAAGAACTGGGCCTGTCGGTAACTACCGTCAGCCGCGCCCTGAACGGTTATGACGATGTTTCGCAGGAAACGCGCGCCCGCGTGGAGGCTGAAGCGCAGCGCCGGGGGTATCGTCCCAATACCTTCGCCCGCCGCCTGAAAATGGGCAAAATCGACGCCGTCGGGCTGGTATTTCCGGTGCATCCCGTACCGCTTAATAACAGTGTTTTCATGGATATGGTGGGGGAGATCAGCCATGAACTGGCGCAGCATGAAATCGACCTGCTGCTGATTGCCGATGACGATCTGGCGGACAAGCACAGCTATATGCGCATGGTGCAGAGTCGCCGCGTGGACGCGCTGATTGTCGCCCACACGCTGGATAACGACCCGCGTCTGGAGCAGTTGCAGGCGGCGCGTTTCCCTTTTCTGGCGCTGGGCCGCAGCCAGCTCTCCGAGCCTTACGCCTGGTTTGATTTCGATAATCATGCCGGTACCTGGCGCGCCACCCGCCATCTGATTGACCAGGGTCACCAGCGTATTGCGCTGCTGGGGGAAAACAACACCCAGGCTTTTATCACCCAGCGGCGAAACGGCTATCTCAACGCGCTCAATGAAAGCGGCCTCTCCCGTGAATGGCTGCGCGTCATGCCGCCGTCGCGCCGGGCAGGCTATAACGCCACGCGCGAACTGCTGGCGCTGCCGCAGCCGCCCACTGCCATTATCACCGACTGCAACACCCACGGCGACGGCGCGGCGATGGCGCTGGCGCAGGCCGGACGCTTGACGGGCGACAACCGCGTCGCGCTGATCGTCTACGACGGGCTGCCCGCCGACAGCATTGTTGATGTGGACGTGGCGGCGGTGATCCAGTCCACCCGTCAGGGCGTGGGCCGTCAGATCGCCGGAATGGTACGGCGGCTGATTGCCGGTGACGATCTCGCCACATTACAGGTACTGTGGCAGCCGGAATTCCGTCCGGGCGTCACCGCCTGACTCACCTTTCTTTACGGTAAATTCCCACGCCGATCACAAATCCGAATCGTTTTGGTTGGCATCCGAAACGTTTCGGATCAACGATGACATCATCAATACTCAGGAGATGATGCATGGAAAAGTCGATTTTACGCCTGCAAAGCGCCACCGTGGATGTGGTAATCAAAACCCGTCCGTTCGCCGAAATTCTTTACTGGGGCACGCATCTTGCCGACTTTTCGCCGCAGGACGCAGCCAGTCTTGAACGTCCTGTCGCCAATGGAAAACTGGACGTCGACGCTCCGATCACGCTGATGGCGGAGCCGGGCCATGGCCTTTTTGGTTCGCCGGGCATTGAAGGCCACCGCAACGGCCTCGACGGTTCCCCGGTGTTTACCACTACTCAGGTGGAGCAGCATAACCAGACGCTGATCATCACCAGCGAAGACGCGCAGGCGGGTCTGCAACTGCGCAGCGAAATTGCCCTGTCGGCCAGCGGCGTGCTGAAAATTCGCCACGGGCTGACCAATAACCGCGCGGGAAACTGGCAGGTGGATCGCCTGGCGGTGACATTGCCGGTAGCCGGGCATGCGCAGGAGGTGATGGCGTTCCATGGCCGCTGGATCCGCGAATTTCAGCCGCACCGCGTCACGCTGACGCACGACAGCTTTGTGCTGGAAAGCCGCCGCGGGCGCAGTTCTCACGAACATTTCCCGGCGCTGATTGCCGGCAGCCAGGCCTTCAGCGAAATGCAGGGCGAGGTGTGGGGCGCGCATCTCGGCTGGAGCGGCAACCACCGTATGCGCTGCGAAGTGAAAACCGATGGCCGTCGCTATTTGCAGGCGGAGGCGCTCTATCTGCCGGGAGAAATGGCGCTCGCCGAAGGCGATACCCTGTGGACGCCGTGGTTGTACGCCAGCTATTCAGCGGCCGGGCTGAACGGCATGAGCCAGCAGTATCATCGTTTCCTGCGCGAAGAACTGATCCGCTTTCCGCAGGAGAAGCCGCGTCCGGTGCACCTCAACACCTGGGAAGGCATCTATTTCAACCACTCCCCGGCCTATATCATGCAGATGGCGGACGAAGCGGCGGCGCTTGGCGTTGAGCGGTTTATTATTGATGATGGCTGGTTCAAAGGCCGCAATGACGACCGCGCGGCGCTGGGGGACTGGTATCTCGACGAGCAAAAATACCCCGATGGCCTGAAGCCGGTTATCGACCATGTGAAAAATCTCGGCATGGAGTTCGGCATCTGGATCGAGCCGGAAATGATCAACCCCAATGCCGATCTCTATCGCGCCCATCCGGAGTGGGTACTGGCAATGCCGGGCTATCCGCAGGCCACCGGCCGCCATCAGCTGGTGCTGAATCTGAACATTGCGGAAGCTTTTGATTACCTGCTGGAACGCATGAGCTGGCTGCTGGGCGAGCATGATATCGACTATGTGAAGTGGGACATGAACCGCGAGCTGGTGCAGCCTGCGCATCAGGGCAAAGCCGCCGCCGATGCGCAAACCCGCCAGTATTATCGTCTGTTCGATGCCCTGCGCAGTCGCTTCCCGCACGTGGAATTTGAGTCCTGCGCCTCCGGTGGTGGGCGTATTGATTATGAAGTGCTGACCCGCTGCCACCGTTTCTGGCCCTCTGATAACAACGATGCGCTGGAGCGTAATACTATTCAGCGCGGCATGAGCTACTTCTTCCCGCCGGAAGTGATGGGTGCGCACATCGGCAATCGTCACTGTCATGCCACCTTCCGCCAGCACAGCATTGCTTTCCGCGGTCTGACGGCGCTGTTCGGGCACATGGGGCTGGAGTTGGATCCGGTGAGCGCCGGTGAAGAGGAGCGCGCAGGCTATCGCCATTACGCCGCGCTCTATAAGCAGTGGCGGGGGCTCATTCATTCCGGCAACCAGTGGCGGGTGGATATGCCGGACGCCACGACTCAGGTGGTGGGCGTGGTCAGTCAGGATCAGCAGCAAGGGCTGTTCCTGGTCAGCCAGCTGGCGATGCCGGATTACAGCCTGATGATGCCGTTGCGGGTGCCGGGTCTGGATAGCGGCGCGCGTTATCGCATCAGGCTGCTGGACGATCCCAATATTCAGCTGACCGGGGTGGGCGGCCATACCATGCGCAAACTCCCGGCGTGGATGACAACAGAGCAAACCGTCAGCGGCGAATGGCTGAAGGTGGCAGGGCTAGCCTTACCGGTGCTGGATCCGGAAAGCGCCATTCTGATTGGTTTCGAACGCTTATGATCATGCAGGGCCGCCACGCGGCCCGTAGCTGAGGGATTAACATGAAGACCACCGACTGTACCCATAAAAACAACCCTAATTTCTGGATTTTTGGCCTGTTCGTCTTCCTCTACTTTTTCATTATGGCGACCTGCTTTCCGTTTTTGCCCATCTGGTTGTCCGACATTATCGGCCTGACCAAAACAGAAACCGGCATCGTCTTCTCCTGCGTCTCGCTGTTTGCCATCGCTTTTCAGCCGGTGCTGGGGGTGATCTCCGATAAGCTCGGCCTGAAGAAAAACTTGCTGTGGGTGATCTCGGTACTGCTGTTTTTATTCGCCCCCTTTTTCCTCTACGTCTTCGCGCCGCTGCTGAAAACCAATATCTGGCTGGGGGCGCTGAGCGGCGGGATCTACATCGGCTTTGTGTTCTCCGCCGGGTCTGGTGCGATTGAAGCCTATGTGGAGCGCGTCAGCCGTAACAGCCATTTTGAGTACGGCAAAGCGCGAATGTTCGGCTGTCTCGGCTGGGGCCTGTGCGCCTCGACGGCGGGGATGCTGTTCAGCGTCAATCCGGAATGGGTATTCTGGATGGGTTCGGCGGCGGCCCTGATGCTGTTACTGCTTATCGCCCGACCGCAGCAAAACCAGACCGCGCAGGTGATGAATGCGCTGGGGGCCAACCAGCCGCAAATCAGCGCGAAGATGGTCTTCAGCCTGTTCCGCCAGCGCAAAATGTGGATGTTTATCCTCTATGTGATTGGCGTTGCCTGCGTGTACGACGTGTTCGACCAGCAGTTTGCCACCTTCTTTAAGTCTTTCTTCGCCACGCCGCAGGCGGGCACCCAGGCCTTCGGTTTTGCGACCACTGCCGGGGAAATGTGCAACGCCATCATCATGTTCTGCTCGCCGTGGATCATTAACCGCATCGGCGCGAAAAATACCCTGCTGATTGCCGGGGCGATCATGACCACGCGTATTATCGGCTCGGCCTTCGCCACCACCGTGGTGGAAGTGATCGCGCTGAAAATGCTGCACGCGCTGGAAGTACCTTTCCTGCTGGTAGGCGCATTCAAATACATCACCGGCGTGTTCGACACCCGTCTGTCCGCCACCATTTATCTGATTGGCTTTAACTTTGCCAAACAGATGGCGGCGATTTTCCTGTCGGCTTTTGCGGGAAATATGTATGACCGTATTGGCTTCCAGGACACCTATCTGATCCTCGGCAGCATCGTGCTGGTGGTGACGCTTCTCTCCGCCTTTACGCTGACCGGCAAACCGATGTTTGGCCGCATGGCGGGCAGCGTCGCTGAGCGATGAGCGAATGCACGGCGTTAAAAACGGAATTTAACGCCGTGGACTGTGTGAAGAATCACATTCGCGTTTAATTCGCTGACCTATACTCCGCTGATATTTCAACGGAGGCAGATGTCAGTGATTAATATTCAGCGGCTATTTCAATGCATGTTAACAGGGCTATTTTGCGATAGCGCTGTTCGTGCATGGCTGAGTAAAATTTGCTGGTTTACTTCTGTTCCTTCTCTTGAAAAAGATGATGCGATTATTCGTGACGCGCTGGATGAAAATACCGCCGTCGGCTGGGTGCAATTATGGTCCAGCGCCGGAAAACTCTGCCCGTCACTTTATCGTCCCGCCGCACCGTTAATAAAAGTCTTATATCACGCCGGATACGCCACCCGTCTGCACAGCCGTAAACGCGACGAGCTGGCCTTCCTGTTCCGTATTTCCAGCCTGCGCCAGCTGATGGCCTGTCATCACGCCAGCGGCGCGTCAGACGACGCCGCGTTCCGGTTAATGGTTTCCCCGCAAAGCACAATGCGCGCCTTCGCCATTGTGCTTTTTTTATTGCCTGAATCCGACCCTGTAAGGAGTTTCTATGTTTATTGTTTGCGTCGCCGCCTGTCCGACAGGCATCGCTCATACCTATATGGCAGCAGAAGCGCTGGAGCTTACCGGGCGTCAGCGCGGCCATGAAATCAAAGTCGAAACCCAGGGCAGCCTGGGAATTGAAAATGACATCACCGCAGACGACCTGGCGCGGGCGGATGGCGTGATCATCGCCGCCGATGTCGCCATCAGCGGCAAAGAACGCTTCGACGGCATGATCAAGCTGGAGTGCAGCGTCTCCGATCCGATCAAGTTTGGCGATGCGGTATTTGAGGCGCTGGAGCAGGAGCACGCCCATGGCTAAGTTCAACGGAGGAAGCGCCCCGTCGGCGGGCACGGAAATCAAAAACGCCATTATGACCGGCGTCTCCTGGATGCTGCCGTTTGTCATCGCCGGAGCGGTGATCATGGGCATCGCGCGTATCGGCGCGTCTATGTACGGCATTGATAACATCTGGGATGCCAGCCATGAGCAGGCGGCGAGCATGGTCGTGCAATTGTTGCATAAGTTTGACGGCTTTGGCGGCATGGCGTTATCGCTGATGCTGCCGGTGGTGGCAGGCTACATCAGTTTTGCGATTGCCAATAAGCCGGGGCTGGCTCCCGGCATGGTCGGCGGCCTGCTCGCCAGTAATCTGGGCACCGGCTTTCTGGGGGCGCTGGCGGCGGGCTTTGTCGCAGGCTACATCGTGCGTGCGCTGGCCACCTGGGTGCGTTTACCCAAAGCCTTAGCCTCCGCCGGGCCGATATTTATCCTGCCGGTGGGCGGCACGCTGCTCACCTGTTTAGTGATGGCGTTTATCATCGGCACGCCGCTGGCGGCGCTTAATCACGGCATGGAAAACTGGCTGCTGGCGATGTCCGGCGCGAACAAAATTATCCTCGCGGCAGTGGTCGGCGGCATGGTCGGCTTCGATCTCGGCGGTCCGGTCAACAAAGCGGCGGTGACCACGGCGATGGCGCTGCTGGCCTCGGGCATTTACGATCCCAATACCGCAGCCCAGGTGGCGATTATCGTGCCGCCTATTGGCCTTGGCGTCGCCACGCTGCTGTGGGCGAAGCGCTTCCCGGCGTCCCTGCGCGAGGCCGGAAAAGCTTCCACGCTGATGGGGCTTATCGGTGTTTCCGAAGGCGCGATCCCCTTTGCGCTCGCCAATCCCAAAATCATCATCATTAACGTGCTCGGCTCCGCCACAGGCGCGGCGATGGCCGTCGGGCTGGGGGCGGTCAACCATGCGCCCATCTCCGGCTTTTATGGCTGGCTGGCGGTGAGTCACTGGCCGGTTTACGTGCTGTCGATTGCCAGCGGCTCGGCCATTATCGCCGTTGGCTCGTTGCTGGTCTTTCGCAGTGAAAACGAACCGGAAAATAAACCCGTCGCCGCCGCGCCGAAATTTAAAGCCGGTCGCTGAGGCCGTCCCAACTATAAGGAGAAGGCACGCCTGATGAAGACCGTACATTTAATTCAGCACACCCACTGGGATCGCGAATGGTATTTCACCGAAAACGACTCGCGCATGGTGCTCTATTACTTTATGCATGATTTGCTTAACCGCCTGGAGCAGGACAACACTCTGGGCCCCTTTGTGCTGGACGGGCAAACGGTGGTGCTGGAGGACTATCTGCGCGTCGCCCCGGAACAGCGCGACCGGCTACAGTCGCTGATCCGGCAGGGACGTATTCTCATCGGCCCGTGGTATACGCAGACGGATTTTCTGGTGGTGGGCGCTGAATCCATCACGCGCAATCTGCTGCTGGGCAAAGCCGACTGCGAGGCGTGGGGATGCAGCGCTATGCCGGTGGGCTACGTGCCGGACTCCTTCGGCCAGAGCGCGCAGCTGCCGCTGTTTTTGCGGGAATTCGCCATCGACGCGGCGGTGATCTGGCGCGGCTGGTGCGAGCACGATGTCGCCAGCAGCGAATTCAGCTGGGTGACGCAGGGCGGCAGCCGCGTCACTACCGCGGTGCTGCCGTGGGGGTACGGCTGCGCCAAATGGCTGCCGGACGACGTAGAACAGGCGGGGCGCGTGCTGCCCGCTATCCTCGAAAAACAGGCGCGCTTTTCGCTCACCGATGCGCTGTTGCTGCCGAACGGTAACGATCAGTCGCCTTTCGAATACGCCGTCCCGGCGATGCTGGATCGGCTCAATGCCCGTCAGAAGGAGTACCGCTTTATTCGCAGCAGCTTCAGCGATTTTTTTGCCGCGCTGCGCGAGGGTGAAAAACCGCTGCCCGAATTCCGGGGCGAGCTGCTCAGCCCGAAATATATGCGTATCCATCGCGGTATTTTTTCCACGCGTATGGACATCAAGCTGCTCAACGCCCGGCTGGAGCAGTTCGTCAGCCAGACGCTGGAGCCGCTGCTGGCGGTGAACATGCGGCTTGGGCTACCTTATCCGCAGCAGGCGCTGGAACATATCTGGCGCGAGGCGATGAAATCCCACGCCCATGACAGCATTGGCGGCTGTAATGCCGATCGCGTCAACAGCATGGTGAAAGCGCGGTTAACAGACGGGCTGGAAAGCGCGCAGCAGCTGTTCGATCTGAATATGAAAATGCTCGCCGAAGGCATCACCACCCGGCAGGATGGCAAAAAAATCATCCTCTTTAATCCGCTGCCCCACGTCCGGGATGCGCAGGTCACGCTGACCTTGTACACCCCGCATGAGGATTTTCGCATCGTGGAGGAAGACGGCACCGTCTGCCGCTGGCAACTGCTGCGGGACACCCCCCAGGACATGTCGATCATCGTGCAGGAACTGGCGAACAGCACCACTACGACCTGGTATCGCAAGTGCGAGATTGTTCTCGCGGCACAGGCGTTACCCGCCTGCGGCTATCGCACGCTCTATTTACAGGAGGGGCAGCCAGCGGGCTTTGATCACGCTCGTGAAACCATCAGCGCGCTGGAAAACCCCTGGCTGCGGCTGGAGATCGACGGCGACCAGCTGACGCTTATCGATAAACGCAGCCAGCAGCGTTACCTGCAGGTGCTGCGGCTGGTGGACGGCGGCGACGCGGGGGATAACTACAACTATTCGCCGCCCTCTCAGGACTGGCGCGTCACCAGCGATGGCTGTTTGCAGGAGGCGCACGGCGAGCGCGGGGCGCTGAACGATACCCTGACGCTGCGCTGGCAGATCCCGGCGCCTGCCGATGCCGCATCACGCGCGGCGCAGCAGTGCAATGCTACGCTGGCGGTGACGATGACGGTCTCGCTGCCCCATGATGCCCCCTGGCTTGACGTCAACGTTGAGGTTAACAACGCCCTGCGCGATCACCGCTTACAGGTGGAAATCCCGGTGGGCATTGCACAGGCATTTCACTTTGCCGATCAGCCTTTTGGCCTGATCGAACGGGAAAACCGGCCCGCCGCGCTGCAACGCTGGCAGGCGGAAAACTGGACCGAAGCGCCCGCGTCGCTGTGGCCGATGCAAAGCCTGGCGATGCTGCACCATGAAACCCGCGGGCTGGCAGTGGTGACGGCAGGGCTACGGGAATATGAAATTCCCGCGGAGCAGACCGGCGTTATCGCCCTCACGCTGTTTCGCAGCGTCGGCTGGCTTGGCCTGCCGGATCTCCCCTGGCGGCCAGGGCGCGCGTCGGGCATGGTGCTGCCGTCGCCGGACTCACAAATTCAGGGAATGCTGCGCTTTAATTTTGCCGTGCTGCCGATGGCGCAGGGGCAGAGTGACGAATTCTGGCGCACGGTGGAGCACTGGCGCACCCCGGCCAGCGGCTATCTGGATTCGGGCTGGTCACGTTTTCGCACCAATCCCCACGGCATCCGCTTTCCCGCCCATTACAGCCTGCTTACCTGGGGCAGCGCTCTGCACTTCAGCACGCTGAAAAAAGCGCAGCGCGGCGAGGCGCTGGTGTTACGCGGCTGGAATCCGGGCCTGCGGCCGCTGCCGGATAGCGCGCCTGACGCGGCAGGCGACTGGCAAAAAATCACCCTCGCAGAAACCCCGGCGCAGCCCGGCGATGGCAGCGTACCGCCCGGCACGCCTGTCAGCTGGCGTCTTGATTTTTATCGGGAGGACAAATGAAAAGGCTAATCAGGATGGCCGTACCCCTGCTGCTGATTGCCAGCGGCGCATCACCAGCGGCAGAGAAATATCAGTACCGCGTCGCCTTTATGCCCGATATTCACTTTCACGACGTGTACGGCGAGTTTGCGGACCAGGCCTTTACCGGCCTGCCGAACAGCAAAAGCGGCAAGCCCGCTATTATTCGTTCCATGTATGCGCAACTCACCTCCACCCGGCTGTTCAATGAGAACTATTTTGCGCTGCGCGCCGCGCTGGACGATGCCGGAAAGCAGGGCATCAAATGGGTGGCGCTGCCGGGGGATTTCAGCGATGACGGGCAGACTTACCATGTGCGCGGGCTGGTAAAACTGCTGCATGAGTACGAGCAAAAGTATGGCATGCGTTTTTTCGCCACCCCCGGCAACCACGATCCTAACCGCCCCTTTACCACTCCCGGCGGTGAGGAGGATTTTCTGGGGGAGGGCGGCAAAACCCAGCGTATCTTCAGCCGTGGCGCAAAAGAGTGTCAGGGCTATCAGGGCGCGACAGCGCGGATCAAAACCGATGCCGAACTGCCGTCAATTTGCAGCGAAGAGATGGTTCACGGCGGTTATCAGGCGATCATGACGGCGATGGGAGATTTCGGCATCAATCCTTCGCCGGACGATCTGTACTGGGAAACGCCGTACTCCCGATACGGCGTGGAAAATTACCGCTACCAGGCGGCGCAGCGGGCCAGCGATTTCAGTCAGCGGCAGTATGAAATCTGCGCCCAGGGAACGGGTGGGATCTACAAAAAGCCCGGTTACGGCCCCTGCTTTACCGTCGCCGACAGCAGTTATCTGGTGGAGCCGGTGCCTGGTTTATGGTTGCTGGCAGTGGACGCCAATGTCTATCTGCCCGCCGCCGACGCCCGCGCGGATCAACCGCAGTTTTTGGGTTCCGGCGAGGCGGGCTACAACAGCATGCTGACGCACAAACAGCAGACCGTTGCCTGGATGGCAGATGTTGCGCAGCGCGCCAGAGCGCTCAACAAAACGCTGGTCACCTTCAGCCATTTTCCGATGGTGGAATTCGATAACGGCGCGGCTGCGGATCTTGCTGACATCTTTGGCGAGGGGAAATTCCAGCTGGCCCGCGCGCCGCGCGAGGACACCAGCCACGCGCTGGCAAAAACCGGCATTGGCGTGCATGTCGGCGGTCATATGCATTTTAACGATACCGGCGTGCGTCGTTATGCCGATGGCAGCCTGTTGTTCAACATTCAGGCCCCGTCGCTGGCGGCCTATGTTCCGGCCTATAAAATCCTTAATTTCACCAGCCCGACGGAGATCGACGTAGAAACGGTGATCGTCAAAGAGGTTCCACGCTTTAACGAACTGTTTGAGCACTATCAGCAGGAGTGGGATCACCTGAACGCCACGCACTCTCCCCATTTGTGGAACCGCGCCATTTTACAAGCCGACAGCTATTACGCCTTTACTAACTGGCATATCACCGAACTCGCCCGCCTGCGTTTTCTGCCGGAAGAGTGGCCGGAGGATCTGCGCCAGCTGCTGTTTACGCTGAACGGCGAGGAGATGCTGATCGCAAGCCAGCTCAATCAAGGCGAATACGATGGTAAAAAAAGCGGCGCGGCCTGGGAAAAGGCACGGCAAAAAGCGCAGGCGCTGGCACAAGCAGCAGGCATGAAACGGCAGGATTTTGCCCGCTGGAATGGTTTCGATCTGGCGGTGGATTTCTACCGTTTACGCAATGCGGATGAGCTGGCGTTAGCGGATATTCCCCCCGATCGCCTGCGTCAGTACCGGCTGCTCACCGGCGCGCTCGCCGCCCGTTTGCCTCCCGTCGCCCCGAAGGTCACGCAACACAGCGCGGTTGAAGATATTTTCCGGCTACGCTTCGGCAGCCTTTTTGCGGTGATCGATAAATACCTGCACGGCAGCCCGGCACGTCATTTTCACATTAATGTGGAGACGGGGGAGATGAGGGTAATGAAATGAATGTTCACGCAGAACCTCAGATTCAGTAACCACCATACCCACCATTTAATTGACCGATTTTAAAGGTGGTGGGTATAATAACCACTAAAGCTTACAGGGACGTTGAGGAATGTATGACGAGCGCTGAAGTCATGAAGAAGCTGAAAAAGGCAGGTTGGGAGCATGTCCGCACCAGAGGTTCGCATCATATTTTTGAAAAGGAAGGTGAGCCTGAGCCAATAGTAGTTCCCCACCCTACCAAAGATATAGCTGCCGGTACGTTACATAAGATTTTGAAGCAATTGGGCGAAAAATAAGTGCAAAAGGGCGTGTAGGCGCACGTTACTTCTGAATGAGGAAAAACCATGAAATATCCAGTTTATTTACATCAGACCGAAAGCGGCGCTTTTTCTGGTTTTGTGCCCGATCTGGCTGGATGCTATTTCGCAGGTGATACCATTGATGATGCGATCGCTGATGCTCATGCGGCTATTGATGCGTATCTGGACTACCGGAGCGAGAAAGGAAAAGACGTACCTGTAGCACGTACGATGAACGATCATAAAGATGATGAAGACTGCCAGGGGGGTATGTGGGGGATCGTGGATATTGATACCTCAAAATACGATGGCAAAGCAGTTAAATTAAATATTACCTTGCCGCAAAATTTATTAAGAAGAATAGACGCTTATGTCGTAAATAATAAAGACTACACCAGCCGTAGCGGTTTTATCGCTGAGCTGGCGAGAAGAGAATTATCAAAGCGTCTTTAAGGGCCTGACTGTCTGAAAAAATTATTTCCACGCCCGGCAGCGCTGCCGGGCGTGGACTTTCACTCCAGATAAAACACCTCTTTCAGCTCACGGCTGATCGGGCTGTGGTCCGGGTTTGACGGCATCACGGCGGACATATATTCCCACCAGCGCTGGCACACGTCCGTACTGGCGACGGCGTTCCAGCGCTCTTCGGATTCGATCTCGACGGTGGCGAACAGCAAATTGCGGGCTTTATCGAGATAAATCGCGTAATGATGCGCGCCATGATCTTTCAGCACCGACTCCAGCTCGGGCCAGATGGGATTATGGCGACGCTCGTACTCCTCGTGGGCATCAGGATTAACCTGCATCACAAAGGCTTTGCGGATCATAACGCCTCCAGATAGAGCTCGCGCACTTCATCGCGGCTGGCGGTGCGCGGGTTGCATGGGGCGCACGGGTCGGCGAGGGCTTTATCCAGCCAGCCTTCAATATCCTCTTTGGTGACGCCCAGCTGGCTGAAGCCGGACGGAATGCCAACGCGGGCGCTCAGCGCGCGAATGGCGATAATGGCTTCTTCGCTGGCGGTCTCATCGCTCATGCCGCGCGTATCGACGCCCATCGCCTGCGCCACGCGGGCAAAACGCGCCACGGCGTTGGGGCGGTTAAAGTTTTCGATGATCGGCAGCAGAATGGCATTACAGACGCCGTGCGGCAGGTTATGGGTGGCGCCCGGCTGATGGGCCAGCGCGTGCACCAGCCCCAGACCGGCGCTGTTAAAGGCCATGCCTGCCAGATACTGGCCGAAGGCCATCTGTTCGCGGGCCTCTAGGTTATGACCGTCATCCACCGCTTTCGGCAGCCATAGGGCGATGAGGCGGATCGCTTCCAGCGCGTTGGCATCGGTGAGCGGGTGCGCGCCAAGGGACACATAGGCTTCCACCGCGTGGGTCAGCGCATCCATGCCGGTCGCTGCGGTGACGGAGGCCGGAATTTCCAGCATCACGCTGGCATCGTCAACGGCAATATCGGGAATAATGTTGGCATCAATAATCACCTCTTTTACCTGGCGCGCGGCGTCGATGATCACCGCGTTGCTGGTCATCTCGGCGGCGGTACCGGCAGTGGTATTGATGGCGACCAGCGGCACGCCAGCGTTCACCACTTTGCCCACGCCGGAATAGGCGGTGGACGGGCCAGGATTGGCGGTGAGGATTTTTATCGCTTTCGCGGTATCAATCGGGCTGCCGCCGCCGAAGGCGATCAGGTAATCGCATTCGGCATCCTGATACGTTGTAAAGCCTTCCTGCACCAGCGCTTCGGTGGGGTTCGGGAAGACCGCGTCGAAAAGATGATAAGACATCTGGTGCGCATCCAGCGCGCTAAACAGACTGTCCAGCAGGCCCAGCTTCACCAGTTGCCCGTCGGTGACGATCAGCGCTTTGCCCCACTGTTTGCCCGCGACCAGGTTAACCATGTCGCCGATTGCCCCCGCGCCATGCAGGCTGATTTTGGGAAGTGCCAACATAAAACTCATGAGAAATCTCCTTATCTTGCTGTGATTTTTTATGCCCGGCGGCGCTGCGCTTGCATAGGCCTACATCGTAGGCCGGGTAAACGCAGTGCCACCCGGCCGTTAAATTCGTCTTCGCTGCATAATCCGTCGCGTAATAATCGGCAGGGAAATCACCACAATCAGCATCGCGCCGATGATGATCGACATCACGATACCCGGCACGTTAAGCAGGCTGAGGCCAAAGGTGACTAATCCCATCAGGAACGCGGCAATAATGACGCCGACCATGCTGCCGGAGCCGCCGAGAATATTGACGCCGCCGAGCACCGCCATGGTCACCACCGCCAGCTCCCAGCCGGTAGCGATGGTCGGGCGCGTACTGCCGAGGCGCGAGGTGAGCAGCACCGAGGCCAGCCCCGCCATCAGGCCCACCAGCGCAAACAGCACCAGGTTGTGACGCTTCACATTGATGCCGGAATACCACGCGCCGGTCGGGTTATTGCCGATGGCGTAGGTGCGGCGGCCAAAGTTGGTGCGGTGCAGCACAAAGGCAAACACGCCCGCCAGCACGATGAACAGGGCAAACTCAAAGGACAACGCCCCCCACACGTAGCCCTGACCAAACCAGGCAAAGCTTTCCGGATACGCATTCAGCGCCTGATCGCCGAGCAGAATGTAGGTAATGCCGCGGTAGAGGCTCATGGTGCCGATGGTGATGACGATGGAGGACAAATTAAAGCGCGTCACCAGCACGCCGTTGAACAGCCCGCACAGCAGGCCGACGCCCAGCCCGACGCAGACCAGCAGCGGCGTGTCGACGCCCGCCTGGGCGCAGAACCCCATCACCGTGGAACTGAGGGCGATGGTCGAGGCGACGGACAGGTCAATTTCACGGGCGATGATCAGCATCGCCATCGGCAGCACAATGATCGCTTTTTCCGTGAAGTTGAAGGTGGCGTCCGACAGGTTCCAGATGTCGAGGAAATAGGGCGACGCGAGCGCATTGGCGATAAACACCGCCGCCGTCACCGCCAGTAAAAAGCCCTCCCAGCACAGCAGGCGTTTCAGCCATGGCGTGGCGGCGGGTGAGGTGTTCATCTCTTCAGTGGTCATAATTTTGCTCATGATTTCACCGCCATTTTCTGACGCGCCAGCGCGGCATCGCGCAGGATCAGCCGCCCTTTACGTTTATTGCCGCGCTCGTTCAGCAGCACCGCAATGACGATCACCGTCCCGGAAATCGCCATCTGCCAGAAGGGCGAAATGCCGATCACCGGCAGCGCATTATTGATGACGCCCAGAAACAGCGCGCCGAACAGACAGCCGAGCACGCGCCCGGTGCCGCCCATGGTGCTGATGCCGCCAATGACGCAGGCGGCGACCACCTGGAGTTCAAAGCCGTTCGCCACATCCACATAGGCTACCGCGAAGCGGGAGATCCACAGATAACCGCAGAAACCGGCCAGCGCTCCGGATAAGCAGAAGCTGACGAACTGCATTTTTCCGGCGTTGATGCCGGTGTAATACGCGGCGGTGGCGTTGCCGCCTGCGGTGTAGAGCGCGCGTCCGGTGCGGCTGTAGCGCAGGAAGTAGCCCACCAGCAGCAGCGCGGCGATGGCGCACCAGCTCAGCAACGGCAGCCCCAGCACGGCAGCGCGCGGCAGGCCGAGAAAATCACTGCTCATCTGGTGAGAGTTGATCCAGCCGCCGTCGGAGAGCAGAAAAATAATGCCGCGGTAGATGCTCATGGTGCCCAGCGTCACCACAATCGCCGGGATGCCCATTTTCCACACCAGCAGGCCGTTGATGATGCCCATCACCAGCCCGAGCGCGGTGGCCAGCAGCAGTAACGCCCAGACGGGAATGGCCGGATAGTGGAAGTTAAGCAGGGCGACGATCATGCCGGTCAGCGCCAGGTTAGCCGCCATCGACAAATCAATGCCTTTGGTGAGCAGCACCATCATCTGACCGAGCGCGAGGATGATTAAAATAGAGGTGTCATTAAAGATCTCGACCAGGTTACCCGGGGCGATGAACGACGGCGCGCGGCTGCCAATGGCGATCACCATCAGCACGATCACCGCCGCCAGCAAGGCTTCGCGATTTTTAAGCAGTTGTTGCCACATTATGCCGCCTCCTGCGCCGCGCCGCTGGCGGCGCTGACAATGGTTTCCGCCGTGGCTTCGCCCGCGCGGTATTCCGCGACCATCAGCCCCTCATGCATGACGATGATGCGGTCGGCCATGCCCATCACTTCCGGCAGTTCAGACGACACCATGATCACCGCCAGCCCTTGCCCGACCAGCTCGGACATAAACTGGTGTACGGCGGCTTTTGAGCCGATATCAATGCCTTTAGTGGGTTCGTCGAGGATGATCACGTCCGGATGGGTGGCGAGCCATTTGCCGATCACCACTTTCTGCTGATTGCCGCCGGAGAGGGTTTCCACCGGCTGTTTCCAGCTGAAGGCCTTCACCTGCAGGCGTCGGGCATACTCATCCGCCAGCGCCCACTCCCTGGCGTCATTCAGCACGCCGTTGGGGTTGAGCTTGCCGAGCTGCGGCAGGCTGATGTTCTGGGCGATGGGCAGCTCGATGATCGCCCCCTGTTTCTGACGTTCTTCCGGCACGCAGACGATACCGGCGTTAATGGCATCGGCGGGCTGGTGGAACTCTACCCTTTTTCCGTTCAGCACAATCTCGCCGGACGACGGCCGCGAGACGCCGGACAGCGCCTGCATCAGTTCGGTACGCCCCGCGCCCACCAGGCCGTAAAAGCCAAGAATTTCCCCTTTGCGCAGGGAAAAATTGATGTGCGCGAATTCCGTGGGATGGCAGAGATCTTTCACTTCCAGCACCGTATCGCCCGGCTCGCAGGCTATTTTCGGGTAGGTCTGGGTGATGGCGCGGCCCACCATCATTGCCACCATGCGCTCTTCGGTGATGTCGCTCATCGCGCCGGAGCCGACGTACACCCCGTCGCGCAAAATGGTGTAGTGATCCGCCAGCTCGAAGATTTCATCGAACTTGTGCGAGATAAACATGATCGCTTTGCCTTCCTGCTTCAGGCGCTCAACGATCTGGTAAAACTCCAGAATCTCGTGCTGCGACAGGGCCGCGGTGGGTTCGTCGAGGATCACCACCTGGGCGTCAAAGGAGAGCGCCCGGGCGATGGCAACCATATGGCGCTGGGCGATACTCAGGGTTTTCAGCGTCGCGTGCGGATCGATCTGCACTTCCAGACGGGTCAGAATGGCCTGCGCTTTCTGGTGCATGGCGGGCCAGTCGAGCTTCTTCAGAAAACCTTTACAGAGGTACTGGCCGACAAAAATGTTCTCCGTCACCGACAGTTCATCGAACAGCACGGTTTCCTGATGGATGGCGGTAATGCCGACTTTGTGCGCCGCTTCCGGCCCCGGCAGGTTAATGGGAATGGCTTTATAGAGGATTTCGCCTTCTTCCGGCTGATAGATGCCGGTCATCACTTTGACCAGCGTTGATTTGCCCGCGCCGTTTTCACCGATAAGGGCGGTGACTTTGCCGGGCCAGAGATCGAGCTGCACGTTCTCAAGAGCACGCACGCCAGGAAAAACCTTGGTGATGCCCTTGAGCGACAGCAGAGGGGTGGATGCCGTCATGATAGTTCTCCGCATAACGAGATTTCTTGTAGGGCGGGTAAGCGCAGCGCCACCCGCCGTATGTCAGAAAACGGATCAGAAAATTTTGGAGAATTTATCAATATTGCTGGCATCGTAGACGAACGGCTCAGCCATCGCGCCGCTGCCGTCCGCATCCAGCTTCACCTTGCCGAGTTTACCCATGCTGGCTTCGGTTTTGGTGGCGCTGCCTTTTACTAAGTCATCCGCCAGGTAAGTGGCGGCATAGCCCAGATCAATCGGGTTCCAGATGGCAAAACTTTTGGTCGCGCCGGATTTGACCGCGCCCGCCATTTCAGACGGCAGGCCCAGACCGGTCACGTACACTTTGCCGATTTTGCCCTGATCCTTCACCGCCTGCGCCGCCGCTACTATGCCAACCGACGACGGCGAGACGATCACTTTCAGATCCGGGTAGGTTTTCAGCAGGCCGACCGCTTCGCGGTAGCTCTTGTCAGACAGATCGTCGCCATAGGCGGTGGTCACCAGATTGACGGACGGATATTTCGGCAGCACCTTTTTCATTTCCGCAATCCAGGTGTTCTGGTTCGCAGAGGTCGGCGTGGCGCTTAAGATTGCCACATCGCCTTTTTCGACGTTCAGCGCTTTCAGCGCTTCGGCGGCGAGCTTGACGTTGGTTTCACCGATCAGCGCATTGTTCGAGGGATTCAGATGGATCTGGCGGCCGGCTTTCGCCACGCCGGAATCCCATGAGACGACTTTGATACCACGCTGCATCGCTTTTTTCAGCACCGGCACCACGGCGTCCGGATCGTTGGCGGAGATGGCGATCGCATCCACCCCCTGGGCGATCAAGCCGTTCAGCACTTCGATCTGCGCTTCGGCGGTAGTGGTGGTGGGGCCGGTATAAATGACTTTTACATCACCTAACTCTTTGGCGGCTTCCTGCGCGCCGACGTTCGCTGCTTCAAAAAAACCATTACCTAATGATTTTGCCACCAGGGCGATTTTGACTTCTGCTAATGCGGAACCGGACAACGCCAGCGCAGCAACGGTGAGGATTAAGCTTGCTTTAATTTTCATTGCTTGTACTCCACGAGTTAGTTTTTGTAGGGATGGCAGGTGGTATTCGCCCCGTCTTCGTGAGCGGGGCGCGATGTTGTTATTTGTACAAATCTAAAGCGGACTGCACCGGCGTTACGCCAAAGCGTTTGCCGAGGGCGATTAATTCCTCCTGCGTGATGGTCTGTTTCATGCCGCCCATTGAGTACACCTTCACCAGCACTTCAGCGGATTTTTCGGCGGTGTCAATCAGGCCAAAGGCTTCATCCAGCGTCGGGCCACTACCAAAGACGCCGTGGAACGGCCACAGCACCAGCGAATGTTTCGCCATTGCATCGGCGGTGGCCTGACCGATTTCATCGGTGCCCGGCACCATCCACGGCAGAATGCCGACGCCGTCCGGGAACACTACCAGGCATTCGGTGCTGCCTTCCCACAATTTGCGGGTGATGAAGTCAGAGTCGTTTTCCAGCACGTAGGTCAGGGCGATAAGATTGGTGGCGTGGCAGTGCATGATCACGCGATCGCGACCATTGGTCGCTTTGATGCGCTCGCAGTGTGAGCGGAAATGCGCGGGCAGCTCTGATGTCGGTACGGCATCGTCGGTCAGCCCCCAGAGAATGTGGTAGCCCGCGCCGTCGCTGTCCACCTTGACGATGCCGAGGTTGGCGGTGGGATCGAGCTGCACGTTACGGAAGAATTTACCGGAGCCGGTGACGATAAAGGGCGTGTTAGCCAGCAGCGGCATTGGCTGGCTCAGGGCGATGTAGCGCGGCTCTTTATGGAAATCTGCGGCGAAAGAGGTGATGTCTGCCTCATCCAGGCGCAGCGTCAGGTTGCCGCCGTTACGCTCGTCCCAGCCTTTCAGCCAGGCGTCGGAGGTGGCTTTGATCATCCCCTGGACAAACCAGGCGTTGGTGATGTTCTGCATAGTCTTGTGGTTCCTTTGAAAACGCCGGGTGGCGCTGCGCTTATCCGGCCTACATTTATCTCAATGCCGGGTGGCGCTACGCTTACCCGGCCTACATGTCATGCGTAGGCCCGGCAAGCGAAGCGCCGCCGGGCGGTGTTTTTAATGGCGTTCCGCTAACACGGTTTTCTCATACGCCCGCACGCTGTCGAGCCACTGGCTGCCGACCGGCGTGTCGTTGCGCTGACAATACATTTCCCACACCGCCTGCCACGGCAGCGATTTCTGCTCTTCCAGCAGCGCCAGACGTGCGGTGTAATCACCGCTCGCTTCCAGGCGACGCAGCTCGGCGGTTGGCTCCAGCAGGGCGCGCAGCAGGGCTTTTTTCATGTTGCGGGTGCCGATCACCCAGGCGGCGATGCGGTTGATAGACGCATCGAAGAAATCGAGGCCAATGTGTACGCGGTCAAACAGGTTATGACGGACGATCTCGCTGGCGATGGCCTGGGTTTCGTCGTCCAGCAGCACCACGTGGTCGCTGTCCCAGCGTACCGGGCGGCTGACGTGCAGCAGCAGGCGCGGTACGTAGAGCATGGCGGCGGAGATTTTGTCGGAGATCACTTCGGTCGGGTGGAAGTGACCGGCGTCCAGGCACAGCGCCGTCTGGCGGCTGGTGGCATAACCCATGTAAAACTCGTTAGAGCCGACGGTATAGCTCTCAGCACCGATGCCGAACAATTTGCTCTCCACTGCATCAATGTGATGCGTCAGGCTCAGCTTTTCGCTCAGCGCTTCATCCAGCGCGGCGACCAGACGCTGACGCGGCGCGAGGCGGTCAACGGTGACATCTTTCATGCCGTCCGGGATCCAGATGTTCATTACTGACGGCGTACCCAGTTGCTCGCCGAAATACGCCGATACGCGACGGCAGGCTTTCACGTGGTCGATCCAGAACTGGCGGATCTCGTCGTTAGCGTGGGACAGGGTAAAACCATCGGCTGACAGCGGATGCGAGAAACATGACGGGTTGAAATCCAGGCCCAGCTGGTTCTCTTTCGCCCAGCTCACCCAGTTTTTAAAGTGTTCAGGTTTGATGGCATCGCGCGCTACCGGCTCGTCGGATTCCAGATAAATGGCGTGCAGGTTCAGGCGCTTCGGCCCTGGAATGAGGCTCAGCGCCTGCTCCAGATCGGCCCGTAACTCTGTTGCGTTGCGCGCCTTGCCCGGATAGTTACCGGTCGCCTGAATGCCGCCCGTCAGGCCGCCCAGCGGGTTTTCAAACCCGGCGACGTCATCGCCCTGCCAGCAGTGCATGGACACCGGCAGGCGATCGAGCTGGCTCAGCGCCGCCTCGACATCAATGCCCACCGCGGCGAAGCGCTGTTTTGCCAGTTCCCAGGCCTGTTCAAGTTGAGTGGTCATGCGCAAAGCTCCTTTGTTGGTCGTTTTTGCTGAAACTGCGCAACATAGCGAGCAATTTCATTATCAGGATGAGGGGTGTAAGTGGTGAGGGCGTAACTGGACGCCACCACCTCACGGAAAGCGTCGACATTGCTCAGTTCGTCCAGCGTCATTAACTGCACGCCGATGTTGCCGAGCGTTGAGGCCTCAACGGGGCCAGCCACCACGGTGATGCCGCAGGCATCGGCGCACAGCTGGTTGAGCAACTGGTTCTGGCAGCCGCCGCCCACGATATGCAGCTGGCTGAAGGCTTTACCGCGAAGCTGCGCCAGTTCGTGCAGCACATCGGCATACAGCAGCGCCAGGCTGTCAAAAATGCAGCGCGCCAGTTCAGCGGCGGTGTGCGGTACGGGCTGGCCGTTTTCCCGGCAGGCGGCCTGCAATTCGCGGCTCATGTTTTCCGGATTAATAAAGCGCGCGTCGTTCGGGTTGATGACGAAACGGCAGGCGGGCAGGGCGGCGGTGCGGGCGATCAGATCCGCCAAATCCTGCACGTTCTGCTCTTTCAGCACCCGTTGCAGCAGCCACAGGCCCATGATGTTTTTCAGCACACGATAGCGGCCTTCCGCGCCCCCTTCGTTGGTGATGTTGGCGGCAAGCGCCTCATCGCTGGTGTAGGGCGTTTTGCTTTCAAAGCCCATCAGCGACCAGGTGCCGGAGGATAAATACGCGGCGTCTTTGCCGGCCAGCGGTGCGGCGATCACCGCGCTGGCGGTGTCATGGCTGGCGACGGCAACCACCGGCACGTCAGCCCAGTGACCGATCACATTGCCGGGATGGGTGGGGGTGCCAAGCCAGGAGGCGGGTACGCCCGCCCAGTCGAGCAGCGTCTCGTCCCAGCTGTCGGTGTGAATGTTCACCAGCTGCGTGGTGGTGGCGTTGGTGTATTCCCAGTTGAGCTGGCCGGTCAGCCGGAAGCTGAAATAGTCGGGGATGAGCAGCGCATGGGCGACGCGCGCCATCAGTTCCGGCTGCTGTTCGCTTAACGCTTTAAACTGGTAGAGCGTGTTGAAGGGTAAAAACTGAATGCCGCTGCGACGATAAATATCGGTTTTACCGGGCTGCGCTAATGCCCGCGCCATTACGCCATCGGTGCGGCTGTCGCGGTAGGAAACCGGCAGACCGACACGCTCGCCCTGCGCATCAATCAGCACGTAATCCACGCCCCAGGTATCTATGCCGATGCTGTCGATGGCGATGCCCTGCTGACGGACTTTATCCAGCCCGCAGCGGATTTCCGCTTCCAGGCTGTCGATATCCCAGCACTCGGTGCCGTCAATTTTTTGCAGACAGTTACTGAAGCGATGAATTTCGCGAAGCGTAAGGGTACGCGGCTCAACGTCGAAGCGGGCGAGCATTACGCGCCCGCTTGATGCGCCTAAATCGACTGCGACGCAATGGCGAAAAGTCATGGAGCGATCCTCTGGTGAGTCATTGCCGCCAGTCTAAAAAAGGGCCAGCAGGATCACCTTCTTGCCAGTGACAGGCCCAAACCGCCGCTGGCAAGAAACCAAAGATGAACGTGAGAGAGTTCACAGTTTCCGCTGATCAGCGGTTTTTCAGGCGCTGTGACCGCCGCCGCATTTCCTGAACTTTCCGACAGTTTCTTGAAAAATCGACAGGCTTTGCGCGCTTTGCTGTCAAAAATTCAAGGTGAGAACAGAGGGCGTTAATTACTATATTGAGAACGTTTCTCATCGACAGGGGTTGCTATGACCGTATTACACAGCGTGGACTTTTTTCCATCAGGTTATACGCCTGTTGCTATTGAACCCCGGCTGCCCCAGGCGGCATTCCCGGAACATCATCATGATTTTCATGAGATTGTGATCGTCGAGCACGGCACCGGTATTCACGTCTTCAATGGTCAGCCCTACACCATCAGCGGCGGTACCGTGTGCTTTGTACGCGATCATGACCGGCATCTCTATGAGCACACCGATAATCTCTGTCTGACCAATGTGCTGTACCGCTCCCCGGACGCGTTCCAGTTCTTATCCGGTTTAAACCAGCTGCTGCCGCAGGAGCAGGACGGGCACTATCCGTCTCACTGGCGCGTGAATCAGGGCGTATTGCAACAGATCCGCCAGATTGTCGGGCAGATGGAAACGGCGGATGAGGGCAAGGATACGGCGGCGCTGGCGAACCGTGAGATCCTCTTTATGCAGTTGCTGGTGCTGTTGCGTCGCAGCAGCCAGATGGAAGGGGCGGCGAATAACGATGCGCGCCTGAATCAGTTGATGTCATGGCTGGAAGATCATTTTGCGGAAGACGTGTGCTGGGAGTCGCTGGCGGATCAGTTCTCGCTGTCGCTGCGTACCCTGCACCGGCAGCTTAAGCAGTACACCGGCATGACGCCGCAACGTTATCTGAACCGTCTGCGGCTGATCAAAGCGCGTCATCTGTTGCGCCACAGCGACCATAGCGTCACTGACATCGCCTTTCGCTGCGGTTTTGGCGACAGTAACCACTTTTCGACGCTTTTTCGCCGGGAATTCGACTGGTCGCCGCGCGATATCCGCCAGGGACGCGACACCTTATTGCAGTAGCTGTGCGTAACGAGAGACCTGTCACCGTATTTTCGCCAGAAAACAGCTAATAATGAAAGGTTAATCGCTGTTGAGGTGACCCTGTGGCAGGCCAGTTAATTCTTCGCAAAGCCGATTTTTTTGCCCGTACCGGACAGGCGGTGGCGGTGGCGGATCGCTACCCGCAAAACGTCTTTGCGGAACATTCCCACGAGTTTAATGAACTGGTGCTGGTGTGGCGCGGCAACGGGCTGCACATTCTGAATGACCGGCCTTACCGCATCACCCGCGGCGATCTGTTCTATATTCGCGCCGAAGACCGCCATTCTTACGCCTCGGTTAACGACCTGGTGCTGCAAAATATCATCTACTGCCCGGAACGCCTGACGCTGGCGCTGGACTGGGCGGCGCATATTCCGGGGCTACAGGGCCGGGAGCCGTCGCCCCACTGGAGGCTTGGCAGTACCGGCATGACGCAGGCGCGGCAGGTGATTACCCAGCTGGAGCAGGAGAGCGCCAGAACGGACGAGCTGGCGAACCCGCTGGCGGAGGCGCTGTTCGCGCAGCTGATCCTGACGCTTAAACGGCATCGCTACGCCACGGATAACCTGTCGGCTACCGCCAGCGAGGCGCTGCTCGACAGGCTCATCACGGCGCTGGCAGGCAGCCTGAACCGGGCCTTTGCGCTGGAGGTGTTCTGCGAGCAAAACCAGTGCAGCGAACGCGCGCTGCGCCAGCAGTTCCGCACCCAGACCGGCATGACCATCAACAACTATCTGCGCCAGCTGCGCATCTGCCACGCGCAGTATTTGCTGCAACATACGGAACTGTTAATCGGCGAAATCGCCATGTGCTGCGGCTTCGAAGACAGCAACTATTTCTCGGTGGTGTTTACCCGTGAAACGGGCGCGACGCCAAGCCAGTGGCGGCAACGCTTAGCGCCAAAATTGACAGTGTCATAACGAAAAGTTATAACCACACAGAAACTACGGCATTGATAAACATTTTCAATACCAGTTAATTAACTATAATGAACCAACTGCTTACGCGGCGTTAACACTTCAGCCGCCCGACAATAATGGAGATGAATATGAGTTATACACTGCCATCCCTGCCATACGCATACGACGCTTTAGAACCGCATTTCGATAAGCAGACGATGGAAATCCATCACACCAAACACCACCAGACCTACGTAAACAACGCTAACGCAGCGCTGGAAAGTCTGCCTGAATTCGCTAACCTGCCGGTTGAAGAGCTGATCACCAAACTGGATCAGTTGCCGGCAGACAAAAAAACCGTACTGCGTAACAACGCGGGCGGTCACGCTAACCACAGCCTGTTCTGGAAAGGCCTGAAAACCGGTACCACCCTGCAGGGCGATCTGAAAGCGGCTATCGAACGTGATTTCGGCTCTGTTGAGAAATTCAAAGAAGAGTTCGAGAAAGCGGCTGCCACCCGTTTCGGCTCCGGCTGGGCGTGGCTGGTACTGAAAGGCGACAAACTGGCTGTAGTCTCTACTGCAAACCAGGACAGCCCGCTGATGGGTGAAGCAATTTCTGGCGCATCCGGCTTCCCGATCCTGGGTCTGGACGTGTGGGAACACGCTTACTACCTGAAATATCAGAACAAACGCCCGGATTACATCAAGGCGTTCTGGGAAGTGGTTAACTGGGACGAAGCAGCGGCACGTTTCGCGGCTAAAAAATAAGTCCTGATCACCTTCTGGTGAATCTGTCCAGCCCCTGTCGGTAAGCCGACAGGGGCTTTTTTTTACCCGTTACAGCCCGAAAACCTCGTCGATGGCACGCGTCTGCGCGTCGTTCAGCGTGCCGCCCGCGTTACGTGATGTCGTGCCGCAATAACCAAATTTGCGCGCCACCACGGTTTTAATGGTGATGACAAAATCATCGCCGATGGCGTAAATCGCCGACAGTTTGCCAATCTCCTGCTGAACCTGCTGTAAAGTTTGCAGATCGCCCCGGGCGAAGGCCTCACGCGCACGGACGAACAGCTCCGGCACAATGTTATTCAGCCCGGAAATCACCCCGGCGCCGCCCGCCAGCTTATTGGGAATAAAATACTCGTCGTAGCCGGAGAGTACGGTGAAATCATCCCGTACCGCCTGAGTGGCGAGGATCATATTGCGGGTGTGCGACTGGCAATCCACGGTGTCTTTAATCCCGGCAAAGTGGGGGAATTCAGCCGCCAGCGTGGCGATAAGCTCCGGCGTCAGATCACAGCCGGTACGCGCCGGAAAATTATAGGCGAACCATTTGCCGGTCAGCTGTTGACCGAGGGCGCGGTAGTAGCTGAGCAGCTGCGCAGATGTCTGTCCGTAGTAGTAGGGCGGCAGGATCATCACCGCGTCGTAGCCCGCGTCAAAGGATGCCTGCGCCATACGCAGTATATCGCTCACGCAGGTGGAGGAGACGTTCGCCACCATCGGCAGCGACGACATGGCCCGCGCTTCGCGGATCAGCGACAGCCGCTCTTCCAGCGTAAAGGAAGCGAATTCGCCGATGCTGCCCATCAGCAGAATGACGTCGATTCTGGCGTCGGTCAGGCGGGCGAGATGCTGGCGCAGGCCGTTAAAATCTATCTTGCCGTCGGTTTCCATTGGCGTAATGGACGGGCACCAGACGCCCGTAAAGCGTGCATCACTGGACATGTCGTTGACTCCTTGAATGTGAAATGGCGTTTCAGAAGTTAGCTAAGTGATAGCACGGCTTGCGGCATTTCACGCCAGTGGTGTACTTTTTTTGCGCGCTGACGCCGCAAAAATATTGTATTTGGCGGCGTTTCCGGCCAGCCTGAAGCGCAGTGGAATTATGACAAAGGGAGACGATATGCAATATCCGATGGAGGTATTTTCCGGCAAGGTGCGCGATTATCCGGGCAGCCGCCCGAGCGCCATTGCGAAAGTGCAGGTGGATGGCGAACTGACGCTTACGGAACGCGGCCTGAAAGATGACCAGCAGGCGGAGAAAAAGATCCACGGCGGACCCGACCGTGCGTTATGCCACTATCCGCGGGAACATTACGCCCAATGGGCGCGGGATTTCCCGGACCAGGCGGCGCTCTTTGTCGCCCCGGCCTTTGGCGAGAATCTGTCGACCGTCGGGCTGACGGAGAAGAACGTGTATATCGGCGATATTTTCCGCTGGGGCGAGGCGCTGATCCAGGTGACGCAGCCGCGCTCGCCGTGCTTTAAGCTCAATTTCCACTTCGGCATTCCCAATATGGCGACGCTGATGCAGGATCGCGGTCACACCGGCTGGCTGTACCGCATCGTGGCGGGCGGGAAGGTGTTCAGCGATGCGCCGCTGGAGCTGGTATCCCGTTGCAGCGAGATCAGCGTCCATGAGGCGGGTGTCATTGCCTGGCATACGCCGTTCGACGATGAGCAGTATCATCGCCTGCTATCAGCGGCAGGGCTGTCGGTGAGCTGGGCAAGAACCATGCAGAAACGGCGGATTAGCGGCAAAATCGAAGACAGTTCGCGGCGGTTGCGCGGGTAACCGGCGTTGCCCTCTCCCGGTGAAGGAGAGGGCGCTACATCAGGCGCGCTTGCTATACAACGGCAGCCAGAGGGTCAGGCGCAGGCCGCCTAACGGGCTGTCGTCGGCTTTCACCCAGCCGCGGTGCTGCTGGATGGCGGTTTCGACAATCGCCAGCCCCAGCCCTGTGCCGCCGGACTCGCGATCGCGGGCCTCGTCGGTACGGTAGAACGGCCGGAAAATCTGCTCGCGATCTGCCGGGCTGACGCCCGGACCGTCATCATCCACGTGAATGGTGATGCCGTCTTTATCCACCGCAAATCCCACTTCAATCTGCGTGTGTGAATAACGCAGCGCATTACGCACGATGTTTTCCAGCGCGCTTTCCAGCGCGTTCGGGTTGCCGTACAACGGCCATGGCCCTGGCGGGAAGGTCACCGTCAACGTCTTGCCCATTTGTTCGGCTTCAAAGGCGGCGTTGTCCAGTACCTCGCTCCACAGCTGATTCGCTTTCATGGTTTCGCTGACCAGCGCGTTTTTCTGCTGATTACGCGACATTACCAGCAGGTCGTTGATCATGCTGTCGAGCCGCTGCGCTTCGGTTTCGATGCGCTCCAGCTCTTTGCTTTCACCACTGCGACGGCGCAGCAGGGCGGTGCCCAGTTGCAGACGCGTCAGCGGGGTGCGCAGTTCATGCGAAATATCAGAAAGCAGGCGTTGCTGCGAGGTCATCATGCGTTCTAGGGCCGTCACCATCTGGTTAAAGCTGGCCCCGGCGGCGAGGAATTCCTGCGGCCCCGCTTCCAGTTCCGGATGCTGACGCAGGTTACCCTGCGCCACTTCATCGGCAGCATTTTTCAGCTTACGCGCCGGTTTGGCGAGACTCCACGCCAGCCATAACAGCAATGGCGAACTGACCAGCATGGTGACAATCAGCAGTAATAACGGGCGGTCAAAAAGCAGGTTGATAAAGTCTGACTGCGAGCTGCTGGCCGGACGAATGAGATAGAGCTGGTAATTATCTTCCCCATCCCTGATGGAAAATGGCCCTACCAGCTCTACCCGACCGTACTTTTTCTTCTGCGGATGGTCGGAGTTATCCGCCTGCCCGATGAAGTTACGAATGATCTGCATTTCGCTGCGTTCTGCGCCAATCACGCGCCCTTCGCTGGTCACCAGCAGCAGGCGTTGACCCGGCGGCGCCCATTTGTCGATCGCGCGGAATAATCTGCGCCACCACATCAGGTCGTTCGGCGGATCATTGGCCAGTTCCGCTTCGACATGCTGTTCGATCATCACGCCCTGGCGCTGTTCGCTGTCGAGCAACTCCGTCATCTGACGGGAGTCCAGCTTCGGCACCATCAGTACCAGCATCAGCACCAGTGCCAGCGTTAACCAGAAAATGGCAAAGATGCGCGCAGTCAAACTTCCAATCATGAAGCAGAAACCATCAGATAGCCGCGACCACGCAGGGTTTTAAACCACGGATGTCCGTCTTTGCGTTCCGGCAATTTACGGCGCAGGTTGGAAATGTGCATATCGATGGCGCGATCAAACGGCGTTAAGCGCTTACCCAGCACTTCCTGGCTCAGATGTTCACGGGAAACGACCTGGCCCAGATGCTGCGCCAGCAGATAAAGCAGCGTGAATTCGGTGCCGGTAAGTTCCAGCGACTGTCCATCAAAGCTGGCTTCCTGACGGCCTGGATTGAGGCTTAAGGCGTCGACTTCTAAAGTAGGGGAACCGTTATCGCTGTTTTGCTGCTGCTCGCTCCAGTGTGAACGGCGCAGGATGGCGCGGATGCGCGCAACCAGCTCACGGTCGTTGAAGGGTTTAGGCAGATAATCGTCCGCGCCCAGCTCAAGGCCGAGTACGCGATCCAGTTCGCTGCCGCGTGCAGTCAACATAATAACGGGCGTCTGGTGTGTCTGGCGAAGCTCTTTAAGTGTATCAATACCGTTTTTCTTCGGCATCATCACGTCGAGCAAAAGTAAATCGATACTGTCGTCAAGGAGGTCGAGCGCTTGTTCCCCATCATGGGCAACCAACACGTCAAAGCCTTCCATGTCGAGCAGTTCCTTTAACAGGGATGTAAGCTCTCGGTCATCATCAACTAACAGGATTTTATTCATTGTTTAAATACCTCCGAGGCAGAAATTACGTCATCAAGGCGCGCTAATCCATGACTTTACGTTGTTTTACACCCCCTGACGCTAGTTTTCAGCCTGAACCGTACACTGGCTCTCGTTGAATCGCGAAACAAAAGATTTTGGGAGTAAGTGATGCGCAATGTTACCGCTGCCGTCATGGCCTCAAGCCTGGCATTCAGTGCAGTCAGCCAGGCAACTGGAGACGTAACAGGCGATAACTGGCATCCAGCAGATGGACTTACTCAGCGTAGCAGCCAGAGCCACATGTTTGACGGTATTAGTTTAACCGAACATCAGCGACAGCAGTTACGCGATCTCATGCAGCGGGCACGGCACGACCAACCCCCTGTCAACGTGAGCGACGTGGAGACAATGCACAACCTTGTCACCGCACAAAAATTTGATGAAAGCGCTGTGCGCGCTCAGGCAGAAAAAATGTCACAAGAACAGGTTGTTCGCCAGGTCGAAATGGCCAGGGTTCGCAACCAGATGTACCACCTGCTAACGCCGGAGCAGCAAGCGGTTTTACATAAGAAACACGATCAGCGAATGAAACAACTGCGCGACGTCGCGCAAATGCAGCAAAGTTCATCGTTGAAGTTATCGAGTAGCAGCAGTACCGGTAGTAACCAGTAACACCCTGTTTTCCTTGCCATAGACACCATCCCTGTCTTCCCCCACATGATGTGGGGGTTTTTTTTGCCCGAAATTCGCCCCGGGATCCCTTAAATCCGCAATTTCACACCCTTCGATGTGTCTTTTCATCACAATGAGGCTTTTTTCATCCGTTATACTGGTTCCTGTGTTCTGGCAGGAGTCTCTATGAATCAATCTTATGGACGGCTGGTCAGCCGGGCGGCGGTTGCGGCGACAATCCTCGCAAGCGTATTACTGCTGATCAAAATCGTCGCATGGTGGTACACCGGGTCAGTCAGCATTCTGGCGGCGCTGGTGGATTCTCTGGTGGATATTGCCGCCTCGCTCACCAACCTGCTGGTGGTGCGTTACTCTTTACAGCCTGCGGATGACGAGCACACATTTGGTCACGGCAAGGCGGAATCGCTGGCGGCGCTGGCGCAAAGTATGTTTATTTCCGGCTCGGCGCTGTTCCTGTTTTTGACCGGGATACAACATCTGGCGCGCCCGGAACCGCTGAATGCGCCGGGGATCGGGGTGATTGTCACTGTGATTGCCCTGATAAGCACAGTGATCCTCGTAACCTTCCAGCGCTGGGTAGTAAGAAAAACCCAAAGCCAGGCGGTAAGGGCGGATATGCTTCATTATCAGTCTGATGTTATGATGAATGGCGCTATTCTCATCGCCCTTGGCCTGTCCTGGTATGGCTGGCACCGCGCTGATGCGTTATTTGCATTAGGTATCGGTGTTTATATATTGTACAGCGCGCTACGCATGGGTTATGAGGCGGTTCAGTCATTGCTGGATCGGGCGTTACCTGATATCGAACGTCAGGAAATATTCGAAATCGTCACTCGCTGGCCTGGGGTCAGCGGCGCGCACGACCTTCGCACGCGGCAGTCAGGGCCGACCCGCTTTATACAGATTCATTTGGAAATGGATGACAATCTTCCCCTTGTTCAGGCGCATCTGGTGGCTGAACAGGTTGAGCAGGCGATCCTGCAACGCTTTCCGGGGTCGGACGTCATCATCCATCAGGATCCTTGTTCGGTAGTACCTCAGGAAAAGGGTACGCCAATCAATGCTTTGTGATCGGTTGTAAAAGAGTGAGTCAGGCCACTTTTTTGTACAGAAATTAGCGCCATTTCGCCTGACCTGAATCAATTCAGCACAGAGATATTGATATACTATTCGCAACATCGTTGTTCACTCCTTCGGGGGAGTCGCTTCGGGCAACAGAATTCATTTTGCATTCCAAAGTTCAGAGGTAGTCATGATTAAGAAAATCGGTGTGTTGACAAGTGGCGGTGATGCGCCGGGCATGAACGCTGCAATTCGCGGCGTGGTGCGCGCGGCATTAACGGAAGGCCTGGAAGTTTGTGGTATTTATGACGGTTACTTAGGTCTTTACGAAGACCGTATGGTGCAGCTCGACCGTTACAGCGTGTCCGACATGATCAACCGTGGCGGTACTTTCCTTGGCTCCGCACGCTTCCCGGAATTCCGCGAAGAGCATATCCGCGCTGTGGCTATCGAAAACATGAAAAAACGCGGTATCGACGCGCTGGTGGTTATCGGCGGCGACGGCTCTTACATGGGTGCGAAGCGTCTGACTGAAATGGGCTTCCCGTGCATCGGTCTTCCAGGCACCATCGATAACGACGTGGCAGGTACTGACTACACCATCGGTTACTTCACCGCGCTGCACACGGTTGTTGAAGCCATTGACCGTCTGCGCGACACCTCTTCCTCTCACCAGCGTATCTCCATTGTTGAAGTGATGGGCCGTTACTGCGGCGACCTGACGCTGGCTGCGGCTATCGCGGGCGGCTGTGAGTTTATCGTACTGCCGGAAGTGGAATTCAGCCGCGAAGACCTGGTTAACGAAATCAAAGCCGGTATCGCGAAAGGTAAAAAACACGCCATCGTTGCCATCACCGAGCACATCTGCGACATCGACGAGCTGGCGAAATACATCGAAGAAGAAACGCAGCGTGAAACCCGCGCCACCGTGCTGGGTCACATCCAGCGTGGCGGTTCGCCGGTGCCTTACGACCGTATTCTCGCTTCCCGCATGGGCGCTTACGCCATTGAATTGCTGTTGCAGGGCCACGGCGGTCGTTGCGTCGGTATTCAGAACGAAAAAATGGTGCACCACGACATCATCGACGCTATCGAGAACATGAAGCGTCCGTTCAAAGGCGACTGGCTGGACTGCGCCAAAAAACTCTATTAATGCCTTATCATCCCTCTCCGCCCGGAGAGGGATGCTTTTCTTATTCCCCGCTGTTATAGCCAATCTTTTTTTATTCTTTAATCATTGGTTCGCTTTCTGGCACGCTGCTTTCATCACAACACAACAGCATATGAGAGCGAGCAATGAACAAATGGGGCGTGGGGTTAACTTTACTGCTGGCATCCGGCAGTGTTCTGGCGAAGGATATTCAGTTATTAAACGTGTCTTACGATCCAACGCGTGAGCTGTACGATCAGTACAACAAAGCGTTCAGTGCTCACTGGAAACAGGAAACCGGCGATAACGTCGTGATCCGCCAGTCACACGGCGGCTCGGGCAAACAGGCAACGTCTGTTATCAACGGTATTGAAGCCGATGTGGTGACGCTGGCGCTGGCCTATGATGTGGATGCGATTGCTGAGCGTGGCCGTATCGACAAAAACTGGATCAAACGCCTGCCGGATAACTCCGCGCCGTACACTTCCACCATCGTCTTCCTGGTGCGTAAAGGCAACCCGAAACAAATCCACGACTGGAATGATCTGATCAAACCGGGCGTCTCTGTGATCACGCCGAACCCGAAAAGCTCCGGCGGCGCGCGCTGGAACTATCTGGCGGCATGGGGCTACGCCCTCCATCACAACAACAACGATCAGGCTAAAGCGCAGGACTTCGTGAAGTCGCTGTTTAAAAACGTTGAAGTGCTGGATTCCGGCGCACGCGGCGCGACCAATACCTTCGTGGAACGCGGTATCGGCGACGTGCTGATCGCCTGGGAAAACGAAGCGCTGCTGGCGACCAACGAGCTGGGCAAAGACAAGTTTGAGATCGTCACGCCGAGCGAATCCATTCTGGCCGAGCCGACCGTTTCCGTGGTCGACAAAGTGGTCGAGAAGAAAGACACCAAAACCGTGGCCGAAGCCTATCTGAAGTATCTCTACTCACCGGAAGGTCAGGAGATCGCGGCGAAAAACTTCTACCGCCCGCGTAACGCGGAAGTGGCGAAAAAATACGAAGGCGCCTTCCCGAAACTGAAACTGTTCACCATTGATGAAGAGTTCGGCGGCTGGACGAAAGCCCAGAAAGAGCACTTCTCTAACGGCGGTACTTTCGACCAGATCAGTAAGCGTTAATTATCCTCTGCTGCCCGGCGACACGAGTGAGTCGGGCAGCGTTTTTATTTGGTCATTATTTTGCGTTACCCTTCCGGTAAAAGTTTTTTCCGGAACGTAAAATGAAACGACTTCTCTCTATCTTCATCCTGCTGATTATTCTTCTCCTCGCCGCCGTTGCGGGCGTCTGGCTGTGGCTTCAGTCCGGTAATCCGAATGCGCTGCGGCAGATTGTTTTCGAACAGTGTCTTCCCCATCAGCAACCCTGCGCCGAGGTTAACCTCAACAGCGGCTATGTGGTGTTCAAAGATCGTAATGGCCCGTTGCAGTACCTGTTGATGCCAACCTATAAAATCAACGGCACGGAAAGCCCGCTGCTGCTGGAGCCGCAAACGCCGAACTTTTTCTGGCAGGCGTGGAGCGCGCGACGTTTTATGAGCGAACGCCGGGGCGCGCCTGTGCCTGATGAGGCGGTATCGCTGACCATTAATTCCCGCAGCGGACGCACGCAAAATCATTTCCATATTCATATCTCCTGCCTGCGGCCCGATGTCCGCGCCGCGCTTGATGAACACAGCGCCGCGATCAGCAGCCGCTGGCTGCCGTTCCCCGGGGGGCTGCGCGGGCATGATTATCTGGCCCGTCGCGTCACTGAAAACGAACTGGTGAAGCGCAGCCCGTTTTTAATGCTGGCCGAAGAAGTGCCGGACGCGCGCGAGCATATGGGCCGCTATGCGCTGGCAATGGTGAAACAGGCGGATGGCGCCTTTGTTCTGCTGGCGACCAGCCGCAATCTGCTGATGCTTAACCGCGCCTCCGCCGAGGAAATCCAGGATCATGAGTGTGCGATCCTCAAATAACCTGCGAATAATTAGCGTTTACGGGGCGGAGTTGTCGCCGTAGACTTGCTGAAAATATCGTCAGGAGACAGGTATGTCGCTCTGGTTTTCACACCCGCTGTTCCTTCCGTCGCTGATTGTTGGCGTCACCATTGTGCTCTGGGCAACGTCACTGCTGCCGGAGTTTATTACCGCGCTGCTGTTTTTCGCGGCGGCGATGGTGGCAAAAATCGCCCCGCCGGACGTCATTTTCGGCGGCTTCGCTTCTTCAGCCTTCTGGCTGGTGTTCAGCGGATTTGTGCTCGGCGTGGCGATCCGCAAAACCGGGCTGGCAGACCGGGCGGCGAGGGCGCTGTCGGCGAGGCTCACCGACTCCTGGCCGCTGATGGTCGGCAGCGTGGTACTGCTGAGCTATGCGCTGGCATTTGTCATGCCGTCGAACATGGGACGTATAGCGCTGCTG
The DNA here is from genome assembly GCF_055804875.1 of Enterobacter sp. K510. Lineage (NCBI taxonomy): Bacteria > Pseudomonadati > Pseudomonadota > Gammaproteobacteria > Enterobacterales > Enterobacteriaceae > Enterobacter > Enterobacter sp. K510. Next base: position 42,575 of record NZ_JBNRLQ010000012.1, on the reverse strand, counting down.
ATGCCGATTGTCGCGGCGATGGCGGCACGGGCCGGGATCAACGACGGCACGCGCGCCTGGTACGGGCTGGCGCTGGCGGTGGGCTTCGGCACTTTTCAGCTGTCGGCGACCATTCTGCCTGCTAACGTGCCGAATCTGGTAATGAGCGGGGCGGCGGAAGGCTCTTACGGCATTCATCTTAACTATCTGCCCTATCTGCTGCTGCACACGCCGGTGCTCGGCATTCTGAAAGGCCTGGTGCTGATCGGACTGATATGCTGGCTGTTTCCCGGTAAACCACATGCGCCGCGCGAGCTGGCTTCCGCCGGGCCGATGAGCCGGGAGGAAAAACGACTCGCCTGGCTGCTGGCGGTGGTGCTGATCATGTGGGTGAGCGAGAGCTGGCACGGTATCGGTCCGGCGTGGACCGGGCTGGCGGCGGCATGCGTCACCCTGTTGCCGCGCGTGGGTTTCATCACCGGCGACGAGTTTGCCAGCGGCGTGAATATGCGCACTTGTATTTATGTGGCGGGCATTTTAGGGCTTGCGATCACCGTGACTCAGACCGGCATTGGCAGCGCCGTAGGCGGCGCGCTGCTGCACGTGATGCCGCTCGATCCCGATAATCCCTTCACCAGTTTTCTTGCCCTGACCGGCATCACCACGGCGTTAAACTTTATTATGACCGCCAACGGCGTACCGGCGTTGTACACCACGCTGGCGCAGAGTTTCGCCGATGCGACGGGCTTTCCGCTGCTGTCGGTGATCATGATCCAGGTGCTGGGGTATTCGACGCCGCTGCTGCCGTATCAGGCATCGCCTATCGTGGTGGCGATGGCGCTGGGCAAAGTGCCGGCGCGGGCGGGAATGCTGTTGTGTCTGGCGCTGGCGGTGGCAACCTATCTGGTGCTGCTGCCGCTGGATTATCTGTGGTTCAGTATTCTGGGACGGCTGTAAAAAAGCCCGGTGGCGCTGGCGCTTACCGGGCCTGGAGAACCGCAGGGCGGGTTAGCGAAGCGCCACCCGCCGCAAAGGTTTTTTACGCTTGTTTAGCCGCTTCTGCCGCTTTCACGATCACCGCGAAGGCGTCAGCTTTCAGGGAAGCGCCGCCAACCAGCGCGCCGTCGATGTCCGGCTGGGCGAACAGTTCAGCTGCGTTACCGGCGTTTACAGAACCGCCGTACTGGATGATGACCTGCTCAGCCACGTTCGCGTCAACTTTAGCGATGTGGTCGCGGATGAATTTGTGTACTGCCTGCGCCTGCGCAGGGGTAGCGGATTTGCCGGTACCGATAGCCCAGACCGGTTCGTAGGCAATCACTGCGCCTTCAAAGGCGGCCGCGCCCTGGGTTTTCAGCACCGCGTCGATCTGACGTGCGCACACTTCTTCGGTTTTACCCGCTTCGTTTTCCGCTTCGGTTTCACCGATGCACAGCACCGGGATCAGACCCTGTTCTTTCAGCACAGCGAATTTTTTAGCGATGAACTCATCGGATTCCGCGTGGTAGGTACGACGCTCAGAGTGACCGATGATGATGTATTTTGCGCCGATGTCTTTCAGCATTTCTGCGGAGGTTTCACCGGTGAATGCGCCAGACAGGTTAACGTCGACGTTCTGCGCGCCGAGGATGATGTGGCTACCGTCTGCGGCACGTTTCGCCAGATCCAGGTACAGGTCCGGCGGCGCGATAGCAACGCCACAGCCAGATACGCCAGCCAGCTCGGTACGCAGGTTAGCAATCAGCTCATTTACCATGTGGCGGTTGCCGTTCAGTTTCCAGTTACCCATCACTAAAGGATGTCGCATTTTCATTCTCCACGCGTTAAGCGAATCAAGGAATATGGCTGCCGTTCAGGACAGCATGGTCTGTGAACAGTATAGAGATTCATCCCCTCAAAGGCTTTGCTTTTTGTCATTTATTGTTGCCTTCAGGTGTCTCAGATAGCGTCAGCTTAATCGGTTCAACAGCGAAGGTCAGCCCCTTTTCGCCGTTATCTGCCACTACATAACGCAATGCGCCCTCGGTTTCAGCGAAATAAACTTTGCCTTTACCGCCAGCGAGAATTTTTTGCAGCTTTTGCAGGCTTTGCGCGCTGGTCAACGTGGGAGTGAAAACGCGCAGGACGGCGGCCATATATTCCTGCGCTTTCGCCTTCGAGGCTTTCTGATCCGGCCCGCGGATCGGCAGCCAGGTGATCTGCATCGATTTAATCTTCAGCGTGCCCCGCTCCAGCGCGGTCGAGGCATAGAGATTATCGTTAATCTTGCTGGCGGCCCGCGTCAGGCTGGCGCGATCGGTACGCGAATCTATAGCGCGAAACTCGTTCAGCGTAAGCCCTGGGTTGGCGGTATTAAATTTTTCCCGGAACGCGCTGATAGAGAGATCAAAGGTGGGCGCGCCCGTCACCAGGTAAGGGGCCGTTGCCGCCAGCGGCGCGTCCACGGCGCGGCCTGCCAGGCTGGTAAGCAGCAGGGAAAGCAACAGGCAAACCCGTAAATCCCGTATCTTCATCAACATCGTCCTCTGTGCAATGTGTTGCCGATTAAAACGATAACCGTCCCGCTTGTCAAAAACGGCGCTGATCAGGGTAAACTACGCGGCATTACGATTATAAGGAACCTTACATGACCATACAGCAGTGGTTATTCTCATTTAAAGGACGTATTGGGCGTCGTGACTTCTGGATCTGGATCGCGCTCTGGGCGCTCTCCATGGTATTACTGTTCAGCCTCGCGGGTAATGGGTGGCTGGATCTGCAAATGGCCGCGTTTGCGCTGGTGTGCCTGATATGGCCGACGGCATGCGTAACCGTCAAGCGGCTGCACGATCGCAATAAATCCGGCCTGTGGGCGTTACTGATGGTGGTAGCGTGGATCTTACTGGCCGGGAACTGGGCGGTGCTGGGCGGCGTCTGGGTCTGGGCGGTCGGACGCTTCATTCCGACGCTGATCATGGTAATGCTCTTGATCGACCTGGGCGCGTTTGTGGGCACCCAGGGCGAAAATAAGTTCGGCAAAGACACGCTGGACGTGAAGTTCCGTTAATTACCAGTAATGCTCAGCGGTCATATGACCCGGACGGCGACGCAAATGTTTGGTCATCTGCCGGGTATCTTTCAGTAACTGCTGGGTATCACGCACCATCTGCGGATTACCGCACAGCATCACGTGGCTGGTCGCGGTATCCATCGGCAGTCCCACGGCTTTTTCCAGTTCTCCGCTTTCGATCAGCGCCGGTACGCGCCCATGCAGCGAGCCGGAAACCGTTTCACGGCTGACTACCGTCTGAATATGCAGTTTTCCTTCGTAGCGCTTTTGCAGCTCCAGCATTAGCGGCAGATAGCTGAGATCCGCGGCGTAACGCGCGGCGTGCACCAGCACCAGGTTTTTAAAGCGCTCCAGCCCTTTGCCTTCCTGCAACATCGACAGATAAGGCCCAATCGCCGTACCCGTCGCCAGCATCCACAGGGTGTCGCAGTCCGGCACTTCATCAAGCACAAAGAAACCGGCGGCTTCGGCCACGATGAGCACTTCATCACCGGGTTTCAGCGCCGCCAGCCGTGGGCTGAGCTTACCGTCCGGCACTGTGACCAGATAGAATTCCAGATCGGGATCGGAAGGGGCATTGACATAAGAGTAGGCGCGCTGAACGCGCTCGCCGTCAATCTCCAGCCCCAGCTTGGCAAACTGACCGGCAGTGAAGGGATTAACGGGGGCATGAAGGGTGAGACTAAACAGCGCATCGGTCCAGAATTCAACCTTTACGACTTTTCCTGTTACCCAATCCGCCATGATTATCTCCTGTTCTGATGCGATGCCTTATCTTCGTTTCTCAACCCTGACATTTCCAGCCCGCAGGGGCCGGAAAGCTCATTTGATCAAATGATTTCAGAGAATATGTCGCTGTACGTCCACGTCTTTACGATCCAGATAATGAATGGATTTGATGCGACGAATGGTGCGCGATTTGCCGCGGATCAGCAGCGTTTCGGTGGTCGCCATGTTGCCTTTGCGGGTGATGCCGTCCAGCAGATCGCCTTTGGTGATGCCGGTGGCCGAGAAAATCACGTTGTCGTTACGCGCCATATCATCCAGCTTAAGCACGGTGTCCGCCTGAATGCCCATCGCTTTGCAGCGCGCCAGCTCCTGCTCGCCGATACGACGATTTTCCTCGCTGTCGCCTTTGACGCTATGACGGGCCAGCAGACGGCCCTGCATATCGCCATCCAGCGCACGGATCACCGCGGCTGACACCACGCCCTCCGGCGCGCCGCCGATGCCGTACAGCACGTCCACTTCGCTGTCAGGCATACAGGTGAGAATGGACGCGGCGACATCGCCATCCGGAATGGCGAACACGCGCACGCCGAGCTTTTGCATTTCCGCGATCACGCCGTCGTGGCGCGGTTTCGCCAGAATTGTGACCGTCAGTTCAGAAAGCGGTTTTTGCAGCGCAGCAGCGACGTTACGCAGGTTTTGTTCCAGCGGCAGGTTGAGATCGATGGCGCCTTTCGCGCCAGGCCCGACAATCAGTTTTTCCATATACATGTCAGGCGCGTTCAGGAAGGTGCCTTTATCGCCCACTGCCAGCACTGCCAGCGCATTGGCCTGGCCCATCGCCGTCATGCGGGTACCTTCGATAGGATCCACGGCGATATCCACCGCATCGCCGTTGCCGGTACCGACTTTTTCACCGATGTAGAGCATCGGCGCTTCATCAATTTCACCTTCGCCAATCACGATGGTGCCGTCGATATTGACCTGATTCAGCATGATGCGCATGGCGTGTACCGCTGCGCCATCGGCAACGTTTTTGTCGCCGCGGCCCAGCCACTTATAGCCCGCCAGCGCGGCAGCTTCCGTTACGCGGGAAAATTCGATGGCAAGTTCTCGTTTCATTACAGACTCGTTTAAGAAAGAAATTGCCTGAAGTTTAACACAGAGAGGAATGACGGCGGCAAACTGGCCCCCTCCAGGCAGGAGAGGGCCGGGTGAGGGAATTACTCGTCGCGCTCTTCCCACGCCATGGCGCGTTTCACCGCTTTCTTCCAGCCGCTGTAGCGATAGTTACGTTCGGTGGTTTCGATGCCCGGACGGAATTCACGCTCAATGACCGCTTTTTCCTGTAGCTCATCCAGATTCTGCCAGAAGCCCACTGCCAGGCCCGCCAGATAAGCTGCGCCCAGCGCCGTCACTTCACGCACTTCAGGACGTTCCACGCGGGTGCCGAGAATATCGGACTGGAACTGCATCAGGAAGTTGTTAGCCACCGCGCCGCCGTCCACGCGCAGGGCGTGCAGACGAATACCGGAGTCGGCCTGCATCGCTTCCAGCACATCGCGGGTCTGATAGGCGATGGATTCCAGCGTCGCACGGATGATGTGGTTAGAGTTCACGCCACGGGTCAGGCCGAAGATCGCGCCGCGGGCATAGGGGTCCCAGTAAGGCGCGCCCAGACCGGTAAAGGCCGGCACGACGTACACGCCGTTGGTGTCCTTCACTTTGGTGGCGAAGTATTCGGAGTCGAACGCATCGCTGATCAGCTTCACTTCATCACGCAGCCACTGGATGGATGCGCCCGCCATAAACACTGCGCCTTCCAGCGCATAGTTCACTTCGCCGTGCGGACCGCAGGCGATGGTGGTCAGCAGACCGTGCTCGGACGCCACCGCCTTTTCGCCGGTGTTCATCAGCATAAAGCAGCCGGTGCCGTAGGTGTTTTTCGCCATCCCTTCTTTAACGCACAGCTGGCCGAACAGCGCCGCCTGCTGGTCACCGGCGATACCGGCGATAGGAATACGGGTGCCGCCTTTACCGCCGACGTTGGTCTGGCCATACACTTCTGAAGATTTGCGGACTTCCGGCAGCATTTCCCGCGGAATATCCAGCACTTCCAGCATTTTGGCGTCCCATTCCAGCGTGTGGATGTTGAACAGCATGGTACGGGAGGCGTTGGTGTAATCCGTAACGTGTACGCGCCCCTGGGTCATTTTCCAGATAAGCCAGGTATCGACGGTGCCGAACAGCAGTTCGCCGCGCTTAGCGCGCTCGCGGGAACCTTCCACGTGGTCAAGGATCCACTTCACTTTGGTCCCGGAGAAGTACGGGTCGATCACCAGACCGGTGGTTTTACGCACGTAATCTTCCAGGCCATCACGTTTTAAATGCTCACAGATGTCGGAAGTACGACGGCACTGCCAGACGATGGCGTTGTAAATCGGCTTGCCGGTCTCTTTATCCCATACGATAGCGGTTTCGCGCTGGTTGGTGATACCAATGGCAGCCACCTGATCGGCGTTGATGTCGGCTTTCGCCAGCACTTCCACCAGCGTTGAACTCTGGCTCGCCCAGATTTCCATCGGGTCATGTTCAACCCAGCCTGGCTTTGGGTAAATTTGTTCGAATTCGCGCTGCGCGACACTGATGATATTGGCGTCGTGATCCATTACAACGGCACGGGAGCTGGTGGTTCCCTGGTCAACCGCAACGATATATTTTTTGTCAGTCATAATTTTGTCCCGTAGTCACATTACAGCGAAGCTTTTTGTTGTGCAGTGGCGCTGGCCGGAGCCTTCTCATCTTCCACTACGCAGGTATCGCAGGGCAGGTGGCGGCCAATCAGCTTACGATAGCCAAACGCACCCAGAGACGCGCCCACGATCGGCCCAAACAGCGGCACCAGGAAGTAAGGAATATCTTTGCCGCCGGTGAAGGCAACGTCACCCCAGCCGGCAAGCCAGGCGAAGGTTTTTGGACCAAGATCACGCGCCGGGTTCATCGCAAAGCCGGTCAGCGGCCCCATGGATGCCCCAATCACCGCGATGAGCAGACCGATTAACAGCGGAGCCAGCGGGCCGCGCGGAATGCCGTTGCCATCGTCGCCCAGCGCCATAATCACGCCCATCAGAATAGCGGTAATCACCATTTCAACCGCGAAGGCCTGCACAAAATTGATATGCGGATTCGGATAAGTTGAGAAGATACCTGCCAGATCCAGACTTTCGACACTACCGCGCACCATCTGATGCGATTGCTCGAAGTCGATGAAAAGATTGTAATAAAGCCCGTAAACGATCGCCGCTGCGCAAAACGCGCCGGCAAATTGAGAAACGATAAATGGTACAACTTTACGCCCGTCGAAACAGGCAAATCGCCATAACGCAATGGTTACCGCCGGATTAAGATGTGCCCCGGAAACCCCTGCGGTCAGGTAGATGGCCATCGCCACGCCCAGACCCCAGATAATACTGATTTCCCATTGTCCAAAAGTGGCGCCTGCCACTTTCAGCGCTGCGACACATCCGACACCGAAGAAAATCAACAACCCGGTTCCGAGAAATTCGGCGATGCACTGGCCTTTCAAGGTTGATGTTTGACTCATAATCGGATCCTGAAGAGTGTAATGGTTATTGTTAGCGCGACTCAATGACAGTCACGATGCCCTGTAGACACGGTGTTAATTTATCGTTAACGAGCAAAAACGAGAAATATCGAAATCAAAATGTGTGTACTCCGTCAATAAAATGAGCGTTTTCGCGCTATAAAGCGCGTTTTACCAGCAGTACGAAAAGTGAGCTGAATCATTTCATTAACGAATGCGTTAACAATTTAGGGGTAGTTTCGGCAAACGCACCAGGTCTATGCTTAAAAGTGTTGCAAAGCGCGATCTGTAAGGGTTGTCGCTGGACACGCGCCGGGTCGCTCCATACAATCGGGGGGATAGAGTGCGCGTTGATACGGGCGTCGCCTTGCAAATCGGAATTCAGGAGAGGTATGACTATGTCATTAGAAGTGTTTGAGAAGCTGGAAGCGAAAGTTCAGCAGGCGATTGATACTATCACCCTGCTGCAGATGGAAATCGAAGAGCTGAAAGAAAAGAACAACTCGCTGTCACAGGAAATGCAGTCCGCCCAGCATTCCCGCGAGCAGCTGGAGCGTGAGAACCACGAACTGAGAGAACAGCAGTCCGGCTGGCAGGATCGTCTGCAGGCTTTATTAGGCCGCATGGAAGAAGTCTGATTACGCTTCATCTTTCGTGCCGTAGTAGCTTTGTAGGCCGGATAAGCGTAGCGCCATCCGGCATCACAAAAGCGCGGTATTAAAAAAGGCACCTCACAGGGTGCCTTTTTTATTTACTCGATATCCAGGGGATCTTCGGAAAGGATAATGCCGGTGTTATCGGCATAGAGATGGTCGCCGGAGAAGAAGGTCACGCCGCCAAAGTTAACGCGGATGTCGCTTTCGCCAATCCCTTCCGCAGTGGCACCTACCGGAATAGCGGCAATGGCCTGAATGCCGATGTCCAGCTCTTCGAGATCGTCCACCTGGCGTACTGCGCCGTAGACCACAATGCCTTCCCATTCGTTCTGCAGGGCCAGGCGTCCCAGTTCTGCATCGATTAATGCACGACGTACCGAACCGCCGCCATCGATCAGCAAAACGCGTCCACGACCATTCTGTTCGAGCAGATCATAGAGCAACCCGTTGTCCTCGAAACATTTGACCGTGATGATTTGTCCGCCAAAAGACGACCGTCCACCAAAGTTGGAGAACAGCGGTTCCACGACGTTGACATCTTCCTGGTAGATGTCACAAAGCTCAGAAGTATCATATTTCATAGGATTTACGTTCAGTTGCCGCGAGAGTTGTCAGTATATCGTGCATAACGCGTTGTTGGCAAAATCATCAAATGTTAATTGATATTTGTCAGTTAAACCGCCAGCTGACTCAGCACTATACCGACTACAAACAACAGGTTAGTTAAAAGCGCGGCTTTTACGGTGCGTTCCAGCATCGGCGGCATGGCGCTCGCTTCGGTTTCACGCAGCACATAGCGCGCCTGTTTTACCAGCACAGGCGTGGCGAGCACAAACAGCCAGCCCCACGGGCTTTGCAGCGAAATCAGGTTAAACAGGGCGAAGCACAGCCATGCGCCCGCCAGCAGGCAGGCGTGATAACGGCGGGCATTCACCGGCCCCAGACGCACCACCAGCGTGTCCTTACCATTGGCACGATCGCTGTTGATATCGCGTAGATTATTGATGTTCAGCACCGCGGTGGACAGCAGGCCGCAGGCCGTGGCGGGCAGGAACAGCGCCGGGATCAGCGTGTGCGCCTGTAAATACCAGCTTCCCATCACGCTCAGCCAGCCAAAGAACAGCAGCACGGAAATATCGCCCAGCCCAATGTAGCCATAGGGACGACGCCCGACGGTATAGGTGATGGCGGCGATAATCGACAGACCGCCCAGCACCAGGAAGCCGACAAAATCCGCCAGCGTCTGGTAGGCCACGGTGACCAGCGCCAGCCCGGACAGCGCGCTCAGGATAACCGTTACGATCAGTGCCCGCTTCATCTGCGCCTGGGTGATCGCGCCCTTTTGCATACCGCGCAGCGGCCCGATGCGGTCGGGCTTATCGCTGCCTTTTACCGCATCGCCGTAATCGTTCGCCAGATTGGAGAGGATTTGCAGCAGACCGGCGGTGATCAGCGCCAGCACGGCGACAAGGGGATCGAAATGCCCCTGCCACCAGGCCAGCGTTGTGCCGACCACAATCGCGGCGAAGGCCAGAGGGAGAGTTTTCGGACGCAGGCTTTCCAGCCAGGCCTGGGTGCGGCTTAAAGGGCGCGAGTCAGTCATAGTTTTTAGCCAATAAAAATGGGGCTATTCAGCCCCATCAACAGTGATGAAAGTGCAGTGCGCGCGATTATAAGATAAAACGGCTCAAATCTTCATCTGCAACCAGCTCATCCAGGTGTTTGCTCACATAAGCCGCATCAATAGTGATGGATTCACCATTGCGATCGCTGGCGTCGTAGGAAATATCTTCCATCAGACGCTCCAGCACGGTATGCAGGCGACGGGCACCGATGTTTTCCGTGGTTTCGTTCACCTGCCAGGCGGCCTGCGCGATGCGCTTGATACCATCTTCGGTGAAGTCGATGTTCACGCCTTCGGTGGCCATCAGCGCTTTGTACTGCACGGTAACGGACGCGTTTGGCTCAGTCAGGATACGTTCGAAATCTTCCGTGGTCAGCGCCTGGAGTTCCACGCGGATCGGCAGACGACCCTGCAGTTCCGGGATCAGATCCGACGGCTTCGCCACCTGGAACGCGCCAGAGGCGATAAACAGAATGTGGTCGGTCTTCACCATGCCGTGTTTCGTGGAGACGGTACAGCCTTCCACCAACGGCAGCAGATCGCGCTGCACGCCTTCGCGGGAAACGTCCGGACCGTTGGATTCGCCACGTTTACAGATTTTATCGATCTCATCGATAAACACGATGCCGTGCTGCTCAACAGCATCAATGGCGTCCTGCTTCAGCTCTTCCGGGTTCACCAGCTTCGCCGCTTCTTCTTCAATCAGCAGCTTCATCGCTTCTTTGATTTTCAGCTTACGCGGTTTCTGCTTCTGCCCGCCCAGGTTCTGGAACATGGATTGCAGCTGGCTGGTCATCTCTTCCATGCCCGGAGGGGCCATGATTTCAACGCCCATCGGCGCGGCAGAGAGATTGATTTCGATCTCTTTGTCGTCCAGCTCGCCTTCACGCAGCTTTTTGCGGAAGGACTGGCGCGCGGCGGACGGCTCCTGCTGCTGTTCAGGCTGGCCCCAGTTGTTTTTTGCTGGTGGGATCAGCACGTCCAGAATGCGCTCTTCCGCCATTTCTTCCGCGCGGTAGCGGTGTTTTTCAATGGAGTTGCTGCGCACCATCTTGATAGCGGCATCGGTCAGATCGCGGATGATAGAATCCACTTCTTTACCCACATAGCCCACTTCGGTGAATTTGGTCGCTTCCACTTTGATGAAAGGCGCGTTCGCCAGCTTCGCCAGACGACGGGCGATTTCGGTTTTACCGACGCCGGTCGGGCCAATCATCAGAATGTTTTTCGGGGTAACTTCATGGCGCAGCTCTTCATCAAGCTGCATACGACGCCAGCGGTTACGCAGGGCAATGGCCACGGAACGCTTGGCGTTATCCTGACCAATGATGTGTTTATTCAGTTCGCTGACAATTTCGCGTGGGGTCATTTCAGACATTAGAGATCCTTACGCCTTAGAGGACAATTCTTCGATGGTATGGAAGTGGTTGGTGTAGATGCAGATATCGCCTGCAATGCCCAACGCCTTCTCAGCAATGTCGCGCGCGCTGAGGTCGGTATTTTCCAGCAGTGCGCGGGCGGCGGCCTGGGCGTACGGCCCACCGGATCCGATAGCGATCAGATCGTTTTCCGGCTGCACCACATCGCCATTACCGGTGATGATCAGCGACGCATTTTCATCCGCCACGGCCAGCAAAGCCTCAAGCTTGCGCAGCATGCGGTCGGTGCGCCAGTCTTTTGCCAGCTCAACGGCGGCTTTCACCAGATGACCCTGGTGCATTTCCAGCTTGCGTTCAAACAGTTCAAACAGCGTGAAGGCATCGGCAGTACCGCCTGCAAAACCGGCGATTACTTTGTCGTTGTACAGACGACGCACTTTTTTCACGTTGCCTTTCATTACGGTGTTGCCCAGCGTGGCCTGGCCGTCGCCAGCAATTACCACCTGGCCGTTACGGCGTACACTTACGATTGTTGTCACGAGCAGACCCCTTGTTGCATAAACGGATTAGAAGCCCCGCACAGTGTACGGGGCTGAATGCAATTATAGATGGGGGGGATTTTGGGGGTTTCAACCCCCGGAGGCGAGACGAATACAGTTTGAGTGGCCCGCCATCTTCAGGCGGTTAAGAGTGCCGTCGGTATTATCTTTGCCTTTGATCGGCCCGATGACCACGCGATTCCAGCCGTTATTGGTGGTGATGCGGGAGTCGAAGCCTTCAAACGCCAGCTGCGCGCGCACGGTTTCCGCCTGCTCTGTGCCTTTAAAGGAACCGCACTGCACCATCCAGCGACGCTCATCTTTTTTCTCTGCCGTTTTCTTCGGCGCTTCCGGCTCGCGCGTGATCGGCGCGGCCTGCTGTTTTGGCGGCGCGGCATCGGTATGCGCAGGCGTTTGCAACAGATCCTGATAAGGCTGCTGGGAAGCGGTCTGTTTCGGCTGCTGCTGTACCGGCTTAGTCTGCGCGGGCGCGGTTTGCACCGTGCGCGGTTGCTGATACGGCTGCTCCGTTGCCCGGGGCTGCGTTCTCGGCTGCTGCACCGGCTGCGTGTATGTCTGCTGTTGCTGTTGCTGCTGGCGTAGCTGAACCTGCTGCTGCGCCTGACGCTGGCGTTGCAGGGTTTGCTGACGCTGTTCCGCCGTCTGTTCGTTCCACGGCACTTCATTAAGCTGAGTCGGCTGCTGACGCATATCCGCCTGCATCTGCTCCAGCAACTGGCGCTGCTCGTCCGTCAGCTGGCTCGGGTTCATCACCTCGCCACCGGCAGACGGTTCCGTCGGCGCGCGTACGCCAGGTTGACGGCTTTCCAGCTCTTTAATATAGCGCCAGCGCTCTTCCGGTTTCGGCGGCAGCCCGTTCCCTGCCACCTTCTGATTTTGCAGCGTCTCTGCATCTTCTTTTTTATGGTGCGTAATAAAGTACAGACCACCGATAAACGCCACCAGCACAGCGGCCGCAATGGCAACCATGGCGGGCGATACAACAGACGGGCTACGTTGTTTTTTCTTTGACGTGCTCTTTTTTCGCCGCGAAGGAGCCGACTGGCTGCGGCGTACATAATCTCGTTGTGCCACTATCGTTTCGCTGTATTTATTCGTTTGTCAGCCCGTCATGTTACTTAAGCGACGGGGCTTTGACCAGAAGCGGGAGTCTTAAAGCCAATTACTTCAGGTAACGGCTTGTGTCGTCCCACGGATGATTAACTCGCAGTCCAGCAGCCGCGAACCGCTGCTGACGTTTTGCCCGTGAAGCTGATCCAGTAAAAGCAGCATCGCTTCACGTCCGATTTTGAAGCGCGGTTGCGACACTGTGGTCAGCGGCGGATCGCAAAACTGGGAGAGCGAGATATTGTCGAAACCAATAATAGACAGATCGTCAGGAATTTTCAGGCCATGACGTTTCGCACAGGATAACGCGCCCAGCGCCATCACATCGCTGTGACAGAATACGGCGGTCGGCGGCTTCGGTAGCGCCAGCAGTTGCTCCATCGCCGCGCTGCCTGCGTCAAAGGTAAAATTGCCGCGGGCAATATAGTGCGGATCAACGGTGATCCCGGTGCGGCGCAGCGCCTGCACATAGCCCTGTAGCCGATAATGGCACAGTGGCATCTCCTCCGGCCCGGCGATACAGCCGATCAACTGATGGCCCTGTTCGCGCAGATAATTAACGGCATTAAAAGCGGCCGTCAGGTTATCGATGTGCACGGTAGGCAGTTCCAGTTCAGGGGCGAATTCGTTCGCCATCACCATCGGCGGTAAATTACGCTGTTCTTCGATGCTGGCGTCAAACGGCAGGCGCGAGCCGAGCAGCAGCATACCGTCGATCTGCTTGGTAATGATCAGGTCGATAAAGGTCTTTTCCTGCTGATTCTGATGGGCGCAGTCGCCGATCAGCACCAGATAACCTTGTTCCGCCGCTGTGACTTCAATACCGCGGATGATTTCGCTAAAAAATGGATCGCAGATGTCCGGCACGATCACCAGGATAGTGCGCGATTCATTGCGCTTCACGTTGCGCCCCATCGCCTGCGGATAATAGCCCACTTCAAGGGCCGCCTGTTCCACCCGGTTGCGGGTCGACTGCGAGACTTTATCCGGGTTCATTAACGCGCGGGACACCGTTGCCGTAGAGACCTTCGCTTTCTCGGCAACGTCTTTCATGGTCGCGGCAGCAACCTCTTTCTTAGCCTTCACCTCTTTCTCCTCGCATCCAGACGCAGGCGCAGCCACATCCTCTGTGTCTGACATCAGACACATTTTTATCAGATAGTTACCCGTTCCGGTTACAGTATTTTCATGAAAAGTGTGACGGATGTTGAATTATACGATCCGCCTCGCAACCTTAACCTTCGATAGGATCGACATCCAGCACCCACTTCACCTTGCGCGCTTCCGGAAGGGTATTGATGAGCACCAGCGCGCCGCTGATAAGATGTTGCAGGCGAACGCGTGACGGATGCTGCAACAGCAGTTGCCAGCGGTAGCGACCGCCGCGCTTTGGCGCAAGGGCGGGCACCGGCCCTAAAATCCAGGTGTTGTTGTCCAGCAGCGGGCTGGCGTGCAACAGATTGCGCAGCTGTTGCAGGAAAACCGGTGCCTGCTCGTTGTTATGATCTTCGGCGCGAATAATCACATGGCTGGTCCACGGCGGCAGTTGCAGCGTATGCCGCTCGGCCAGCGCCTGATCCGCAAAGGCGTCGTAGCCTTTATGCAGCAGCGTCTGTAATAAAGGATGTTCCGGATGGTGCGTTTGCAGCACCACTTCGCCCTGCTTGCCGGCGCGACCGGCACGGCCTGAAACCTGGGTATAGAGCTGGGCGAAGCGCTCGGCGGCGCGAAAATCGGCGGAAAACAGTGCGCCGTCAACGTCCAGCAAGGCCACCAGCGTCACGTCCGGGAAATGGTGGCCTTTCGCCAGCATCTGCGTGCCGATTAAAATCCGCGCGCCGCCGCGATGCACTTCCGCCAGCTGCTGCTCCAGCGCGCCTTTTCGGCTGGTGGTATCGCGGTCGATACGCGACAGGGGCACGCCGGGAAAGAAGGGGGCTAGAGCCTGCTCTAACTGCTCGGTGCCCAGACCCACCGGCACCATATGTGTGGAGCCGCATGACGGACACTGGCGCGGCACCGGGCGCTGACTGTCGCAGTGGTGGCAGCGCAAATGGCGCTGCGCCTGGTGCAGCGTGTAGTAGTGATCGCAGCGCGGGCACTCCGCCGTCCAGCCGCAATCATGGCACAGCAGCGCAGGCGCAAAGCCACGGCGGTTCAGGAACAGGATCACTTGATTATCCGCCTGTACGTGCTGGCGGATACGGGCGATCAGCGCCGGAGCCAGTCCCGCCTGAAGCGGCTGGCCTTTTAAATCCAGCACATGCTGCGTGGCCGGGCGCGCATTACCGGCCCGGCGCGTCAGGCGCAGCATACGGTATTTGCGCTGTCGTACATTATGTAATGTTTCCAGCGCCGGCGTGGCCGAGCCTAAAATAATCGGGATTTGCTCGCTGTGGGCGCGGTAGACCGCCAGGTCGCGGGCATGATAACGCCAGCCTTCCTGCTGTTTATAGGAGCTGTCGTGCTCCTCGTCGATAACAATCACGCCGAGATTTTTGAACGGAGTGAACAGCGACGAACGCGTGCCGATAACAATCGCCGCTTCGCCGTTTTTCGCTTTCAGCCAGGCGCTCAGGCGTTCGCTGTCGTTAAGGCCGGAGTGCAGCACTTCCACCGGCGCGTTAAAACGTTCGCGAAAGCGGGCAATGGTCTGCGGCGTCAGGCCGATTTCCGGCACCATCACCAGCGCTTGTTTTCCCTTAGCGAGAACATTTTCCAGCACGCTTAAATAGACTTCGGTTTTACCGGAGCCGGTGACGCCCGCCAGCAGCCAGGTGGAAAAGGTGTCAGATTCGCTGTGGATGGCGCCCACGGCGGTAGCCTGCTCGGTATTCAGACGCAGCCGCTCGCCGGGTACGGCGTACTTTTCCCGCCAGTCGGTCAGGGCCGGAGCTTCGCTGTTGAGATCGCACAGGCCTTTGGCGCGCAATGCCTGCAGGGCCGCATCGTTAAATTCCAGATCCTGAACCTGATGCCGCCAGATTTTCCCCTGGCGCAGCGCCGCCAGCGCCTGCTGCTGTTTTGGCGAGCGTTTCAGGCTGTTGATGTCCACCGCCTGGCCCTGTTCGGTGGCGAACCAGAACCACAGAGGCGCAACGCTGGCGGGTTTGCCCTGCCGCAGCAAAACCGGCAAAGCGTGAAACAGCACATCACCAAGCGGATGATGGTAATAATCAGCGGCCCACAGCAGTAATCGCCATACGGAGGGTGAAAATACCGGATCGTTATCCAGCACCTCGACGACGCTTTTCAATTCATCCAGCGGCAGTTCGCTTGTCTCGCTGACGGACACCACAATGCCGACCCGCTCCTGTTTACCAAAGGGCACGCGCACGCGACAGCCCGCGTTGACGGCAACGCCTTCCGGCAGGCGGTAGTCAAACGTACGGGGCAGCGGGACGGGCAGGGCTACGTGAGCGACGGGCATCGAATCATCCTGGCTTGAAAACTGGCGGGTTAGTATACACATTAGAAAGAGAAGGCGCGGATCAGTTTGCATGCGCTGGTTATTTTCTGTATGATTCGCCGCCTTTGATGTGTTTTGATCACGTCAAAGAGAACGTAACTACTTTAAACATCGCGTGGTGTCTGGCGTTAGGGCTGGAAGAGCGACGCGGCCTTAAACTGAGGTTTCTCCCATGAAAAAAGGTATTCACCCGAATTATGTTGAAATTACTGCAAACTGTTCTTGCGGTAATGTGATCAAAACCCGTTCTACCGTGGGTCACGATCTGAACCTGGACGTGTGCAGCAAATGCCACCCGTTCTATACTGGCAAGCAGCGTGACGTTGCTACCGGTGGCCGTGTTGACCGCTTCAACAAGCGCTTCAGCCTGCCAGGCAGCAGCAAATAAGTATTGGCTGCCAGAAAGAACCGCCTGCGGGCGGTTTTTTTATGCCTGAAATTCGGGCCAAAACAAAAGGGCAGAATATCTTCTGCCCTTTTTTATTGCTTAGTATTCCCACGTATCCGGGTCGATGCCCAGTTCACGCATGATGATCTTCGCCGCTTCCGGGATCTCATCGCTGCGCTCTTTACGCAGGTCTTCATCGTTCGGCAAAGGCTGACCGGTAAAGGCATGCAGGAACGCTTCACACAGCAGTTCACTGTTAGTGGCGTGACGCAGGTTGTTCACCTGACGACGAGTACGTTCATCGGTGAGGATTTTTAACACCTTCAGAGGAATGGAAACCGTAATTTTCTTTACTTGTTCACTCTTCTTACCGTGCTCAGCGTATGGGCTGATATATTCGCCGCTCCATTCAGCCATGAGATACCTTTAATCCTCTCAGTCATTAGTAAAAGGTCGAAACCTGATCAAACGCAGGTACCGCACCGTAATCTCGCGTAGTTTACCGTAGAGACGACACCGTGACACGGAGTATCGAATCGGCGGATATGCGCTAACGCATATAATTTTAACGGCTATTATGCATTTGCTCAATCTATACGCAAAGAAGTTTAGATGTCCAGATGTATTGACGTCCATATTCACAATGCTATTCTGATGGCTGACTTTTCATCCCTTAAGCCAGGAAGCCTTCACATGACGCGTAAACAGGCCACCATCGCAGTGCGTAGCGGATTGAATGATGACGAGCAGTACGGTTGCGTTGTCCCGCCGATTCATCTCTCCAGTACCTATAACTTCACCGGCTTCAACGAACCGCGTGCCCATGACTACTCCCGTCGCGGTAATCCGACGCGGGATGTGGTGCAGCGCGCGCTGGCGGAACTGGAAGGCGGCGCGGGCGCGGTGATGACCAATACCGGCATGTCGGCGATCCACCTGGTGACCACTGTCTTTCTGAAGCCCGGCGATCTGCTGGTCGCGCCGCACGATTGCTACGGCGGCAGCTACCGCCTGTTCGACAGCCTGGCAAAACGCGGCTGTTATCGCGTTTTATTTGTCGATCAGGGTGACGAGCAGGCATTAAAATCGGCGCTGGCCGAAAAACCGAAACTGGTGCTGGTGGAAAGTCCGAGCAACCCATTGTTGCGCGTAGTGGATATTGCGAAAATCTGTCAGCTTGCGCGTGAAGCCGGGGCCGTCAGCGTGGTGGATAACACCTTCTTAAGTCCGGCGTTGCAGAACCCGCTGGCGCTGGGTGCCGATCTGGTTTTACATTCATGCACTAAATATCTGAATGGCCATTCTGACGTGGTCGCAGGGGTGGTGATCGCCAAAGACGAGGCGACTGTCACTGAACTGGCATGGTGGGCGAATAATATCGGCGTCACCGGCAGCGCCTTTGACAGCTATCTGCTGCTGCGCGGGCTGCGTACGTTGTCGCCGCGCATGGAAGTGGCGCAACGCAATGCCCAGGGGATTGTGGATTTCCTTAAAACACAGCCGCTGGTGAAAAAACTGTATCACCCGTCGTTGCCGGAAAATCAGGGCCACGAGATTGCTGTTCGTCAGCAAAAAGGATTTGGCGCCATGCTCAGTTTCGAACTGGATGGCGATGAACAAACATTACGTCGTTTCTTAAGCGGGCTGTCACTGTTTACGCTGGCGGAGTCGTTAGGGGGAGTTGAAAGTTTGATCTCCCACGCCGCCACTATGACGCACGCAGGCATGGCGCCAGAAGCGCGCGCCGCGGCGGGTATTTCCGAGACGCTGCTGCGTATTTCCACCGGCATCGAAGATGGCGAAGATTTAATTGCCGACCTGGAAAATGGCTTCCGGGCAGCAAACAAGGGGTAAACATGAGTGTGATTGCGCAGGCAGGGGCGAAGGGTCGTCAACTGCATAAGTTTGGTGGGAGTAGTCTGGCTGACGTGAAATGTTACCTGCGCGTGGCGGGTATCATGGCGGAATATTCGCAGCCTGGCGACATGATGGTCGTCTCGGCGGCGGGCAGCACCACCAACCAGTTGATCAGCTGGCTGAAGTTAAGCCAGACCGACAGGCTCTCTGCGCATCAGGTTCAACAGGCGCTGCGTCGCTATCAAAGCGATCTGATCGGCGGTCTGCTGCCTGCGGATATGGCCGACACGCTCACCCTGGCGTTTATTCACGATCTGGAGCGACTGGCGGCGCTGCTTGACAGCGGCATCACCGACGCGGTGTATGCGGAAGTGGTGGGGCACGGTGAGATCTGGTCGGCGCGCCTGATGTCTGCGGTGCTCAATTTACAGGGTATGGAATCCGCCTGGCTGGATGCGCGCGACTTCCTGCGCGCCGAGCGCGGCCCGCAGCCGCAGGTCAATGAAGGCTTATCCTATCCGCTGTTGCAGCAACTGCTGGCGCAGCATCCCAATAAACGTACCGTGGTGACGGGCTTTATCTGCCGCAACGACGCGGGGGAAACCGTGCTGCTGGGCCGTAACGGCTCTGACTACTCGGCGACGCAAATCGGCGCGCTGGGCGGCGTGTCCCGGGTGACCATCTGGAGCGATGTGGCCGGGGTGTACAGCGCCGACCCGCGTAAAGTAAAAGATGCCTGCCTGCTGCCGCTACTGCGCCTTGATGAAGCCAGCGAACTGGCGCGTCTGGCTGCGCCGGTGCTGCACGCCCGTACCTTACAGCCGGTTTCCGCCAGCGACATCGATCTGCAACTGCGTTGCAGCTACAACCCGGAGCAGGGCTCCACGCGCATTGAACGCGTGCTGGCATCCGGCACCGGGGCGCGTATTGTCACCAGTCATGATGACGTCTGCCTGATTGAGTTCCAGGTGCCCGCCAGCCAGGATTTTGCACTGGCTCATAAAGAGGTGGATCTGATCCTCAAGCGCGCGCAGCTGCGTCCGCTGGCGGTCGGCATTCATAACGATCGCAACCTGCTGCAACTCTGCTACACCTCGGAAGTGGTCGACAGCGCGCTGAAGCTGTTGCAGGACGCCGGGCTGACCGGTGAACTGCGCCTGCGTCAGGGGCTGGCGCTGGTGGCGCTGGTCGGGGCGGGCGTCTGCCGTAATCCGCTGCACAGCCATCGTTTCTGGCAGCAACTGAAAGGCCAGCCGGTGGAGTTTATCTGGCAGTCCGACGACAGCATCAGCCTGGTGGCCGTGCTGCGCGCCGGGCCGACGGAGAGCCTGATCCAGGGGCTGCACCAGTCGCTGTTCCGCGCGGAAAAACGTATCGGTCTGATGCTGTTCGGCAAGGGCAATATCGGCTCGCGCTGGCTGGAGCTGTTCGCCCGCGAACAGGGCGCGCTATCGGCGCGGACCGGTTTTGAATTTGTGCTGGCGGGCGTGGTGGACAGCCGCCGCAGCCTGCTGAGCTATGAGGGGCTGGATGCCAGCCGCGCGCTGGCGTTCTTTAACGATGAAGCGGTCGAACAGGATGAAGAGTCGCTGTTCCTGTGGATGCGCGCCCATCCCTATGATGATTTAGTGGTGCTGGACGTGACTGCCAGCGAACAGCTGGCCGATCAGTATCTGGATTTCGCCAGCCACGGTTTTCACGTTATCAGCGCCAATAAACTGGCCGGAGCAAGCGACAGTCACAAATACCGCCAGATCCATGACGCCTTCGAAAAAACCGGCCGTCACTGGCTGTATAACGCCACCGTGGGCGCGGGCTTACCCGTGAACCATACCGTGCGCGATCTGATCGACAGCGGCGATGCCATTCTCGCCATCAGCGGTATTTTCTCCGGCACGCTCTCCTGGCTGTTCCTGCAGTTTGACGGCACCGTGCCCTTTACTGAGCTGGTGGATCAGGCCTGGCAGCAGGGGCTGACCGAGCCGGATCCGCGCGTCGATCTCTCCGGTAAAGACGTGATGCGCAAGCTGGTGATCCTCGCCCGTGAAGCGGGTTATGACATCGAACCGGATCAGGTGCGCGTCGAATCACTGGTGCCGAACGGCTGCGAAGAGGGGTCGGTGGATCACTTCTTCGAGAATGGCGATGAGCTGAACGACCAGATGGTGCAGCGACTGGAAGCGGCGCGGGAAATGGGCCTCGTGCTGCGTTACGTCGCGCGTTTCAACGCTAACGGCAAAGCGCGCGTCGGCGTGGAAGCGGTACGCCCTGAACATCCGCTGGCGGCGCTGCTGCCGTGCGATAACGTGTTCGCCATCGAAAGCCGCTGGTATCGCGATAATCCGCTGGTGATCCGCGGGCCTGGCGCAGGACGCGATGTGACCGCCGGGGCGATCCAGTCAGACATCAATCGCCTGGCGCAACTGTTGTAGTTTTTATCCCCCTCACTGCCAGAGTGAGGGGGGCTTTCCATCCTGAATCTTTTTCATCTTCCCTGAACAATCCTCACACAGTTTCACGATAATTCTGTTGACGCCATATCGCTTTTCCGTCATTTTTACATCTGGACGTCTAAACGTATAGAAGTTCACATTACAATAAACAACGACACGCGATTGATGAGGTAAGGTATGAGCTTTTTTCACGCCAACCAGCGGGAAGCCCTGAATCAGAGCCTGGCAGAAGTGCAGGGGCAGATTAATGTCTCTTTTGAGTTTTTCCCGCCGCGCACCAGTGAAATGGAACAGACTTTATGGCACTCCATCGATCGCCTGAGCAGCCTGAAGCCGAAATTTGTCTCTGTGACCTATGGCGCAAACTCCGGCGAGCGCGACCGTACGCACAGCATTATTAAAGGCATCAAAGATAAAACCGGTCTGGAAGCGGCGCCGCATCTCACCTGTATTGACGCCAGCCGTGACGAACTGCGCAGCATCGCCCGGGATTACTGGAACAACGGTATCCGTCATATCGTGGCGCTGCGCGGCGATCTGCCGCCGGGCGGCGGTAAGCCTGATATGTACGCCACCGACCTGGTCGCGCTGTTAAAAGAGGTTGCTGATTTTGATATTTCCGTTGCCGCCTATCCGGAAGTGCACCCGGAAGCGAAGAGCGCGCAGGCGGATCTGCTGAACCTGAAACGCAAAATCGACGCTGGCGCTAACCGTGCCATCACGCAGTTTTTCTTCGACGTGGAAAGCTATCTGCGATTCCGCGACCGCTGCGCCTCGACCGGCATCGACGTGGAAATCATTCCGGGCATTCTGCCGGTCTCGAACTTTAAACAGGCTAAAAAATTCGCCGACATGACCAACGTGCGTATTCCGGCATGGATGTCGCAGATGTTTAACGGTCTGGATGATGACCCCGAAACCCGTAAGCTGGTGGGCGCGAATATCGCCATGGACATGGTGAAGATTTTAAGCCGCGAAGGGGTGAAGGATTTCCACTTCTATACGCTGAACCGCGCCGAGATGAGCTATGCCATTTGTCATACGCTGGGCGTGCGCCCGTCGCTGTAACCAAAAACGCCGGGCATGACTGCCCGGCAACCGGTTTATTCCCACTCTTCCAGGAAACGCTGACCATACTGATCGGCGACGATCAGCGCCGCGTACACCTCATCAGGCGTGGCGCCGCCCGGCATATTGTGAATAGTTTCCCCTTCCGCGCAGGCCGCTTGCGCCACCTGGCGCAATTTCGCCGGAATATCGGCTTTAATATCCAGCTGGGCGAGGGTGATCGGCAGGCCGACGCTGTGACACAGCGACGCCACGGTTTCGATCTCCTCCACCGACGCGTTTTCTAACACCAGCTGCGTCAGCGTACCGAAGGCCACTTTTTCGCCGTGATAGTAATGGTGCGCGTCCGGGATCGCCGTCAGACCGTTGTGAATGGCATGCGCGGCCGCCAGCCCGCCGCTCTCAAAGCCGACGCCGCTGAGATAAGTATTGGCTTCCACGATGCGCTCCAGCGCGGCGGTGACCACATGCTGCTCCGCCGCCAGCATGGCTTTTTCACCCTGCTCCAGCAGCGTGTTGTAGCACAGCTCGGCCAGCGCCAGCGCCGCCTGGGTGCACTGTCCGCCCGCCATGGTGGTGGCCCCGCTGCGGGCGCAGGCGCGCGCTTCAAACCAGGTGGCCAGCGCATCGCCGATCCCGGCGGCTAACAGACGCGCAGGCGCGCCCGCCACCACTTTGGTATCGACAATCACCAGATCCGGGTTTTTCGGCAGCATCAGGTAACGTTCGAATTCACCGGTGTCGGTATAGATCACCGACAGCGCGCTGCACGGCGCATCGGTTGAGGCGATGGTCGGTGCGATCGCCACCGGCAGGTGCATGTAGTGGGCCAGCGCTTTGGCGGTATCCAGGGTTTTACCGCCGCCAATGCCCAGCACCGCCGTGCAGTCTGCCTCTTCAGCCAGCGCGCGCAGACGGTCGATTTCCGTTTGCGAACATTCGCCGCCAAAGGGCACGATATCGGCGCTCAGGTCGGCGTCATCAAAACTTTTTTGCAGCGTCTCCTGCGCGAAACCTAAAACGAATTTGTCACCGACCACCAGCCAGCTTTCCGCCAGCGGTTTCAGATAGTCTCCCAGACGGGTGAGCACATCCGCCCCCTGAATGTATTTACCCGGCGATTGAATAATGTGGTCCATAGTTGACTCCTTTTACAGCGTTAACGTGCCAAAGGCGGTTTGCCAGTCGTGCTCGAATTTCTCGATCGCCGCCTCTACTGCCGGCGTACCGAGCATTTGTTGCGCTACCTCTAAGGGTAGCGTAATCGCCTGACATCCGGTCAGCAGACAGTCGAGCGCCTGGCGCGGGGTCTTAAAGCTGGCTGCCAGCACCATGCTGTCCGGCGTATGAAGTTCGAGCAGACGTTGCAGTTCCTGCACCATACGGATACCGTCGCCGCCCTGCGCATCCACGCGGTTGACGTAGGGCGCGACGTATTTTGCCCCCGCCAGCGCCGCCAGCAGACCCTGTGCCGGGCTGTACACCGCCGTTCCCAGCGTCACGATGCCTTCTTTTTTTAACATTTTGATGGCCGCCAGCCCTTCGGCAGTCACCGGCACTTTGACAATGATGCCCGGCAGGATGTCATTCAGGTGTCGGGCGTCTGCCACCATGCCGTCCGCCGTACGGCTCATCACCTGCGCGAACAGCGTGCCGTCAGGCCCGATAGCCTGTTGCAGACGAGGTAATACCTCCCGCAGCGGCTGTTTACCGGCGGCGATTATGCTCGGGTTGGTGGTCACGCCCGCCAGCGGATAAATGCGCGCCAGGCGTTCGACTTCGGCAACGTTGGCCGTGTCCAGATAGAGTTCCATGCTTTACCTCGTCAGCTTTCTGAAGTTGCGATGGCGATCAGCATAAAAGCCGGGGCCGACAGGCCGCTATCTGTCAAATCTGCCAAACACTGGACAAATGTAAGCTGCGGTCAGAAATGCGAGCTGGCTCACAGGTTCGTTTTGGTCAGCTGGCTGTGATACTGGCGGCGGTATTCGGACGGGGTGCGCTCGGTGGCTTTGCGGAACAGGCGGCAGAAATAGTTACTGTCAACAAAGCCGCAGGCGTGGGCCACTTCGTTTATTTTCAGATCGTAATTTTTCAGCAACATGCGTGCATGTTCCAGCCGGATCTGGTTCAGATAAGCGTTAAATCCTGTCGCCCCGGTATTGGCAAACAGATGGGAGAGGTAGTTCGGGGAAATATAGAATGCCTGCGCGACGGACTCACGGGTGAGCGGCGCGGCATAATTTTCGTCGATATAATGGCGTATGGCTTCAAACAGCGCCTGGCTGCGGGAGGCGGTCTGGATCTGGCTGCCCAGCAGATCGGCGCAGTGGCTGAGCAGGCTTCTTACCGTGAGACGGGCGGTGCGCTGCTCGTGCGGCTGCATCTGTAATTCACTGAGCGTCTGCAATAATAAAGAGCCGGTACGCGGGCCGCGCCGCGCCACCTGGGCGTGACACAGATTGTGCAGATGGACGCCGTCCCGGCGTTGCACGCTGAAAACTAAATACTGTTTCTCAAAGTGGATGTTAAGCAGAGTGGCGGGCTGGCGGCACTGCGGCGCGTTCCAGTGACCGGCGGGGATAAAGAGCACGTCGTTTTCCGCCATGACTGCGGGTTCACTGCCGTCTGTTATTTCGCCGTCGAGCACGATTTCCAGCCGCGGAAAATCCGTCTGCAATGCCCCTGCCGGAACCGGCCCTGCGCCACGAGCAAACCAGACGCGCTGCAACAGGGCGGCGTCTTCGGCGAATCGGGTAAGGTGATGGCTGAGGTCGTATGACATGTTTTTCCCGGAGATCGCCCGGTGAACCTTGCGTCACCGGGCGGGGGAGGCCGTGCTGATTAGCCGGTGTTACGCATACCGGCAGCCACACCGGCGATGGTGACCATTAAGGCCTGTTCCACGCACGGATCTGCTTCTTTACCTTCTTCTTCCGCCTGACGCGAACGGTGTAGCAGTTCGGCCTGGAGAACGTTGAGCGGGTCGGTATAGATGTTACGCAACTGGATAGACTCGGCGATCCACGGCAGGTCGGCCATCAGGTGCGAGTCGTTGGCGATATCCAGCACCACTTTGATATCCGCTTCCAGCTGGTCGCGCAGCTCGCTGCCCAGCGCCCACAGCTCCGGTTTCACCAGACGCTGATCGTAGTATTCCGCCAGCCACAGGTCAGCTTTGGAGAACACCATTTCCAGCATCCCCAGACGGGTAGAGAAGAACGGCCAGTCGCGACACATGGCTTCCAGCTCGCTCTGCTTGCCGTCTTCCACCACTTTTTGCAGCGCCGCGCCTGCGCCCAGCCAGGCGGGCAGCATTAAGCGGTTTTGCGTCCAGGCGAAAATCCACGGAATGGCGCGCAGCGATTCGACGCCGCCGGTCGGGCGACGTTTGGCCGGACGTGAGCCCAGCGGCAGTTTGCCGAGTTCCTGCTCCGGCGTCGCCGAACGGAAATAGGGCACAAAGCTTTCGTTTTCGCGCACATAGCCACGGTACATGTCGCAGGAAATGTCAGACAGCTCGTCCATAATGTGGCACCAGGCGTCTTTCGGCTCCGGCGGCGGCAGCAGGTTGGCTTCGAGGATCGCGCCGGTGTAGAGGGACAGACTGCTGATGGTGATATCCGGCAGACCGTACTTAAAGCGGATCATCTCGCCCTGTTCGGTCACGCGCAGACCGCCTTTCAGGCTGCCCGGCGGTTGCGAGAGCAGCGCCGCGTGCGCCGGTGCGCCACCACGCCCAATAGAGCCGCCGCGTCCGTGGAACAGCGTCAGCGCGATGCCCGCTTTTTCGCAGGTTTTGATCAGCGCGTCCTGTGCCTGATATTGCGCCCAGGAGGCCGCCATCACGCCCGCATCTTTCGCGGAGTCGGAATAGCCAATCATCACCATCTGTTTGCCCTGAATGAAGCCGCGATACCAGTCGATATTCAGCAACTGGGTCATGACGTCATTGGCATTGTTGAGGTCATCGAGAGTTTCAAACAGCGGCGCGACCGGCAGGGCGAAGCCGATACCGGCCTCTTTCAGCAGCAAATGCACCGCCAGCACGTCGGACGGTGTTTTGGCCATGGAGATCACATAGGCGGCAACGGATCCTTGCGGCGCATCGACGATCGCTTTGCAGGTGTTAAACACTTCGCGGGTGTCGTCGCTTGGCTCCCAGTTGCGCGGCAGCAGCGGGCGTTTGGAATTCAGTTCGCGGATCAGGAACGCCTGTTTATCGGCCTCCGACCAGCTTTCGTAATCGCCAATGCCGAGGTAGCGGGTCAGTTCGCCCAGCGCTTCGGTATGACGCGTGCTTTCCTGACGCACATCAATACGCACCAGCGGCACGCCAAAGCATTTGACGCGGCGTAGGGTATCGAGCAGTTCGCCGTTAGCGATGATCGACATGCCGCAGGCCTGCAACGATTTATAGCAGGCGTATAGCGGATCCCACAGCTGTTCGTTGTTGGTCAGCAGGCCCGCGGGTTTCGGCAGGCGCTGGCCTTTCAGACGGGCTTCCAGCCAGGACTGGGTCGCCATCAGCTGGCTGCGCAGCCCTTTCAGCAGATAGCGGTACGGCTCCTGCGCGCCTTCGCTGCCGACCATTTCACGCAGTTCGTCGGTGCATTCCACCATCGACAGTTCAGAGATCAGCACCTGAATATCTTTCAGGAACAGATCGGTGGCTTTCCAGCGGCTCAGCAGCAGGACGTGGCGGGTGATCTCCGCGGTGACGTTCGGGTTGCCGTCGCGATCGCCGCCCATCCAGGAAGTGAAGCGCACCGGGACAAAATCCACCGGCAGCTTGTAGCCAAGGTTTTCTTCCAGCTGTTCGTTCAGCTCGCGCAGGTAATTCGGGACGCCTTCCCACAGGCTGTTTTCCACCACGGCAAAGCCCCATTTGGCTTCGTCCACCGGGCTTGGGCGATGTTTACGGATTTCATCCGTATGCCAGGACTGGGCAATCAGCTGGCGCAGGCGGCGCATCAGCTGGTTACGCTCGTAATCGGCAATGTCTTTGTTATCAAGCTGCTTTAAGCAGTTATTCACTTCCACCATTTTGTGGATCAGCGTGCGACGGGTGATTTCTGTCGGGTGGGCGGTCAGCACCAGCTCCAGCGACAGGGATTCCACGGCTTTTTTAATGGTGTCTTCGTTGAGATCGGGCTGGTCTTTCAGCTTTCTGAGGGTGCGGGCGATAATTTCCGGATTGCTGGCCCCTTCGCCTTTTGGCGATATGCTGTGGTATTGCTCGGCGGTATTCGCCAGATTCAGGAACTGGCTGAAGGCGCGAGCCACCGGTAACAGCTCATCGTTGGACAGGTTCTGCAAGGTGGTGAGCAGCGCCTGGCGGTCGGCTTCGTTACCTGCACGTGAGGATTTTGAGAGCTTACGGATCGTTTCGACACGGTCGAGAATGTTCTCTCCCAGCGCGTCCTTGATGGTATCTCCCAGCAGCTTGCCGAGCATACTGACATTACTACGCAAAGCGGAATATTGTTCGTTCATGTTAACCCAGACACCCCATCTCATTTTGTAAATGTCCTGTATCTTTCAAACCACAGCGGCGTTGGCTGCACTTACTCACCCAGGTCACTTACTTATGTAAGCTCCCTGGGATGTGTGCGTTTGCCGCCTTGCTGTGATTCGAAATCTTTCGGACATTGTTTTGTAGTCGTCTTTTATAAAGCCACGTAAAACCCCGTGCGTCAATTGCTGCGAAAACGGTTCAGCAAACGAATAAATGACGGCAATTTATGAAAGTTAACAGGCGCAGTTGCAGATAAGTAAAGCTTATGGAGATGTGACAAAAATCACCCCTCACCGGGAGGCGAGGGGGAAGAATTAATGCCAGCAGAAGTGATGCACCACCTGGGTGATCAGCTCCCGGGTCGGCTTAATAAAGCGCGTTTCCAGATATTCATCCGGCTGGTGCGCCTGATTAATTGAGCCGGGGCCTAACACCAGCGTCGGGCACAGGGTCTGAATAAAGGGCGCTTCGGTGCAGTAGTTCACCACTTCCGTTTGCGTGCCGAGCAGCTTTTCCACCACCTCGACCAGCTGGTGATCCGGCGGGCACTCGTAGCCCGGGATCGGCGGGTGCAGCTCGGCAATATTGACGCGACCCGGCCAGCGTTCGCTCACCGGCGCCAGCGCTTCATTGAGCAGCCCTTCCAGATCGTTAAGCGTCATGCCCGGCAGCGGGCGAATATCCATATGCAGTTCACAACAGGCGCAGATTCGGTTCGCCGCGTCGCCGCCGTGAATGTGACCGAGGTTCAGCGTCGGATAAGGCACGGTGAAGGCGTCAAAGTGATAGCGTTCTTTCAGCGTGTCGCGCAGTTGCAGAATATGACCGATGGATTCATGCATCAGTTCGATGGCGTTAACGCCGCGCGCCGGATCGCTGGAGTGGCCGGACTGACCAAGAATGCGGATGGCATTCGAGATGTGCCCTTTGTGGGCGCGTACCGGTTGCAGGGATGTCGGTTCGCCGATAATGGCGCAGTCCGGGCGGATTTCGGCGTGTTCGGCGAAATAGCGCGCGCCCGCCATGCTGGTCTCTTCATCGGCGGTGGCCAGTACGTAGAGCGGCTTTTTAAGTTGCGTCACATCCACGTCACGCAGCGCATCAAGAATGAAGGCAAAAAAGCCTTTCATATCGGCAGTGCCGAGGCCGTAAAGTTTGTTGTCATGCTCGGTGAGGGTAAAGGGATCGCGCGTCCAGCGACCATCGTCAAACGGCACGGTGTCGGTGTGGCCGGTAAGCAGCAAACCGCCAGCCCCCTGGCCCGCGCTGGCGAGCATATTGAATTTATTGCGCGTGCCGGGAACCGGCTGGATGTCCACTTTAAACCCGAGATCGCCAAACCAGCCGCCCAGCAGATTGATTAAAGCCGCATTACTCTGATCCAG
This sequence comes from Enterobacter sp. K510, assembly GCF_055804875.1. NCBI lineage: Bacteria > Pseudomonadati > Pseudomonadota > Gammaproteobacteria > Enterobacterales > Enterobacteriaceae > Enterobacter > Enterobacter sp. K510. The sequence goes on along the minus strand of NZ_JBNRLQ010000012.1, from coordinate 13,750 downwards.
CGCTTCTTCCGTTGCGCTGATAGACGGTGTGGCTATCAGAGCGCGGTAAATCTCGATAAATGGCGGTAGATTCATTTTCATTGTTGACACACCTTAGGTCGTGATAGTATCAATATTCATGCAGTAAATGTGAATAAAAATACACTAACGTTGATCGTAAAGGAACCCGATGTTGAATACGCTGATTGTGGGCGCTAGCGGTTATGCGGGCGCTGAGCTTGTAAGCTATGTGAATCGCCACCCTCATATGAACATAACCGCTTTGACCGTGTCAGCGCAAAGCAATGATGCGGGAAAGCGCATCTCCGATTTGCATCCGCAGCTGAAAGGCATTGTCGATCTGCCTTTACAGCCGATGTCCGACATCAGCGAATTTACCGACGGCGTGGACGTGGTGTTTCTGGCAACCGCCCATGAAGTCAGCCATGACCTCGCGCCGCAATTTCTGGCGGCGGGCTGCGTGGTGTTCGACCTCTCCGGGGCGTTCCGCGTTAACGATGCCGGGTTCTATGAAAAATATTATGGCTTCACCCATCAGCACCCGGATCTGCTGGAAAAAGCGGTCTATGGCCTGGCGGAGTGGAACGCCGATAAACTGAAAGAGGCGAATCTGATCGCCGTGCCGGGCTGCTACCCGACGGCGGCGCAGCTGTCGCTGAAGCCGTTGATCGACGCCGGGCTGCTGGATCTTTCCCAGTGGCCGGTGATCAACGCCACCAGCGGCGTCAGCGGCGCCGGGCGCAAAGCCGCTATCTCCAACAGTTTCTGCGAAGTGAGCCTGCAACCCTATGGCGTGTTTAATCACCGCCATCACCCGGAAATCACCACCCATCTGGGCGCAGAGGTGATCTTTACCCCGCACCTGGGCAACTTCCCGCGCGGCATTCTGGAAACCATCACCTGCCGCCTGAAAGCGGGCGTCGACAGCGCGCAGATCGCCCAGGCTTTCCGGCAGGCGTATGCGGATAAACCGCTGGTGCGTCTGTATGACAAAGGTGTTCCGGCGCTGAAAAACGTGGTTGGTTTACCCTTCTGCGATATTGGTTTCGCGGTGTCGGATCAGCATCTCATTGTGGTGGCGACCGAAGATAACCTGTTGAAAGGTGCGGCGGCGCAGGCGGTACAGTGTGCAAACATTCGTTTCGGCTATGCTGAAACGCAGTCTCTTATTTAAGGGTGCAATGATGAATCCATTAATTATCAAGCTGGGTGGCGTACTGCTGGATAGCGAAGAAGCGCTGGAGCGCCTGTTTACGGCGCTGGTGAATTATCGTGAGTCCCATCAGCGCCCGCTGGTTATTGTGCACGGCGGCGGCTGCGTGGTGGATGAGCTGATGAAGCAGCTTAACCTGCCGGTGACCAAGAAAAACGGCCTGCGCGTCACGCCAGCCGATCAGATCGACATCATCACCGGCGCGCTGGCGGGGACCGCCAACAAAACGCTGCTGGCATGGGCGAAGAAACATCATATCGCCTCCGTTGGTCTGTATCTGGGCGATGGCGACAGCGTGAGCGTGACACAGCTCGACGAAGAACTGGGTCACGTCGGCCATGCAAAACCTGGCTCGCCAAAGCTTATCAACACTCTGCTGGACGGCGGTTTCCTGCCGGTGGTCAGCTCCATTGGCGTGACCGACGACGGGCAGTTAATGAACGTCAACGCCGACCAGGCGGCCACGGCGCTGGCAGCGACCCTGGGCGCGGATTTGATCCTGCTCTCTGACGTCAGCGGCATTCTTGACGGTAAAGGTCAGCGCATTGCCGAAATGACGGCGGCGAAAGCTGAGCAGCTGATCGACCAGGGAATTATTACCGATGGCATGATCGTGAAAGTAAACGCCGCGCTGGATGCCGCCCGCACGCTGGGCCGTCCGGTAGACATCGCCTCATGGCGTCATGCGGAACAACTTCCGGCGTTGTTTAACGGCACGCCGATTGGCACCCGTATTCTGGCGTAAGATTTCATACATCGCTGGCGTAAGATTTAATGCCCGGCGGCGCGTTGCTTGCCGGGCCTACAGACCGTAGGCCGGATAAGCGTAGCGCCATCCGGCAGAATTCATAAAGAAAGGAAGAATGTTATGGCACTTTGGGGCGGGCGTTTTACTCAGGCAGCGGATCAACGGTTCAAACAGTTCAACGACTCTTTGCGCTTTGACTATCGCCTGGCGGAGCAGGATATTGTTGGCTCTGTGGCCTGGTCTAAGGCGCTGGTAACGGTAGGCGTGCTGACGACGCAGGAACAGCAACAGCTGGAAGATGCGCTCACTATTCTGCTGGAGGAAGTGCGTCTCGATCCGCAGCAAATTCTTACCAGCGACGCCGAAGATATTCACAGCTGGGTGGAAGGCAGACTCATCGACAAAGTGGGCGCGCTGGGCAAAAAATTGCATACCGGGCGTAGCCGTAACGACCAAGTCGCCACCGATCTGAAACTGTGGTGTAAAGAGCAGGTGAGTGAACTGCTTGGCGCGAATCGCCAGTTACAGTCGGCGCTGGTGGAAACCGCGCAGGCGAATCAGGATGCGGTGATGCCGGGCTATACGCACCTGCAACGTGCGCAACCGGTGACCTTTGCCCACTGGTGTCTGGCTTATGTCGAGATGCTCGCCCGTGATGAAAGCCGCCTGCAGGATGCGCTAAAGCGTCTGGACGTCAGTCCGTTAGGCTGCGGCGCGCTGGCGGGTACAGCTTATGAAATCGACCGTGAACAGCTGGCGGGCTGGCTGGGCTTTGCGTCGGCGACCCGTAACAGCCTCGACAGCGTATCGGATCGTGACCACGTGCTGGAGTTGCTGTCTGACGCGTCCATCGGCATGGTGCATCTGTCGCGTTTCGCCGAAGATCTGATCTTCTTCAACACCGGTGAAGCAGGTTTTGTGGAGTTGTCCGATCGCGTGACGTCCGGCTCCTCCTTAATGCCGCAGAAGAAAAACCCGGATGCGCTGGAGCTGATCCGCGGTAAATGCGGCCGTGTACAGGGCGCGCTGACCGGCATGATGATGACCCTGAAAGGTCTGCCGCTGGCGTATAACAAAGATATGCAGGAAGACAAAGAAGGGCTGTTCGATGCGCTGGATACCTGGCTGGACTGCCTGCACATGGCGACGCTGGTACTGGACGGTATTCAGGTGAAACGTCCGCGCTGCCAGGAGGCGGCGCAGCAGGGTTACGCGAATGCTACCGAGCTGGCGGATTATCTGGTCGCCAAAGGCGTTCCCTTCCGTGAGGCGCACCATATTGTCGGCGAAGCGGTAGTGGAAGCCATTGCTCAGGGTAAACCGCTGGAAGATCTGCCGCTGGCGGATTTGCAGAAATTCAGCAGCGTGATTGGCGAGGATGTCTATCCGATCCTGTCACTGCAATCCTGCCTCGATAAACGCGCGGCGAAAGGCGGTGTGTCACCGGCGCAGGTAGCGCAGGCGATTGCCGATGCCCGACAACGCCTGGGCTGAACAAAAAAGAACCCCGCCACCGGCGGGGTTCTGGTTTTAGCACAGCGGGTTATTTGAGCTTAATCATCTCTTCTGTAATGGTGAATTTCTTCAGTACAGTCACTTCACCTTTTACATCTTCCACCAGGGTAATGACATCGCCCACTTTTGGTGCGTAGTAGTAATGCAGCGTGACGATGGTGTCGTTGCCGCTGACGCGTTTACTGCCGTAGTACACCGAACCATTCTGGGTATGACCCATGTATTTATCGCCTTCACCTGCATTGTGGAAAGCGACAAATTTACGGCTCTTCTGCGCGGCGGTAGTGAGGTTGATTTCAACGCTACGCTGGCTTGCCGTGGTGACAGCTTCAAAAGAGTGTACGCCGTCAGCCAGCTCGTCAGAGACGCTGGTGAAAGGCGCGAATACCTGACTGTAAGCGTACTCGGGTGCCTGCGATGGCGTCATGCCGCTATGTTCCGGAGAAACCTGACCCGGTACGCCTGGCTTGTCGCGCGCCATTGACCAGATACCAATCATACCGAGCTTACGGTCAGTAGCATCCTTCATGACTTTTTGGGCATCCGACAGATAGAACACTTCGCCCTGCACGTCGTTGTAGCCAATCATTGGCGTGGTGCCCATCATGGCGTTGATCTCTTTATCAGATTTCGCCGGCCAGATTTTCTTCAGCTGATTAAACAGGTTGTCGATGGCGGAGGTGGCGCAGGTGCCGTGAATGTTCTGGCCTTCAGTGCCGTCGGACTGACAAATTGAGTTGCCGTAGTCCATGGTCATCACGTTGACGCCTGCCAGTTCCACGCCTGCATCACGCGCATTTTCCAGCACGTAGACACCGTCCGGCGTCAGACCGGTCGGCAGGATCGGCAGGGTATACCAGACGCCGACTTTACGGCCCTCTTTTTTCCATTGATCCTGGGTGGCTTTCACCACACGGTTACGACGCTGGATGGATTCGTGATCGGCGACCCAGGTGCCTTCAATGTCGAAGTCCAGCACGTTGAGGTTCAGGTTATCGACGATGTCGTAATAGTGTTTTTGCAGATCGGTGTCGTTCTTACAGGCTGCCGCCAGCGGGGAGTTGTTTGCGCCGCCAATAGACACCATCACATCGCCGCCTGCTTCACGCAGCGCTTTGATTTTGCTGTACTGAGCGTAGTCCTGCATGCTGTAGGCGGTGCCCCAGGTCGGGATACACTGCTCGCCGCTTTTCGCCACCACAAACGCCATGGTGTAATGGGTAATGTTTTGCTCTTTCGCCAGCTTCGCCAGATCCGGAATGGAATTCAGAGTGAAATCGACATAGGGGGCGTAAACATGGGCAGGCCACGGATTTTTCGGCGTGCCTACGCGCTCTTTGGTGCCGGTCCAGTCGGTGTAAATCGCCCAGGGGTTTTCATCAACCGGCGATACGGCTTTCACTTTCGCCTGCGATACATAGGGCTGGCCCTGGAACTGTACCAGCGTACCCGCTTCGTAAAGCGCAGTGGCGCTATATTGTGGCGCGGCGCTCAGTTCTGCTTCGCTATATTCGACGGTCGGGCCTAATGGCTTCCACGGACGGCCATTAGTACCGGTCGGGTTCTGGTTAGCGGGATTCGAGGGATTATCTCCCACGGTGTAAAACAGCGCTTCATAGGACTGGCCGTCAAGTTGCGCGACATCGCCTTTGTTATATACCTGAGTAGAACTCCACACCGGAACTGGGGTATATAATTGCCATGGATTATCTTCGCCTGGCGTAAAGGAATATGCCGGAACCGCGCTTTTCGCCTGATAATTCACATCGCCATAGCTGACAATATCGCCCGTGACGTAATTCTTTTCGGCGCTGAATGCGTCGTAATTGACCGGCGTGATACCGCCAGCGTCGCAGGTGGTCGGATTACCATATTCGTTTATTTCTGCGGGTGTGGCATCGCGGACATAAGTCCATGGATTTTCCCAGTTATCTGCGGATGCATCTTTCGGGCAATTATCAGCGTTAACATACCAGCGGTTGGTATACACTTTACTGTCAAAAATCACTTCAATAGTATCGCCGCCTTCCTGACCGCTCCATGCTTCCAGCGCAAAGGCGTTTCCGGCGCAGGCCAATAGACCTGCCGCGATAAAATATCGCGTCATAGTATTTAATTTCATTATTCACTATTCCTTCAGTTATTGGATGGACTACCGCGGCATTTTTATAGAGTTATAGGTATATTTCAAGAGAATAACGTTTTAACTTAAACTAAATATATATATTGGCAGGATAATATTTATCTAATTTATAATTAGAGGCGGGTTTTACGGATTATCCGTAGATTTATAAGTAAAGGACTCATTATTTGCTGCAAAAAAAAGCGGACCCATGGTCCGCTAAATAGTTCACGTTGGCTTTAGTATTTTCAAAACGAGGCGAGTGGCTTCAAGGGATTTTTGAGATGCCGCCTCGTTTCTGGTGCTAATTATTGTACAGAGTGCTTGATAGGGATAATCGTTCATTGCTATTCTATCTATCGCCATGGACTATCATGGCGTCGGAGGATGAAGAATGAATATTCGCGATCTTGAATACCTGGTTGCGTTAGCTGAACACCGCCACTTTCGCCGCGCGGCAGACGCCTGCCATGTCAGCCAGCCTACGCTGAGCGGCCAGATCCGTAAACTGGAAGATGAGCTTGGCGTCATGCTTCTGGAGCGCACCAGCCGCAAAGTACTCTTTACCCAGTCCGGTCTGCTGCTGGTGGATCAGGCGCGCACTGTGCTGCGTGAGGTAAAAGTGCTTAAAGAGATGGCCAGCCAGCAGGGCGAAACCATGTCCGGCCCGCTGCATATCGGCCTGATCCCGACCGTGGGGCCATATCTGCTGCCGCAGATTATCCCGCTGTTGCACCAGACCTTCCCGAAACTGGAAATGTATCTGCATGAAGCCCAGACGCATCAGCTGCTGACGCAACTGGACAGCGGTAAGCTTGATTGCGCGATCCTGGCGCTGGTAAAAGAGAGTGAAGCCTTTATTGAAGTGCCGCTCTTTGACGAGCCGATGATGCTGGCGATCTATGAGGATCACCCGTGGGCGAACCGCGATCGCGTACCGATGGGCGATCTCGCAGGCGAAAAACTGCTGATGCTGGAAGACGGGCACTGCCTGCGCGATCAGGCGATGGGCTTCTGCTTCGAAGCCGGGGCCGACGAAGATACGCACTTCCGTGCCACCAGTCTGGAAACGCTGCGTAATATGGTGGCGGCGGGAAGTGGTATTACGTTGCTGCCTGCGCTCTCTGTGCCGCCAGAGCGCAAGCGCGACGGCGTCATCTATCTGCCGTGCATTAAGCCGGAACCGCGTCGTACCATTGGCCTGGTCTACCGCCCTGGCTCACCGCTGCGCAGCCGCTATGAGCAACTGGCAGAGGCCATCCGTACCACTATGGATGGCCACTTTGACCGCCTGTTAAAACAGGCGGTTTAAGCCGTTCAGCGCCGCTACCCGATAGGCTTCCGCCATGGTCGGGTAGTTAAAGGTGGTGTTAACAAAGTACTCAATAGTGTTACCGCCACCTTTCTGCTCCATGATCGCCTGGCCGATGTGAATAATTTCGGCGGCGCGTTCGCCAAAGCAGTGGATCCCCAGAATTTCTTTGGTCTCGCGGTGGAACAGAATTTTCAGCGTGCCGACGCTCATGCCGACGATCTGCGCGCGCGCCAGGTGTTTAAACTGCGCACGCCCCACTTCGTAAGGCACTTTCATGGCGGTGAGCTGCTGTTCGGTTTTCCCGACCGAGCTGATTTCCGGAATGGTGTAGATGCCGGTAGGAATGTCTTCCACCAAATGCGCGCTGGCTTCGCCTTTTACCATCGCCTGCGCGGCGATACGGCCCTGATCGTAAGCGGCAGACGCCAGGCTCGGGTAGCCAATCACATCGCCGACGGCATACACGTGCGGCAGCGCCGTCTGGTACATGCTGTTCACTTTCAGCAGGCCACGTCCATCCGCCTGTAAACCGATGTTTTCCAGCGCCAGCGAGTCCACGTTACCGGTGCGGCCGTTCGCGTAGAGCAGGCAATCCGCTTTAAGCTTTTTGCCGGATTTAAGGTGCATAATCACCCCATCATCCGTGCCTTCGATGCGCTCGTATTCTTCATTGTGGCGAATAACCACGCCGTTATTCCAGAAGTGATAGGAGAGGGCATCTGACATCTCCTGATCGAGGAACGCCAGCAGACGATCGCGGGTGTTGATCAGATCAACTTTGACCTCCATTCCCCGGAAGATCGACGCGTATTCGCAGCCGATTACCCCGGCGCCATAGATGATCACATGGCGCGGTTCATGCTGAAGGCTGAGGATCGAGTCGCTGTCGTACACGCGTGGATGCGCAAAATCGACGTCTGCCGGATGGTACGGGCGCGAGCCGCAGGCAATGACGAATTTTTCGGCGGTCAGCGTTTCCACTGTGCCGTCCGGGCACTCCAGCGCCAGCGTATGATCGTCGACAAAATGCGCGTTGCCCTGCAGGATCTCGCAATGATTGCGTTCATAGAAGCCCTGACGCATGCGGGTCTGCTGGTTAATCACGCTGTCGGCATGATTGAGGATGTCGGCAAAGGAGGAACGAAGAAGGCGGGAATGGTCGCTGTACAGCGGGTTCTGGTTGAATTCAATGATACGGCTGACGGCATGGCGAAGCGCCTTGGAAGGGATGGTGCCCCAGTGCGTACAGCCGCCGCCCACGTTGTGGTAGCGTTCGATAACCGCGACCCGTGCTCCCTGTTTAACCAGACCCATTGCCGCGCCTTCGCCGCCTGGGCCGGAGCCTATCACTATTGCATCGTAATCCCAAGAATGTGACATGGTATTACTCACCTGTTTTTATACACAAAATAAACACAATGATAACATTTGCCCCGCTTTAACCCAATTATCGTTGTGCTTTTTTGCGAAGCCAAAGCACAAACTGCCCGTAAACAATCATTCACAAAGCAATGTAAACCGATTAGTTTTATTGTCTGGTATAGTGCCATCGGGCCTTTGGAAGGATTCAGACATCGTGATGGGCGTTAGAGCGCAACAAAAAGAACGCACCCGGCGTTCGCTGGTAGAAGCGGCATTTAGTCAATTAAGCGCTGAGCGTAGTTTTGCCAGCCTCAGCCTGCGCGAAGTGGCGCGTGAGGCGGGTATTGCGCCGACCTCTTTTTATCGCCATTTCCGCGATGTGGATGAACTCGGCCTGACCATGGTGGATGAAAGCGGGCTGATGCTGCGCCAGCTGATGCGCCAGGCGCGTCAGCGTATCGCCAAAGGCGGCAGCGTGATCCGCACGTCGGTGTCCACCTTTATGGAATTTATCGGCAATAACCCTAATGCTTTTCGTCTGCTGCTGCGGGAACGCTCCGGCACGTCGGCGGCGTTTCGTGCCGCGGTGGCGCGTGAAATTCAGCACTTTATTGCGGAACTTGCGGATTATCTCGAACTCGAAAATCATATGCCGCGGGCGTTCACCGAAGCGCAGGCCGAAGCGATGGTCACTATCGTCTTTAACGCAGGCGCTGAAGCATTAGATATTGGCGTGGAACAACGTCGGCAATTAGAAGAGCGACTGGTTTTACAGCTGCGGATGATTTCCAAAGGCGCGTATTACTGGTATCGCCGTGAACAAGAGAAAATTTCGCAACAACCCGATGAGTGAAGGATGAGTAATGAAACAGACAGTTCAAGATAAAGGTACGTTGCTGCTGGCGCTGATCGCTGGCCTGTCCATCAATGGCACCTTTACCGCCATTTTCAGTTCTGTTGTGCCGTTTTCCATCTTCCCGATTATTGCGCTGGTGCTGACGGTGTACTGTCTGCATCAGCGTTATCAGAACCGTACCATGCCGGTGGGTTTACCCGGTCTGGCGGCGGCGTGTTTCATCCTTGGCGTGCTGCTTTACAGCGCCGTGGTGCGCGCAGAGTATCCGGCTATCGGCTCTAACTTCGTGCCTGCGGTGCTCTCCGTGGCGCTGGTATTCTGGATCGGTTATCGCCTGCGTAACCGCAGGCATGAACTGCCGGAATAAGCCGCTTACTTACGGGTCAACAGTACGCCGCACTCCATATGGTGCGTGTACGGGAACTGATCGAACAGGGCCAGACGTTCAATATTGTGCGTCTGGCTCAGCGTCTCCAGGTTCCTGCATAAGGTTTCCGGGTTACAGGAAATGTACAGAATACGCGGGTACGCCTGCACCATCTTCTCGGTTTCGCTGTCCAGCCCGCTACGCGGCGGATCGACGAAAATCGTCTCGCACTGATAGCTTTTCAGATCGATCCCCTGCAGGCGGTTAAATTCCCGCACGCCGTTCATCGCCTGGGTAAACTCTTCTGCCGCCATGCGGATAATCTGCACGTTATCAATGTGGTTAGCGGCAATATTGTATTGCGCTGCCGCCACTGACGGCTTGGCGATTTCCGTCGCCAGTACCCGATCGAAGTTGCGCGCCAGCGCCAGCGAGAAGTTGCCGTTTCCGCAGTACAGCTCCAGCAAATCCCCCGTCGAATTTTTTGTGGCGTTCAGCGCCCATTCCAGCATCTGAATATTCATGGCCGCGTTAGGCTGCGTGAAGCTGTTCTCCACCTGACGATAGATCATCTCTTTACCGGCGACCGGCAGTCGCTCGTCGATATAATCCTGATCCAGCGCGATTTTGGTTTTCGTGGCGCGACCAATAATGTGCACGTTCAGGTTCTGCGCCCGCAGCGCATCGCGCAGGGCTTCGGCCTGTTCGCGCCAGGCATCATCCAGCTTCTTATGGTACAGCAGCGATACCACGGCCTGATTGCTGAGGGTGGTGAGGTAATCGATCTGGAACAGCTTATGACGCAAAACCGGGGAGTGACGTACGCCCTCCATCATGGCGCGCATCAGCTGGTTAATCAGCTCGCTGGCCGCCGGGAAGCTGTCGACGCGAATACGGTTTTTCGTCTGCTGGTCGAAGATGATGTGATACAGGTCGTCACCGTCATGCCAGATGCGGAATTCGGCACGCATACGGTAATGGCTGACCGGGGAACGGAACACCTCCGGAACCGGCGCGGCAAAAGGCGTCATCATACTTTGCAGTCGGACGACTTTTTCGGCCAGTTGCGCGTCGTACTGTTCTGTCGGGAGGTGTTCTGGGGTCATGGTGCGTCCTGAGTAAGATTGAATTACGCGGGGATTGTAGGGATTGTGTGCGTATTGTCCAGCCCTGCGGTTTTCGGATTTCTTAATTAGCAGTCTGGACATCTATATGTAACTAAATGTAGCATCCGCTTTCCGGTCTCCTGAGTTAAAAGGGAATCCAGTGCAAATCTGGAGCTGACGCGCAGCGGTAAGAAGTTAAGGGTGATAGCGAAAGCAGACACTGCCGTAAGGTGGGAAGTCATCATCTGTTGTACTTTCGAGCCCGAAGACCTGCCGGTTAACGTCGCATTTGGTTCACATCATCGCGTGCTATCGATGGGGCCTGCGGCATCCTTCTTATATTGTGGATGCTTTAACAATGATTAAAAAAACTTCGCTGCTGACGGCGCTCTCCGTCACGGCATTTTCTGGCTGGGCGCAGGATAGCAACCCGGACAACGTTGTCGTCACCGCAAATCGTTTTCAGCAGCCCGTTGGCACGGTACTGGCACCTACGGATGTCGTGACCCGTGAAGAGATTGACCGCTGGCAGGCAAAAACCCTCAATGATGTGATGCGTCGTTTACCGGGCGTGGATATTGCGCAGAACGGCGGGATGAAACAAAACTCCACGCTGTACGTTCGCGGTACCGAAGGGCGACAGGTGCTGGTGCTGGTGGATGGTATCCCGATGGGGCGACCAGGCATCACCAATAATCCCGATCTCAACCAAATTCCGGTGTCCCTGGTGCAGCGTATCGAATACATTCGCGGTCCGCGTTCGGCGATTTATGGTTCCGGCGCGATGGGGGGCGTGATTAACGTCATTACCCGCAGCGATGAAGAACAGTCGAAAATTACCGCCAGCGTAGGCTCGAAAGGCTATCAGCAGTACGATGGCGCGCTGCGTCAGCGTTTCGGCGATACCCTGGCGACGCTGGCAGGTTCTTACGAAAGTACCCGTGGCTTTAATGTGCAGCCTGGCTCCAGCTGGGATCACGACAATGACCGCGACGGCTACCACAACAAAACGTTCTGGGGCAGCGTCGAGCATAAGTTTAACGACAACTTCAACGGCTTCTTCCGTGGCCACAGCTATGCCAATAACGTCGATTACGATCTTGGCAGCCCGCCGTTCATGCCAGCTTACAGCGCCGATGAAAATCAGCTTTATAACCAGACCTGGGATACCGGGCTGGAATATCACTCCGGCATTTACTCTTCGCAGCTCATTGCCAGCTATCAGAAGATCAAAGATTACAACTACAGCAGCATTTATGGCCGTTATCAGGACGGCTCCTCGCTGGACCGTCTGGAGCAGCGTAATCTGCAATGGGGTAATAACCTTATCGTCGGCCATGGCTCGGTGAGCGGCGGCGTCGACTGGCAGCAGCAACGCCTGACGTCTTCCGATACCGCAACGTCAGATACCTATAAGCGTGATGATACCGGTCTGTATCTTACCGGGCAGCAGCAGTTTGGCGACGTGACGCTGGAAGCCTCTGGTCGTGAAGATCATGATGAGCAGTTTGGCTGGCACGGTACCTGGCAGACTGCCGCAGGCTGGGAGTTTGTTGAGGATTACCGCTTAACCCTTTCCTACGGTACAGGGTTCCTCGCGCCGTCGCTGGGGCAGCAGTTCGGCTCAACCCGTTTCGGTATTGATTCCAACCCGAATCTGAAGCCGGAAGAGTCAAAGCAGTGGGAGGCGGGGCTTGAAGGCCTGACCGGGCCGCTGGACTGGCGTCTGTCGGCCTATCGTTACGAAATCAGCAATCTGATCACCTACTATTCCGATCCTGTGACCTTTGCCGGCGCGTACGACAACATTAACTCTGCCACCATTAAAGGCGTGGAATGGACGGGGAGTTTCGATACCGGCATTTTCTACCATCGCGTGACGCTGCAATATGTCGATCCGCGTAATGATGAAAACGATGAAGTGCTGGCGCGCCGTTCCCGGCAGCAGGCGAAGTATCAGCTCGACTGGACGATGTTTGACGTAGGTATGGACGTTTCCTGGCAATATTTTGGCAAGCGTTATGACAACAATACCTCGGAGTACAATAACGTGCAGCAAAGGCTGCCGAGTTACAGCACCGTGGATGTCACAGCGTCATATCCTGTCACCTCTCATCTTACAGTTCGTGGTAAAATAGCTAACCTGTTCGATAAAGATTACGAGACAGCTTATGGCTACCAAACTGCAGGACGAGAATACAACTTGTCTGGCAGCTACACCTTCTGACCTCAAACCTACCGTGCTGGTGTTTGACTCCGGCGTCGGTGGGTTATCGGTCTATGATGAGATCCGGCAACTGCTGCCGGATCTGCATTACATTTATGCCTTCGATAATGTGGCTTTCCCTTACGGGGAAAAAAGCGAAGCCTTTATCGTGGAGCGGGTGCTGAACATTGTCACTGCTGTTCAGGCGCGCTATCCCCTGGCAATGGCCATCATTGCCTGCAACACCGCCAGCACCGTTTCCCTTCCTGCTCTGCGCGAAAAATTCCAGTTCCCGGTTGTGGGAGTGGTTCCCGCCATCAAACCTGCGGCGCGACTGACAGCTAACGGCATTGTCGGGCTACTGGCAACGCGCGGCACGGTAAAGCGTCCTTATACGCATGAACTCATCCAGCGTTTCGCGAATGAATGCCATATCGAAATGCTGGGTTCATCAGAGCTGGTTGAGCTGGCGGAAGCCAAGCTGCACGGTAAGCCTGTTCCGCTTGAAAACCTGAAGCGCATTCTGCGCCCGTGGCTGCGGATGCCGGAACCGCCGGATACCGTGGTGTTAGGCTGTACGCATTTCCCCCTGCTGCGTGAGGAGCTGCTACAGGTTTTACCTGACGGCACCCGGCTGGTGGATTCCGGTGCGGCCATTGCGCGCCGCACGGTCTGGCTATTAGAGCATGACGCGCCAGATGCGAAATCGGCGGATGAAAATATCGCGTTCTGTATGGAGGCCACGCCTGAAGCTGTACAATTACTGCCCGTTTTGCAGCGCTATGGCTTCAAAATGCTCGAAAAACTGGCGGTTCAGGACGTTTTTGAGCAAAAAAGAGACGGTTGATAAATTTTTTGAATTTAGGGGTTGTCAGCCCGGAATAACTCCCTATAATGCGCCACCACTGACACGGAACAACGGCTTACAGGCCGGCGGGTC
>NZ_JBNRLQ010000011.1:0-155918 GCF_055804875.1 Enterobacter sp. K510 | reverse complement strand
TAAACCGAACATTCCACTAAACCGAACATTCCATTGAACGGAACATTCCACTAAAAGCCACCCTGATTAACCCGCCTCCCGCATCTCAAACATCCCGTACGGATGGATCTCCAGGAAATAATTCTCCCCCACGTCCGGCTGCAATCGCGTCGCATTCACCTGCAACAAAATCTCCTGCCCATGCCACGCAACAATCACCTCATACTGCGGTCCCATATAGGCTACATGGCGGATCACGCAGCGCTGGCTTTCGCTGCCGTGCTGCCCAAGCGTGATCGCCTCCGGACGCACGCCCACCTGCCCGCTTCCCACGGTGGCGAACTGCGCCGGGCGCGGTAGCCGGTAACCGTAAATATCCACATGATCCGCCGAGAAGGTCGCCGGGAACAGGTTGGCATCGCCCATAAAGCTGGCCATAAAGCGCGACGCAGGCTGACGATAGAGATCCTGTGGCGAGCCCATCTGCATGATGTGGCCTTTATTCATCACCAGCACGGTATCGGATACCGCAAAGGCTTCGCTCTGATCGTGGGTGACATAGAGCGACGTGATATTAAACTGCTTTTGCAGCTCGCGAATTTTATCGCGCATACTGCGCCGCAGGTTGGCGTCGAGGTTACTGAGCGGCTCATCAAACAGCAGCACTTTGGGCTTTAAGATCAGCGCGCGCGCCAGCGCCACACGCTGCTGCTGACCGCCGGAAATCTGATCCACATAGCGATCTTCAAACCCATCCAGATCGACCATCGCCAGCGCCTCTTTGACGCGGGTTTTGATCTCCGCGCGCGACACGCCGAGCATCTTCAGGCCATAGCCGACGTTCTCGCCCAGCGACATGTGTGGGAACAGCGCGTACGACTGGAACACCATACAAATATCACGCTGCTGGATCGAACTGTCGGTCACGTCTTCACCGTCGATAAAAATCTGCCCGGAGGTTGGTTTTTCCAGCCCTGCCACCAGCCGCAGCACCGTGGTTTTACCGCAGCCGGACGGGCCGAGCAGCGTTACCATCTCCCCCTGCGGGATCGCCAGGTTGATATTTTCAATCACCACATTGCTGCCAAAGGTTTTACCCACGTTGCGCAGCTCAACAAAATGTTTCTGAGTCATAAATTTACGCCTGGTTTTTAGCTTTTGAACGGGAGATACGCGCCTCACCGATCAGCCAGTCAAAGAGGAAGATGATCGCCAGCATCACCACAATCAGGATCGAGCCGTAGGCAATGGCCACGCCGTACTCGCCGTCCTCAACACGGTTTAAGATGTAGGCCGTAGCCACACGGGTGTCCGGCGTGACGAGGAACACAATGGCGCTCACCGTGGTAATGGCGCGCACAAAGCTGTAGATCAGCGCCGAGAGGATCGCCGGGCGCAGCAGCGGCAGCAGAATGTGCGTAATGGTACGCAGTGATCCGGCGCGCAGGCTGAGGGAGGCTTCATCCAGCGATTTGTCGATCTGCCCCAGCCCCGCGATCCCGGCGCGAATACCCACCGGCACGTTACGCATCACCATGGAGATAATCACAATGGCCGCGGTGCCCGTCAGGTACACCGGGGCGCTGTTAAAGGCGAGAATATAAGAAACGCCCGCCACGGTGCCCGGTACGGCAAAACACAGCATGGTGGTGAACTCGATAGTCTTTTTGCCGCGGAACTGCTGGCGCACCACCACCCAGGCGATCAGCAGGCCAAAGATGGCGGTAATAGGCGCGGCAATCCCGGCGTACAGCAGCGTATCGAGCAGTGACGGCCACGCGCCATCGCTCATCCCCTGACCGAACAGCTTGATAAAGTTATCCAGCGTCAGGGTGTAATCCACGCCCCAGTTGACGGTAAAGCTGCCGTAGAAAATGCTGCCGTACAGCAGCGCATTGAATGCCACCCACACCGCCAGCAGCGCCATCACGCCCCACACCAGCGTCACCGGCAGCGGCTGCACGTCGCCACGGTAGGATTTCCCGGAGACGGTGACGTAGGAGCGTTTACCGATCCACATGTACTGGATGCAGAACACCAGCAGCGAGAACAGCAGCAGGAAGGCGCCCAGCGTACTGGCCGCCTGATAATCCAGCTGCGAGCCGGTGATATAGAAATAGATCTGCGTCGCCAGCACGTCGAAGTTGCCGCCCAGCACCAGCGGGTTACTGAAGTCCGCCAGCGACTGCACGATGACGATCAGAAAGGCGTTTGCCAGCGCCGGTTTTAAGAGCGGCACAAAGACGCCGTTAAAGGTCTGCCAGCGGCTGGCGCGCAGGGTGTAAGAGGCTTCTTCCAGCGACGGATGAATGGTTTTGATGGCGCCATCGAGGATCATAAAGGCCATCGGCGTAAAGGCCAGCACCTGCGCGATCCAGATACCGGTAAAACCGTACAGCCAGTTAGTGTTGGTCAGGCCGAACCAGTCGACCATCAGTTCAGTCACATAACCGGAGCGGCCCATCATCAGCGTCACGCCCAGCCCGACCACAAAGGGCGGCGTAACGATCGGCAGAATAGAGAAAATACGGCCAATAATGGCGCTGCGCCGGGCGATGCGCGTGGTGTAGATCGCCAGCACCAGCCCGAAGAAGGTACAGCCCACGCCCACCGCCATCGACAGCAGGATCGAGTTGACGATCACCTGCACGATATGCGCCTGCGACAGCACCGTCATAAAGGCCAGCGGCGCGAATTCCCCGCTGTCGGTGGTGAACATCGGAATAAAGATGGCGATACTCGGCCAGACGATAAAAATGCCGATCAGCGCGATAATGGCGATCAGCGAGCCAATCACAAAGCGGTCGCCGCTCAGCCATTCAAGGCGGGTCAACGCCAGCGTCATGATCGCGCCAAGGGAGATGAACAGCACGATGGTGGCATAGCCCAGCCCACGCCCGGCGAGCGTCGCGCTGATAACGATAAACGCCATACAGGCCAGCGCCCAGCCGGCGTCAAACCAGTGGCGACGGCGTTGATCGCGGCTGGCCGCGCTGAACGGGCGCAGCAGCAACAGGCTGGGGAACAGGTACCACAGCAGGCTGACGTTAAGATGCGACCAGGCGTACGCATCAAGAATTTCGTCCGCCGTGGATTCAAACAGGCCATAATCCAGGCTCCAGCTCGGCAGCAGCGCGAACGCCAGCCAGCCTAAAAGCAGCCAAAGGAAGACCGCATCCCGCTTTCTGGCGGGATGGAGTGCAAGTGTGTGTGACATAAGTGTTCCGGTGTTGGGAAAGTTGTAGGCCGGGTAAGGCGTTAACGCCGCCACCCGGCATTGACCGCCGTGGGGTTATTTCCCCATCTTCACATCGCTGACCCATTTATTGATCAGCGCCTTACGCACATCAGTTGATCCGTATTTGTCCATGTCGTAGCTGATAAGCTTCAGATCGTCGAGCTTGAGCGAGTTCGGCGAAGTTTCCGCCGTGGTGTTGGTCAGGATCTGATAGGACTTGCCCTTCTTCCACGCCAGCTCCTGCGCTTCTTTTGACAGCACCCAGTCAACGAACAGCTTCGCGTTGTCGGCATTGCGCGCGCCTTTCAGAATACTGACGCCGCCGATTTCATAGCCGGTGCCTTCGCACGGCGAGATCAGCTCCAGCGGCGCGCCCTGCTCCTTTTCCAGCGAATAATCGTGCAGGAAGCCGATGCCGATAGCCGTTTCGCCGCGGGCGGCGTTACGCGCCGGGGCGATCCCGGATTTGGTGTACTGAGAGATATTGGTATTAAGCTGCTTCAGGTAATCGAACGCCTGATCTTCGCCCCACAGTTGTACGAAGGTGGCGAACGCGGTATAGGCGGTGCCGGAACTTTGCGGATCGGCAATCTGGATCTCACCTTTGTATTCCGGTTTGGTCAGATCTTTCCAGCATTTCGGGATCGGCAGGTTTTTCTCTTTCAGCTTCTCGGTATTAACCCCGAAGCCGAGAATGCCGACATACACCGCCGACGACAGGTTGCCTTTCACTTTGGCCGGATCGCGGAACTGCGTCATGATCTGCTCAAGGTTCGGGGATTTATACGGCTGCAACAGCCCCATTTCACCGGCCTGCGACTGCGGATCTAAGGTGCCGCCGTACCAGACATCCGCCTGCGGGTTTTTCTTCTCCGCATCCACTTTCGCCAGCGTACTGCCGGAGCCGTTACGGATAAACGAGGTTTTCACATCGTATTTTTCGCCGAAGGCTTTGGTTTCGGTTTCACACATTTCATTGGTGGCGCTGCAATAGACCACTAGACGGCCTTTTGCCTGTGCGCCGCCGCTTAATGTTGCTAAAGCAATGCCGGTGGCTACCAGCGTAGAGAGCAGAGTCACTTTCATGTTTTTATCCTTTGCGTGTTAGAAGCCGTAATGCCCGCCATCAACAGCGGCATCAGCAGTAAACCCATCAGTGCCGCCGCGACGGACAGCAGGGTAAACATCCCCGACCAGCCGTAGCCTTCGATCACCTGTGACAGCGGCCAGCCCGCCAGCGCCGCCCCCAGATAGGCGAACAGCCCCAGAAAACCGGTGATGGAGCCCGCCGCCCCTTTATGACCGCACTCCACCGCCGCCAGACCAATCAACATCTGCGGGCCGAAAACAAAAAAGCCCACGGTAAAAAAGCACATCGCCAGCAGCGCGTAATGGTGCACCGGCGCCAGCCACAGCGCGGCGACGGAGACCATCAGGCCGAGCGTGAACAGCAAAATCATCGGCGCGCGCTGCCCGCTGAACATCACATCCGATCCCCATCCGGCAAACAGCGCCCCCAGCAGCCCGCCGACTTCAAACAGCATGACGGTGGCGTTAGCGCTGAGCAGATTGACGCCGTGATTCTCCGCCAGCCAGATGTTCCCCCAGTCGT
The DNA here is from genome assembly GCF_055804875.1 of Enterobacter sp. K510. Lineage (NCBI taxonomy): Bacteria > Pseudomonadati > Pseudomonadota > Gammaproteobacteria > Enterobacterales > Enterobacteriaceae > Enterobacter > Enterobacter sp. K510. Next base: position 151,089 of record NZ_JBNRLQ010000011.1, on the reverse strand, counting down.
TGAGCGCAATGCGGATGAGGTACACCAGCACATAAGAGACGCCCAGCAACCAGATCATCGGGTTTTGCAGCATGGTGGTGCGTAACATCTGCCACAGCCCCATCGGCGGGCTTTGTTGCTCCTGACGTAATTCCAGCGGATCCTGCCGCCACGTCCCGACGGAAGGTAACCCCTCTTCCTGCGGTGTGCCCCGCAGTTGCATGGTTAACCACACGCCGAGCGCCATGCTGATGATCCCTGGTGTCAGCATCGCGGCCTGCCAGCCCCACCAGTGGGCGGCAAAGGCACAGATCAGCGGGATAATCGCCCCGCCGATATTGATGGAGGTATTCCAGCAGCCCCACCAGAAGCCGCGCTCGTTGCGCGAATACCAGTGGGTCAGCAGGCGCGCGCATGGCGGCCAGCCCCAGCCCTGGAAAAAGCCGTTCAGCGTCCAGATGAACAGCAGCATCGGCAGCGAATCGCCGAACGCAAAGAGCACGTTTAACAGCCCGGTGGCAAACAGTCCGATACCCATGAAGACCCGGCTGCCGTGGCTGTCGTGCCAGAGTCCGGCGGCAAACTTCGACAGGCCGTAGCTGAGATAAAACAGCGAACCCAGCAGGCCGATATCGCTCTTGCTTAAGCTGAGATCCAGTTGCAGCGCGGGCAGCACGTAATTGACGCTTTTGCGCGTCAGGTAAAAGGCCGCGTAACCCACCACCATCGACAGCAATAAACGCGGGCGTAGACGGCGGTAGCGCTGGCTAATGGCAGTGGCTGACAGTTCCTGCATAAGGCCTCCGGTGACAATGACTATATGAAAGCGAACGAAAAAGGGGATGAGAGAAAGTCCGCACTGACTAAGACTTTTTCCTGGTTAACGGGGGCTTTGTGGCAAAAGTGTGGGCAGGTTAACAGTTACGCGCGTCCCCTGAGCGGACTCCAGCACCAGATCGCCCCCCAGCGCATGCACCCGCTCGCGCATCCCCTGAATGCCGAAGCCAGGGGACTGCCCGGCCGGTAGGCCGATACCGTTATCCGCGACCGTCAGCCAGATCTGCCCGTCGCGCGGCTCAAGGACAATGCTCACCCGGCTGGCCTGCGCATGCTTGCAGACGTTGTTCAGCAGCTCCTGCAACAGGCGGTAAAGGGTAAAAATCAGGGTTTCGTTTTCCGGCGGCGCGCTGAGCCGGTAATCAAAGCGGCAGATGATGCCGCGCTCGGCAAAGGCGAACTCATTCACCAGATGGTGCAGCGCTTCGCGAAAGGAGAGTTCATCCAGCACCGGCGGACGCAGTTGCCGCAACAGCTGGCGGGTGGAGGTGTGAATACGCCGGGCCAGATCGTTAATCTGGCTGGCGGCGTCCAGCGCCTGGCTGCTGCCCGCGCTGCGTTTTACCAGCTGCGACTGGATCTGAATGGCGGTGATGTTCTGGCCGATCTCATCGTGCAGCTCTCTGGCAAGGCTTTTGCGGGTGTCTTCTTCACTGTGGATCAGCTTCTCCGCCAGCGCGCGGCGCGCCTGTAACTCCACCTCCAGCCGCTGGCGATAGCGATCGAGGTTTTGCGCCAGATGTTGCTGGCGGCTGATGGCGATCCCAAGCCCGATGCCGAGCAACGCCTGGGTGGCGAGGAAAATCTCCAGCTCCAGCAGATCGCCAAAACCGATGCCCACCTGACGGGCGATGGTGATCATCATGCTGCCGAGCAGCCCCGCCAGCACCCCGCCCTGCCAGCCGAATTTCCACGCCATGATGACGTTAGGTAGAAACACCACGATCAGCAGCAGCCGTTCGATTTCCGGCGACAGCACCATCTGCGTGCTAATACCGATAATAAAAAACAGGCTGCACCAGATAATCAGCGAGGTGCGCAGCGGCGGATTACTGGTGTCCAGCCCCAGCAAATGATAGCGATGCTGCTGGCGCAGAAATTCAAAAATCAGGTAGACGAAGGGCGTCAGCAGCACGCCGCCGGTGAAGCTGGCAAGACCGATTAGCGTCGCCTTACTTTCCAGAAAGGGGGCCAGCAGCAGGGTTTGCAGCAGGGCGCAGGCGGTGACCGCCGTCAGCAGCAGCGTCAGGCGATGCCAGTAGAGGGGAAAACGGTGCCAGTAATAGTGCGCCACACGCGCCACCGGTAGCGCGATTAAGGGGGCGGCCAGCATGTTGTAACCAGTGAGCAACTGTTCGCTGTGCAGCCAGAGAATCATCGCCAGCAACGGAAGTAACAGCGTCAGCCAGAAGCGGCGCGACAGCAAAATCAGCAGCGCCAGAAAAACGCCCTGCGGCAGAAACAGTACCGCCTGCTGACCGTTATGGGTGAGGTAAAAACTCAGCGTCCACAGCATCAGCCAGCCAGGTCCCCAGGCCAGGACGATAAACAGTGACAGCACCATAAAACGCCGGGACGCTGACGACATCAGTGCCCCGTCAGCAGCTGGTGGTCGAGGGCAAAATGCACCAGTTCAATGGTGCTGCTGCACTGTAACTTGCCCAGCACGTTAGCGCGATGGACATGCACGGTTTTGTGGCTCAGTTCGAGCTTAAAGGCGATCTCTTTGACGCTGTCGCCCCTGACCAGCAGATCGAATACTTCCCGCTCGCGGGGGGTGAGAATATTCAGCACTTTACCGGAGGGTTCGCCGCCGCGCAGGGCGCGCAGGGCATCGGCGCACAGATAATGACCGCCCATGCCGACGGATCGCACCGCCTGCACCAGCTCTTCCGGACCGCAGCGTTTGGTGAGATAGCCGCTGGCCCCGGCGTCCAGGGCGCTCTGCACAAATGCGGGCGTATCATAAATACTGAGAATAATAGCGCGAAAGCCAGGGCGCTGTTGACGCAGGCGTTTCAGCAGGCTGAGGCCATTTTCGTCGGGCATGGCGACATCCAGCACCGCCACGTCAACGTCATCCTGAAGCAGTGCGGGCCAGGCCTCCGCAGCGGTGCTGAACTGCCCGGTCACGCACACGTCTTCTTCGAGGCCGAGGAGCTGCGCAAACCCCGACCGTACCACAACATGATCATCCACCAGCACGACACGGACCATTAGCATCACTCCCCTTTCTTTCGCGACATGATGCCGGGTCAGACGGCGCTGGCAATGCTCTTATGGATGATATGTTATGGATGTAACAAAATTGCAATAAATTACTGCGCAGCCAGCTGCTTGCGGCGGTATTCGCCCTGACGTTCCAGCATCCAGCCCGGATATTCCCGCGGCAGCGCGCTGACCGCATCCAGCTGTTGCAGCTCGTCGTCGCTCAGGCGAATGCCGGTGGCGGCGATATTATCCAGCAACTGTTCTTCGCGCTTCGCGCCGATGATCACGCTGCTGACCACCGGCTGATGCAGCAGCCAGGCCAGGGCGATCTGCGCCACGCTCACGCCCTTCGCATCGGCAATGGTGCGCATCACGTCCACGCAGTCAAACGCGCGATCTTTATTCACCGGCGGGAAGTCGAATTCCTGGCGACGGCTGCCCGCTTCCGCCTGCCCGTCGCGGCTGTATTTCCCGCTTAACAGGCCGCCCGCCAGCGGGCTCCAGACCATCAGGCCGACGCCTTCACTCTGCATCATCGGCACCAGCTCGCGCTCCAGTTCCCGTCCGGCGAGGGTGTAATAGGCCTGCAGCGAGGCAAAGCGCGTAAGACCTAAACGTTCGGAAATGCCCAGCGCTTTGGCGATCTGCCAGGCCGCCCAGTTGGAGACGCCGATATAGCGCACATGGCCGTGCTGCACCAGATTATCCAGCGCGTACAGTGTCTCTTCGATGGGCGTCGCCGGATCAAAGCCGTGCAGCTGATAGAGATCGATATGATCCAGCTGCAGGCGCTGCAAGCTCTGCTTCACGCCTGCGATAATGTGGTGGCGGGAACTGCCGCGGGAGTTCACCCCTGCCGTGCCGGTTTCACCGAACACTTTGGTGGCGACAATGACGTTCTCGCGCGGCACCTTAAGGTTTTTCAGCGCCTGCCCGGTGATGATTTCCGAGCGGCCCCCGGAGTACACATCGGCGGTATCAATGAAATTGATCCCCGCATCCAGCGCGCTACCCACCAGGCGATCCGCATCGCTCTGACTGAGCTTGCCGATTTTGCCCCACATGTCGTCTTCGCCGCCAAAGGTCATGGTGCCAAGGCACAGTTCCGACACAAACAGACCGGTATTGCCAAGTTTCTGGTATCGCATAGAACCTTCCTCATAAAGATGCTGCCGTGAATGTTCTGTAGTTATACCCGCCCTGCCGGTTATGCGAATGTGGCGATCCTGCGCGTTTCTTGCCCAATCCTCTGAAAGTTATCCGCGCGGCGCGTCGCCAAACACGGCGTAGTCAGGCATCTGCACGTTCTGGTATGGCTCCCAGCCGCCGCCGAGGGCTTTATAGAGCGCCACCAGATCGAGGCTGGTCTGCACCCGCGCCTGCGCCCGCTGCTGTTCCGCCTGGGCTAACTGGCGCTGGGCATCCAGCACATCGATAAAGGTGGCGATCCCCTGCCGGTAGCTGTCGCTCGCCAGATCGAAGGCGTTTTGCAGCGCGGTGATAGTTTTGCTCAGACCGGCTTCACGCTGCTGATCGGTGCGGTAGCTGACCAGCGCATTTTCCACATCCCCCAGCGCCGTCAGCACCGTCTGGCGATAGTTGAGCACCGCCGCGCCCTGCTGCGCCCTTGCCAGTTTGACGCTGGAAACCAGCCGTCCGCCCTGGAAAATCGGGATCGAAACCTGCGGGCCAAAGCTGTAGAAATGGCTGCTCCAGTCGGTGAGCCAGTTGGTTTCACTGTTGCGCAGGCCAAACTGGCCGGTCAGCGACAGGCTGGGGAACAGCTGCGCCACCGACACGCCGATCTGCGCGGTGGCGGCATGTAAATTCGCTTCCGCTTCGCGCACGTCCGGACGACGCCGCGCCAGGGTGGACGGAATGCCGGTCGCCACCAGATCCGGCAGTTTCGGCAGCGGCTGTGGGTTGCGCAGTTCAGCGTCCAGCGCGCCCGGCGGCTTGCCGAGCAGGATCGCCAGCGCGTTCATCGCCTGCCGCTCCTGTGCCTGATACTGCGGTAGCTGCGCCTCAAGATTACCAAGCTGGGCGCGGGCGTTTTCCACATCCAGCTGCGGTGCCAATCCCCCGCGCTGGCGGTTTTCCGTCAGCGTGAAGGTTTCCTGGGCGGTAGCAATCTGCGTATTCATGGTGGCGATAATGCTCTGCGCGCCGCGCAGTTGCAGCCAGGCGCGGGCGACTTCCGCTTCCAGCGATACCAGCGCGTCGTTGCGCTGTTCAATGGCCGCCTGCTGCTGCGCCTGCGCCGCTTCCACCTGGCGGCGCACTCTGCCCCACAGATCGATCTCCCACTGGGCATCAAAGCTACCCTGATAGAGATTCACCGGCTGCGTCAGGGTGCCAAGCGCCCCCTGCAATTCGGGATCAACGTCATTCAGCTGGCCGTAAACGTCATGGGATTTCAGCTCCCCTTCCAGCCCGAGCTGCTGACGGGTGGCCTTCAGACTGCCGTTTACCGCCGGCAGCAATGCCCCGCCCGCCTGATTGATCTGCTCCCGCGCCCCGGCGATGCGCAGCACGGTCTGCTGCAACGACAGGTTATCGGCAATTGCCCGCTCGATCAGGCTGTTGAGCTGCGGGGAGTTGAAGGTCGTCCACCAGCGGGGATTGACCGCCTGGGACGCCGTCCGGGATTTCACATTGCGGTCGCCCTGGTCATTCCAGTGGCTGACCGCCGGGGCGGCGGGCTGCTGATAATCCGGCCCGACGGCGCAGCCTGCCAGCAACAGCGCCAGCAGGGTGAGAGTGGGATGAGTTTTCCTGTGCATCTTAATGTGCTCCTGCGCTGCCTTCGCTTTTCACCGGCGAAAGCAGTAAACAAAATGGGATCAACAGAACGGCCACCAGACTGAGCAATGTGAAGACATCCACATACGCGAGGAAGCGCGACTGCTCAATTAAGGTCTGGTACATCTGCCCGCTGGCAATGGCGGTGGGATCGCCCACCTGCGAGGTGAAATTGCGTATCGCCTCTGCTGAGCTGCGGATCGCTTGCTGGAACTGCTCGTCAAAGGGCGAGGCATGTTCGCTGAGATAGGCGCTGTGCACCTGGGATCGTTCGGTAATGGCGGCGGTGGAGAGCGAAATGCCCATTGATCCCGCGACGTTACGGAACATGGTGAACAGCGCCGCGGCGTCGGCGTTCAGCTGCCGGGGTATGGTGATAAAGGCAATGGTGGTCAGTGGTACAAACAGGAAGCCGAGGCCAATCGACTGGGCGCTGCGGAACAGCACCAGGGTTTCAAAATCGATGTCCGGCGTCAGGGTGCGCGACCAGAAGAACGACAGCGCGAGGCAGGCAAAGCCAAAGGCGATGATCCAGCGCGTCTGCACCACCGGCATCAGCTTCAGCACCAGCGGAATGGTCAGCACGATCAGTATCGCCCCTGGCGACAGCACCAGCCCCGACCAGGTGGCGGTATAGCCCAGATCCTGCTGCGCCAGCTGCGGGATCACCACCGAGCTGCCGTAGAGGATCATCGCCATGCCCGCCATCAGCAGGCTCGACACCGCAAAGTTTTTATCCTTCATACACTGCAGGTTGACCACCGGTTTTTTGGCATAAATCAGCCAGTAGATAGCGCCGATAATGCCCACCAGCGTCAGCACTGCAAAGGTGCGGATAAAGCCGGAAGCAAACCAGTCGTCATCTTCGCCGCGATCCAGCATCACCTGTAAACAGCCCAGACCCAGCGCGATAAGGCCAATGCCCGTCCAGTCGATGGAGAGTTTTTCTTCCGATTTACGCTCCCACGGCGGATCTTCCAGCAGCTGATAGATCGCCAGCACCGTAATAATCCCCACCGGGATATTAATAAAGAATACCCAGCGCCAGGAGTAGTTATCGGTGATCCAGCCGCCGAGCGTCGGGCCAAGCACAGGCGCGACGATAATGGCGATGGATGACAGGCCGAACGCCTTGCCGCGATCTTCCGGCTTAAAGTAATCCAGCAGCACCGACTGCTGCGTCGGCTGCAAACCGCCGCCAAAGAAGCCCTGCAAGATACGGAACAGGATGATTTCCCACAGTTCAGTGGCGATACCGCACAAAAACGAGCAGACGGTAAACATCACGATGCAGATCAGGAAGAAGCGTTTACGGCCAAAAACCCGGCTTAAAAACGCCGAGATGGGCAGCACAATACCGTTCGCCACCAGATAACTGGTCAGCACCCAGGTCGATTCGCTGTAGCTGGAGGAGAGCGATCCGGCGACGTGCGGCAGTGCCACGTTAACGATAGTAGTGTCGAGGATCTCCATAAAAACCGCCAGGGTGACGACAATCGCCACCGCCCACGGATTGCTGGCGGGTTTCCAGCTTTCATGGTTGTGATCGGTCATTCCAGCGTAACCTTCGGCTCAACGGACAGACCCAGCGGCATCGGCTTGTTGGGATCCAGCCCTTTGTCGATGACGATTTTCACCGGCACGCGCTGGACGATCTTCACAAAGTTACCGGTGGCGTTTTCTGCCGGGAAGGCGGAGAAACGCGATCCGCTGCCCTGCTGAATACTGTCGATATGCCCTTCCAGCTCCATATCCGGCCAGGCATCGATGCTGATGGTGACTTTATTGCCGGGGCGCATACGCTCCAGCTGCGACTCTTTAAAGTTAGCGACCACCCAGATGTCCGGCGACACCAGCGAGAACAACGCGCTGCCCGCCTGCACCAGAGTGCCGGTCTGCACGTTACGTTTGGTGACGTAACCGTCGAAAGGCGCGCGCACTTCCGTATAGGAAAGATTCAGCTCGGCGTTTTCCAGCTGCGCCCGCGCCTGATCGACCTGACGCTGGCGCGCTTCGACGTTGGTTTCCTGCTGACGGATTTGCAGCTGCACCTGCTCGGCCACTTCCGCCTGCGCCTTAGCGCTGGCCAGCTGAGCCTGGGCACTGCGCAGCTGCGCGTTGGCGGTATCAATATTTTGTTGCGTGGTGGCGCGGGGATCGACGCCGCGCTGACGGCGGTACGCGGCCTCGGCATTGGCCAGATCCGCCTGCGCTTTCAGTACCTGGGCGCGCGCTTCATCCCGCTGGGCGGGATACTGCACTTTCGAGAGCGCCAGCTGCGCCTGCGCCTGATGCAGTTGCGCCGTCGCCAGACCCAGCTGGGCCTGCGCCTGATCGCGCTGGGCGCGGGTATCGCGCGGATCGATGGTCACCAGCAGATCGCCCTTCTTCACCCGCTGGTTATCTTTCACGCGCAGCTCGGTCACGTAGCCCGCGACCTTGGGCGCAATAGTCACCACATCGCCATCGGTGAAGGCGTCGTCAGTGGTTTCTTCATTGCGGGTCAGCAGCCACCACACCAGTGCGCCGACCACCATGACGATCACCACGATGCCAAGGATAATAATCGGCTTTTTGCCGGGGCGTTTACGTTCTGCTTTTTCGTTATTATTGTCGGTTTTATTGTCGTCTTTGTGCGTCTCGTCAGACGCGTTCATGTTCTCAGCCATAGCGTTACAACGTTCCTGTCAGTTAACGGCGCGGCAGGTGCGCCGTTAACTAAAGTTAGGAGGTTGCTATACATTTGCCAGGAAAAACTGACAATTGAGCACTAACTGAGAATAAAAAGACCGTAGCCGACCAGCGCCGCCCAGACGAGCAGCGGTAGCGACCAGAGGTGAAAACGCCACCAGATGCGGCGATCCTGCGCCATGCGCAGCGCGATGAGATTCGCCAGCGAGCCGGGCAGCAGCCCGAAACCGCCGACGTTAACCGCCCAGGCGAGCAGCTGATCCGGCGGTACATAGTTGAGCAGTAAAATGGTGGCCGGAACGTTGCTGATAAACTGCGACAGGCCAATGGCGGTGAGCCAAAGGCCGGGCGCGGATAAGTTGCCAACATCGTTCAGCGCCCCCTGCAACACCGGCAGCTGGATCAGCAGGTGCACGTCGATAAACATCGCCATAAACACCAGCAGCAGCGTCCAGTCGACGCTCAGCACCACGCGGCGGGCGAGGATCAGAAAACCGACAGCGATGACCGCCAGCCCCCACAGCTCCTGTTTCAGCTCCAGTGAAATAAGAAACACGATATAGAGCGCCAGACAGCTCCACACCAGCCGCGGCTGCCAGTCTGTAGCCTGGGTGCCGCTGTGGTAATTGAGGGCTTTTTTCGGGAAGGCAAACCAGCACAGCGCCAGTAATGTCAGCATCATCGCCAGCGCCAGCGGCGCCATCTGCGCGCAGAAGGCGGCAAACGACAGGCCGGAGCGTCCCCACAGCAGGATATTTTGCGGGTTGCCAATGGGCGTAAGCAGCGAGCCGGCGTTTACCGCCAGCGCTTCGAAGATGATCAGCCGGTTGACCGGGATCTCACAGAGTTTTTTCAGCGTGATGGTCAGCGGCACCACAATAAACAGCGCCACATCGTTGGTTAAAAAGGTCGACAACAGCGCGGCTGCCAGCACCATAAAGATCGCCAGACGGCGTTCGGTGGCGAAGCGGCGCACCATGCGACGCCCCACCACATCGAAATAGCCCGACAGCTCGACGCCTTTGGTCAGCAGCATCAGCCCGCTGAGGGTAATAATGGTGTGCCAGTCGATGGCTTTACCCCAGCCCGCCGGGGCAAAGGGGACGAAAAAGCTGAGGAGTACGCCCACCAGCAGTAACAGATGAAAGAATCGGTCGCGGGCCAGCGCACGCACGAAGGGCAGCGTCATTCTGCGTTCTGGCCCTGTTGCAGGGTAAACAGACGGAAACGCTCAAGGGTTTCTTCACTGACGTGGTGTTCCATCCCTTCCGCATCGCGGCGGGCGGTATCCGGGCTGACGCCGAGCACCAGCAGAAAACTTTCCACAATCTGATGACGCTCACGGCTTTGCTGCGCCAGGGTCTCCCCTTCCGGCGTCAGGAACACGCCGCGCCAGGGGATCTGTTCGATCAGGCCGACGCTGGCCAGTCGTTTTAACATTTTGGCTACCGTCGGCTGCGAAACGCCCAGCCGCGCCGCCATGTCCACCTGACGCGCTTCGCCCACTTCGCGGATCAGATCGGAAATCAACTCAACATAATCATCGATTAACTCGCGGCGATGCGCCTCGCGAACCTGGCGAAATCCTTCGACATGTTCTTCAACATTAACCAGTTGCGTCACTTTTTTTATTGTTGGCGTACCTGCGCGACGACTCATAGTGCTTCCTCATTGACGTGACGCGAATACCGCATCCTCTAAGCGAGCGGCCATTGTAAACCATCGCCTGAGGAGTACAAAAAATTAACGCATTAGCCATAGCTATAAAATATAGCCTATGCTATATCTGTATGTAATGCAGTCACCCTTCACGGACGGAATGGTTTTTATCTGGACAGGAGGTAACTAATGAACGAATTCAGGAGATGTATGGCCGTGTTCAGTCACTCCCCTTTTAAAGTGCGTTTACTGCTGGTTAATCTGTTGTGTGACATGTTCCACAGCAAACCGCAGCCGGACGATAAACCTTCACGCTAACGCGGCGTCGCGGTACGCCGCTTCATTTTTCTGTCACATCCCCCCGTCATACTGATCGTTTCTATAGAATTTTCTTATTATTTGTCGCTTTTGTAACCATTATCGCAAAACATTGCCCTGACGCCTGTTGACCTTAATGACGGCTCGCTCTATCTTCTCGCAGCCCTGCACAAATGCGGCTTGCGGATGACGGCCCCCTCCTCATTCTTCACGCATTGTCCCGCAGGTTTTGACCCTCGACGCCAGGGTGAGCACATGGCGTTTTCGCGATAGTGTCATATGAATTTAATCATAAAAGAAACCCTCGCTGCGCGCGGGCTGAACATCAGCCCGTGGACAGGTTTTTATTTTTTGCAGTCCTTACTTATTAACTACGCCCTTGGCTATCCTTTCAGCCTGCTGTATGCCGTCGCCTTTGCCCTGGTCTTACAGCTGCTATGGCGTCACGCCCCGCGGGTACAGAAAGTGCTGATCGGCCTTTGTACCCTGGTGGCGGCGTCCTACTATCCGTTCGGTCAGGCTTATGGCGCGCCAAACTTTAATACCCTGCTGGCGCTGCACTCCACCAATATGGAAGAGTCCACGGAAATATTGACGATTTTCCCGTGGTACAACTACGTGATAGGCCTGTTTATTTTTGGCCTGGGCGTGATCGCCGTGCGCCGCAAAGCGGCGGAACGTGCGGCCTGGGGTAAATGGGATCATCTGGGTGTCGCCTTCTGTCTCGCGGTGGTGTTCGTGCAGCCGGTAAGTAATCTTTACTACGGCTGGGGCTTCCACCTGAAAGACACCGGTTATCCGGTGGTGCGCTTCGTGAAAGATGTGGTGGTGAATAACCGCGAAGTGCGGGAAGAACAGACCCGCATGGCGGAACTGTCCGGCATGAAAGATACCTGGACGGTGCTGGGCGTGAAGCCGAAATATCACACTTATGTGGTGGTGATCGGCGAAAGCGTGCGTCGCGACGCGATGGGCGCCTTTGGCGGGTACTGGAATAACACGCCCTTCGCCAGCCAGGTTAACGGCACCTTCTTTACCGACTACGTGGCCGCCAGCGGCTCGACGCAAAAATCCCTCGGCCTGACGCTAAACCGCGTGGTGGACGATAAACCGCAATACCAGGATAACTTCGTCACCCTGGCGAACCGCGCCGGATTCCAGACCTGGTGGTTCTCCAATCAGGGACAAATTGGCGAATACGATACCGCCATCGCCAGCATCGCGAAACGCGCCGATGAAGTGCAGTTCCTGAAAAACGGCGATTTCGAAGCGGATAAAAACGTCAAGGATGAGGCGCTGCTGAAAATGACGGCCCAGGTGTTGTCCACGCCGCGCAGCCAGCCGCAGCTGATCGTCCTGCACCTGATGGGTTCTCACCCGCAGGCCTGCGATCGCACCGAAGGTAAATATAAGGTGTTTGTGCAGTCGAAAGAGACCTCCTGCTACCTCTATTCCATCACCCAGACCGATGAATTGCTCGGCAAACTCTATGCGCAGTTGCAGGGCGCGGGGGACAGTTTCTCGATGGTCTATTTCTCGGATCATGGCCTTGCCATTAAAGAGCGCGGCAAAGATGTGCAGTATCTGGCCCATGGCGACACCTTCCAGCAGAACTTCCAGGTGCCCTTTATGGTGCTTTCCAGCGATGACAAGACCCATCGCGTGATCAAAGCCCGTCGCTCGGCCAATGATTTCCTGAACTTTTTCTCACAGTGGACCGGCATCAGCGCAAAAGAGATCACCAATAAATACCGTTTTATGTCCTCGCAAAAAAGCGGCACCACCTGGGTGACGAATTTCAAATTGCAGAAAGTGGATTACACCCATCTGGGCACGGATATTTTTGAGACCAAAACGCGGTAAACGCTGTGACCGTAGCCATTCGTTTCCATAGAGCAAAAAAAATCCGCCCGTGGGCGGATTTTTTATCATCACAGAAGTGATTAGAAGCGGTAGCCAACGCCTGCGATCCAGGTGCCAACGTCAACGCTACGGATACGGCTCTGCTCGTAGGACACGTCCAGAGCAACGTTTTCCATCGGGTTGAACTGCATACCTGCACCGTAAGAGAAGCCATAATCGCTGGTGTCAGCGGTTTTGAAGCCATCTTCGCGCTGCTGGAATTTACCGTAACCAACACCCACTACGCCATAGATGCTGGCCCAGTCGTTGATACGGAAAGCAGGACCACCGGTCACGCCGTAGTACTGTGCTTTGTTATAAGCGCCGTCTTCGGTACGATCTTTTTCGGTGTAAGTGAAGGAACCGATGTAGCCCAGCGGAGTATCATTTTCGTAACGGTATTTCAGGTTGAAACCGTTTGTTTTGTTCGCTACGCCCTGCGCATCGCTCTGAGCGTAACCGCCAGAAACGGTGGATGCAGCTACTGCGGAACCTGCGGTAACGGCCAGAATCGCGGCCAGCGCTGAAAGACATGCAATTTTTTTCATAACCACCTCAAATGTGCTTCAAGTAAATCCTAAGTTTTAAATATATCAAAAATAGTCAGGAAACTCCTGGCGGTTTACGTTGTCTAAGGGCTCTTTTCCTGTAACAGAACGTTTCCAGCACTGACTATCTCTTTCAAAATGCAGCGGTTTTCCCACACAGGACGCTATTTTTACGCGAGAAACGCAACATATTCATCCAGATTAATCCTAATCAAACGGCGATTAATCCATCAACTATGGCCTATTGTACGGATTTGCGGCGACTTTTTTTCAACGAAGGTTCAACCGTGGGCAGGTATTTCCATTACACTGCCTTCTTTTACTTCGTTTGACATAAATTGACAGGAGAAAGGATGCCTGGATTGTCCCGTAAAACGCCGGTATGGATGCCCGTACTGGTGATCCTTATTGCCATGCTCTCTATTCAGAGCGGGGCTTCGCTGGCGAAATCGCTCTTTCCGTTAATTGGCGCGCCCGGCGTCACCGCCCTGCGTCTGGCTCTCGGCACGCTCATCCTTGTGATCATCTTCAAGCCGTGGCGCTTACGTTTTACTAAAGCGCAGCGCAAGCCGCTGCTGCTTTATGGATTATCCCTCGGGGCGATGAACTATCTCTTTTACTTATCTATCCAGACGGTGCCGCTGGGGATCGCGGTGGCGCTGGAGTTCACCGGCCCACTGGCGGTGGCGCTCTTTGCGTCCCGGCGCGCGGTGGATTTTATCTGGGTGGCGCTGGCGGTGCTCGGACTGTGGTTTCTGCTGCCCCTCGGCCAGGATGTCTCACATGTTGATCTGACCGGTGCGGCGCTGGCCCTTGGCGCGGGAGCCTGCTGGGCTATCTATATATTAAGCGGCCAGCGTGCCGGGGAAGAACACGGTCCGGCAACGGTGGCCATTGGTTCGCTGATCGCCGCGCTGGTGTTTGTGCCGGTCGGCGTCTGGCAGGCGGGCGATGCCCTGTGGCACTGGTCGGTCTTACCGCTGGGACTGGGCGTGGCGATCCTCTCTACGGCGCTGCCCTACTCGCTGGAGATGGTGGCGCTAACCCGTCTGCCGACCCGCACCTTCGGTACGCTGATGAGTATGGAACCCGGACTGGCGGCGCTGTCGGGCATGGTTTTCCTGGGGGAAAACCTGACGCTGACCCAGTGGCTGGCTCTGCTCGCTATCATTACGGCGTCCATGGGATCGACCCTGACGCTGCGCCGTGAAGCGAAAATTGAGAAAGTGGATATCAGTTAAATTATATTTCCGGGCGCCAGGCGAAGCGCCCGGAATAATCCCTGCGCTGTTTCGCTTTATTTTCAGTAATATTTACTCACACTCTCCCGTCCCGCACAGAATTAAGAATCATTCCTAAAAAAATCCTCAACACACTGAAATTGAATGTAATTTATTTTTTCTTATCATCGTCGCTATTAAACCGATAGGCAGAGACGAAAAGCAAAGCCAGGATCCGCTGCTATACTTAGTTCCAGTAATTACCCGGGACATAAACATCAAGAGGATATGAGATTATGAGTACCGCTAAACTGGTAAAAACGAAAGCTTCCGATCTGCTTTATACCCGCAATGATGTCTCTGATAACGATAAGAAAGCGACTATCGAGTTGCTGAATCGTCAGGTGGCCCAGTTCATTGACCTGTCTCTGATCACCAAGCAGGCGCACTGGAACATGCGCGGCGCAAACTTTATCGCTGTTCACGAAATGCTGGATGGCTTCCGTACAGGTCTGGTGGATCATCTGGATACCATGGCAGAACGTGCTGTACAGCTGGGCGGTGTTGCGCTGGGTACCACTCAGGTTATCAACAGCAAAACCCCGCTGAAAAGCTACCCGCTGGACATTCATTCCGTTCAGGAACACCTGAAAGAGCTGGCCGACCGCTACGCGGTAGTGGCAAACGATGTGCGTAAAGCCATCAGCGAAGCGCAGGATGAAGACACCGCTGACATTCTGACCGCCGCATCACGCGACCTGGATCAGTATCTGTGGTTCATTGAATCCAATATCGAATAAGTATTGTGATTTGCTATGACCCCTCGCCCCGGCGGGGGGTTTTGCACATTTATGGTGCATCCTTTCATTCCCTCCCGCCGTCAATCGTGAAAAAGATGTAATAATCACTTCACACAATCGTTAATAAAAGATTGTTTCCTGCCCATTTCCTGCGTTAAAAATAGACGTCTCCCGGTGCCCGGTGTAACTGCACTAAAATAGCGCCCCATCATGGTGCATTCCGTTGCCGTTGCGCTGCTTTTAGTGCACCCCGGCGATGACACGTCTTTACAAAACAACAGGTTGTAAACCTGGCACGATTTTTTCATACTGCACAGGTTCTCTCAGGGGATCGCCCCGTGGATATAAAAGGAAATGCTATGAAGTCTGTATTAAAAGTTTCCCTGGCTGCTCTGACCCTGGCATTTGCGGTTTCGTCTCACGCCGCCGATAAACTGGTTGTGGCAACAGATACTGCTTTCGTTCCGTTCGAATTCAAACAAGGCGATAAATACGTTGGTTTCGATGTGGATCTGTGGGCTGCCGTGGCGAAAGAGCTGAAGCTGGATTACCAGCTGAAACCTATGGATTTCAGCGGCATTATCCCGGCTCTGCAAACCAAAAACGTCGACGTGGCGCTGGCGGGTATCACTATTACTGAAGAACGTAAAAAAGCGATCGACTTCTCTGATGGCTACTACAAGAGCGGTCTGCTGGTGATGGTGAAAGCCGACAACAACGACGTGAAGAGCGTAAAAGATCTGGACGGTAAAGTCGTTGCCGTGAAAGGCGGTACCGGCTCTGTTGACTACGCAAAAGCCAACATCAAAACCAAAGATCTGCGTCAGTTCCCTAACATCGACAATGCCTATATGGAACTGGGCACCAACCGTGCCGACGCGGTGCTGCATGACACCCCGAACATTCTCTACTTCATCAAAACCGCCGGTAACGGTAAGTTCAAAGCGGTAGGCGATTCTCTGGAAGCGCAGCAGTACGGTATCGCATTCCCGAAAGGCAGCGACGATCTGCGTAACAAAGTTAACGGCGCGCTGAAAACCCTGAAAGAGAACGGCACTTATAACGAAATCTACAAAAAATGGTTCGGTACCGAGCCTAAATAATAATCATAAGTTTTAACAAGTTAGTTCAGGGGCGGCCATTCGCCCCTGCTGTTTTTAAACCACGGTTTACAGGAATTCATCATGCAGTTTGACTGGAGTGCCATCTGGCCTGCCATTCCGCTTCTCTTAGAAGGCGCCAAAATGACGCTGTGGATCTCGGTCCTCGGTCTCGCTGGCGGCCTGCTTATCGGTCTTGCCGCCGGTTTCGCCCGCAGTTTCGGCGGCTGGCTGGCTAACCACATCGCGCTGGTCTTTATCGAAGTGATCCGCGGCACGCCTATCGTCGTGCAGGTGATGTTCATCTATTTTGCGCTGCCCATGGCGTTTAACGACCTGCGTATCGATCCGTTCAGCGCCGCCGTCGTGACCATTATGATCAACTCCGGCGCCTACATTGCCGAGATCACCCGCGGCGCCGTGCTGTCTATCCATAAAGGCTTCCGCGAAGCGGGTCTGGCGCTGGGGCTGTCGCGCCGCGAAACCATTCGCCACGTGATCCTGCCGCTGGCGCTGCGCCGTATGCTGCCGCCGCTGGGCAACCAGTGGATCATCAGCATTAAAGATACCTCCCTGTTTATTGTTATCGGCGTCGCCGAACTGACACGTCAGGGCCAGGAGATCATCGCCGGCAACTTCCGTGCGCTGGAAATCTGGAGCGCCGTTGCGGTCTTCTATCTGATCATCACCCTGGTGCTGAGCTTTATTCTGCGTCGTCTTGAAAGAAGGATGAAAATCCTGTGATTGAATTTAAAAATGTTTCCAAGCACTTTGGCCAGACCCAGGTGCTGCACAATATCGATTTGAACATCAAACAGGGTGAAGTGGTGGTGATTATCGGGCCGTCCGGCTCCGGTAAATCGACGCTCTTACGCTGCATTAACAAGCTGGAAGAGATCACCAGTGGCGATCTGATTGTTGACGGTCTGAAAGTGAACGATCCGAAGGTGGATGAGCGGCTGATCCGTCAGGAAGCCGGTATGGTGTTCCAGCAGTTTTATCTGTTCCCGCACCTGACCGCGCTGGAAAATGTGATGTTCGGCCCGCTGCGCGTGCGTGGCGCGAACAAAAAAGACGCCGAAGTGCAGGCCAAAGCGCTGCTGGCGAAAGTCGGCCTTGCTGAACGTGCGCATCACTACCCGTCGGAGCTGTCCGGTGGGCAGCAGCAGCGTGTTGCTATCGCCCGCGCCCTGGCGGTGAAGCCGAAAATGATGCTGTTTGATGAGCCAACCTCAGCGCTGGATCCGGAGCTGCGCCATGAAGTGCTGAAGGTGATGCAGGATCTGGCGGAAGAAGGCATGACGATGGTGATCGTGACCCATGAAATCGGCTTTGCTGAAAAAGTGGCCTCACGCCTGATCTTCATTGATAAAGGCCGCATTGCCGAAGACGGCAATCCGCAGGCGCTGATTGAAAATCCGCCAAGCCCGCGTCTGCAGGAATTCTTACAGCACGTGTCGTAACTGCCCGGCCCTCTCTCCCGGAGAGGGCTGTTTTCCACCCCGCCTGGATTTCTCCCATTTCCCGTCGCCGCCCTGCCATCCTCTATACTTATCCTTTTGTTGTGCTTTTCTCAGGAGGAGTCCGTGAAGTGGATCTTGTTGCTGCTTAGCCTGTTCTTCATGCCGCTGCACGCGGCGACAATTCCTGGCGTCACGTCAGGCGCTACTGCCACCCCGGCCGAAACCACCCCCGCAGAGCCAGATGCCGAGCAAAAAAAAGCCGCCTATGGCGCGCTGGCGGATGTGCTGGAAAACAGCGCGTCGCGGGAGGAGTTGATCGGTCAGTTACGTAATGCGGCCGCCACGCCAGCCACAGGGCAAGCGCCGACCATCACGCCTCCGGTAGTAGTCGAAGAAACCACCGTGCTGGAGAACGTCACCGCCGTCACCCGCCATTACGGCGATGAACTGGCCTCCCGTTTCGCGCAGCTGTATCGCAACATTACCGGTTCGCCGCATAAAGCGTTTAATCCGCAGACCTTTTACAACGCCGCCTCGCATTTTCTGATGCTGGCGGTGAGCGTGTTCGTCTTCTTCTGGGTGGTGCGCTTTAGCGTCTCGCCGCTGTACCGCAAAATGGGCACCTGGGCGCGGCGTAAAAACCGCGAGCACGCCAACTGGTTACAGTTACCGGCAATGATCATAGGCGCGTTTATTATCGACATCATGCTGCTGGCCCTGACGCTGTTTGTCGGCCAGCTGTTGAGTGATAACCTCAACGGCGGCAACCGCACTATCGCCTTCCAGCAGGGACTGTTCCTGAACGCTTTTGCACTGATTGAGTTTTTCAAAGCCATACTGCGGCTGATTTTCTGCCCGCGCTTTCCCGATCTGCGTCCGTTTCCGGTGAAAGATGAGGCGGCAAAATACTGGCATCTGCGCCTGAGCGCCTTAAGCAGCCTGATCGGCTATGGCCTGTTGGTGGCGGTGCCCATCATTTCCAATCAGGTGAATGTGCAGGTGGGCGCGGTGGCGAACGTCATTATCATGCTCTGCATCACCAGCTGGGCGCTGTATTTGATCTTTCATAACAGGATCACCGTCCAGCAAAATCTCATCCATCTGGCGGATCGCTCGCTGTCGTTTTTCAGCCTCTTTATCCGCGCCTTTGCACTGGTGTGGCACTGGCTGGCCAGCGCTTACTTCGTGGTGCTGTTCTTCTTCTCGCTGTTCGATCCCGGCAACAGCCTGAAGTTTATGATGAGCGCGTCGCTGCACAGTCTGGCTATCATCAGCGTTGCCGCCTTTGCTTCGGGAATTTTGTCGCGCTGGCTCACCAAGACCATCACCCTGTCGCCCCATGTGCAACGTAACTATCCGGAGCTGCAAAAGCGCGTTAATGGCTGGATCTCCGCCTCGCTGAAAGTGGCGCGTATTCTGGTGGTCTGCGTGGCGATCATGCTGCTGCTCAATGCCTGGGGTCTGTTTGATTTCTGGAACTGGCTGCATAACGGCGCAGGCGAGAAAACCGTGGATATTCTGATCCGCATCGCGCTGATCCTGTTCTTCTCCGCCGTCGGCTGGACGGTGCTGGCCAGTCTTATCGAAAACCGCCTGTCTTCCGATATTCACGGCCGCCCGCTGCCGAGCGCCCGTACCCGTACCCTGCTGACGCTGTTCCGTAATGCGCTGGCGGTGGTGATCAGCACCATCACGGTGATGATTGTGCTGTCGGAGATTGGCGTGAACATCGCGCCGCTGCTGGCGGGTGCCGGGGCGCTGGGTCTGGCGATCTCTTTTGGTTCGCAGACGCTGGTGAAAGATATTATTACCGGGGTGTTTATTCAGTTTGAAAACGGGATGAACACCGGCGATCTGGTGACCATCGGGCCGCTGACCGGCACGGTGGAACGCATGTCGATCCGCTCGGTGGGCGTGCGCCAGGATACCGGCGCGTACCACATTATTCCCTGGTCCTCGATCACCACCTTCGCCAACTTCGTGCGCGGCATCGGCTCGATAGTGGCGAACTACGATGTCGATCGCCATGAAGATGCGGATAAAGCGAATCAGGCGCTGAAGGATGCGGTGGGGGAACTGATGGCGCGGGAGGATATTCGCGGGCTGATCATCGGCGAACCAACTTTTGTCGGCATCGTCGGTCTGACCAACACCGCCTTTACCCTGCGCGTGACCTTCACCACGCAGCCGCTCAAGCAGTGGACGGTGCGCTTTGCGCTGGACAGCATGGTGAAGAAATACTTCGATCTGGCAGGGGTACGCCCGCCAGTGCAGACTTACCAGGTGCTGGCGCAGCCTGCCACGCCGCCATCTGCCGCGTCGCAGGAACTGCCGCCGCCCGCCGCCCCTACGCTTTAAAGCGGGTATTTGCCCAGCGGCGACGCTGGGCGTCATCCATAAAGGTCCAGGCGATAAAGCGACTCTGCTTTTGCCCCTGGGCCATCTCTTTTTTCACCACTTTCACCGCCCCGGCTTCGGTCAGCGCGCGGTACAGCGGCGGCAGGTTTTCCCCGCGTGACACCAGCGAGCTGAACCACAGCACCTGACGTCCAAAGGCCTGGCTTTCGGCGATCATCTGCGTGATAAAAGCCACTTCCCCGCCTTCGCACCACAGTTCCTGCTGCTGACCGCCAAAGTTCAGCGCGTCGCTGCTCTGACCGAGATTCCGGCGCTTGCGCTCGTTGCCGGCGCGGGCAGCGGCAGCCGAGTCGTGGAACGGCGGGTTACAGAGCGTGGCGTCATATTGTTCGTTTTTGTGGATGATCCCGTTAAGAACAGACGCAGGATCTTTCTGACGACGCAGACGCACGGCGCGGGTCAGGCCAGGATTGCCGTTAATAATCGCCTGGGCGCTGGCAAAAGCCTCGTTGTTGACTTCCGTGCCGGTAAAGCGCCAGCCGTATTCGTGATGGCCGATCAGCGGGTAGATGCAGTTCGCGCCCACGCCCACGTCCAGCACGCTCGCCTGACGCGGCACAGCACCGTCGGCGCTTTCCGCCAGCAGATCCGCCAGATGATGAATATAATCCGCGCGGCCCGGCACCGGCGGACAGAGAAACCCTTGCGGAATATCCCAGTGGGCGACGCCATAGAAATGCGCCAGCAGCGCTTTATTCAGGGCTTTCACGGCGAGGGGATCGGCAAAGTTCACCGTCGCCTCACCCGTTGGCGTGGCAATAATATAGCCACGCAGCTCCGGGCAGTCCTGACAAAGGGCATCAAGATCGTAGCGGCTGTGATGGCGGTTTCGCGGGTGTAATCCCGGCTTCTGGGCAGTCATGGCATTCTCCTTTCAACAGCGGCGTAAGATACCCGTTGACGGCGGCGCGGTAAATAAGTGACGCTCGCTATTCTGATTTAATCGTAAAAACGGGTGAACTATGTATTTTTATCAGCCAGCACTGGGGCACGGCCTGCCGCACGATCCACTGAATGCCATTATCGGCCCGCGTCCCATCGGCTGGATCGCGTCGCAGGATAGCCAGGGGCAGCGTAATCTTGCGCCCTACAGTTTTTTTAACTGCTTTAACTATCGCCCACCGATCATTGGCTTCTCCAGCACCGGCTGGAAAGACAGCGTACGAAACATTACTGAAACCAAAGAGTTCGTCTGGAACCTGACCACCTTTGATCTGGCGGTGCGGATGAATGAAAGCTCCGCGTCCCTGCCCCACGACGAGGACGAGTTTGTGCGCGCCGGTCTGACGCCGGTGGCAAGCCAGGTGGTGAGCGTACCGCGCGTCGCCGAAAGCCCGGTCAATTTCGAATGCCGCCTGTCCCAGTGTATTCAGCTGACCGCCGCCGACGGTACGCCTATTGACAGCTGGCTGGTGCTGGGCGAAGTGGTCGGCATTCATATTGATGAATCCCTGCTGGAAAACGGGATTTATCAGACGGCTAAAGCCCGTCCGGTACTGCGTGCAGGCGGCCCGTCGGCTTACTATACCATCGACGAATCCCAGCGCTTCGACCTGGTTCGACCCGACGCGCGCTAAGCCTGTCGTCCTGGCTTGTCTGTACATGGTCTAAACTTAAGGTATGTACAGAGAGAAGGAGAAGGCGATGGCATCCGGTTGGGCAAATGATGGTGCAGTGCAGGATCAAATCGACAGCACTGTTGAAGACGCCGTGGCACGTGCACGGCGCGATCTGCCGAAGGGCGAAAGCCTGAAGGAGTGCGAAGAGTGCGGCGAACCTATTCCGGACGCGCGTCGTAAGGCGATCCCCGGCGTGCGTCTGTGTGTGAACTGTCAGCAGAAGAAAGATTTAAAAAATCAGGCTAACTCAGGATATAATCGCAGAGGTTCCAAGGACAGCCAGTTACGTTGACCTTTCCTGACGTAATATGACAGCGCAAGCGGTTGCGGGTGAGACCACAAAAAATCGCTCAGAAAGTAGCAAATCGTGCCGCTAACGCCGCTGTCGCGTCGTCCTGCCCGGCTTTGTACCCATTCATCTGAAAAATATATTGTTTATCAATTAATTAACGATCGTTCAATTTTTTAGAACAAGGTCGTCAATTCTCTTCGATTTTATCTTTCGCAAAATACTGTGATACTTATCACATCGACGGAACATCGTCCCCTTAACAGAATTATCTGCGAGAGATTACCAATGAAAACCATTAAATATGCTGTTGCCGCCATCGCCCTTTCCACCCTGTCATTCGGCGCGTTTGCCGCCCAGGCAGTGACTGCTGAACAGGCGCAGAATATGAACAAAATCGGTGTTGTTGCTGCCGACGGCGCGACCACGCTGGATGGTCTGGAAGCACAGCTGGCGCAGAAAGCGGCTGAAGCTGGCGCGACCGGTTACAGCATCACTTCCGCTAACACCAGTAACAAAATGAGCGGCACCGCGGTTATCTACAAATAATCGACTGAATGCTTTACACCTGCGGGTTACCCGCCCGCCGGTGCGTTTTACCCTCATCATATGTTGTATTTTGCAATACCAGAGTGTTATTACCCTTGTTGCCCGTCCGGCCCTGGACGGGCTTTTTTTTGCCTTAAAAACGGGCGTTGACCTGCGCCAGCCCCGCCTCAATGGAATCGGCCTGACCTGCGGCATACAGGCAGCAGGCCATTTGCGTTTTCAGTGATTGCGGCACCGCTTCGCTGCCTACAATGCAGCGCTCGATCCAGCGCGCGGTGGTGTGTGGATCTTTGGCGTCTGGCAGCGAGACGCCGGTTTGCTCTTCGGCCTGGCGCTCAAGGATGACGCGCGCGCCCTGGCTGTCTATTAATGTCATCTGCGGGCAGCGCTGCGGGTTGGCATACACTTCCCCTTCAGTGCCGTGCATCAGCAGGCCGCGTCCGCCAATATCACTGAAGAATTTCGCCACCCGCGGCACATACTCCGGATGGGAAACGCTGGAGAGGCGCAGGGCGGCGTCTTCGGCGAACGGCGTCGCCAGCTTCGCCAGTGTGTGGGCGCTGTTACGCACCCCCATGCGCCAGCGCATCGCCAGCTGGTTTTCCAGCGGCGGACAGAGGGCGCTGACGGGAATATAAACTGGCTGATGACCGTCCAGCTTCGCCTGCGCCTGACCCGCCAGATGCGTGGCCTCAATACCGAGCAACGCGAAAATCGTTTCCGTCACCACACGGGTGGGATCTTCGCTGACGCCGTGCACCACCACCGGAAAACCGAGTTTATGCAGCAGGATCGCCAGCAGCGGCGTCAGGTTGGCCTGTTTACGCGCGCCGTTATAGCTCGGAATAACAATCGGCATCGGCTTTGCCACCGGCGGCGTCAGGCGCATGGTCTGCTGCTGCATGGCGTCATAGAAGCCGAGCATTTCCGCTTCGCCCTCGCCTTTGATGCGCAGCGCGATCAGAATGCCGCCCATTTCCAGCTCCGGCACCTCGCCGTTCAGCATGTGCGTGTACAGCGCGCGTGCGGTATCAAAATCCAGATCGCGGGCGTGATTTTTGCCGCGCCCGACCTCTTTGATGATCTTGCGATAGTCCATGAAATCTCCTTCCCGTGCCCCAGGTTAGCGTCGTCGGCGACGGCTCTGTTTTGCGTCTGCTTTTGGTTTACTTTTCACTATAACGTCCGGGACGGCCGGTTGTGAAATAGGAAATACCGGTAGCGCGTTAAGCAG
The DNA here is from genome assembly GCF_055804875.1 of Enterobacter sp. K510. Taxonomy (NCBI): domain Bacteria; kingdom Pseudomonadati; phylum Pseudomonadota; class Gammaproteobacteria; order Enterobacterales; family Enterobacteriaceae; genus Enterobacter; species Enterobacter sp. K510. The sequence goes on along the minus strand of NZ_JBNRLQ010000011.1, from coordinate 127,450 downwards.
ACGCTTGCCATAGCTTTTGGTGAGCAGACGTTTATCGTAGATCACCACTTCGCCGTGACAGCTATGGCTTCTGATCAGTCGCCCCACCTGCTGGATCAGGTTAAAGGAAGCGCTCGGCAGACTTTGCACTTCAAAAGGGTAGCGGTTGAGGCTTTTCAGCCATTCGCCTTCGGTGATCACCACCGGGCTGTCGATAGGCGGGAAGGCGATTTTATGAATATGCACCTGCGTCAGGTAATCGCCTTTCAGATCCAGCCCTTCGGCAAAGGATTGCAGGCCGACCAGCACGCTGCGCTCGCCGCCGTCGATGCGTTTACGGTGCAGTTCCACCAGCCGGTAGCGTGGCTGATCCCCCTGCACCAGCAGCAACAGCCGCAGGTCGGTGACAAAGGTCAGAAACAGCTGCATGGCGCGCCCGCTGGCAAACAGCACCAGCATGCCTTTATGGACTTTGCTCTCCAGCTGTTCCCGAAAATAGGTCGCCATCTCCGCGATGTGCCGCTCTTCATGCTCCATCAGCGGTTCGTACTTCATCTGCGGGATAACAATTTTTCCCTGCTCGACATGATTAAAGGGCGAATCCAGCGCCACAAAACGGTCCCCCGCTTTCTCTTTCAGGCCGCTCATCTCCTGAAGCCGGGTAAAGCTGTTCAGTGAGCGCAGCGTGGCGGAAGTGACGATAATATGCGGCACGCTGCGCCACAGCAGCTTTTCCAGCTGATCGCTGACGCGAATGCCTACGCAGTGGAAGAACAGATGCAGCTGGCCGTCGCGCAGCTCGCGCGTCGCCCATTTCGATACCGGCGCGCCGGACGCCTGCGCCATAGACGCCAGCCGCCACAGCTTGCTCTGGCCTTCAAACATGCCGAGGGCGCGGTTCATTTGCAGGATCACCCGGTGCAGACGCACGATGTCGTGCTGGCCGGTCTTCTCGCTCAGATCGCTTAAGAAGAGATCCGCTAACCCGCGCAGCATGTCGGTGAGCTTTGCCAGCCGCTGGCAGATCTCCATGATTTCATCCGGCAGCTCGCCCATCGCAAAACGATGCTCAGCCGCCTGGCCTGCGGGCATGTACAGATTCAGAATATTGTTCAGCGAGGCGATCAGCTCATACAGCTCCTCGCAATGGGCATTCAGCCGCTCCGGCGTCGCCAGCGGCGGCGTGGTTTTCGGGCGGAACTGCTCCATGCAGGTGGACACCAGTTTGGTGAACAGATCCAGCTGCAGACGGTACCAGGGCGCGCTGATCTCCGCGCTCATCTCCAGCGCATCCCGCGCTACATCCGGCAGATGATGGCCTTCATCCAGCACCAGCAGCAGGTTTTTCGGCTCCGGCAGCACGGCTTCGGATTCCATCGCCGCCATCACCAGCGCGTGGTTTGCCACCACCACTTCCGCTTCCTGCACTTCCCGGCGCGCGACGAAGAACGGGCATTCCTTGTAGTAGTGGCAGTTACGGTTCAGACAGCTGGCTTTATCGGTAGAGAGCCGCGCCCAGAGCGCGTCTTCAATGTTCTGATCGGTGTGATCGCGCAGGCCGTCCCATTTGTAGCTGTCGAGATCGGCTTTAAGCCTGGCACATCGCTGCTGCTCTTCTTTGCTGCCGGGGGTCAGCTCGTCATCCATAAAGGCCAGCAGATCCTGTTGCATGGCGTCGCTGCTGGCAAGGGCCGCAAGGTTACGCGGACAAACATAGCGCCCGCGCCCGAAGGCGGCAGTAAAGCGCAAATCGGGGATGATTTTCTTCAGCAACGGCAGGTCTTTACTGAAGATCTGATCCTGCAACGCCACGTTAGCGGTACTGACCACCAGCGTTTTTTGCTCCTCGCGGGCGATAGCGATGCCGGGGATCAGATAGGAGAGGGTTTTACCGACGCCGGTGGGCGCTTCGATCGCCAGATGCCGCCCCTCTTCACCGGCGAGGGTTTTCGCCACATCGGCAATCATCTGCCGTTGCGGTGCGCGGGGAATAAAATCCGGGATCTGTTGTTGTAGCGCCTTGTACCAGGCGGCAATCTGCGTTTTTAGCGCGGCGGATAAGGCCATCGGGAAACCTGAAACACTGTATAAACAGCCACTATTGTGGCATTTTTAGCGTTCAGGCAGTACCTTTTTTTGCCGCCTCCGGAAGGCGGCTCGTAAAAACGGGAGAAGTTACCTTCTCCCGCTCCGCTTAGCGCAGTTCAGGCCAGTACTCTTTGTTGGCCTCGATCAGCGCATCCAGCACTTTGCGGGCTTTTTTCGCATCCACAATGGTGCGGTTGAGGGTCAGCGCCTGCAACGCTTTGGTGTAAGAGCCTTCAAACCAGGCCTCCACCGTCAGTCGCTCATAGGCAAACTGCTGCTCAATAAGCCCTTTATAGAAGGTCGGGATTTTGCCGACGCCATACGGACGCGCGCCGTTAACGCCGATTTCCGCCACCACTTCCACCATCACGTCGTCGTCAAGGTTCTCCACCAGACCGTTGTTCTCCAGCATGACGATAAATTTCTTCTTCAGATTGAAGGCGATGGCTTCCGCCAGCTCAACAATCATGTCGCCATGCGCGTCGTTATGCACGACTTTAACGTTTTGGGTGGTGCCTTCCGCCACCGCCGTGCGGCACTCCTCAAACACGCGTTTTTCGCGACCGTTCATCACTTCGTTGGCGCGAGTAAAGTTCGGATCCAGCTTCGAGAATTTGTATTCCGGATAGAGGTAGTACTGCAAATAGGTATTCGGCAGATAATCCGGGAAATCGCGCAGCATATCGGCGACGGCGGCGTAGGTATCCAGCCAGGACTGATCGCGCTGCTCGGCATCCGCCGGTTTAAAGCCGTTGTCGGAAATAATGGCTTTCAGTTCCGGCACCAGATCGACACCGTTTTCATCGTACAGGTGGGTGAACCAGCCGAAGTGGTTAAGACCAAAATAGACCGGCTCGAAGTTTTCCGGATTGCGTCCCAGCAGGCGACCGTAGGAGCGCAGCAGGTTCACCGGCTGGTCGCAGATATTCATGATGCGATCGTCGTCCGGGAAACGCTGGTTCAGCGCGTCGGCGACAATTGCCGCCGGGTTGGTATAGTTGAGGATCCACGCCTTCGGTGAGCGGGCGCGCACATCTTCCACCAGCTGGATCATGTCGCGGATCGAGCGCATACCGTAGGCGAAGCCGCCTGCCCCACAGGTTTCCTGACCGATCACGCCGAGGCTCAGCGGAATTTTTTCATCTTTTTCGCGCATCGCGTAGCCGCCGGTGCGCATCTGGCAGAAGATGAAATCCATATCGGTGAAGGCCACGTCTTTATCCGTGGTGTAGGTAAATTCCAGTTCCGGGTATTCTTCCCGGAACAGCACTTTCGCATACTCGCCAATGACCGCCTGGCGCTCTTCATTAACGTCAAACATCACCAGTTTCTTCAGCGGCAGACGCGCCTTGAGTTTGCATAATGCTTTTAATAAACCCGGCGTCCAGGTGGAACCACCGCCAACTAATACGATATTAAAAGTGTTTTTCATCATCAGTTCTCTTATTGCGTCTGTTGAATTAAATTTTGTTTTACGGCGCTGGCGATGCTTTCCACCTGCGGTCCGTAAATAACCTGAAGATCGTTCTCCGTCGTACGAATAAACCCACTGGCCCCGCTCTGTTTCAGCGCGGCTTCGTCCACTTTCGCCATATCGCGCAGTTTCACGCGCAGACGGGTAAAGCAGCAGTCAACGTGCTGAATATTCTCGCTGCCGCCCAGACCTTTCACGATCAGCGCGGTTTCACCGGACGGCTCCCCTGCCCCTGCCAGTACGCTGCGCACGCTCTCTTCATCCTCACGCCCCGGCGTTCTGGCATTGGTGCGCAAAATGACCCATTTGAAAACGAAGTAGTACGCCGGTGCCCAGATAGCGCCCTGTAGCAGACTGAACCACCAGTGGGTTTTCGTGCCGCCCAGTACGCCGAACACCATAAAGTCGATAAAGCCGCCCTGAATATTGCCGATCATCACCTCCAGCAACTGCGCGCTGGCAAAAGAAAGCCCGGACATGATGGCGTGGAATATGAACAGAATGGGTGAGACAAAGATGAAGCTGAATTCCAGCGGCTCGGTGATGCCGGTGGTAAACGAGGCCAGCGCGCCCGCCATCATCAGCGCTTTAACCCGCTGTTTATGCTCAGGACGGGCGCAGCGATAAATAGCCAGCGCGGCAGCAGGTAAACCGAACATCATCACCGGGATTTTGCCCTGCGCTAGGAAACGCGTGGCTTCGCGGGTAATGTCATCTGCCAGCGCGCCAGGATGCGCCAGCGCGTAGTTGAAGATAGAGAGCGCGCCGATCACGCTTTCGTTATCGACATGCACCATGCCGCCGACCGGGGTGAAACGCACGGTTTCATTAAGAATATGGTGCAGGCCGGTCGGGATCAGAATGCGTTCGGTAAAGGCATAAACAAAGGTGCCGAACGGCCCGGACTCGCCAATAAATTCGCCGATATGAATAATCGCCGTGGCAATAACTGGCCAGATTAACGACATTAAGACGCCGACCAGCGGCAGGACCACCACGGTAATAATAGGGACAAAGCGGCGGCCACCAAAATAGGCGATGGCCGCCGGGAGTTTAATCATATAAAAACGGTTATGCAGCAATACCGTGACCATGCCGGCAATCACCCCGCCGAGTACGCTCATCTGATAGGAAAATATCCCCAGCGTGCTGGCGAATTCCGCGGAATACATCACCGCTTCGGTCTGGCTGTAACCTTTTTCAACAAAGGCGGCTACAGAGGTGGTGGCGGGCGTTAAGCCCTGCACCAGCAGGCTGAAATTGACGCCGACGTGAAAGGTAATAAAGCCGATCACCGCTGCCAGCGCCGCGGTAGGTTTTTCATCCCGCGCCAGCCCGATGGCGGCGGCAATGGCAAAGAGCAGGGGTAAATTAGCAAACAGCGATCCGGCCACTTTGCGTATAAAGCCGATGATGTGCTGCATCATCTGCGCATTCATCATCTCGGCACTGACAATCGCCGGATTCTGCAATGCCGCTGCAAGGCCAAGAAATATTCCGGCGGCGGCAATCACCGAAATCGGCATCATTAATGCCTTTCCTAAATCTTGTAAAAACTCGCCAGCGCGACTCATAGCGTGATCCTTATTGAAGTAAGTGATTTACGGATCGAAAACCTGCCATGAGTATAGCCAGCCAACATGTATAGTTGTCTAGCCCACTTATTTTATAACCAGAGATGGATCACAAATTCGCCGTTATTTACGGCCGTTCAGCGGTCAGCGTGAAGCGGTAATGCTGTTGGTTGTAATAGATTTCAGAAACTTCGAAGGGAATGCCTTCCGCAAGCCAGGCGACGGAAGTGGCATGGAGTACGGGTTCGTCACGATTAATACCGAGCATATCCCGCACGTCCTGAGACGGCAGCTCGGCGCGGATCTCTTTTTCTGAGCGGGCGACGGTATGCCCCTTGCGGCTGATGTAAGCGTATTTCGAGGCGTTGAGATCGGCTTCGCTCAGATCGCGAAACGGGGCGAGCAGCATCCACGACTGCTCAAACACGAAGGGGATGTCATCCAGCAGGCGCAGGCGTTTCATAAACCAGACCTCTTCCCCGGCCTGCAATTGCAGCTTGTCGGCAATATCGCCGGGCGCAGGCTGGCGCGACAGGCAGATCAGGCGGTTTATCACCGGCTCTTCAAGACCGAGCGTGGCTTCGCTGGAGGAGAGATGACGATCGAGAGGTAACGGAATGCGGAGGATTTTTTTCGGATGGGCGACAAAGGTGCCCTGCCCGCGACGGCGCTCGACTTTTCCCTGACGCACCAGATAATCCACGGCTTTGCGCGCCGTCATGCGCGACACCGAAAACTGCTGGCAGAGTTCATTTTCCGACGGAATGACGTCGCCCGGACGTAAATCACCGGCGCAGATACGGCGGGTCAGATACTGTTCAAGCTGTAAATATACCGGGACGGCAGAATGTTTATCGATCATCAGAGCGCTCCGCACAGAGTGAAGCGTATGTTAGCGATCCGCTGACAAAGTGACAACGCGGATTTTCCCTCTCCCGCAGGAGAGGGCGTTCCGGTTACTGGGCCGCCGGTTTGCGCGGACGCGGACGACGCGGTTTTTCACCGGCCGGTTTTGCTTCGCTGCTGCGGCGCGCGCCAGGCGCTGCGCTGTCGTTACGGCGTGGCTGCTGGCTGCGGCCATTGCCGCCCTGCCCGCGTCCACCGCCGCCGCCACGCTGCTGGCGACCGTTCTGAATAGGTTCCGCCTTGATGGACGGATCCGGCTCATAGCCCGGTACGGCGATACGCGGGATCTCTTTTTTCAGCAGACGTTCAATATCGCGCAGCAGTTTGTGCTCATCGACGCACACCAGCGATAGAGCCTCGCCGGTGGCGGCAGCACGGCCTGTACGGCCAATACGGTGCACATAGTCTTCCGGCACGTTTGGCAGTTCATAGTTCACCACGTGCGGCAGCTCTTCGATGTCCAGTCCACGGGCGGCGATATCCGTCGCCACCAGTACACGCAGATCGCCGGATTTGAAATCAGCCAGCGCCCGGGTACGTGCGCCCTGGCTTTTATTGCCGTGGATCGCCGCGCTGCGGATGCCGTCTTTGTTCAGCTGCTCCGCCAGATGGTTCGCGCCGTGCTTGGTACGGGTAAACACCAGCACCTGCCGCCAGTCGCCTTGGCCTATCAGCTGTGACAGCAGTTCCCGTTTGCGTTTTTTATCCACAAAGTGAACGTGCTGGGTGATCTGCTCAGAGGCGGTGTTGCGACGCGCCACTTCGATTTCCAGTGGGTTATGCAGCAGCTTTTCCGCAAGACCCTTGATCTCATCCGAGAAGGTGGCGGAGAACAGCAGGTTCTGACGCTTTTTCGGCAGCTTCGCCAGCACACGACGGATGTCGTGAATGAAGCCCATGTCGAGCATGCGATCTGCTTCGTCCAGCACGAGGATCTCCACGCTGTCGAGCTTCACGGCGTTCTGGTGTTCCAGATCCAGTAAGCGTCCCGGTGTCGCCACCAGTACGTCCACGCCGCCGCGCAGTTTCAGCATCTGCGGGTTAATGCTCACGCCGCCGAAGACCACCAGCGAGCGGATATTCAGGTATTTGCTGTATTCACGGACGTTTTCGCCCACCTGGGCCGCCAGCTCACGGGTTGGCGTCAGGATCAGCGCGCGCACCGGACGGCGGGCTTTGCTGTGCGGCTCGTTGTTCACCAGGTGCTGCAGTAACGGCAGCGTGAAGCCTGCGGTTTTGCCGGTACCGGTTTGAGCGCTGGCCATCAGGTCGCGCCCCTGCAACACGGCCGGAATGGCCTGCTGCTGAATAGGAGTAGGTTCGCGGTAGCCCTGCTCGGCAACGGCGCGCAGGATCTCAGGGTTTAAACCCAGTTCATCAAAAGACATAACAACTCCGAACCGCCCCGACCGTTACCGGTGTAGTTTTCAGGGAGATCAGTAACGTGACGGATGACAAAAACCACAATGTCATGAAGAGGCGGAGTGTAGCAGCTTTTGTGACATACCGCATAAATTATCCCGAAGGCGGTTGTCAGCAAAATAAATCACTGTACTGGACAAGGTCAAAAAACAAGCATAATGTTAATCAATCGATTGATTAATTTTTAATGACGCCATGAATGCATCCCTGAAAACCAGTAAAGGCGAACAGGCAAAAGGCCTGCTGATCAAAGCAGCGCTGGCGCAGTTTGGTGAGTATGGCCTGAATGCCACCACCCGTGAGATCGCCGCGCAGGCCGGGCAAAACATTGCCGCCATCCCTTACTATTTTGGTTCGAAAGAGGATCTTTACCTCGCCTGCGCCCAGTCGATTGCCGACTTTATCGGCGAGAATTTCCGTGCCCATGCCGAGGCCGCCGAGCGTCTGCTGGCGCAGCCCGCACCGGATAAAGCCGCCATCCGCGAGCTGATCCTCCGCGCCTGCAACAATATGATCCAGTTGCTGACCGAAGATGAAACCCTGCCGCTGAGCAAATTTATCTCCCGGGAGCAGCTCTCCCCCACCCGCGCCTATCATCTGATCCATGAGCAGGTGATCGATCCGCTGCACAGCCATTTAACGCGCCTGATCGCCGCCTTTACCGGGCGCGACGCCGGGGATACGCGCACGATTCTGCACACTCACGCCCTGCTCGGCGAGATCCTCGCCTTCCGTCTCGGACGGGAAACCATTTTACTGCGCGCAGGCTGGCAGGCGTTTGACGCCGGGAAGTGCGCGCAAATCTATGAAGTCATCTGCTGCCATCTCGATCTTATCCTCGAAGGATTAACGTTAAGGAGTCAGGAGTCATGAAAAAACCGGTGATTATCGCGCTGGCGATGGTGGCGGTGCTCGCTGTTATCGGCGCGGGCACGCTGTGGTATCAGAGCCGTCAGGATCAGCCGCTGACGCTGTACGGCAACGTGGATATTCGCACGGTGAATCTCAGCTTTCGCGTCGGCGGCCGTTTGCAGACGCTGAACGTCGATGAAGGGGACCGGCTGAAAGCGGGCCAGACGCTCGGCGTGCTGGATCGCGCCCCTTATGAGAACGCGCTGTTGCAGGCGAAGGCCAATGTCTCCACCGCGCAGGCGAAATACGATCTGACCATTGCGGGCTACCGTGATGAGGAGATCGCCCAGGCGGTGGCGGCGGTCAATCAGGCGCGCGCGGCCTATGACTATGCGCAAAACTTTTATCAGCGCCAGCAGGGGCTGTGGAAAAGCCGGGTGATCTCCGCCAACGATCTGGAGAACGCCCGTTCGTCACGGGATCAGGCGCAGGCCAGCCTGAAATCGGCGCAGGATAAGCTCAGCCAGTTCCGCGCCGGGAACCGGCCGCAGGAAATCGCCCAGGCGAAAGCGGGCCTTGAACAGGCACAGGCGCAGCTGGCCCAGGCGGAGCTGGATCTGCATGACACCACGCTGGTGGCGCCGTCCGACGGCACGGTGCTGACCCGCGCCGTGGAGCCGGGCAGTATGCTGAATGCGGGTAGCACGGTGTTAACCCTGTCCCTCACCCGCCCGGTGTGGGTGCGCGCCTATATCAATGAACAGAGCCTCGGCGAGGCGCGACCTGGCCGCGAAATCCTGCTCTATACCGATAGCCGCCCGGATAAGCCGTATCACGGCAAAATCGGCTTTGTTTCGCCAACGGCGGAGTTCACGCCGAAAACCGTCGAGACGCCGGATCTGCGCACCGACCTGGTGTATCGCCTGCGCATTATCGTCACCGATGCCGACGATAACCTGCGCCAGGGGATGCCGATCACCGCCACCTTCCAGGATGCCGCGGCGCATGAGTAATGACGGGATCCAGTTAAGCGGCCTGGTTAAACGCTTTGCCGGGATGGACAAGCCCGCCGTGGCGCGGCTGGACTGCGGGATCGCCTCCGGCTACGTCACCGGCCTGGTCGGGCCGGACGGCGCGGGCAAAACCACGCTGATGCGGATGCTGGCCGGGCTGATGAAGCCTGATGAGGGGGAAGCGCGGGTGCTGGGCTTCGATCCTGTCCAGGACGACCGCGCTCTGCATGCGGTGCTGGGCTATATGCCGCAAAAATTCGGCCTGTACGAAGATTTAACGGTGATGGAAAACCTCAATCTGTATGCCGATCTGCGCAGCGTCACCGGCGAAGCGCGAAAACAAACTTTTGCCCGGCTGCTGGAATTTACGGCCCTTGGCCCCTTCACCGGGCGGCTGGCGGGAAAACTTTCCGGCGGTATGAAGCAGAAGCTGGGGCTGGCCTGCACGCTGGTGGGCGAGCCGAAAGTGCTGCTGCTGGACGAGCCGGGGGTCGGCGTCGATCCTATCTCCCGCCGGGAGTTGTGGCAGATGGTGCATGAGCTGGCCGGGGACGGCATGCTGATTTTGTGGAGCACCTCCTATCTGGACGAGGCGGAACAGTGCCGCGATGTGCTGCTGATGAACGAAGGCGAACTGCTGTATCAGGGCGAGCCAAAAGCGCTGACGCAAACCATCGCCGGACGCAGTTTTCTGCTGCACAGCCCGCAGGAAAATAACCGTCGTCTGTTGCAGCGCGCGCTGAAGCTACCGCAGGTGAGCGACGGCATGATCCAGGGCAAATCGGTACGCCTGATCCTCAAAAAAGAGGCCACTGCCGATGACATTCGCCAGGCGCCCGGTATGCCGGACATTGAGATCGCTGAAACCGCGCCGCGCTTTGAGGATGCCTTTATCGACCTGCTCGGCGGCGCGGGGGCGTCAGAATCCCCGCTCGGCGCTATTCTGCACACCGTTACTGGCAGCGCGGACGAAACGGTGATCGAAGCGCAACAGCTTACCAAAAAATTCGGCGATTTCGCCGCCACCGATCACGTGGATTTCAGCGTGAAGCGCGGGGAGATCTTCGGCCTGCTCGGGCCGAACGGCGCGGGGAAATCCACCACCTTTAAAATGATGTGCGGCCTGCTGGTGCCGACGTCCGGTAAAGCACTGGTGCTGGGGATGGATCTGAAAGTCAGCTCCGGCAAAGCGCGGCAGCATCTCGGCTATATGGCGCAAAAATTCTCGCTGTACGGCAACCTGAGCGTTGAACAGAACCTGCGCTTTTTCTCCGGCGTCTATGGCCTGCGCGGGCGGGCGCAGGAGGAGAAAATCAACCGTATGAGCGAGGCGTTCGGCCTGAAAACGCTGGCCGGACAGGCGACGGACTCTCTGCCGCTCGGCTTTAAGCAGCGGCTGGCGCTGGCCTGCTCGCTGATGCACGAGCCGGATATTCTGTTTCTGGATGAGCCGACCTCCGGCGTCGATCCCCTCACCCGCCGTGAATTCTGGCTGCACATTAACAGCATGGTGGAAAAAGGCGTCACCGTGATGGTGACCACGCACTTTATGGACGAAGCGGAGTACTGCGATCGTATTGGCCTGGTGTATCGCGGCAAGCTGATCGCCAGCGGTACGCCGGACGATCTTAAAGCGCAGGCCGCCGACGAGGAGCAGCCGGATCCGACCATGGAGCAGGCGTTTATCCGCCTGATCAACGACTGGGACGAGGAGCACGCCAATGAGTAGTTCCGCTATAAGCTGGCGGCGGGTGCGCGCGCTGTGCGTGAAAGAGACGCGGCAGATCGTGCGCGATCCCAGTAGCTGGCTGATCGCCTTTGTCATTCCGCTGCTGTTGCTGTTTATCTTCGGCTACGGCATTAACCTTGATTCCAGCAAGCTGCGCGTCGGCGTGTTGCTTGAGCAGCGCAGCGAAGAGGCGCTGGATTTCACCCATGCAATGACCGGCTCCCCCTATATTGACGCCACCATCAGCAACAGCCGTCCGCAGCTGATTGAAATGATGCAGGCGGGACGCATTCGCGGTCTGGTGGTGATCCCGGTGGATTTCGCCGAAAAAATGGCGCGCCCCGGCGATGATGCGCCGGTGCAGGTGATCACCGACGGCAGCGAGCCGAATACCGCCAACTTTGTGCAGGGCTATGTGCAGGGCATCTGGCAGCTGTGGCAGACCCAGCGCGCCAGCGATCGTGGGGAAACCTTTGAACCGCTGATCGACGTGCAGATGCGCTACTGGTTTAACCCGGCGGCCATCAGCCAGCATTTTATTATTCCCGGCGCGGTGACCATCATTATGACGGTGATCGGCGCAATTCTTACCTCGCTGGTGGTGGCGCGGGAGTGGGAGCGCGGCACTATGGAGGCGCTGCTCTCCACCGAGGTGACGCGCGGCGAGCTGCTATTGTGCAAGCTGATCCCCTACTATTTTCTCGGCATGCTGGCGATGCTGCTGTGCATGCTGGTGTCGGTGTTCGTGCTGGGCGTGCCCTACCGCGGCTCGCTGTTGATACTGTTTTTGATCACCAGTCTGTTTTTACTGAGCACGCTCGGCATGGGGCTGTTGATTTCGACCATTACCCGCAACCAGTTTAATGCCGCGCAGGTGGCGCTGAACGCCGCGTTTCTGCCTTCGGTAATGCTGTCCGGCTTTATCTTTCAGATTGACAGTATGCCCGCCGCCATCCGCATGGTGACCTACATTATTCCGGCGCGTTATTTCGCCAGTACCCTGCAAAGCCTGTTTCTGGCGGGAAACATCCCGACGGTGCTGGTGATCAATACGCTGTTTCTGGTGGCCTCGGCGGCGATGTTTATCGGCCTGACGTGGATGAAAACCAAACGGCGGCTGGATTGATTATGCCCGGTGGCGCTGCGCTGACCGGGCCTACGGGACATGTAGGCCGGGCAAACAACGTGCCGCCCGGCGGGATTTGCCCGGTGGCGCTGCGCTTACCGGGCCTACGGGACACGTAGGCCGGGCAAACAACGTGCCGCCCGGCGGGATTTGCCCGGTGGTGCTGCGCTTACCGGGCCTACGGGACACGTAGGCCGGGCAAACAACGTGCCGCCCGGCGGGATTTGCCCGGTGGCGCTGCGCTTACCGGGCCTACGGGACACGTAGGCCGGGCAAACAACGTGCCGCCCGGCGGGATTTGCCCGGTGGCGCTACGCTTACCGGGCCTACAAGGTCGTCAGGATCGTTTTAAGGAGCAAACATGTTTCACCGACTCTGGACGTTGATCCGTAAAGAGCTGCAATCGCTGCTGCGCGAGCCGCAAACCCGCGCCATTCTCGTGCTGCCGGTGCTCATCCAGGTGCTGCTGTTTCCCTTTGCCGCCACTCTGGAAGTGACCAACGCCACCATTGCCATCTATAACGAAGACAACGGCAAACATGCCATCGAGCTGACCCAGCGTTTTGCGCGGGCGAAAGCCTTTACGCACGTCCTCATGCTCAACAGTCCGCAGGAGATCAAGCCGACCATCGACCAGCAAAAAGCCCTGCTGCTGGTCCGCTTCCCGGCGGATTTCTCGCGCAATCTGGATAGCTTCCAGCCTGCGCCGATGCAGCTGATCCTCGACGGGCGCAACTCCAACAGCGCACAGATCGCCGCCAACTATTTACAGCAAATCGTCAAAGACTATCAGCAGGAGTTGCTGGGGGATCGGCCAAAACCGAATAACAGCGAACTGGTGGTGCGCAACTGGTATAACCCGAATCTGGACTATAAATGGTTTGTCGTGCCATCTCTGATTGCGATGATCACCACCATCGGCGTGATGATTGTCACCTCGCTGTCGGTGGCGCGCGAGCGGGAACAGGGCACCCTGGATCAGCTGCTGGTGTCGCCGCTGGCAACCTGGCAGATCTTCGTCGGCAAGGCGGTACCGGCGTTAATCGTCGCCACCTTCCAGGCCACCATCGTGCTGGCCATCGGTATTTTTGCCTATCAGATCCCCTTTGCCGGATCGCTGCTGCTGTTTTATTTCACCATGGTGATTTACGGACTGTCGCTGGTGGGCTTCGGGCTGTTGATTTCGTCGCTCTGCGCCACCCAGCAGCAGGCGTTTATCGGCGTATTCGTGTTTATGATGCCGGCGATTTTGCTCTCCGGCTATGTGTCGCCGGTGGAAAACATGCCTGTCTGGTTGCAGAATCTGACGTGGGTGAATCCGATCCGCCATTTCACCGACATAACCAAGCAAATTTATCTCAAGGATGCGAGTCTGGGGATCGTATGGGGAAGTTTATGGCCGCTACTGGTGATAACGGCCACGACAGGTTCAGCGGCGTACGCGATGTTTCGTCGTAAAGTGGCCTGAGTTTTTATCTTTCATCAGCAGCGAAATGATGGCCGGACCGGCGAGGATCACCACGCCGGCCAGCGCCAGCAGCAGGTTATTTTGCAGCACGCGGGAGAGCAGCCACAGCACGATCATCGCCGCGCCAAAATACCAGGTGGTGGTCAGCTCTTCGAGGAAATCCCCCAGCTCGCGCCATTTCGCCTCATGGTGACGTTGCAGCGCCAGCATCAGCAGCACGGTGACGCCATAGACCACGCACAGCCCCAGGCCGACATGCACCAGCGACTTGCTCATCCAGCCCATTATCAGCACTGCGACGACCATTAAATGCAACACAATCTGCCAGCAACTTAAGCCTGTTGCGACACGAATACGTTGTTGCCATCTCATGGCTTATCTCCTTAACGGATATCTAACTGTATTGAGAGTACCGGACTTTACGGAAAAATCCGTAAGGCCGCATCTTTTTGTGACAAGGACTACACTTTATTTTCATCAGGATAGTGACGCGGGAAGGATAAAAATGACGCAACAAACCCGACAGTTTTCTTTGAAAGTGCTCACCATTAATACGCACAAGGGCTTCACAGCATTTAATAAACGCTTCATTTTGCCTGAGTTGCGCGATGCGGTGCGCACTGTCAGCGCAGATATCGTCTGCCTCCAGGAGGTGATGGGCGCGCACGAAGTACACCCGTTACACGTCGAGAACTGGCCGGATACCACGCATTATGAATTCCTCGCCGATACCATGTGGAGCGACTTTGCCTATGGCCGCAATGCGGTCTACCCTGAAGGGCACCACGGCAATGCCGTGCTGTCGCGCTACCCGATAGAACACTATGAAAACCGTGATGTGTCGGTGGAGGGCAGCGAAAATCGCGGTCTGCTCTACTGCCGCATTGTGCCGCCGCAATATGACCGGCCAATCCACGTGATTTGCGTCCATCTGGGCCTGCGCGAGGCGCATCGGCAGGCGCAGCTGGATATGCTGGCTGAGTGGGTAAATGCCTTCCCGGAAGGTGAGCCGGTGCTGGTGGCGGGTGATTTTAACGACTGGCTGCAAAAGGCCAATCGTCCCCTGCAAACGAAGGCCGGACTGGAAGAGATTTTTACGCGGGCGCATGGCCGTCCGGCGCGTACTTTTCCGGTTAGTTTCCCGGTGCTACGTCTTGATCGTATTTATGTGAAAAATGCCAGTGCCAGCGCGCCCACGGCGCTTCCGCTGCGCAACTGGCGTCATTTGTCCGATCATGCGCCGCTGAGCGCGGAGATCCATTTATGAAATGTGGCTGGCGAGAAGGGAACCGTATCCAGCTTCTGGAAAACGGTGACGAATATTATCCCGCGGTGTTTGATGCAATCGATCATGCACAGCGCAAAGTGATCCTCGAAACCTTTATCTGGTTTGAGGATGAGGTCGGCAAACAGCTGCACGCGGTGATCCTGCGCGCGGCGCAGCGCGGCGTGGATGTGGAAGTGCTGCTGGACGGCTACGGCTCACCGGATTTGAGCGACGAATTTGTCAGTCAACTGACGTCTGCGGGCGTGGTGTTCCGCTATTACGATCCGCGCCCTCCGCTGATGGGCATGCGCACCAACGTGTTCCGCCGAATGCACCGCAAGATCGTGGTGATCGACAATACCATCGCCTTTGTCGGGGGCATCAACTACTCTGCAGAACATATGTCCGATTACGGACCAGAAGCCAAACAGGATTACGCAGTACGGGTGGAAGGCCCGGTGGTGCAGGATATTCTGCAATTTGAACTGGAAAACCTGCCGCAGAACGCGCAAACCCGCCGCTGGTGGCAGCAGCGTCGTCGTCATCTGGCGGAGGAAAACCGCACGCCAGGCGAGGCGCAGGCGCTGTTTGTCTGGCGCGACAACGACGATCACCGGGACGACATTGAGCGTCACTACTTGAAAATGCTGGCCAATGCCAAACGCGAAGTGATCATCGCCAACGCCTATTTCTTCCCCGGCTATCGACTGCTGCATGCCATGCGCAATGCGGCACGGCGCGGCGTGCGGGTGAAGTTGATCGTACAGGGCGAACCCGATATGCCGATTGTGAAAGTGGGCGCGGAACTACTGTACAACTATCTGCTAAAAGGCGGCGTGCAGGTCTATGAATACCGTCGTCGCCCGCTGCATGGCAAAGTGGCGCTGATGGATGACCACTGGGCAACCGTCGGCTCCAGTAATCTCGATCCGCTCAGCCTGTCGCTGAATCTGGAAGCCAACCTGATTATTCATGACCGCGAGTTCAACCAGACGCTACGCGAGAATCTCAACGCGATTATCGCTAATGACTGTAAGCGCGTGGATGAAACCATGGCGCCGAAGCGCACCTGGTGGAACCTGGCCATCAACGTGGTGGTGTTCCACTTCCTGCGTAAATTCCCGGCGCTGGTGGGATGGTTGCCAGCCCATACGCCGCGGCTGGCGCAGGTGCCCGCGCCGGTACAGCCGGAAATCGAAACCCAGGATCGCGTCACTCCCGAAAACTCTGAGGTAAAACCCTGATGGCAAAATCGCATCCGAAGTGGCGTCTTGCCAAAAAAATCCTGACATGGGTGTTTTTTATCGCCATGGCGGTTCTGCTGGTGGTGTATGCGCGCACGGTGAACTGGGAAGATGTCTGGGAGGTGATCCGCAACTATAACCGCACGACGCTGCTGATTGCGCTGGGTCTGGTGGTGGTGAGCTATCTGCTCTACGGCTGTTACGATCTGCTGGCGCGCACCTACTGCGGGCATAAGCTGGCGGCGCGGCAGGTGATGCTGGTGTCCTTTGTCTGCTATGCCTTTAACCTGACGTTAAGCACCTGGGTTGGCGGTATCGGCATGCGCTACCGGCTCTATTCCCGCCTGGGGCTGCCGGGCAGCACCATCACGCGTATTTTCTCCCTGAGTATCACCACGAACTGGCTGGGCTATATTCTGCTCGGCGGCATTATCTTCACCTTTGGCGTGGTGGAACTGCCCGCCCACTGGTATATCGACGAAGGTACGCTGCGTATTGCGGGCGTGGTGCTGCTGGCGTTTATCGCCGCCTATATGTGGTTCTGCGCCTTTGCCAAACGTCGCCATGCCACCATCAAAGGCCAGAAGCTGGTGCTGCCGTCATGGAAGTTTGCGCTGGCGCAGATGGCGATCTCCAGCGCCAACTGGATGGCGATGGGGGCTATTATCTGGCTGCTGCTGGGCCAGGAAGTGAACTATTTCTTCGTGCTGGGCGTCCTGCTGGTGAGCAGTATCGCAGGGGTGATCATTCATATCCCGGCGGGTATCGGCGTGCTGGAAGCGGTGTTTATTGCGCTGCTGGCGGGGGAACATACGTCTAAAGGGGCAATCATCGCCGCCCTGCTCGCTTACCGTATGCTGTATTACTTTATCCCGCTGCTGCTGGCGCTGGTGTGTTATCTGCTGCTGGAAGGCCGGGCGAAGAAGCTACGGGCGAAGAACGAGAAGGCGATGGCGAAGTAAGATTAGTATCGCCCGGTGGCGCTGCGCTTACCGGGCCTACGCGCTCTGTAGGCCGGGCAAACAACGTGCCGCCCGGCGTGCACGTAGGCCGGATAAGGCGTTTTCACGCCGCCATCCGGCACTATGATACTTAGCGGCGGTTACCGAAAATCCGCAGCAGCATCAGGAACAGGTTAATAAAGTCCAGATACAGCGTCAGCGCGCCGAGGATCGAATAACGACGCAGGTTAGTGCTGTCGCGCGTATCGATATTCTCGCCGATGTTTTTCAGCTTCTGCGTGTCATAGGCCGTCAGCCCCACAAACACAATCACCCCGATATAAGTCACCGCCCACATCAGCGCTTCGCTTTTCAGCCAGAAGTTAACCAGCGAGGCCAGCACGATACCGATCAGCGCCATAAACAGCATGTTGCCGAAGCCGCTCAAATCACGCTTAGTGGTGTAACCGTAGAGGCTCATCGCGCCAAACATCCCGCCGGCCACCACAAAGGTGCTGGCAATAGAGGAGTAGGTGTAGACGATAAAAATACTGGAAATCGTCAGCCCGGTGAGCGCCGAATAGAGCATAAACAGCGTGGTGGCCATACCCGCGCTCAGGCGATGCACCATGCCGGAAAGCACGAACACCAGCGCCAGCTGCGCAATCACCAGCCCGAAAAAGGTTATTTTGCTGGAGAAGACGAACATCATTACCGCCGGGGTATTCGCAGAATACCAGGCAATAAAGGCGGTCAACAGCAGACCGCAGGTCATCCAGCCATACACCTGCGCCATATAGGTTTGCAGCCCGCTGCGCGCCTCAACAATCGAACCGCTTCCTGGGTATCTGTCCATGATTAACTCCTGATTAAGTGAAGAGACTATAAGGTTAACACATCCCTGCGAAAGCGGGTCACCAGCGTTCGGCGGCCTGCTTATCGCTGTCACGCGCGTCCACCCAGCGGCTGCCTTCCGGCGTGGCTTCACGCTTCCAGAACGGCGCGCGGGTTTTCAGATAATCCATAATAAACTGCGCGGCTTCAAAGGCGGAACTGCGGTGCGCACCGGTGACGCCGACAAACACGATTTCATCGCCCGGCCATAATTCCCCGATGCGGTGAATAACGGATACCCGTTGCAGCGGCCAGCGCGCGCGGGCGTCGCTGACGATCTCAGCCAGCGCTTTCTCGGTCATACCGGGATAGTGTTCAAGGGTCAGCGCGCTGACGCTGTCGCCCAGATTATGATTACGCACTTTGCCGGTAAAGGTGACCACCGCTCCGTCTTCATCGCAGGCGGCCAGCCACTGATATTCGTCGCCGACGCTGAAATTTTCATGACCGACGCGGATACGGGTATTTTCCATCAGCTTATCCTCCGGTTACCGGCGGGAAGAAGGCCACTTCGTCGCCATCGCGCAGCGGGTGGTTAAAATCCACCAGCGTCTGATTGACCGCCGCCAGCAGCTTGCCGGACTCCAGCGCCAGCGCCCAGCGATCGCTTTTCGCCGCCAGCGCCGCACGCAGCTGTTCTACGCTTGCATATTCGGCCTTAACGTCCAGCCCGTCGCAGGCCACCAGTTCGCGCACCTGCGCAAAAAACAGCACCTTAATCATCGCTATCCACCCTGAAGTCACCGGATTTACCGCCGCTTTTTGCCAGCAGGCGCAGCGGGCCGATCACCATATCTTTCTGTATCGCTTTACACATGTCGTAAATAGTCAGCGCCGCCACGGAGGCGGCCGTCAGCGCTTCCATTTCGACGCCGGTTTTTCCGGTCAGCCGACAGAGGGACTCAATGCGCACACGGTGATGTTCGGGTTCGGTACTGAGATTCACTTCCACTTTGCTGAGCATCAGCGGATGGCACAGCGGGATCAGATCCCAGGTGCGCTTGGCGGCCTGAATGCCCGCAATGCGCGCGGTGGCAAACACATCGCCTTTGTGATGGCTGCCATCGATGATCATCTGTAACGTTTCCGGGCGCATGGTGACAAAGGCTTCGGCGCGCGCTTCACGCACGGTTTCGGCCTTGCCGGACACATCCACCATATGCGCTTCGCCTGCGGCGTTAATGTGGGTCAACTGAGACATGGTTTATTTCTTTAAATGAGGGTGAAAATTGCACGGACGGGTGCGCGCGTCGAGCTGCGGGGCGATGATATTTTCCCAGGCGGTGCGGCAGGCTTTCGTCGAGCCGGGCATGGCAAAAATCAGCGTGTTATTGGCGATGCCCGCAATGGCGCGGGATTGCAGCGTCGAGGTGTCGATCTCTTCGAACGACAGCATACGGAACACTTCCCCGAAACCTTCCACTTCGCGGTCAAACAGCGGCAGCAGCGCTTCCGGGGCCTGATCGCCGGAGGTGAATCCGGTGCCGCCGGTGATCAATACCACCTGCACATCGTCCGAGGCGATCCACGCGGAAACCTGCGCGCGAATGGCGTAGCGGTTCTCTTTAACGATCGCTTTATCGACGATGTGATGCCCGGCTTCCTGCGCGGCGTCGCGCAGATAGTGGCCGGAAGTATCGTCCTCTTCGGTGCGACGACTGGTGACGGTTAAAATGGCGATACGGGTCGGGATAAAGTCTGCACTGACCTGACTCATAAAGGATCTCCTTATTCGGTGTTACCCGCCGATGTACGACAGATTTTGCGTAATACCGGTATTGCCCTGATGCAGGAAATGGGTCTGCTTTTTATGCGTCAGCGCCTCTGAAATTCGCGCCTCCAGCGCCGCCTGCTGGCTGTCATCGGCAAGCAGATCGCGCAGGCTGACGCCGCCGTCGCCGAACAGGCACAGGTGCAATTTGCCGACGGACGAGACGCGCAGACGGTTGCAGGTGGCGCAGAAGTCTTTCTCATACGGCATAATGAGACCGATTTCGCCTTCATAATCCGGGTGACAGAACACCTGCGCCGGGCCGTCGCTGCGCTGACGGAGCTTCTGGATCCAGCCACGGCGCAGCAGTTCATCGCGCAGCACCATGCCGGAAAGATGATGTTTGCGGAACAGCTCGCTACCCTCGCCGGTTTCCATCAGTTCGATAAAGCGCAGCTGGATGGGACGCGACTGGATCCACGCCAGGAAGGTATCCAGCTGGTGATGGTTAACATCGCGCATCAGCACGGTATTCACTTTGACTTTCTCAAAGCCCGCCGCAAAAGCCGCGTCAATGCCGTCCATCACCTGGTGGAATTTATCCTGGCCGGTGATAGCGTGAAACTGGCGGGCATCGAGGCTGTCAACGCTGACGTTGATCGCCGTCAGCCCGGCATCGCGCCAGTTCTGCACGTCGCGCGCCATACGATAACCGTTGGTGGTCACCGCAATCTGGCGGATAGCGGCGTTTTCGCGTACCGCGGCGATAATGTCGGTGAAATCGCGGCGCAACGAGGGTTCCCCGCCGGTCAGACGCACTTTTTCCGTGCCGAGCGCGGCAAAGGTACGGGTGACGCGACGAATTTCGTCGAGGCTGAGAAAGCTTTTGTTCGTCACGCCACCCGGCTTGTAGCCATCGGGCAGACAATAGGTGCAACGAAAATTGCACACGTCGGTAATAGACAAACGCAGGTAATAAAACTTACGCGCGAATGCATCGGTAAGTTGTGAGGCCATGTACACCTTTCCAGATACGGGAGGTGCAGTCATTTCTTCCTGCACCCTGGTGGCGGTTCGCCACGGCCAAAGCACCCTATCATTAAGACGTAGGCGCAGAGGCTAGAGTGTGTTTAGTTAGCAAGCTCAGGCGATAATATCGCGATACGACCTGTTCCGCCATCCTTGCATAGCGCTATATAATTAACTACATAGCGACATAATCGTGCATTTTCATTACAGACTACGCGATAATCCCGGCCTTGCATTGATATGTGTCATCTTCCCCCCCGACGTGACATCGTCATAAAGGGGTATTTCGGCTAACGTAACGTGATTTTTTCGACATAAGGACTGGCTATGCGCAACCGTACTCTTGCGGATCTCGACAGGGTTGTCGCCCTCGGCGGCGGGCACGGGCTGGGACGGGTGATGTCTTCCCTCTCCTCGCTCGGCTCCCGTTTAACCGGCATCGTGACCACCACCGATAATGGCGGCTCGACCGGACGCATTCGTCGCTCTGAAGGCGGCATCGCCTGGGGCGATATGCGTAACTGTCTTAACCAGCTGATCACCGAGCCAAGCGTCGCCTCGGCGATGTTCGAATACCGCTTCACCGGCAACGGCGAACTGGCGGGGCATAACCTGGGCAACCTGATGCTGAAAGCACTGGATCATCTCAGCGTCCGGCCGCTGGAGGCCATTAACCTGATCCGTAATCTGCTGAAGGTGGACGCCTTTCTGATCCCAATGTCGGAGCAGCCGCTGGATCTGATGGCGCTCGACAGCGAAGGCCATGCGGTATATGGCGAAGTGAATATCGATCAGCTGACGCAGCCGGTGCAGGAGCTGATGCTGTTCCCCAGCGCCCAGGCCACCCGCGAGGCGGTGCAGGCTATTGCCGAAGCGGATTTGATTTTAATCGGGCCGGGGAGTTTTTACACCAGCCTGCTGCCGCTGCTGCTGCTCGACAATCTGGCGCAGGCGCTGCGCCGCACTCCGGCTCCGGTGGTTTATATCGGTAATCTTGGCAAAGAACTCAGCGTCGCCGCCGCCAGCCTCAGCCTGAACGACAAGCTGGCGCTGATGGAGCAGTACGTCGGCAAACGCATTATTGACGCGGTGGTGGTTGGCCCGACGGTGGACGTTTCGTCGGTGACAGACCGCATCGTGATCCAGGACGTGCTGGAAGCCAGCGACGTGCCCTACCGCCATGACCGCCGCCTGCTGCGCGCGGCGCTGGAGCGTGCGGTGCAAAGCCTTGGCTGACAGCTTTCCCCTCGCCTGTTACGAGGGGAAACACTTTACTCAGCGCTTTCTTAAGTTCTTAAGGTTGGCTTAACCCTTGTCTGTGAACATGCCTGGTATATTCTCACAGGATCTTCACTATGCGCCGTATTCCGCTTCGCCGCCCTGCAATGAGTCGCCTGACTTTTTTGCTGCTGTTTTCTGTTTATATTGCTGTTTTCCTCAACCTCATTTATTACCGTCAGGCCTGGGCCCTGTTACCCGTTAACTCGGCTTACAATCTGGCGGTGTTTCTGTCGATGCCGCTGGTGGCGTTCAGCGTGATTAATATCATCGCAACGCTGGCTTCTTTTCTGTGGCTGGATCGGCTGGTGATCGCGGTGTTTATTTTGCTCAGCGCCGCCACGCAGTATTTCATCTGGACCTACGGCATCATTATTGACCGCTCGATGATTGCCAATATGCTGGATACCACGCCAGCGGAATCCTTCGCCCTGATGACGCCGCAGCTAATTTTGACCATAGGCCTTTCCGGTATTGCCATGGCGATCCTCGCCTTTGTGGTGAAATTCAAAAAAAGCCGTACGCGTGTACATAGCGCCGCTATGCGCTGTGTGAATATTCTCGCGTCTGTGGCGATAATATTGCTTATCGCCGCCTGCTTTTATAAAGACTACGCCTCGCTGTTTCGCAATAATAAAGAGCTGGTGAAATCCCTTGGCCCGTCGAACAGCATCAGCGCGCTCCTGTCTTATGATGTCCATCACCGTATGGATAATCTGCCGCTGGTCCGGCTGGGCGAGGACGCAACACTTAACCCGGCGATGCACAAGCCGCAGACCAAACACCTCACCATTCTGATCGTCGGCGAAACCTCGCGGGCGGATAACTTCGCGCTGTCAGGTTATCCCCGTGATACCAATCCGCTGCTGTCGAAAGATAATGTGGTCTATTTCCCGAAAACCACCTCCTGTGGCACGGCGACGGCGATTTCGGTGCCCTGCATGTTTTCCGGCATGCCGCGGAGAAATTACAATGAACAGCTCGCGCATCATCGGGAAGGTTTACTGGATATTGTGCAGCGGGCGGGGATTTCGGTGCTGTGGAATGAAAATGACGGCGGCTGTAAAGGCGCCTGCGACCGCGTGCCGCATCAGGATATGACAAAACTGAATCTGGCGGATTATTGCCTTGAGGGGGAATGCCAGGATGAAATTCTGTTTCACGACCTGCAAAAGTATATCGACAGCGTGCACGGTGACGGGCTGATCGTATTACATACTATCGGCAGCCATGGTCCGACCTACTATAACCGCTATCCGTCGCAGTTCCGCAAATTCACCCCGACCTGCGACACCAATGAAATTCAGACCTGTACCCGCGAGCAGCTGGTTAACACCTATGATAATACCGTGCTGTATGTGGATTATATTATCGATAAGGCGATTAAATTATTGCAGGCGCAGCCGTATAACGTCACCACCAGCCTGATGTATCTTTCCGATCACGGCGAATCCCTGGGTGAAAATGGCGTTTATTTGCACGGCCTGCCGTATTCCATCGCGCCGGATTCGCAAAAGCATATTCCGATGGTGATCTGGCTTTCGGAGCAGTACCAGAAACGTCATGCCGTGAATTACAGCTGCCTGAAAAAACGTGCCAGCACGGAAGCGTTTTCCCAGGATAATCTGTTCTCAACGATGTTAGGGTTAGTGGGCGTACAAACCAGCGAGTATCATGCGGCAGATGATATTCTCGCGCCGTGCAGGGGGTAAGGCTGATGAAAATCTTAGTGGTGGAAGACGATACCCTGTTATTGCAGGGCCTGCTGCTGGCGATGCAGTCCGAAGGTTACGCCTGCGATGGCGTCTCTACGGCGCGGGAGGCCTCGCAGAGCCTGGCGATGGGGCATTACAGCCTGATCGTACTGGATCTGGGACTGCCCGATGAAGACGGCGTGCATTTCTTGCAGCGACTCCGCCGCGAAAAATGCGCCCTGCCGGTGCTGGTGCTCACGGCGCGCGATACCGTTGAGGATCGCGTATCGGGACTGGATGCGGGCGCGGATGACTATCTGATGAAGCCCTTCGCGCTGGAGGAGCTTAACGCCCGCATCCGCGCCCTGCTGCGCCGTCAGCATAATCAGGGCGACAGCGAACTGACGGTGGGCGATCTGCAACTGAATGTGAATAACCGTCAGGTGAAGCTGGCGGGCAGGCCGCTGGAGCTGACGCCGAAAGAGTACGCCCTGCTTTCGCGCCTGATGTTAAAAGCAGGCAACGCGGTGCACCGGGAAATTCTATACAACGATATTTACAGCTGGGATAACGAACCGGCCACCAACACCCTGGAAGTGCATATTCATAATCTGCGCGACAAAGTGGGTAAAGATCGCATCCGTACGGTGCGGGGCTTCGGCTATCTGCTGGTAAAAACGCCGGGAGAGCAGTAAAGCATGAATTTCCGACACTGGACGCTGCGGCGTCGCTTGCTGCTGACCATTGGCACCATTCTGGTGGTCTGCCAGCTGGTGAGCGTGTTCTGGCTGTGGCATGAAAGCAAAGAGCAGATCCAGCTGATTGTGGAAAGCGAGATCTACAAAGCCAACAATCACAGCAACATCACACATGAAGTGCACGAAGCGGTCGCCAGCCTGTTGATCCCAAGCCTGATCATTATCGGCCTTGCGCTTCTGCTCTGTATGCAGGCGATCAAACGCATTACCCGGCCACTGAAAGATTTGCAGCATGAACTGGAGATCCGCACGCCGGACAATCTGCAACCCATCGCGCTGGAGCACCCCGTGCCGGAGGTGGAGGCGGTGACCACGGCGATTAACCAGCTGGTGGCCCGCCTGACGGTGACTCTTGATCGGGAGCGCCTGTTCACCGCGGACGTGGCCCACGAGCTGCGCACGCCCCTCGCCGGTCTGCGGCTGCATCTGGAATTGTTGTCAAAAAGCCATGCTATTGACGTCAGCCATCTCATTTTACGTATTGAGCAGATGACGGAAAACGTCTCGCAGTTGCTGCAACTGGCGCGGGTGGCGCAGTCGTTCTCGGCGGGAAGCTATCAGCAGGTGATGCTGATCCGCGATGTGATGCAGCCCTTGCAGGACGAACTGCTCACCATGCTGAGTACACGCCAGCAGAAACTGGTGTGGCCGGAAAACGCCGAAGATATCGCGGTGAGCGGCGATGCGCCACAACTGCGCGTACTACTGAGAAATCTGGTGGAAAACGCGCACCGTTACAGCCCGGAGCAGGCCACCATTACCCTCACCGTCAGCGATGACGACGCCCCTGTACTGGCCGTTGAAGATGAAGGCCCCGGCATTGATGAAGCCTCCAGCCACGAGCTCAGCAAAGCCTTTGTGCGTATGGACAGCCGTTACGGCGGCATGGGGCTGGGTCTGAGTATCGTCAGCCGTATCGCCCAGTTACATGACGGGGAGTTATTTTTGCATAATCGCCATCCCGGACCTGGGCTGCGTGCAGGGGTACGGTTTCCGGATGCCCGCGCTCAGGCGGCGCTCAGACGGTAAACCAGGTATGCAGAAAGCTGGCGATAATCATCAGCGTGGCGGCAAGCGCGAGTATTTGTACGGAAGTTATTTTTTGCATGGCACTGTCCTCATTAAGCTGAGGACAGTGTCGCTGCGCAAGATTAAGGTTAGATTAAGCCGCATGAATAAATGCGTTACGATGTGATGCCCCTCTCATTCTCCGTTTCGTAACGCGTTCCGAATGCGGACCAGCGCGCCAGCACCGCGTACAGTACCGCCATCACGAAGCAGCTCAGATTAAACAGCACCCAGGGCGCATACTCCAGCGTCGCCACACCAAGGGTTTTCGCCATAAACATCCCGGAAATGGTCCAGGGGAACAGCCCTTCCAGCAGCGTCGCGCCGGACTCCATGGCGCGGGACATGTTTACCATATGCAGCTTTTTGGTTTTAAAGCAGGGATCGTACATGTTTTTGACGAGGAAAAAGCTGATCACCGCATTGCCGGTGCAGGCCACCAGCAGTGAACTGGTCAGCATAGTGGCGAGCACGGTGCTGGTCACCGAGGTCAGTTTGTTCACCAGCCGCTGCAAAATGACGTTGAGTCCGCCGGAGACCTCCAGCGCCGAGGCAAACAGAAATGCGCACAGCATCACCACTATCGGGCTGACCATCGAATACATCCCGCCCCGGTTAAGCAGCGTGTTGATATTTTTACTGGTCGCCTCGTTCATCGGCACCAAACTGAAATCCGGGATCATGCTGGTGTGAAAGCCATTAATCGCCGCCTTCACCAGATCCGCCAGCGCGAACGGCTGCGCAAAAGCGGCAAGACCGAGCGCCATAAACGACGAGGCGACGAGCACAATCACGGTGTCCCATTTGCGCATGGCACCGACAAATACCAGCAGCGCCGGGACCATCAGCAGTGGGTTCAGCCAGAACAGCTGTTCAAGGGCATTTTTCATGACCGGAATGGTGTCCAGTTGCAGCGCCTCTGTCGCCTGCAAATCCGAACCGGCAATCCAGAAGCCGAGGCAGGCTAACAGGAATGCCGGGGCCGAGGTGTACATCATGTGGCGGATGCTCTGGTACAACTCCGCTCCGGCCGCCAGCGCCGCCATATTGGTGGTATCGGACAGCGGCGAGAGCTTATCGCCAAAGTAAGCGCCGGAGATCACCGCCCCGGCGGTCACCGGCAACGAGACGTTCATGGCGGCCGCCACCGCCACCAGCGCCACGCCAATGGTGCCCGCCGATCCCCATGAGGTACCGGTAAAGGTTGAGATGCACACCGTCACCAGAAAGGCCGTCAGGTAAAGATAGGCCGGATTAATAATTTCCAGGCCGTAAAACACCATCAGCGGAATGGTGCCGCTGACCATCCAGCAACCAATTAACATGCCGATGGTAAGCAGGATCAGCATTGCCGGCACGGCATCTTTTATTTTGCCGATAAACGTCTGCATGATCTCCTGCCAGCCTGCCCCGTAATAGCGGGCAAAAAAGCCGGACACAATAGTGATGATAATAAGAATAAATTCCACCGGATAATTTAACATACCGATGCCGGTAAAAAATACGATAAAGACTACCGCTAATAACAGCATCGCAGCGGTAAAGCCCGGTTCCCTGTTAGCGTTCATCATCTTTCCTGTATATTTAGCAGTTTTTAATGGCGCTAAAAGCGCGATGCAAATCGGCAATCAATAATTGCGGACTTTCCTGGCCGACAGAAATACGGATTAATCCTGCCGCCATACCGTCGCGGGCAATATCTTCCTCGTTATAACCGCGATTGGGGGAAATAATCAGGCTTTCATAACCGCCCCAGCTGCATCCGGGTTTGAAGATTTTACAACTATCAATAAAGGTTTTTACTTTCTGAAAGCTGCCGTCACGTAATTCAAAACTGAATAAACCGGAGAGCCCGTACATTTGCGCGGCAATTAATTCCTGGCTGCGTGTATCCGCCACCGCCGGGTGACAGAGTTTTTCCACTTCTTCGTAGTCCGACAGCCAGGCCAGTACCGCCAGCGTATTTTCCTGATGCTGCTTCATGCGCAGCGGCAGCGTGCGCAGACCGCGGATCACCAGCCAGGCGCTGTCCGGTGCCAGCACCGCGCCAAGCAGCTGATGGGAAAAATCGCGGATCGCGTCAATATGCTCGCGGCGGCCCACCACCGCCCCGGCGGTTAAATCACTGTGGCCGCCAATGTATTTGGTGCAGGAGTGCAGCGTCAGATCGAAGCCGAGCGTCAGCGGCTTCTGGAACAGCGGCGTGGCCCAGGTGTTGTCAATAACGGTGATAATGCCGTGCGCTTTTGCCAGCCGGGCGATGGCGCGCAGATCCACCACCCGCATGGTCATGGTGCCGGGGGATTCGGTATAGATCATCCGCGTGCCGGGGCGGATTTTTGCCGCGATGTCTGCCGCTTCGCCGCTCAGTACCACGTCAAAGGCAATGTTAAATCGCGCCTGCATTTGCTTAACCAGTGCCAGCGTCGGACCATAGACGTTATTAGCGAGGATAATGTGATCCCCGCTGCGCAACAGCGCGAACAGCGTGGCGGCAATCGCCCCCATACCGGAGGCAAAGGCTTTGCAGGCTTCGCCCCGCTCAAGGGCGGCGAGTTTATTTTCCAGCAGTTCCGTGGTGGGGTTCAGCCCGCGGGAATAAATATAACGCTCCGCCTCGTGCTGCATGTCGTCACAATAGCGCTGATAATCCTGCTGCACGAATAAACTGGTTTTAACCAGCGGTGGGCTGACCGCGCCATAATTTTTATGATGTTCCTCGTTAATACCTGAACAGGTAAGAACATCTTCCATGGCATATTCATTTTCTCTTAACAGACATTTTACCGATTCCATTCTCTTTTCCTGGTTTTTACGGGAGGGATAATAAAAACCAGCTTAATAAAAAAGCGCAGAAAAGATCCTGTTTATTTTGCCATCAATTAATGAAGGGAGGCATTTATGCAAAGATCAGCGTTATTCAGATCACAGCAATTAAAAATAGGGATTGGGGTTAATTAATGGGATTAATAAGAGCGGTAAATAATATTATGTAACATTATTATTCCGCCCAGTCTTCAAGGATCAAACCCGGTATCCGCGCAAATTCACGTATATTATTAGTCACCAGAATAACATTGGCGGCGATAGCATGTCCTGCGATAGCGGCATCGTTGGCACCAACAGGCGTACCCGCCGCCGCCAGCGCAACCTTGATCCTGGTGGTGGCATCAACGGCAGCGCGATCCCAGGGCAGTATGGCATCGAGGCGGGCGCAGAACGCCTGCACCAGATGCCCGTGCCGCGGTGAGGCTTTTTTACCGATAGCGCCAAACTGCATTTCTGCGTAGGTAATAGCGGATACCACAATACGGTTGCGGCGCATTACAGCCTGCTCCAGCCGTGTTAATACCGACGCTGGCTGCTCACGCATAATAAATGAGCAAATATTGGTATCCAGCATGTAGGTCATGCTCATAATTTAAAACGTCCCTCGTCGCTGACGATATCTTCACGCTCCTGCATGAAATCCTTGTCGGCTTTTTCTTCCTGCGAAAATGAACCCCAGGAGGGTTTAACTGGTCGCAGGATGATGGTGTCGCCTTCCCTTATGATTTCCAGTTCATTCACGCCGTCAAAATCCAGATCACGGGGCAAACGTATTGCACGGTTATTGCCATTTTTGAATATCGATACCGTTCTCATCTTTTACTCCTCCCGGGCAGGGACAAACTGCATTCAGAGAAGTATATGCCTGGCATATGCTGAGGCGCAATAAACAAACCGCGCTATACCATAGCGGCATAGCGCGATTGGTATCAGGACGCCGCGATAAACAATTCCCGCAACTGGTGCAGCTGGTCGCGCACGGCGGCGGCTTCTTCGAACTCCAGATTTTGCGCGTGCTGCATCATCTGCGCTTCCAGTTCGTGGATCTTCTGCTGCATCGCTTTTGGCGTCAGCAGGCGTTCCAGGCTCTCTTCCACCACCGGCGAGCGGGACTTACCGCGGCCTTTCGCTTTGGTTTTCGCGATGTTCTCGCCCAGCGCCAGAATATCCACCACTTTTTTGTTCAGACCCTGCGGCGTAATGCCGTGCTCGATGTTGTACTGGTGCTGTTTCTCGCGGCGACGTTCGGTTTCGCTGATGGCTTTTGCCATCGACGCGGTGATGCGGTCGCCGTAGAGAATGGCTTTACCGTTAACGTTACGCGCCGCGCGACCGATGGTCTGGATCAGCGAGCGTTCAGAACGCAGGAAGCCTTCTTTGTCGGCATCAAGGATCGCCACCAGCGACACCTCCGGCATATCCAGCCCCTCACGCAACAGGTTAATGCCCACCAGCACGTCAAATTCGCCAAGACGCAGGTCGCGGATGATCTCCATACGCTCCACGGTATCGATATCTGAGTGCAGATAACGCACCTTCTCGCCGTGCTCTTCGAGGTACTCGGTCAAATCCTCGGCCATACGTTTGGTGAGCGTGGTGACCAGCACACGTTCGTTGATGGCGACGCGCTTGCGGATCTCGGAAAGCAGATCGTCCACCTGGGTCGCCACCGGGCGCACTTCGATAATCGGATCCAGCAGGCCGGTCGGACGCACCACCTGGTCGACAATATCTTCCCCTGATTTTTCCAGCTCGTAAGGACCCGGCGTCGCCGACACGTAGATGGTCTGCGGCGCCAGGGCTTCGAACTCTTCA
Organism: Enterobacter sp. K510; assembly: GCF_055804875.1. Lineage (NCBI taxonomy): Bacteria > Pseudomonadati > Pseudomonadota > Gammaproteobacteria > Enterobacterales > Enterobacteriaceae > Enterobacter > Enterobacter sp. K510. Next base: position 97,291 of record NZ_JBNRLQ010000011.1, on the reverse strand, counting down.
AATTTCATCGGGCGGTTATCCAGCGCCGACGGCAGACGGAAGCCATATTCCACCAGCGTCTCTTTTCGCGCGCGGTCGCCACGGTACATGCCGCCGATCTGCGGGATGGTGACGTGGGATTCGTCCACCACCAGCAGGCCATCCGCAGGCAGATAGTCAAACAGCGTTGGCGGCGCTTCCCCCGGCCCGCGACCGGAAAGGTAGCGGGAGTAGTTTTCCACCCCGGAGCAATAGCCCAGCTCGTTCATCATTTCGAGGTCAAACTGGGTGCGCTGCGTCAGGCGCTGCTCTTCCAGCAGTTTATTATTAGCAAGCAGGGTCTGACGGCGGTCGGCGAGATCGACTTTGATCTCTTCCATCGCCTGCACGATACGTTCGCGCGGCGTTACATAGTGCGTTTTCGGATACACGGTAAAGCGCTGGATAGACGATTCCACATGCCCGGTAAGCGGATCAAACAGCGACAGGCGCTCCACCTCTTCGTCGAACAGTTCGACGCGCAGCGCCATATCGTCGGATTCCGCCGGGAAAATATCGATCACTTCGCCGCGCACGCGGAAGGTGCCGCGCTGGAACGCCTGATCGTTACGGGTGTACTGCAGCTCCGCCAGGCGGCGCACGATGGCGCGCTGATCGATGATCATACCGGTGGTCAGATGCAGCATCATTTTCAGATACAGGTCAGGATCGCCCAGACCGTAAATGGCCGATACGGAAGCCACCACCACCACGTCACGACGCTCCAGCAGCGCTTTGGTCGCCGACAGACGCATCTGTTCGATGTGCTCGTTCACCGACGAATCCTTTTCGATAAAGGTGTCAGAGCTCGGCACATAGGCTTCCGGCTGGTAGTAATCGTAGTAGGAGACGAAATACTCCACGGCGTTATCCGGGAAGAACTCTTTCATTTCGCCATAGAGCTGCGCGGCCAGGGTTTTGTTAGGCGCCAGCACCATGGTCGGACGCTGAAGGTCGGCGATCACATTAGCGATGGTGAACGTTTTCCCTGAACCGGTTACCCCCAGCAAGGTTTGGTGCGCCAGTCCGTCTTCCAGCCCTTCTTTCAGGCGACGGATGGCCTCTGGCTGATCGCCAGAAGGTTTAAACGCAGAATTCAGTTTGAACGGTTTACTCATGAACGGCTACCTGGTGGAGGAATGAGCGGGCAGGTGATTAATTTTACTCGCGACGGCGATTTTTGCCAATAAAAAATACTGGATGAAAAACCAGTATCGGGCTAGTTTATGAAAGTGGAAGCGTAAACCTGCGCGCACAACGGGCGGGACTTTATCCTGCCTGCGGCATAAAACGCTGCGCTAAAAAGGTTATCCCCAAAAAGTTTTCCTATTTAACATTTGTCAAGTGATGTCATGAAAGTTTTGTGGCAGTCAGTGACACTTTTTTTACAGGCATTGCTTTTATACAAGTTATTGATATTAAATAAATATACTGAAAAGCCGCGTTTCGCATCAATTCATGTCCAGGCCGCATGAACTCTCGCTTCTCACGTGTTTTCTAACTCTAATGCACATGGTTATCCACAGGAATAGTGGATAACTCCCGCCAGGCCATATCCCCTGCCGCTCAGCAAATTCCCGATTTCAGGCCAGACGGCAATAACAAAAAATTTTTATCACTAAATTTTGCGTGGAACAAAGTGTGCCGTCGGGTAAAAGCCTGGCGATTCGGTGACCAAACCGCTCCGCTGATGCACCTTTTTCGCCTGCCACGCACTCACAGCGTGCAGGATTTTCTGCGGTAATCTCAGCGTGCGGTAAATTCCCGTCTTTTTGTTCATCCTGCTCCGAAAAATACGACTTTTGTTGGAGGTGGCAAGTGTTTTGCAACATCTCGTTTACAGAGTAAGTGCCAGCAGCCCCCAGCAACAGGAGAAGCCCGATGTTACGTCTACGCGCAGTAAATCAGTATTACGGCGATCAGCATACGCTGTGGAACGTGGATTTAGATTTAGTGCCCGGCACCTGTACCACGGTGATGGGCTTACAGGGGATGGGTAAAACCACGCTGGTGAACTGTATCACCGGCAATTTGCCCATAGAGAGCGGCAGCATTATCTGGCAGGAAGCCAGCGCCCCGCCGCTGGATCTGTTACAGGTGACGGCGGCGCACCGCACGGCGATGGGGATTGGTTATGTGCCGCAGGATCGGCGGATCTTTTCCCAGCTGACGGTCGAGGAAAATCTGCATATTGCGATGCTGGCGGCAGGCGAGCCGGGCTGTGCGGTGACACCGGCGATCTACGATCTCTTTCCGGAACTGTACGCGCTGCGCCAGGTAAAGGGCGCGGGCTTGTCCGAAGACGACCAGTATCAGCTGGCACTGGCCCGCGCGCTCGTCACCCAGCCGCGCCTGCTGATCCTTGATGAACCGACGCGGGGCGCGGGCCAGGCCTTTATCCATAAGCTCGGTAATTTACTGGTCAGGCTGAATCAGGATCTCGGCATGACCATCCTGCTGGCGGAGCAGCATTTGTCGTTTATCCGCCGCGTTGCCGACCGCTTCTGCCTGCTGCATCGCGGGCGCAACGTGGCGCAGGGGCATGTGCATCAGTTAGATGACCAGCTTATTTCCCACTGGATGACGCAGGATCAAGACCGCTGAGATCAAGATAATGACCGTTTTGCCGTTCCAGCGGCGCGTCTGCCAGCCAGGGGATCTCCCCCAGAAAAGGGGCGGGCAGCACGCGTCGCAGCGTTTCCAGATACTCCGCATGACGTTTGCCCGGCGGCTGCACGTCGTTGGCGATCCAGCCTGCCAGCCGTAACCCCGCCTGACGCACCGCCAGCGCGGTAAGCATCGCGTGGTTAATACAGCCGAGCTTTACGCCAACCACAAGTATTACCGGCAGCGCTTCCTGTCTCACCCAGTCCGCATAACTCTGGCGTTCTGTCAGCGGCGTGAACCAGCCGCCAGCGCCTTCCACCAGCACCCAGTCCGCCTGTGTTTCAAGCGCGCGTAAGCCTGCTGACATCACGCCAAAATCAATGGGGATCCCCTGATCGGCGCTGACGATATGCGGCGAGGTCGGCTCGGCAAAGATATAGGGATTCACCGCCTCATAGTCCAGCGTCAGGCTGGCGTGGCGTTGCAGGGCCAGCGCGTCGCTGTTGCGCAGCCCGTCCGGGGTCATCTCGCTGCCGGAGGCCACAGGTTTATAACCCGCAGTGCGTTTTCCCCGCGCGGTTGCCGCCTGCAACAGCGCGCAGCTGGCGACGGTTTTCCCCACTTCGGTGTCCGTACCGGTGACAAAATAGCGTTCAGTCACGTTCAATTACTCCCCAGAAAAGTGAATAAGTCAGCGGATAGCGTCCCGCGCGTTGCGGCCACGCCAGCTGCAGGCGTTGCAGTTGTCCGCGGGTCAGCGCCTGGGCCTGACGCCCTTCATGCAGATGCGTGGCGCCGATGCCCTTCAGCGAACGCATGGCGCTGAGCGCATCGTCAAAATCCAGCGTGATATGCGCGATCCCGCTGCGGCCGTGCCAGCGACTCACCGTGTCGGTCAGCTGCTGCGGCGGTAAAAAACGATTGGCGTGCGGGTGATGATCCACCGCCTGCCAGGCCTGATTCAGCTCCGGCAGGGAGCCTGCCGCCAGCGTGGTAAAGGCCACCGCGCCACCGGGACGCACTACGCGATAAAGTTCGCTTAATGCCTGATGCAGATCGTCACACCACTGCACCGCCAGATTGCTCCACGCCAGGTCAAACTGCGCGTGGTCAAAGGGCATAGCCTCAATATCTGCCAGCACGTAGTGATGCGCGGCCTGCCGGCGGCGGGCTTCGTCAAGCATGGGCGCGGAGAGATCAAGCGCAGTCACCTGCGCGCCCTGCTCACGCCAGTAACGGCTGAGGGTTCCCGGTCCGCAACCGGCGTCGAGCACCCGTTCAACGGATCGTTCACCGGTCATCGCCAGCAGCAGCTCCGCGCTTTGCCGCTGTAACTGGTCGTGGCGGGTGTAGCCCTGAGCGGCGCGGCCAAAGGCGGCGGCGACCGCAGGTTTATTCACCGGCGTCATGCAGCGCCTCCAGCAAACGATCAATGTCCTGCGGTTCATGATCTGCCGTCAGGGTCAGCCGCAAACGCGCGGTGCCCGGCGGCACGGTGGGCGGGCGGATCGCCGTCACCCAGCAGCCTGCCTGCCGCAGCCGCGCGGCCAGATCCAGCGCCCGGGCGTTATCGCCGACGATCAGCGGCTGAATGGCGCTCTGTGACGCGGTCATGCTGACATCCAGCGCCTGCGCGCCTGCGCGAAAACGGTCAATCAGCGCGCCGAGTTTTTCCCGCCGGGCAGCGCCGTCGGCCTGGCGGATCACCGCCAGCGAGGCGCTGATGGCCATCGCCTGGGCGGGCGGCATGGCGGTGCTGTAAATCAGATGGCGGGCAAACTGCACCAGGTAATCGGCCAGCGCCTCGCTGCACAATACGGCCGCGCCGCTGACGCCAAAACCTTTGCCGAAAGTGACGATCAGCAGTTCCGGGCGGATCCCTGCGGCGTGACAGCTGCCGCGTCCTTCCGGCCCGGTGACGCCGGTGCCGTGGGCGTCATCCACCAGCAGCCAGGCGGACGCACTTTGCGCGGCGGCGGCAATCTCCGCCAGCGGCGCGCTGTCGCCGTCCATGCTGAACACCCCTTCGGTGATCACCAGCTGTTGTCCGGCGCAGGGCTTATCCAGCAGCCCCGTCAGGCTTTGCACGTCATTGTGCGCATAGCGCCGTAGCTGCGCCGGGCTTAAGGCCGCTGCTTCCAGCAGCGAGGCGTGGCTGAGCTTGTCGGCGACCAGCCGGTCATCCTCACCCGCCAGCGCGGCGATCACCGCCTGGTTGGCGGCGAAACCGGAGATAAACAGCAGCGCGCGCGGGTAGCCCAGCCAGTCCGCCAGTTCCGCTTCCAGCGCCTGATGCGCCACGGTGTAGCCGCTGACATGCCCGGAGCCGCCGCTGCCTACGCCATAGCGTTCCGCGCCCTGCTGCCAGGCGCGGATCACCTGCGGATGCTGGCTGAGGCCCAGATAGTCATTGGAGGAAAAGTTACAAAAGCGCTCGCCGTCGTGCGTCAGCCAGCGCCCGGCCCCCTGCTCCATCACGCGCCGGGTGCGCAGCGCCTGCGCCGCGCGACGTTTGTCGAGCGCCGTATCGATGCGCGTCTGCCAGCTCATACCGCCGCCGCGTTGTAATACTGGTCGGTGTCGGCGTTACGCAGTTGCTGTTCAAGCTGATACTGCTGCTCGTTATCGCCATTGATGACGTCGGTTTGCTGCGGATTGAGGCCCAGCTTGCGGAACAGCTGCACGTCTTTGTCCTCTTCCGGGTTCGGCGTGGTCAGCAGTTTGCAGCCGTAGAAAATGGAGTTCGCGCCGGCCATAAAGCACATCGCCTGGGTTTGCTCATTCATCTGCTCGCGCCCGGCGGAAAGGCGCACAAAGGAGGTGGGCATCATGATGCGCGCCACGGCGGTGGTGCGGATAAAATCGAAAGCGTCCACGTCGTCGTTATCCGCCAGCGGCGTGCCTTTCACCTTCACCAGCATGTTGATCGGCACGCTTTCCGGTGGCGTCGGCAGGTTCGCCAGTTGCAGCAGCAGACCGGCGCGATCGGTGACGGTTTCACCTAAGCCCACGATACCGCCGGAGCAGACTTTGATCCCCGCATCGCGCACTTTATCCAGGGTGTCGAGACGCTCCTGATAGGTGCGGGTGGTGATGATGTTGCCGTAAAATTCCGGCGAGGTGTCGAGGTTGTGGTTGTAGTAATCCAGCCCGGCGGCGGCAAGGCGCTGCGCCTGGCTGTCTTCGAGGGTGCCGAGCGTCATGCAGGCTTCCAGCCCCATCGCCTTCACGCCCTGCACCATCTGCTCCAGATAGGGCATATCGCGCTCGTGCGGGTTTTTCCACGCCGCGCCCATGCAGAAGCGTGTCGAACCGGCCGCTTTGGCTTTACGGGCCGAATCCAGCACCTGCTCCACCTCCATCAGGCGCTCGGTGGCCAGCCCGGTTTTATAGCGCGAGCTTTGCGGGCAGTATTTGCAGTCTTCCGGACAGGCGCCGGTTTTGATCGACAGCAGCGTACTGACCTGCACCTGACGCGGGTCGAAATGCTGACGGTGTACGGTTTGCGCCTCGAACAGCAGATCGAGCAGCGGTTTATTAAAGAGTTCGGTGACTTGCGACAAAGTCCAGCGGTGAGCCATGGGGCGTCTCCAAAGGTGTGTTACGTTTTGATTTGGTGTAGACTCGTAAACCTAAATGTTTTTAATTTGGTTTACAAGTCGATTATGACACCGAACGATCTCGCCTTTGATAAGCGCCATATCTGGCATCCTTACACTTCCATGACCACCCCGCTGCCGGTCTACCCGGTGCAGTCTGCCCAAGGCTGTGAGCTGCATCTGGCGACAGGCGAACGACTGGTGGACGGCATGTCGTCCTGGTGGGCGGCGATCCACGGCTATAACCATCCGCAGCTCAATGCGGCGATGAAAGCGCAGATTGATGAGATGTCCCATGTGATGTTCGGCGGCATTACCCATCAGCCCGCGGTGGATTTATGCCGCAGGCTGGTGGCGATGACGCCGGAGCCGCTGGAGTGCGTGTTTCTGGCGGATTCCGGCTCGGTGGCGGTTGAAGTGTCGATGAAGATGGCGTTGCAGTACTGGCAGGCGAAAGGCGAGCCGCGCCAGCGTTTCCTCACCTTCCGCAATGGCTATCACGGCGATACCTTTGGCGCGATGTCGGTATGCGATCCGGATAACTCCATGCACAGCCTGTGGCAGGGATATTTGCCGGATAACCTCTTTGCCCCTGCGCCGCAGAGCCGTTTTGACGGCGAATGGGATGAACTGGACATGGTGCCGTTTGCCCGGCTGATGGCGGCGCACCGTCACGAGATCGCCGCGGTGATCCTTGAACCCATCGTGCAGGGCGCGGGCGGGATGCGAATGTATCACCCGGAGTGGTTAAAACGTATCCGTAAGATGTGCGATCGCGAAGGCATTCTGCTGATCGCCGATGAGATCGCCACCGGCTTCGGGCGCACCGGCAAACTGTTCGCCTGCGAACACGCTGGTATTGCGCCGGATATTCTCTGCCTCGGCAAGGCGCTGACCGGCGGCACCATGACGCTCTCCGCCACCCTGACCACCCGCGCAGTGGCAGAAACCATCAGCAACGGCGAGGCGGGTTGTTTTATGCACGGCCCTACCTTTATGGGTAATCCGCTGGCCTGCGCGGTGGCGAATGCCAGCCTGCAACTGCTGGAGAGCGGCGACTGGCGCGAACAGGTGGCGGCTATCGAAACCCAGTTAATCCGTGAACTGGCAGAGATCCGTGAGGCGGATGCGGTGGCGGACGTGCGGGTACTGGGCGCGATCGGCGTTGTCGAAACCCGCCAGCCGGTCAATATGGCGGCCTTGCAGCGCTTCTTTGTGTCACGCGGCGTATGGGTGCGGCCATTCGGTCGGCTGATCTATTTGATGCCGCCTTATATCATCACCCCGCAACAGCTGACGCAGCTGACGCGGGCGGTGTGCGATGCGGTTCGGGAGCCGGAACATTTCCTGCCATAACGGGCGGCGTGCAAAATTGGGTAAATATTTCGGGATATTGCAGCCGATTTAAACAATCGGCTTCCCGTTTCGCTCAACTTAGTATAAAAAAGCAGGCTTCTAAGGAATTCATTTTAACCTGATAGCCTGGAGCATCCCTTGAACACATTTTCGGTTTCCCGTCTGACGCTGGCACTGGCTTTTGGCGTGACACTGACTGCATGCAGCTCAACGCCACCGGACCAACAACCTTCCACGCAAGCCGCGCCGGGGACTGCCTCCCGTCCGGTATTGTCTGCGAATGAAGCACAGAATTTTGTCCCGGCGCGCTATTTCGCGTCTATGGATCCGAACGCCGCGCCATGGAGTCCGTCCGGCATTCGTCTGCCGGAACAGGCGAACTTTGTCGTCGGCCCGGCTGGCACTGCCGGTGTAACGCACACCACCATCCAGGCCGCCGTGGATGCGGCTATCAATAAACACACCAGCGAGCGCCAGTACATTGCGATTCTGCCGGGCGAATACGAAGGCACCGTGTATATTCCGGCCGCCCCGGGCAGCCTGACGCTGTACGGCACTGGCGAAAAGCCGCTGGACGTGAAAATCGGCCTTGCAGTGGATTCCGAAATGGACACCAACACCTGGCGTCGTCTGGTGAATCCGGCCGGGAAATATATGCCGGGTAAACCTGCCTGGTACATGTTTGACGCCTGTCAGAGCAAGCGTAACGCCACCGTGGGCGTGATGTGCTCGGCGGTCGTCTGGTCACAGAACAATGGCCTGCAACTGCAAAACCTGACCATCCAGAACAGCCTGGGCGACAGCGTCGACGCGGGTAACCACCAGGCGGTGGCTCTGCGCAGCGATGGCGATAAAGTGCAGATCAACAAGGTGAACATTCTGGGTCGCCAGAACACCTTCTTCGTCACCAACAGCAGCGTGGATAATACCCTGCGTACCGATCGTCAGACCCGTACGCTGGTGAAAGACAGCTACGTTGAGGGCGATGTGGATCTGGTTGCCGGTCGCGGCGCGGTGGTCTTTGATAACACCGATTTCCGCGTAGTGAATTCCCGCACCCAGCAGGAAGGCTATGTCTTCGCGCCGGCTACTCAGGCGAACATCTTCTACGGTTTCCTGGCAGTGAACAGCCGCTTCAGCGCCGCCGGTGAAGGCGTGGCGCAGCTGGGCCGCTCGCTGGATATTGACTCCGCGACCAACGGTCAGGTAGTGATCCGCGACAGCGTGATCAACGAAGGCTTTAACGTGGCGAAACCCTGGGCCGCGGCCGCAGGTACGCAGCGCGCCTTTGCGGGTAACACCGGCAGCGTGGATGACAAAGGCAACGTGACGCGCGATCTGAACGATGCGCAGTTCAACCGCATGTGGGAGTTCAACAACCGCGGCGTGGGCAGTCAGGTTGTGGCAGAGCCGAAGCAGTAACCTATGAGTAATAAAAAAGCCCGCCAGATGGCGGGCTTTTTTTTCGTCCGGTTTAGTACGCGTTAACCACCACCCACATCGGGCCCTGGCCGACCGCATAACGGCCCTTCTCTTCCAGTAAGCCCTGCGCGCCACTGATTTCATACAGCGCGATATGGTGTGACTTCTGCCCAGCAGCAATCAGGAATTTACCGCTGTGATCGATGTTAAAGCCGCGCGGCTGGGTCTCCGTCGGCTGATAGCCTTCGATCGCCAGCACGCTGCCGTCTTCCGAGATGCTGAACACGGTGATAATGCTCGCGGTACGATCACAGGCATACAGATGACGTCCGTCCGGGGTGATATGAATATCCGCCGCCCAGCGGGTATCGGCGAAATCGGCCGGCATCATATCCAGCGTCTGTACGCATTCGATCTCGCCGTGCGGGTTACTAAGCTGCCAGACATCGACGCTGCTGTTCAGCTCGTTCACGCAGTAAGCGAACTGCTGGTTCGGGTGAAACGCCATATGGCGCGGACCGGCCCCTTCCACAGTTTTCACTTCTCCCGGCTCCTGTGCCGTCAGCGAACCATCTTCGCCCAGCGAGAACAGACAAATACGATCCTGTTTCAGCGCCGGGACCCACAGCGTGCGGTTGTCCGGGGAGATATTCGCGGAGTGGCAGCCTTCCAGCCCTTCAGCGACCGTCACGGTTTCACCCGGAATACCGTCATCCAGACGCGTCACGCTGACGCAGCCCGCGTTATAGGAGCCGCTGAACAGGAAGCGACCGCTGTGATCGGTGGAGATATGCGTTGGGCTGCCCGGCAGCGGCGCTTCGGCGGTGTAGGTCAGCGCGCCGTCTTCCGCTGAGATGCGGTACGCCAGCACGCGAAATTCCGGGCGCACACCGACGTACAAAAAGCGTTTATCCGGGCTTACGACCATCGGTTGTACCTGCCCCGGCACATCAACAACCTGGACCAGCGTCAGCGCGCCTTCCGGATTAAGACGCCAGACGTGGATCTGCTGGCTTTCCGGGCTGGCGGTATAAACGGTTTGTTTCATGAATTCTCCTTGATCACAAAGCAGTGAAGTAGATTACCAGGATAGTCTTTTTTAACAGGGAATGCTGGATTTCTGCGCGTGCATTTTGTCCACCCGCGTATCGGGTGTACCATTCCGGCAGCTGATTTCTCATCATTCATATGGAATACGACATGACCTCGCGCGTTATCGCTCTTGATTTAGACGGCACCTTACTATCCCCCGGCAAAACCCTGCTTCCCGCCACGCTTGAGGCGATGAACCGTGCGAAAGCCGCCGGGTATCAGTTAATTATCGTGACCGGTCGCCATCATGTTGCCATCCATCCTTTTTATCAGGCACTGGCGCTGGATACACCTGCAATTTGCTGTAATGGCACTTACTTGTATGATTATCATGCAAAAAAGGTGCTGGAGTCCGATCCGCTGCCGGTCGATCAGGCGCTGCAACTGATAGATATGCTGAATGAGCATGAGGTGCACGCCCTGATGTATGTTGACGATGCGATGGTGTATGAAAAGCCCACCGGCCATGTGATCCGCACCCGCAACTGGGCGCTGAACCTACCGGAAGCCCAGCGCCCGACCTTCACGCAGGTGGCCTCCCTGAAACAGACGGCGCAGGAGGTGGAAGCCATCTGGAAATTCGCCCTGACCGATGAAAACAGCGATAAGTTAAATGCCTTCGCGCTGCATGTGGAGCAGACGCTGGGGCTGGAGTGCGAGCGTTCATGGCACGATCAGGTGGATATCGCCCGGCGCGGCAACAGTAAAGGCAAACGCCTTGCCCAGTGGGTGGCGGCGCAGGGTCTGTCCATGCAGGACGTGATCGCCTTTGGCGATAACTATAATGACATCAGTATGCTGGAAGCGGCGGGCACCGGCGTCGCTATGGGCAATGCCGATGATGAGGTTAAAGCGCGGGCGGACGTGGTGATCGGCGATAACAGCACTGAGACTATCGCCGAATACCTCTACAAACATCTGTTGTGATCAGGCGGTTATCGACACGCTTTTGATTTGCGCGTACAGCCAGAGGCCGGGTTTGATCGCCAGTTCATCCCTGGCCCACGGGCTGATGCGCGCCCAGATCGTCCGGCTGCCCACCTCCAGTTGCACTTCAACCTGCCCCTGATCGTCCAGACACTGCAACACCTTCGCGCGCAGGATATTACGAATGCTGCTGTTTAGCGGCGGCTGCAGCACCAGCGAAACATCCGTCGCCTGAATACGTATGCGCAGCGTGGACTGCAACGGGCGATCCAGCCTGTTGACCCATAAATGCTGATCGCCCAGCGCCAGCGCGGTCATCGCATAATGCGGATGATGTTCCAGCACGCTGACCTTCAGCACGCTGCTTTGCTGATCCGGCGGCAGCCAGGGATTCATCACCCGACTGCCCCAGACCGCTTCCAGCGAGCCGAAGGCTTTCACCGCCCCGCCCTCCAGCACCATCACTTTATCCGCCAGATGCAGGATCTCATCCAGCGAGTGGCTGACGTAGAGCATCGGAATGTGAATTTCCCGTGCCAGCCGTTGCAGGTAGGGCAGCAGCTCACGCTTGCGCGGCATATCCAGCGAGGCCAGCGGCTCGTCGAGTAGAAGCAGCTCCGGCTCGGTGAGTAGCGCGCGGCCAATCGCCACCCGCTGTTTTTCACCGCCGGAGAGCGTGCCCGGCAGCCGATCGAGCAGCGGCGCAATGCCGAGCAGTTCCACCAGCTTGTCGAACTGTCCGGCCATGCTTTTCGCCATGCCGTAGCGCAGATTACCGCGCACCTTATAGTGCGGAAACAGACGCGCATCCTGAAAAACATAACCCACGCGGCGTTTTTCCGGGGCGAGGAAAATGCCCTTTTCGGCGTCGTTGAGCACGCGATTATTCAGCACAATGCGCCCCTGCTGCGGACGCGTCAGGCCGCTGATGGCGTTAATCAGCGAGGTTTTACCGGCCCCGGAAACGCCAAAAATGGCGGTAATACCGCGGGCAGGCAGGGTTTCGTTAATCTCTAAACGGTGCGTGCCCAGCGTCTGGGTAAAGTGAAGTTCCAGCATGATCAGCGCCCCGTCCGTTCGCGGCTGACGCGCGCCAGCCATTCAGAAATCAACAGTGAAATTAACGCCAGCACAATGGAGATCACGCACAGCCGCGCGGCGGCGCTTTCCCCGCCCGGCGTCTGGATCAGCGTGTACATGGCGGAAGGGATAGTGCGCGTTTCGCCGGGAATGTTGGAGACGAAAGTGATAGTCGCGCCAAATTCCCCCAGCGAACGGGCAAAGGCCAGCACCGTACCGACGATAATGCCGGGCAGCGTCAGCGGTAAGGTGATGGTAAAAAAGACACGCCAGCGCCCGGCGCCCAGCGTACGGGCGGCCTGCTCCAGCTTGATGTCCACCCCTTCCAGCGCGAGGCGAATGGCGCGCACCATCAGCGGAAAGGACATCACGGCTGCCGCCAGCACCGCCCCGCGCCAGCTGAACGCCAGGGTGATGCCGAACCAGTCGTGCAGCCAGCCGCCGATCACCCCGCGCCGCCCCATGCTGATGAGCAACAGATAGCCCACCACCACCGGCGGCAGGACAAGAGGAAGATGCAGCAGGCTGTCGAGCAGCGCTTTGCCCGGAAAGGTGCAGCGCACCAGTAGCCAGGCAAAGAAGATCCCAAAGGGCAGACTAAAGAGTACGGCCAGGGATGAGATTTTCAGGCTCAGCAAAACCGCCTGCCATTCGGGATCGGTCAGTATCATTGGTGCGTTGTAAATCCATAACGTTTAAAGATTTCAGAAGCCTGCGGGCCTTTGAGATAGTCGTAAAACGCGCTCACCGTCGCGTTCTTATGACCGTCGACAATCGCCAGCGGGTATTCCACTTTTTTGTGTGAATCTTCCGGGAAAGTCCCCACCACTTTCACGCCTTTACTGGCCACCGCATCAGAGCCGTAAACGATGCCGAGCGGCGCTTCGTTACGCTCCACCAGCGCCAGCGCGCCGCGGACATCTTCCGCCGGGGCGAGTTTGGGCGACAGCGTATCCCAGGCGCCCAGTTTTTGTAACGCCTCTTTGGCATAAATGCCTGCCGGAACGTGCTCCGGATCGCCTACCGCAAGACGGCCGCCGTTCAGCAGGGTTGTCCACTGTGTTTGCGCGTTAATGGCGATCGGCCCCTGAGCGCTGGCTTTCGACGCCACCACCACCAGGCTGTTACCCAGCAGCGTTTCGCGGCTGTCGGTTTCAATCGCCTTTTTCTCCACCGCATAATCCATCCATTTCTGATCGGCAGAAATAAACAGATCGGCGGGCGCACCGGCTTCGATTTGCCGCGCCAGCGTGGACGATGAGGCAAAGGACGACACCACCTCAACGTTTTTCTCTTTTTTGTACTGCGTGGCAATATCCTGCATCGCGTTGGTCAGCGAGGCGGCAGCAAATACGGTGATTTTACTTTCATCGGCCAGCGCAGCGCCCGCCAGTGAGAGGGAGAGCGTGGCGCCTGCCAGCAGACGTAAACCGGTACGGATCATTTTTTAACTCCTGTGCATTTCGTTATATACTTTATGATATAACGATAGCCATACAAATTTACAGGACTAATTGGTACTACTCTGGTGTTAACGGGGCGGCAGAGAAATTATCGGCAGGCGGGGGCAAATCCTGAATAGCAAAACGCCCGCTGAGCGGGCGCTTTTTTTGAAATCAATGTGATTGTCTGGATTTATCTTTGTGGCCGATGCCGGAAAAGATATTGAAGACTTCACCGAGGCCGTAGATGAGGCCAAGAATGATCGCCATTACCACCGGTACCATGATGACCGCAAATACCAGACTTTTTAATAATTCTAACATGGTCGACTCCACAGTGAGTTAAGCGTTTATTCTAACCCGATCCACGAAAATTACACGTCCCTTTTGTGCGGTGCCCGTTGCGCCAGGGGCGAATTCCGTCACAATACCCTATTTGCCAGGACATTGTTATGCAGGCCGAAATTCTCCTCACTCTCAAACTTCAGCAACGGCTTTTTGCCGATCCGCGCCGCATTTCCCTGCTCAAACAGATCGCCGAAACCGGCTCCATCAGCCAGGGCGCGAAGAACGCCGGCATCAGCTATAAAAGCGCCTGGGATGCCATCAACGAGATGAACCAGCTGAGCGAACAGACGCTGGTGGAACGCGCCACCGGCGGTAAGGGCGGCGGCGGCGCGCTGCTTACCCGTTACGGACAGCGGCTGATCGCGCTTTATGATCTGCTGGCGCAGATCCAGCAAAAAGCCTTTGATGTGTTGAGCGACGACGATGCCCTGCCGCTGGACAGCCTGCTGGCGGCCATCTCACGTTTTTCCCTGCAAACCAGCGCCCGCAATCAGTGGTTCGGCACCGTGGTCGCCCGCGAATCCCACCAGGTGCAGCACGCCATTGAGGTATTGCTGGCGGATGGCAGCACGCGTCTGAAAGTAGCGATCACCGCGCAAAGCAGCGCCCGGCTCGGGCTGGTGGAAGGTAAAGAGGTGCTGGTATTGCTGAAAGCGCCCTGGGTGAAGCTGACACAGGATCCGGCGGTGGCGGCTGGCATGGATAATCAGCTACCCGCGACTGTCAGCCATATCGAACGCGGGGAAACCCAGTGCGAAGTGCTGATGACACTCCCGGACGGGCAGACGCTGTGCGCCACCCTGCCCCAGGCACAGGCGAAGGATCTGGCTGAAAACAGCGAGGTCATCGCCTGTTTTGCCGCCGACCAGGTGATTGTCGCGACATTGTGCTGAGTGCATTGACAAAGCGTCCGCTGCCACGTATTTCTGTATTTTTCTGCTGCAAAAAACGGGATACACAATGTCTTTATTGCATATTTCGCAAGGCACGTTTCGCATTAGCGACACCCGCACCTTACAGATCGCCGATTTGTGCCTGCACACCGGGGAAAGCTGGGCCTTTGTCGGCAGCAACGGCAGCGGCAAATCCGCCCTTGCCCGCGCGCTGGCAGGTGAACTGCCGCTGCTGAAAGGCGAGCGCCAGTGCGACTACGCCCGCGTCACCCGTCTCTCCTTTGAACAGCTGCAAAAACTGGTCAGCGACGAGTGGCAGCGCAATAACACCGACATGCAAAGTCCCGATGAGACCGATACCGGGCGCACCACCGCGGACATCATCCAGGACGAGATCAAAGACAGCGAACGCTGCGCAGCGCTGGCGGCGCAGTTTGGCATCAGCGGCCTGCTCGATCGCCGTTTCAAATACCTTTCCACCGGCGAGACGCGAAAAACCCTGCTCTGCCAGGCGCTGATGGCCTCCCCTGAACTGCTGATCCTGGATGAGCCTTTTGACGGGCTGGATGTGGCATCCCGCGCACAGCTGGCGGAACACCTCGCCCTGCTGAACGGCCAGGGCATTACGCTGGTGCTGGTGCTTAACCGCTTTGATGAGATCCCCGAATTTGTGCAGCACGCCGGGGTGGTGGTGGACTGCGCGCTGGCGGAAACCGGCGAAAAGGCGACGCTGTTGCAGCAGGCGCTGATCGCCCAGCTCGCGCACAGTGAACGGCTACAGGGCATCGCCCTGCCGCCGCCGGATGCCCCCTCCGCCCGCCACGCCCTGCCGCCGGAAGCGCCGCGCATCGTGCTCAGGGACGGCGTGGTCTCTTATGATGACAGGCCGATCATTAATCATCTGAGCTGGACAGTGAAACCGGGCGAGCACTGGCAGATCACCGGGCCTAACGGCGCTGGTAAATCGACGCTGCTGAATCTGATCACCGGCGATCATCCGCAGGGTTACAGCAACGATCTGACGCTGTTCGGCGTGCGTCGCGGCAGCGGCGAAACCATCTGGGATATTAAAAAGCATATCGGCTATGTCAGCAGCAGCCTGCATCTGGATTACCGCGTCAGCACCAACGTACGCAATGTGATTTTGTCCGGCTATTTTGATTCCATCGGCATCTATCAGGCGGTGTCGGACAAGCAGCATAAGCTGGCGCAGGCGTGGCTGGATATTCTGGGCTTTGACGCCCGCACCGCCGACGCGCCCTTTCATAGCCTGTCATGGGGGCAGCAGCGGCTGGCGCTGATCGTGCGTGCGCTGGTGAAACATCCAACCTTGCTGATCCTGGATGAACCGCTTCAGGGACTGGATCCGCTTAACCGCCAGCTGGTGCGCCGTTTTGTGGACGTGCTGATTAGCGAAGGGGAAACGCAGTTACTGTTTGTCTCCCACCATGCCGCGGATGCCCCGGCCTGCATTACGCACCGGCTGGAATTTGTGCCGGATGGCGAGGGATACCGTTACCATCTCGCCGCCGTGCGCTGACCTTTGCGCGCCTGCTGTCCGGCAGGCGCTCACTTTCAGACAAATTACAGCGCCACCCCACTATCTTATTGATTTATAGTAGCCTTTGACGCGCCGGCGATCCTGAAATGCGTTAGTGTAAACGATTCCACTATTTTCGGTCATGTCACACTTTTTCCCGCTCTGTTATGCTATGTTTATTACATAACATACGCCTGATGGAGTGTCATATGCGAGTTCTGGTTACTGGTGGTAGCGGTTACATTGGGAGTCACACCTGTGTGCAACTGCTGCAAAACGGCCACGAGGTCATTATTCTCGACAACTTATGTAACAGTAAGCGCAGCGTGCTGCCGGTGATCGAGCGGCTGGCGGGCAAATCCGTTACCTTCGTTGAAGGGGATATTCGTAACGAAGCCCTGATGACCGAGATCCTGCACGATCACGCCGTGGATACGGTGATCCACTTTGCCGGTCTGAAAGCCGTGGGCGAATCCGTTGCCAAACCGCTGGAATATTATGACAACAACGTCAACGGCACCCTGCGCCTGATTAGCGCCATGCGCGCGGCCAATGTCAAAAACTTCATTTTCAGCTCGTCGGCCACCGTCTACGGCGACCAGCCTAAAATCCCTTATGTTGAAAGCTTCCCCACCGGCACGCCACAAAGCCCGTACGGCAAGAGCAAGCTGATGGTGGAGCAGATCCTCACCGACCTGCAAAAAGCGCAGCCGGAGTGGAGCATCGCGCTGCTGCGCTACTTCAACCCGGTCGGCGCGCATCCGTCGGGCGATATGGGGGAAGATCCGCAGGGTATACCGAACAACCTGATGCCGTTCATCGCCCAGGTGGCGGTAGGCCGTCGCGAGTCGCTGGCGATTTTCGGTAACGACTACCCGACGGAAGACGGTACCGGCGTGCGCGATTACATTCACGTTATGGATCTGGCAGACGGTCATGTGGCGGCCATGCAGCAGCTGGCAGGTAAATCCGGCGTGCATATTTACAACCTCGGCGCGGGCGTCGGCAGTAGCGTGCTGGACGTGGTCAACGCTTTCAGCAAAGCCTGCGGTAAACCCATTAACTACCACTTTGCCCCGCGTCGCGATGGCGATCTTCCCGCTTACTGGGCCGATGCCAGCCGTGCTGATAAAGAACTGAACTGGCGAGTCACCCGCACACTGGACGAAATGGCTGAAGATACCTGGCGCTGGCAGTCACGCCATCCGCAGGGATATGCAGATTAAGGAATAGTGATGACGCAATTTAACCCGGTCGATCATCCGCATCGACGTTATAACCCGCTTACCGGGCAATGGATTTTAGTTTCACCGCATCGTGCCAAACGTCCGTGGCAGGGCGCACAGGAGACGCCGTCGCAGGAAACCCTGCCGTCTCACGATCCTGACTGCTTCCTCTGTCCGGGCAACACGCGCGTGACGGGGGATAAAAACCCGCAGTACACCGGCACCTTCGTGTTTACCAACGATTTTGCCGCACTAATGAGCGATACCCCGGAAGCGCCGGAAAGTACCGATCCGCTGATGCGCACCCAGAGCGCGCGCGGCGTCAGCCGGGTGATCTGCTTCTCGCCGGATCACAGCAAAACGCTGCCGGAGTTAAGCCTGCCGGCGCTGGAAGAGGTGGTCAAAACCTGGCAGGCGCAGACCGCCGATCTGGGAAAAAACTACCCGTGGGTGCAGGTGTTTGAAAATAAAGGCGCGGCCATGGGCTGCTCTAACCCGCATCCGCACGGCCAGGTGTGGGCGAACAGCTTCCTGCCGAACGAAGTGGAGCGGGAAGATCGCCTGCAGAAAGCCTATTTCGACGAGCGCCAGTCGCCGATGCTGCTGGATTATGTGCAGCGCGAACAGGCCGACGGTAGCCGCACCGTGGTGGAAACCGAGCACTGGCTGGCCGTGGTGCCCTACTGGGCGGCATGGCCGTTCGAGACGTTACTGCTGCCAAAAGCGCACGTTCTGCGTATTACCGACCTGACGGACGCCCAGCGCAGCGATCTGGCGCTGTGCCTGAAGAAATTGACCAGCCGTTACGACAACCTGTTCCAGTGCTCTTTCCCCTACTCCATGGGCTGGCACGGCGCGCCGTTCAACGGTGAAGAAAACCAACACTGGCAGTTGCATGCGCACTTCTATCCGCCGCTGCTGCGCTCCGCGACGGTGCGTAAGTTTATGGTCGGCTATGAAATGCTGGCCGAAACCCAGCGTGACCTGACGGCTGAACAGGCCGCCGAACGTCTGCGCGCGGTCAGTGATATCCATTTTCGTGCATCCGGAGAATAACAATGCCTCTGAAAGATAAAACACAATCCCTGTTTGCTGAAAAATTCGGCTACCCTGCAACTCATACCATTCAGGCGCCGGGCCGCGTGAATCTGATCGGGGAGCACACCGACTATAACGATGGCTTCGTGCTGCCGTGCGCCATTGATTACCAGACGGTGATCAGCTGCGCGCCGCGTCAGGATCGTACCGTGCGGGTAATTGCCGCCGATTACGACAATCAGTCAGATGAATTTTCCCTGGATGCGCCCATTGTGGCCCACGACAGCCAGCAGTGGTCTAACTATGTGCGCGGCGTGGTGAAGCATCTGCAACAGCGTGACAACAGCTTCGGCGGCGCGGATCTGGTGATCAGCGGCAACGTGCCCCAGGGCGCGGGCCTGAGTTCATCGGCCTCGCTGGAAGTGGCGGTCGGCACCGTATTCCAGCAGTTGTATCACCTGCCCCTTGATGGCGCGCAAATCGCGCTCAACGGTCAGGAGGCGGAAAACCAGTTTGTCGGCTGTAATTGCGGCATTATGGATCAGCTGATCTCTGCCCTGGGTAAAGAAGGCAGCGCGCTGCTGATCGACTGCCGTTCGCTGGGCACCAAAGCCGTCTCCATGCCGGAAGGCGTGGCGGTGGTCATCATCAACAGTAATTTCAAGCGCACACTGGTGGGCAGCGAGTACAACACCCGCCGCGAGCAGTGTGAAATCGGCGCGCGTTTCTTCCAGCAGCCGAAACTGCGTGATGTCTCGCTGAAGCAGTTTAATGCCGTGGCCCATGAACTGGATCCGCTGGTGGCGAAACGCGTTCGCCATGTGCTGACTGAAAACGCGCGTACCGTGGAAGCGGCCAGCGCGCTGGAAAAAGGCGATCTGACCCGTATGGGTGAGCTGATGGCGGAATCCCATGCCTCTATGCGTGACGATTTCGAAATCACCGTGCCGCAGATCGACACCCTGGTGGACATCGTCAAAGCGACCATTGGCGACAAAGGCGGCGTGCGTATGACCGGCGGCGGCTTCGGTGGCTGCATCGTGGCGCTGGTACCGGAAGCGATGGTGCCGGAAGTGCAGAAAGCCGTGGCGGAACAGTACGAAGCGAAAACCGGCATCAAAGAAACCTTCTACGTTTGCAAAGCATCACAGGGGGCAGGACAGTGCTAAACGAAACGCCTGCGCTGGCCCCGGACGGGCTGGCTTATCGTCTGATCACCCTGCGCAATGGCGCAGGGATGGTGGTGACGCTGATGGACTGGGGCGCAACCCTGCTCTCCGCGCGCGTGCCGCTGCCGGATGGCTCGGTGCGTGAAACCCTGCTCGGCTGCCGTACGCCGCAGACCTACCCGGAGCAGACCGCCTATCTGGGCGCGTCTGTCGGACGCTATGCTAACCGCATCAGCAAAAGCCGTTTCCGCCTCGACGGGCAGGAATATCAACTGCTGCCAAGCCAGGGCGAAAACCAGCTGCACGGCGGGCCGCAGGGCTTTGACAAGCGCCGTTGGCGCATTGTGCGGCAGAACGACAGCGAAGTGCTGTTCTCCATCGACTCGCCGGACGGCGATCAGGGTTTTCCCGGCAATCTCACCGCCAGCGCCCTGTTCCGTCTGACGGACGACAACCGTATCCGCATTGAATATCGTGCGACGACCGACAAGCCGTGCCCGGTGAACCTCACTAACCACGCGTATTTCAATCTGGATGGCGCGCAGGGAGACGTGCGTCAGCACCGCCTGCAACTGCTGGCGGATCACTATCTGCCGGTGGGCGAAGACGGCATTCCGGAGAGTGGCCTGAAAGCCGTTGATCAGACCAGCTTTGATTTCCGCCGCCCTAAAACCCTGGCGCAGGATTTCCTCAGCGATGACGATCAGAAAAAGGTGAAGGGTTACGACCACGCCTTTTTACTGCAGGCGAAAGGCGACCTCAGCCAGCCTGCGGCGCATTTATGGTCCAGCGATAACCGCCTGCAGATGTCGGTCTATACCACCGCCCCGGCGTTGCAGTTCTATTCCGGTAACTTCCTCGAAGGGACGCCGTCGCGCGAGCTGAAAGCGTATGAGGCCTGGCAGGGGCTGGCGCTGGAAAGCGAGCTGTTGCCGGACAGCCCGAATCATCCGGAGTGGCCGCAGCCGGATTGTATTCTGCGTCCGGGCGAGGAATATCTGAGTATTACCGAGTACCAGTTTATTCCGTCGTGATCCGTTCGCTTTGCCCGGCGGCGTTACGCCTGCCGGGCTTTCCCTTTTTTGTCGTAACTTTTTTGCGCATATCGCTGAAATAAACGCCGTTTACCGACAAAAACATAACCCTGCATTCACATGCACCTTACACTGCGCGACTATTTTCGCTATGGTTAAGGTTATGCGTTGCCGCTGACGACCTCAGGGCAATATAATGAGAATTGTTATCATTCAATCAGTTTTTGGAGGAGTAGAGTATGGCAGTTACTAAGCTTGTTCTGGTTCGTCATGGCGAAAGCCAGTGGAACAACGAAAACCGCTTTACCGGCTGGTACGATGTGGACCTGTCCGAAAAAGGCGTCAGCGAAGCGAAAGCAGCAGGTAAACTGCTCAAAAGCGAAGGCTTCAGCTTCGACTTTGCGTACACTTCTGTGCTGAAACGCGCGATCCACACCCTGTGGAACGTACTGGACGAGCTCGACCAGGCCTGGCTGCCGGTTGAAAAATCCTGGAAACTGAACGAGCGTCACTACGGTGCGCTGCAGGGCCTGAACAAAGCTGAAACCGCTGAAAAATACGGTGACGAGCAGGTTAAGCAGTGGCGTCGCGGCTTTGCGGTAACCCCGCCGGAGCTGACCAAAGATGATGAGCGTTACCCGGGCCACGATCCGCGCTACGCAAAACTGACTGACAAAGAACTGCCGACCACCGAGAGCCTGGCGCTGACCATCGATCGCGTGATCCCGTTCTGGAACGAATCCATTCTGCCGCGCATGAAGTCCGGTGAGCGTGTGATCGTTGCGGCGCATGGTAACTCCCTGCGCGCGCTGGTGAAATACCTGGATAACATGAGCGAAGACGAGATCCTCGAACTGAACATCCCGACCGGCGTACCGCTGGTGTATGAGTTTGACGAGAACTTCAAACCGCTGAAACGCTACTACCTGGGTAACGCTGACGAAATCGCTGCAAAAGCGGCGGCAGTCGCTAACCAGGGTAAAGCGAAGTAATAAAAAAAGCGTGGGACCTTCCCACGCTTTTTTAGCGACGGCATTACCTGTTATAAGCGTTATTTACAAACCGCATGGCTATCCGGTTTCGTTGCCGTCTCATGCATCGATCTGCGCCAGATCACCATAGTTTCCCAGCCAGTAACCCTGGGCTTCCACGGCTTGCCTGAGTGACGCTGTGGTCAATACCGCCAGTTCGTCCAGCCGCTGATCGCAATAGCGGCTCTGTTTGACCCCTTGATCCACATAACCCGGATGGCACATCAGCTCAACTGAACGCTCACCGCGCGCTTTTGACTGCGACAGCGCTAAGAGAAAAGCCTGCGCTGAAACGTTATCAGCATAAAAATCACCGATAAAACCGTCGGTACTGCGCACACCCTGCGGGACGATCCCCTGCCGGTGAAGCGCCTCGCGATCGATGCGTAGCGGGATGTTTTTCTCACGGGCAAACGACACCACCTGTGCCCAGACCGGAGGGATAAAATGGGCGTGATGATGGCTGTCGATATGCACTGGTGGATAACCAAACAAGGAGATAAAGCGCTGATATTGCGCCTGCAATTCCGCCGCAATCTCATCACTGGCGAGCAGCCCCAGCGTTGCCTGTTGCACCAGCCATTTGCCCAGCTGCCCTTCACGGACGAGCGAAGTCATGGGCGTTAGAGGCACGCCAAAGCTGAGCACGAAATGCAGCCCCACGCCTAATGCCGGAAAATCTGCGCTGATTTCTGCTGCGTGTTCGATCGCAGGCGCATTCATCATAGCCGTGGTGGAACTGACCACCCCGTGACGATGAGCTTCAATAATGCCGTAGTTAATCCCCTGGCTCAGGCCAAAATCGTCGGCGTTCACAATTAACAGATTCGTCACATTACGCCTCCCTTGTTGCAGTAAAGGTTGCGATAGCATCGGCAAACTGCGGCAAATATGACTGATGCGCCAGCAGCATCTCCCGCGCCAGTAATTCGGCGTCGCTGTCAGAATTCACCAGTGGGTTGAGGTTGAGCGCGAGTAACAGATCATTGAGGTTGCCGTTCAGCGCGGCGCGGGCGGCGGCGATTTCAAAGCCCTTGATGGTGTGGATAAGCCCCATGGTCTTATCGTCAAAACGGGTAAGGCGCGGGTGCGGTGTTCCTCCGTTGCGCCCCAGCAGAAAGGTCATTTCCACCACCCAGTCATCAGGAATGTTTTCAACGTGGCCGTTATGCGGCAGGTTTATATAATGTTCACTTTGCTTATCGTTATAGATGGCATTAATCACTTCACAGGCGGCATCGGAATAATACGCTCCGCCACGCGCCTCCAGTTCGGCGGGTTTTACTGCAAGGGTTGGATCCTGATAGATCTTAAATAACTGGCGTTCAAGTTTCTGCACTGCCTGCGCGCGCACTTCGCCTTTGTAATATTCGCCAAGCTCAATGGCCAGCATCTCTTTATGTTTAAAGTAATAGAGAAGATAAGAACAGGGCAGTAAATTCAGCCCCCGGATAAGGCTTCCCGCAAAAGGCAGGCTAAAAATATTCTTTACCGTGCTGCCGCTAAAGTTACCGGAAGCCACTTTGTCGATCACCTCCGTAAAACGGGAATGACCATTAACGAGAACATCTTTGATAAATACCAGATGGTTAAGACCAAAGAGATCAAGAGAGAGGTGATCGGTTTTGCCAAGGGATAAAATATCCTGAATAAACCTGTGCATTCCTACCGGCACATTACAGACACCGATAAAGCGGCGGAAATGAGTATGACGATATACCGCTTCAGTGACCATACCCGCCGGATTAGTGAAATTAATGACCCACGCATCGGGGCAGATTTCCTCAATATCCTTGATGATATCAACAATCACCGGAATGGTGCGTAGCCCTTTAAATAACCCCCCCGCCCCGTTGGTTTCCTGGCCTAAATAACCATGAGAAAGCGGGATGCGTTCGTCCTTTTCCCGTGCCGCTAACTGGCCGACACGAAACTGGGTAGTGATAAAACTGGCATCGCGCAACGCTTCCCGGCGATCAAGAGTTTGAACGATTTTCATGGGCAGCCCGGCACGGGCTACCATGCGCTGACACAGCTCACAGATGATCGCGAGTTTTTCCTTTCCTTCGGCAATATCCACCAGCCATAGCTCATCGATCGGTAATTCATGATAGCGCCGGATAAACCCTTCGACTAATTCCGGGGTATAACTACTGCCGCCACCGATGGTCACTACTTTTAATTTATTCATCCTTATTCCTCTGTTGCTCCGTTAGTCGGCTGGCCTGCCAATTGTCGACGGTAATGTCCCGGCGTGAAGGAGGTGATTTTTTTAAAATTGTTGATAAAAATGCCGGGGCTGCTGAATCCGGCATCGAAAGCAATATCGGCCACCGAGAAATTAGTGGTTTCCAGTTGCTGCTTAGCAAAATTGATGCGGATTTCATTAATGATCTGGCCTGGCGTTTTGTGATAATAAAACTGCGTAGCCCGCGTCAGATAGGACTGCGTTTTCCCTGCCAGGCGCACCATATTCTTCAGAGCGTTATCGGCAAACAGCGTTTTATTATGCATCTCACGGATCACTCGCGTCAGCCACGCCGGAATATCCTGCTGACACTGAGGATGTTCATAATGATGCAAATGATTCACTACGTAATAGGTCAACAACTTATTAAATTCATCACATTCACCCGGCTGTAAACTTAAAGACGATAACGTGGATTCGATATAAGTTAAAAAAGCTGGTGCAATGGCATAACTTTGCGAGGCCACAAAACACACCGGTAGCATCGCGGAATAGTGCGCTTCGAAATAGCGCCGACCAATCCCCATATTTAAAATGCGCGCGACGCCGTAATCATAAAATGTCTGATGTGACGATCCGACCGGGATAAAAACCACGTCACCACGCTTTAAAGAAACTGATTTGCCATTAATGACCTGACGGCAGCGGCCAGTCAGTACCAGCGTAAATTCATAATAATCATGCTGGTGCAGCCCGCTCACGCTTGTCGATTTATCAAGGATAAAAAAATAAAAATCATTACCCTTCAAAAACTGGCTTTCCTGTACGGTATTAATTTCCATCACCGTTTCCTCAAAATTGCAGCGCTGCCCTGATGTCGGTCTCGCTTTCTTCTTCGGCAATCACGCCCTGCGCCTTATTGGCGATAATAACAAAAGGTAAATACACCAGCGTGGCCAACACCAGGTTTACCAGCGCGAGAATTAATGCCGCTATGCTGCCATTGGAATTAAAGAAAGCGCCTAAGCCTGGCGGCATCGTCCAGGGTGCAAAATTGGTTGAGGGCGGGATCAAACCCAGCGAATAAGCGGCAAGCGTAATCCCCGCCAGCAACGGCTGGATCAGCACAAAAGGCAGCATCAGAACCGGATTCATAATGATCGGCAGACCAAAGAGAATAGGCTCGTTGATATTGAACAGGCCGGAAGGTAATGCCAGTTTCGCTACCTGCCGATAATCTGCCCGCCGCGATGCAATAAAGATGGCAAAAATAAGGCTCAGCGTGGCCCCCGTACCGCCCAGATAAACATAGGATTCCATCATCGGCCCTGTCCAGAAATGGAAGGTTTTGCCCGCCGCCAGTGCCGCCTCTACAGAACCATATTCGGTATAAATGGCCATATTTTCCATACCCCACGGCCCAAGAATACCACTGTTCAGCGCAGTTAATGCCAGCCCACCGTGAACACCGAAAAACCACAGCAAAGAGTTAAAGATGACATATGCCCAGCCGACTATGCCGCCCAGAGAGGCCAGAGGCGTGGAAACCATACTCATAATGATCTGGTGAAAATGCGTACCCGCCAGCGATAATCCGCCGCTTATCAGCCCCATGATCAGTAAAATGATAAATCCGGGCACCAACGCCGTGAACGACCGCGCCACGGAAGCCGGAACGCTGTCCGGCAGGGTGATAACCCACTGGCGGCGAATGATAAAAGCGAACATTTCGCCAACCGCAAGGCCGATAATCATCCCGGAAATAATATTCGCGCCACCGAGCCAGCCCGGGCCAATCGCAGCCACGTCACCGACCTGGTAAGGCGTTACGGTCATGAACGCCGCAATCGATAACAACCCGGCGGCGAGTCCATCCACCTTTCGTTCCTCCGCCAGCGCCATGCCGATAAAGAACGGCGTTAACAGCGACATAATGCCCAGGGTACCGTTATAAACGCTGCCGCCGATCACCTTAAATGCATCAAGCCGGGTTATCGTTTCCTGATCCAGATGGATCCCCAGCGACCAGAAAAACGACCCTTCGCCAAAATTCAGTAACACATTATTAATCAGGACAAACATCGCCCCCACCAGCGTTAACGGCATTAAGCGAATAAAACCATTTTTTATGGCGTTAACGTGAACCTGTTTTCCCAGCTTTATCGCCACCGGCAATATCACTTTTTCTAAAGCACTCATTGCACCGCTCATCATAAATATCCTTATAAGATCCCTGATACCGGAAACAGTAATTAATGCGGTCATTCAGCAGAAAGGATATTTATGGCGTGTCCCTTCCTGTGAATTAACTCAAGAGTATCTGAAGGCAGCAAAAGGTGATAATCACTGGGGCACGGCTATTATCATTCTTTGACATGGCAATATGATAATTTTCACAATTATCATTTTTCGCCCACCCGTGCTTGGGGTGCGAATATAAAAAACCCGGCAGGCGCCGGGTCTGCAGAGTGCAGATTGGCCGATCAGCCGCGACGCGCTTTCACCGCTTCCGCTAACTGACGCAGCACCACGCCGGTATCTTCCCAACCGATGCAGGCATCGGTAACGCTCTTGCCATATACCAGGGGTTCGCCGCTTTCCAGGCTCTGATTCCCTTCCACCAGATGGCTTTCGATCATCACGCCCATAATGGCTTTTTCACCGCCCGCAATTTGCTGGCAGACGTCTGCACCCACGTCCATCTGACGTTTAAACTGCTTGCTGGAGTTGGCGTGACTGAAGTCGATCATCACCTGCGGCGGCAGCCCGGCCTTAACCAGCCCCTCTTTCACTTCAGCCACATGGCGCGCGCTGTAGTTCGGCTCTTTGCCGCCGCGCAGAATGATATGGCAGTCGCCGTTACCGCTGGTGTTCACGATCGCCGAATGACCCCATTTGGTCACAGACAGGAAGCAGTGCGGCGCACCGGCGGCATTAATGGCGTCAATGGCCACTTTAATGGTACCGTCGGTGCCGTTTTTGAAGCCCACCGGACATGAAAGACCCGATGCCAGCTCACGGTGCACCTGGGATTCCGTCGTACGCGCGCCTATAGCGCCCCAGCTCATCAGATCCGCCACGTACTGCGGCGTGATCATATCCAGAAACTCCCCCGCCGCCGGCAGACCGGTGTCGTTAATATCCAGCAGCAGCTTACGGGCGATACGCAGGCCGTCGTTGATCTGGAAGCTGTTGTCCATATGCGGATCGTTAATCAGCCCTTTCCAGCCCACTGTGGTACGCGGTTTTTCAAAATAAACACGCATCACCACTTCCAGCTCGCCTTTCAGTTCATCGCGCAGCGCCAGCAGGCGGGCGGCATACTCTTTCGCAGCCTGGGGATCGTGGATGGAACAGGGGCCGATCACCACCAGCAAACGGTCATCGTGACCGCTAAGGATGTTATGGATCGCTTTACGGGCGTGGGAGACGGTATTGGCAGCCGTTTCTGTCGCAGGAAATTTTTCAAGGAGTGCAACCGGGGGTAATAACTCGTTGATTTCTTTAATACGTAAGTCGTCGTTCTGATAATTCATGGGGATCCCAGCTTTGCCATACAAATAGAAGTGATTGCAATACTCCCAATCTAACTGCTCGGCATTAAAGTGTAAACGCGCTTTTACACTTGATACGGATAATTCCTGAAAACCAGCTAAAAAGCTCCAGATAGTAGCGAACATCGGGTTCGTAGCTAAACTTTTTTACTGTAAGCACTTTATTTGTTTGTTTTAACGAGATCCCATTCTGCCTTACCGGCTGGATTTGGCATCTTTCACCACTGGGCGATGAATTCGTATCACATCTGCACTGTTGGACCCATTGTCCAATCAAATGACGAGCACAGGAGCAATATGATGAAAATGACTAAATTAA
Organism: Enterobacter sp. K510; assembly: GCF_055804875.1. Classification (NCBI taxonomy): domain Bacteria; kingdom Pseudomonadati; phylum Pseudomonadota; class Gammaproteobacteria; order Enterobacterales; family Enterobacteriaceae; genus Enterobacter; species Enterobacter sp. K510. Next base: position 69,408 of record NZ_JBNRLQ010000011.1, on the reverse strand, counting down.
CTGCACTTTTCCTGACGACGACATTAACGCTGGCCAGCGGCGCAGCACTGGCGGCGGATGCTGCTTCTTCCGATAACAACGGCAACGCGAATGCGGCAGCGAGCGCGGGTCAGGTTGCCCCGGATGCTCATCAGAATGTTGCGCCAAACAGTGTGGGTAATAAAGACATCAACACCGGCAATACCAATACTGCAACTGGCACCAATACCACCACCGGTACTACAGCGCCGGGTATGACTGGCGGCAACACCAGCGCCTCTGGCGAGACGATGAGTAAAGACGACATCCACAAAAATACCCAGTGTAAAGACGGCAAATGCCCGGACATTAATGAAAAAGTTCAGACCGGCGACGGTGTGAATAACGATACCAACACCAAAACTGATGGCACGTCCCAGTAACTGACAGCCATAAGTTGATAAAGAGGAGAGCTTCGGCTCTCCTTTTTTGTGCTGAAAACAAAAAAATCTGTAATGATGTAAGGCGCTGATTATTAACCATGCCGGAATTATAAAAATGGCGCATTCGCACTCTCATTCTCACCCGCCTGCCGATGAAAACGGAAGCCGTTTACTGCTGGCGTTTGGCGTCACCACCCTGTTTATGATCATTGAAGTCGTGGGTGGCCTGGTTTCCGGCTCGCTGGCGCTGCTTGCCGACGCCGGGCATATGCTGACCGACTCCGCCGCCCTGCTCTTCGCCCTGCTGGCAGTGGGATTTGCCCGTAAGCCACCCAGCGGCCGACACACCTTTGGCTGGCTGCGGCTGACCACCCTGGCGGCCTTTGTGAACGCCATTGCGCTGGTGGTGATCACTCTGCTTATTGTCTGGGAAGCATACCAGCGTTTCCGTCATCCGCAGCCGGTAGCGGGCGTCACCATGATGGCGATTGCTGTCGCCGGTCTGGTCGCCAATCTGCTGGCATTCTGGATCCTGCACCGGGGCAGTTCGGAAAAAAATCTGAATGTGCGGGCCGCTGCCCTGCATGTGCTGGGCGATCTGCTGGGTTCGGTCGGGGCAATTGTTGCCGCGGTGGTGATCCTGTGGACGGGCTGGACGCCTGCCGACCCTATCCTGTCGGTGCTGGTGTCCTGTCTGGTGTTGCGCAGCGCGTGGCAGCTGTTACGGGAAAGCGTCAATGAATTACTGGAAGGCGCGCCGGTGTCGCTGGATATTAATGCCCTCAAGCGCCATCTGCGCCGGGATATACCGGAAGTTCGCGACGCGCACCATGTGCATGTGTGGACGATTGGTGAAAAGACGGTGATGACGCTGCACGTGCAGGTGATACCGCCGCACGATCATGATGCGCTGCTGTCGCGTATTCAGCACTTTCTGGCGCATCATTATGAGATTGAGCACGCTACCGTGCAGATGGAGTATCAGCCCTGTAGCGGACCGGACTGCCAGCTGAATACGCAGCAGTCCGGCCATTCACATCATCATCATTAGTGGCTGAGCGCGCGTGAGCCTCGCTCGCGTGCGCTTTTGATCCACATCCGGCTGCCGTTCAGGGCAATAAACGTCAGCAGCAGATATTCCAGCGACATGGCATAGACGCCCTGGCGGGCGAAGATGACCACGCTTATGACGTTGATTACCACCCATAGCAGCCAGTTTTCCACGTACTTGCGCGTCATCAGGATCATTGCCACGATGGACAGCACCATCATGCAGGAATCCCAGAACGGGAAGGCGTCCGGCTGAAGTTCAGGCATCGCCACGTTAAGCCCAAGGCTCTGCATCAGCGCCACGGCGATACGCGTTAAGAACGCGAAGACCGGGTTGATCCACACTGTCATCAGACCGATTGCGACGACGCAGACCGCAAGCCACGTGATAGCCTTCGACAGCGGTAGCCAGCGGATTTGCAGTACGGCTTCGTTTTGCGTGGTTTGCCGTGACCAGGCGTACCATCCGTAAATATTGGCGGCGAAGAAAAACAGTTGTAATAACAGGCTGGCGTAGAGCTGGATCTGGAAGAAAATAATCGCAAACAGCGTGACGTTGATTAAACCAAACGCGTAGTTGCTGATTTTTTCCAGGCTGGCGAGCCAGATACAGAGCAATCCCGCCAGGGTGCCCACCGCCTCGATCCATGATAAATCATAGCCACCCGCGCCAATCGGGATGTGAACCAGAATGTTCTGCGTGCTAAAAAAATCCATCTTTTCCCCAAATGATTGTTTACGTTGATGAACGTAGTGTAGCTGCAAAATCCAGCATGCGGTTTAACGGCCTGAGAGCGCCTTCACGCAGCGCGGCGTCAACATGGATCTCATGCTCAGCGCCACCGCTTCTGAGGCCGTCAGCGATAGCCTTCAGGCCGTTCATCGCCATCCACGGACAGTGCGCACAGCTGCGGCAGGTTGCCCCCTCGCCTGCGGTCGGCGCTTCCAGCAGTTCCTTTTCCGGCACGGCCTGCTGCATCTTATAAAAGATCCCGCGATCGGTGGCCACAATCAGCTGTTTTTGCGGCAGCGTTTTCGCAGCGGCAATCAGCTGGCTGGTAGATCCCACCGCGTCAGCCATCTCCACCACCGCCTGCGGGGATTCCGGATGCACAAGGATCGCCGCATCCGGATACAATCCTTTCATGCGCGCCAGCGCCTGAGTTTTAAACTCATCATGTACGATACAGGCCCCCTGCCAGCACAGCACATCTGCGCCGGTCTGTTTTTGTACATAGTTGCCGAGATGCCGGTCCGGCGCCCAGAGGATTTTCTCTCCGAGGCTGTCGAGATGCTCGATCAGCTCAACGGCGATGCTGGAGGTCACCACCCAGTCGGCGCGTGCTTTGACGGCGGCAGAGGTGTTGGCATACACCACCACGGTGCGATCCGGATGGGCGTCGCAGAAGGCGCTGAATTCATCCGCAGGGCAGCCTAGATCCAGCGAGCATTCTGCCTGAAGGGTTGGCATGAGGATGGTTTTTTCCGGGCTGAGAATTTTGGCGGTTTCACCCATAAAGCGGACGCCCGCGACCAGCAGCGTTGAGGCAGGATGTTTTGCGCCAAAGCGCGCCATCTCCAGCGAATCAGAAATACAGCCGCCGGTTTCCTCCGCCAGCTGCTGGATTTCCGGGTCGGTGTAGTAATGGGCCACCATCACTGCATCCCGCGCTTTCAGAAGACGTTTAATTTCTTCGCGGTACGCCTGTTTTTCATCATGGTTTAAGGGCGCAGGCTTTGGCGGAAAGGGATAAATCGCGGTTTCCGGATCGAACATCACGCTCATGTGGCTTTCTCGTTTTGCTGACTTAACAAATATCGGTTCATAAAGCGATAAATTGCTTATCAAAAACCAGCTGTGTTTTATATGCTAAACAAGATAGCCGATTCGCAGGGGAAAGTCACAGAGATAACGATGCTGGCGGACGTTTTTTTGCGGGAAGAGGTATACGCCCGGCGGCGCAAGCTTGCCGGGCCTACACGTACGCTGTAGGCCCGGTAAGCGCAGCGCCACCCGGCAAAAAACCTGCATTTCGCGCATAGCAAAAAGGCGCCTTTAGGGCGCCTTTCTACATTGGTGGGTCGTGCAGGATGACTCGGCTTCGCCTCGCCCTTCGGGCCGTTGCTGTCGCAACGTTATCCTTCACGCTTTATTACTGTTTTGTTGCTTAAAGAGTGGTGGGTCGTGCAGGATTCGAACCTGCGACCAATTGATTAAAAGTCAACTGCTCTACCAACTGAGCTAACGACCCCTTAGGGGATTTTCTTCGAAGTGGTGGGTCGTGCAGGATGACTCGGCTTCGCCTCGCCCTTCGGGCCGTTGCTGTCGCAACGTTATCCTTCACGTCTCACTATCATGGTCCACCGATGAATTGGTGGGTCGTGCAGGATTCGAACCTGCGACCAATTGATTAAAAGTCAACTGCTCTACCAACTGAGCTAACGACCCATTCAGGGTGTTGACTTCGAAGATTTAAATCAGGCAAGAATGATTGGTGGGTCGTGCAGGATGACTCGGCTTCGCCTCGCCCTTCGGGCCGTTGCTGTCGCAACGTTATCCTTCACGTTTAACTACTGCTTTCCACCTGAGTATTGGTGGGTCGTGCAGGATTCGAACCTGCGACCAATTGATTAAAAGTCAACTGCTCTACCAACTGAGCTAACGACCCGAGTGGTGGGTGATGACGGGCTCGAACCGCCGACCCCCTCCGTGTAAAGGAGATGCTCTACCAACTGAGCTAATCACCCACTCAAATTACTCATCATTCTGTTACTACTGCGTTCAATCGAAAGATTGGTGGGTCGTGCAGGATTCGAACCTGCGACCAATTGATTAAAAGTCAACTGCTCTACCAACTGAGCTAACGACCCACTATAACGCTTTTTTGCGCTGCTTCAGGTATGTCTCATATCCCGTGGCAACGGCGGCATATATTACTGGTTTATGAATCTGGCGCAACAAAAATTTCGATATAGATCACTTAACTGCTTATGATTCATGCGACAAGACCAGAAATTCCGCGATTTCTGGTCATGCAGCATTCATTACATCGCGCTAAGTCGTTTTTGCGCTTGTTTTGCGCCTTCAGTGCCGGGGTACTTGCTGATCACCTGCTGATAAACCGCTTTGGCTTTCGCAGTGTCCCCTTTGTCTTGCATGATCACGCCGACTTTAAACATCGCGTCCGGCGCTTTCGGTGATTTCGGGTAATTTTTCACCACGGAGGCAAAATAAAACGCCGCATCATCCTTTTTACCCTTGTTGTAATTCAGCTGACCAAGCCAGTAATTCGCGTTCGGCTGGTAAGTGGAATCCGGGTAATTTTTAACGAAGTTGCTGAACGCGGTAATGGCTTCATCCTGACGGGACTTATCCTGCACCAGCGCAATAGCAGCATTGTAATCCGTATTGGCATCACCGCTCTGTACCGGCGCTGATGGCGTTTGCGCCCCGGCGTCCGGCGTCGCGGTCGCTGCGCCTGTTTGATCGCCTGTCGCTGGCTGTGCGGCGGCACCACCGCTGCTCAGACCATCAAGCTGCGACTGCATCTGCTTCTGGCGTTCCACCATCTGGCTCAGCTGATACTGGCTTTCCTGGATCTGACCGCGCAGGGAATCAATATCGGACTGGTTATCAGAAAGTTGCTGCTGAAGCTGAGTTAAAAGCTGGCTGTGAGCATTAGAAATACGCTCAAGTTGGGTGACACGGTCTTCGACCGAGCCTGAGCCGACACTACTGATTGGCGCCTGAGCAAAAGCGGCCCAGGGGGCCGCTATGCCAACCAGTAACGACAGACTCATCAGATGATGTCTGAAGTTACTGCTCATGCAATTCTCTTAGTAAACCAGTACGGCACGACGGTTTTTAGCGTAAGCCGCTTCGTCATGGCCCAGTACTGCAGGTTTTTCTTTACCGTAAGAAACGATAGAGATCTGGTCAGCGGTAACGCCTTTACCCTGCAGGTACATTTTAACAGCGTTAGCACGACGCTCACCCAGGGAGATGTTGTATTCCGGGGTACCACGTTCGTCAGCGTGACCTTCTACGGTGACTTTGTAAGACGGGTTGCTACGCAGGAAGTTAGCGTGCGCGTCCAGCATTGCAGCGAAGTCAGAACGGATGTCGTACTTGTCCAGATCGAAGTACACGATGTTGTTCTGTTGCAGCTGCTGCATCTGCAGACGAGCCTGCTCTTCAGAAGACATGTTGCCGCCGCCGTTAGCGTCCATACCAGTGCCGGCACCCAGCATGCCTTCGCCGCTCTGGTCGTTGCTTGCGTTCTTGTTAGAAGAACACGCTGCGATTGCCATAACCGGCAGAGCGAGCATCAGCCCTTTCAGCACTTTGTTCAGTTGCATTTCTTTGATTCCTTTAATAATCAATTATTTATTATTACAGATACGGCGACCAGGCAGGGAATTTGACCTGTCCATCAGTTGCCGGAATACGCGCTTTGAAACGCCCATCTGTAGAAACCAGGTTCAGCACGGATCCCATCCCCTGAGAAGAGCTGTAGATAACCATAGTGCCGTTAGGTGCCAGACTTGGCGTTTCATCCAGGAACGTTGACGATAAAACCTGCACGCCACCCGCTACCAGATCTTGTTTGGCAATGTGTTGCTGACCGCCGTTAGAGGTCACCATTACCATAAATTTGCCGTCGGAACTCACGTCAGCATCCTGGTTCTGCGAACCTTCCCAGGAAATACGCTGCGGGGTACCGCCGTTGATATTCACTTTATAAACCTGCGGACGACCAGCCTGATCGGAGGTGAACGCCAGGTTCTGGCTATCCGGGAACCAGGTCGGTTCAGTGTTGTTGCTGCGACCATCAGTCACCTGGCGGATCTGACCAGAAGCAAGATCCATCACGTACAGGTTCAGACTGCCGGTTTTAGACAGAGCGAAAGCCAGTTTTTTGCCGTCAGGCGAGAAAGCCGGTGCCCCGTTGTGACGCGGGAAAGAGGCAATCTGACGCGTTGCGGTGCTTGCCAGATTCTGCACCACCAGCGCAGAACGACCGCTTTCGAAGGTCACGTAAGCCAGCTGGTTGCCATCTGGTGACCAGGCCGGGGACATCAGCGGCTGCGGTGATTTATGCACAACAAACTGGTTATAACCGTCGTAGTCGGACACGCGCACTTCATACGGGAACTGACCGCCGTTGGTTTGCACCACATAGGCGATACGCGTACGGAAGGCGCCTTTAATCCCGGTCAGCTTTTCAAAGACTTCATCGCTGGCGGTGTGACCCGCAAGGCGCAGCCATTGTTTGTTAACCTTAAAGGTGTTTTGCGACAGCACGGTACCCGGCGCGCCGCCGGTGTCCACCAGCTGATAAGACACGCTGTAGCCGCCGTCCGGAGTAGGCGTAACCTGTCCTACGATAACCGCGTCAATACCCAGCGCAGACCAGGCGGCTGGCTGAACTTCCTGAGCGGAAGCCGGTTGCTGCGGGAGACGAGAACGATCCAGCGGATTGAATTTACCGCTGTTCGCAAGGTCAGCGGCAACGATACCGCCGATATCTTCCGGCGCTGCGCCCGGACCTGCCCATTTGAACGGGACCACGCCAATAGGACGCGCAGAGTCGACACCCTGGGTGATCTCAATGCGCACTTCTGCATGCAGCGCCGCTGCAAACAGTACCAGAAAACCAAACACTACACGTAATGCCTGCTTCATCATATCTCCCTTATCCAGGCTGAAAACCTGCGATAATTTAGCAGAATGTTAACAAACTCAAATAGACAAAACTATCGAAACCCCGTGACTAAAATAGTCCCTTTTCCGGCGTTATGTGGAAAAGTGTATCTTAAGGTTTGAAGTCCAGTGGCGCATTTTTAAACACTTCATACACCGCCTGCGTCGGCGGTTTCGGGAGCTTCGCCTGACGGGCTGCAGCAAGTGCGGCCTGACAAAGCGCGGGATCGCCCCCTTCAGACTGAATATCTTTCAACGTACCATCTGGCTCAAGCCTGATGCGCAGCGTACATACCTTGCCAGTATAGGATGCGGCATCATAGAACTTGGTTTCGATGGCTGCTTTTATCTGACCAGCATAGTTGCTGATATCAGCCCCTGAAGCGCCATTGTTTTTAGTGTTACCACTTCCTGCTGGCGCTGCATTACTTCCTTTCGCTCCACCGCCGGTTTTCGGCGCATTCTTACCGGAGCTGAGGTCGCCAAACAGGTCATCAACATCAGACGCGGCGGCTTTCTCTGCCGCGGCTTTTTTCGCAGCGGCGGCTTTTGCTGCTGCGGCTTTGTCGGCGGCTGCTTTCTTATCGGCAGCGGCTTTCTCAGCTGCAGCTTTTTTATCAGCGGCGGCCTTTTCAGCAGCGGCAGCTTTCGCGGCCGCGGCTTTTTCGGCGGCGGCAGCAGCTTTCTCAGCGGCAGCCTTTTCAGCAGCGGCTGCTTTCGCCGCAGCAGCTTTTTTAGCGGCTTCAGCCTGTGCTTTCTTCTCGGCGTCCTGCTGCGCTTTTTTCGCAGCTTCTGCTTCGGCTTTTTTCGCAGCATCGGCGGCGGCTTTGGCGGCTTCTGCTTCCGCTTTCTTCGCGGCGGCGGCAGCGGCTTTGGCAGCCTCGGCTTCTGCTTTCTTCGCGGCATCCGCGGCGGCTTTCGCCTGGGCGTCAGCCTGCGCTTTCGCATCGGCGGCAGCTTTGGCAGCGGCTTCTTCAGCCTGCTTTTGCTGCTCCTGCGCTTTCTTCGCCGCTTCTTCTGCCTGTTTCTGCTGTTGTGCCTGTTCGCGGGCGTTTTCCTGCGCCTGCAAACGTTCTTTTTCGAGCTGTTTTAAGCGCTCCTGCTCGGCGGCCTGCTTCTCGCGAAGCTCTTCCGCCTGCTGTTGCGCCTGCTTTTCACGCTGTTCTTCAGCGCGTTTCGCGCTCGCCTGTTGCTGCTGCTCACGGTTGTACTGCTGTACAACGGCGCCGGGATCGACCATAACGGCGTCGATGGACGAACCACCGCCGCCGCCAGCAGAGGCGTCTATGTGCTCATCGAACGAACTCCAGATCAGCAGTGCAAATAAAATCACATGCAGCACCGCCGAGATGGTTATCGCCCGTTTAAGCTTGTCGTTTTGTTCGGTTGCCTTTGACACTATCGGTTCCCAAAAACTGTTCGCCTGTTATGCAGGATTAAATAGGCTGCGTCATCAAGCCAACCGACTTCACACCCGCGCTGTGTAACAGGTTCAGCGCTTTGATGATTTCATCATATGGCACCTCTTTCGCACCACCGATTAAGAAGACCGTTTTCGGATTCGCCTGCAGGTGACGCTGCGCTTCGGCAATGACCTGTTCAGGCGGCAGTTGATCCAGACGATCTTTTTCAATCACCACGCTGTACTGCCCCACGCCAGAGACCTCGATAATGACCGGAGGATCATCATTGGTACTGACGCTCTGTGATTCTGTCGCATCCGGCAGATCAACCTCAACGCTCTGGGTGATGATCGGGGCGGTTGCCATAAAGATCAGCAACAGCACGAGCAGGACGTCCAGCAGCGGTACAATGTTGATTTCGGACTTGAGTTCGCGACTTCCTCGTCCACGCTTTCTGGCCATGGCTTACCCCTTGTTGCTCTCGCTGCTGGTAAACGCCTGACGATGCAGAATAGCGGTAAACTCTTCCATAAAGTTGTCGTAATTCTGTTCCAGTTTATTCACGCGCTGGTTCAGGCGGTTATACGCCATAACAGCCGGAATAGCCGCAAACAGACCGATTGCCGTGGCAATCAGCGCTTCGGCGATACCTGGCGCAACCATTTGCAGCGTGGCCTGTTTAACGGCACCCAGTGCGATAAAGGCATGCATGATCCCCCATACCGTACCGAAAAGGCCGATATAAGGACTGATGGACCCGACCGTGCCCAGGAACGGAATATGCGTTTCCAGCGCTTCCAGTTCGCGGTTCATGGAAATGCGCATCGCGCGGGATGCCCCTTCCACTATCGCTTCCGGCGCATGGCTGTTGGCGCGATGTAAACGGGCAAACTCTTTAAATCCGCTGTAGAACATCTGTTCTGAACCGGAGAGCGTTTCGCGGCGGCCCTGACTTTCCTGATACAGACGAGACAGCTCGATGCCTGACCAGAATTTGTCTTCAAAGGCTTCCGCTTCACGCCCGGCTGCGTTAAGTATGCGCGTGCGTTGAATGATGATGGCCCAGGATGCGATTGAAAAACCAATCAAAATCAACATGATAAGTTTGACCAGAAGGCTTGCCTTCAGGAACAAATCAAGGATGTTCATGTCAGTCACTGCTTAAACTCCGCGACAATAGACTTGGGAAGCGCACGAGGCTTCATTAAGAGTGGATCAACGCAAACAATCAGTATTTCAGCTTCATTAAGCACGGTGTTCTCTGCGTTGACGATCCGCTGCGTGAAAACCAGAGAGGTTCCACGCACTGATGTAATTTCCGATTGGACTTCGAGCATATCGTCGAGTCTGGCGGGCGCAAAATAGTCCAGCGTCATTTTACGCACCACGAAGGCGACGCGCTCTGCCAGCAAAACCTGCTGACTAAAGTTGTGGTGGCGCAGCATCTCTGTGCGTGCCCGTTCATAAAAAGCGACGTAGCTGGCGTGGTAAACCACACCACCGGCATCGGTGTCTTCGTAATAGACACGAACCGGCCATCGAAACAGCGTTGTATTCACTTTACATCCCGGTAATGCAATAAAAGTTAGCGCTCAAAAACGTTGCTACTATACGCGCGGGAATGTTGCTTTGGAATGGGTTCAGGTGAACGGAGAGTAAAAATTTATGGGCTTTTACAAGCCCATGACGTTAACGGACAGTTCTTAGTCAAAAGAAAAAATAAAACAGCGCGGCAGCCAGCACGATGTCTGCGATGAGCGGGCAAAATATGCCCTGCCAGTGAACGGCAGCAGGACGAAAACCAACCCCGTGGATCACGCCGCTACAGACGGCCCACATCATCAGGAAACCTTGCCAGATTTCGTAGTCGCTGGTCTTCGCGGCAAAGCGGGCAGGATCCCAGAATACGCAGCCTGCCAGCACCAGCGCCATCACTAAGGAAAGGGCCCGAAGCGGGCCCTTATCCATTACCGCATAGAGTTTTGCGATAATAGCGTTCATCAGTGTTCTTCTTTACCTGCCTGAGTCGCTTCTACGTGCTCAAGCGCCAGGGCGGTGATCACTCCGAATGCGCAGGCAAGAAGCGTTCCTAAAATCCATGCGAAATACCACATTGTATGCTCCTTACTTAGTACAGAGAGTGAGTGTTGCTTTCAATGTCTTCTTTGGTGATGCGACCGAACATCTTCCAGTAACACCATGCGGTATAGAGAAGAATGACAGGTACAAACACCGCCGCAACCCAGGTCATCAGATTCAGCGTCATCTGGCTGGAGGTCGCATCCCACAGGGTCAGGCTCACGTTCATCATCGTGCTGGACGGCATAATGAACGGGAACATGGCGATGCCCGCGGTGAGGATGATGCACGCCAGCGTCAGTGATGAGAAGACGAAGGCAAACGCCGGTTTCTCAAGACGTGACATCAGGGTGGTCATCAGCGGCAGCACGACGCCCAGCGCTGGCACCAGCCACAGGATCGGCGTGTTGTTGAAGTTCACCAGCCAGGCACCAGCCTGACGCGCCACTTCTTTGGTCAGCGGGTTAGAGGCGGCATGATGATCGATAACCGAGGTCACCACGTAACCGTCAATACCATACACTACCCACACGCCTGCCAGCGCGAAGCACACCAGGGTTACCAGCGCGGCGATCTGCGCCACGCCACGTACACGCAGATGCAGTTCACCGACAGTACGCATTTGCAGATAGGTTGCCCCCTGGGTGACGATCATCGCCACGCTCACCACACCGGCCAGCAGGCCAAACGGGTTCAGCAGCTGGAAGAAGTTGCCGGTGTAGAACAGGCGCATGTATTCATCCATATGGAAAGGCACGCCCTGTAACAGGTTGCCGAACGCCACACCAATGACCAGCGGCGGTACGAAGCTGCCGATGAAAATGCCCCAGTCCCACATGTTGCGCCAGCGGGTGTCTTCGATCTTCGAGCGGTAGTCAAAACCAACCGGTCGGAAGAATAACGACGCCAGTACGAGGATCATCGCCACATAAAAACCAGAGAACGCAGCGGCGTAGACCATCGGCCAGGCGGCGAACAGCGCGCCGCCAGCGGTGATGAGCCACACCTGGTTGCCATCCCAGTGCGGGGCGATGGCGTTAATCATGATACGGCGTTCCGTGTCGCTGCGACCCAGCACGCGGGTTAACATCCCCACGCCCATGTCGAAGCCGTCGGTGACCGCAAAACCAATCAGCAGAATGCCAACCAGCAGCCACCAGATAAAACGTAATACTTCATAATCGATCATTTGACGACTCCTGTCTTAGCGTGCCGGCTGAGAAGCCACGGTAGGCTGCTCGTGATGGTAACGACCTGTTTTCAGACTGCTCGGCCCAAGGCGAGCGAATTTGAACATCAGGAATACTTCCGCCACCATAAACAGCGTGTACAGACCGCAAATCAGGATCATCGAGAACAGCAGATCGCCGATGGTCAGCGAGGAGTTCGCCACGGCAGTCGGCAGCACCTCACCAATCGCCCACGGCTGACGGCCATATTCTGCGACAAACCAGCCTGCTTCGATGGCAATCCACGGCAACGGCATACCGTACAGGGCAGCGCGCAGCAGCCAGGGTTTAGAACCGATACGGTTGCGGCAGACGGTCCAGAAAGAGAAGCCAATGATAAACAGCATCAGAATGCCGCTACCTACCATGATACGGAAGGCGAAATAGAGCGGCGCAACGCGCGGAATAGAATCTTTGGTTGCCTGCTGAATTTGCGCTTCGGTGGCGTCAGTGACGTTCTCGGTATAGCGCTTAAGCAGCATGCCGTAACCCAGGTCTTTCTTCATGCTGTTGAACTGGTCACGAACGTTCTGATCGGTTGAACCCGCACGCAGCTCTTCCAGCAGCTGGTAGGCTTTCATCCCGTTACGGATACGCTCTTCATGCTGCACCATCAGATCTTTCAGGCCGATAACCTGCGTATCAACGGAACGCGTGGCGATAAGGCCCAGCGCATACGGGATCTGGATGGCGTATTTATTTTCCTGGGTTTCCTGATCGGGAATACCAAACAGGGTAAATGCCGCCGGAGCCGGTTGCGTTTCCCACTCGGCTTCAATCGCCGCCAGTTTGGTTTTCTGCACGTCGCCCATTTCGTAACCGGATTCATCACCCAGCACGATCACAGAGAGGATCGCCGCCATACCGAAGCTCGCTGCAATGGCAAAAGAGCGTTTGGCAAAGGCGACATCGCGGCCGCGCAGCAGGTAGTAGGCGCTGATGCCGAGGATGAACATGGCGCCGCAGGTGTAACCCGAGGCTACGGTGTGAACAAATTTCACCTGCGCGACCGGGTTCAGCACCAGCTCGGAGAAGCTCACCATTTCCATACGCATGGTTTCGAAGTTGAAATCCGACGCGATAGGGTTTTGCATCCAGCCGTTAGCAACAAGGATCCACAATGCGGATAAGTTAGAGCCCAGCGCCACCAGCCAGGTAACGGCCATGTGCTGAACTTTACCCAGACGATCCCAACCGAAGAAGAACAGACCTACAAAGGTGGATTCGAGGAAGAAGGCCATCAGACCTTCAATGGCCAGCGGCGCACCGAAGATATCGCCCACATAGTGGGAATAGTAAGACCAGTTAGTCCCGAACTGGAACTCCATGGTCAGGCCGGTTGCCACACCCAGCGCAAAGTTGATACCAAACAACTTGCCCCAGAATTTGGTCATATCTTTATAAATCTGTTTGCCGGAGAGGACGTACACCGTTTCCATGATCGCCAGCAGGAACGCCATACCGAGCGTCAGTGGCACAAAAAGGAAGTGATACATCGCGGTCAAGGCAAACTGTAAGCGCGACAGTTCGACTATATCTAACATCATGACTCCTTGCTCAACGCATGAAGACTTCGGGAGTAAACCCGGCAAACGGATTTACACACATGCCCCATTACAAAAATATCCGCGCTGTTCTTTGTCGCTGTTATTCGAATGAAAGTGACAGGCGCAAAGAAAAGTTAAAGATACGTTAAAAAACACCCTAAATTGATCCCGCAATATATTACGCCGCAAAACCCTTACAATAAACAGGTTTTTATTGATGCTCTTTTGAGTTTTTCGACGGGGATCAATTTATCGGCATTCTACTACTTTTCAACCAATTTGATCGGGAGCAATTTAACGTTTTTTGAAGTCTTTTTCCACGATTTAAATATTGATTTAAATCAATTTTTGGCGCGTTTGTTAACGTTGTGTCACCAATGAATGTATTGGTAAAAACCATGTTAAAATTATGTTTATAAAAGGAGTCAATATTTACCTGATTCCTGCATTTTAATAATAAATTTCGCACAACGTAATTTTTAATTTCACAACGAGGTGTTCGCGCCACGAAAATAATTTCCCGGGGCGCGACTTTTATAAAGGGATGAATGTTAAAAAACCGATAATTAATACGAGATGAGAATGAGCTTATTCAGGAAATGCCACCTCCAGCGTCACGGACTGTCCCGGCGATAAGCGCTGCCATTCCTCTTCACCCCGCTCACGGGGATGCTCATCCATACCGGTTTCGCGCAGGCTAACCGGATCGCTGAAGGCCAGCCGCGTCCCGCAGCGGGTGGTCGCGGACGGGTTAAACAGCCTGATGATTAACCTGTCCCGATCTTCTGCTTTTTTGAGCGCGCTCAGCTGGCAGCTATGCGGCGGCAGAGTCAGCAGGCTGTAATGCGCCGGCGTCACCTGCGGCGAAGGGTTGAGCTTCATCGCGTTCCTCGGGATTTTGTTGTAGCACTGCACCGGCGTCAGCCAGCGGCGCGCCTGCTGCGCCACCCCGGCATCAAGGGGATCGCCGCTGAAGCTCCACAGGCTGAACCGGCTTTGCAGCCGCCCGCGCAGCTGAGAGTCGGGGACCGGCAGCCCAATGCCCGACGGTCTGCCGGGGCGCAGCAGCAGATCGCTTTTGCCAAGCATTCCCACGCCGCGCAGCAGCGTCAGGGCGAAGGTTTTCTCCCCTTCCCCGACAATTTCAAATTCACGCAGCCCTTCGCTGAACAGCGCCAGCCCGTGCTCCGCCTGTTGCAGCACGGTATAGCTGAGCATATTCCACACCGGCACCGGCGCTTCTTTCCATCCCTGCGCCTGCCAGTCCGCCATCGCGCTGTCATTGACCGGGCGTGAAACCGTACCGAACTGCGTATCCGCCAGCACGTGATCGGTGACGAAAGGTGTGGGGATCAGCACCCGCACGCGGTGGTCATCCGCCTGGTTATCCAGCTGTACCTCAATGTCGATACGGCGGCTGTTGTGACTTAACGTGACATGGAATTCCGCCCCGAGCGACCCGCTGGTAAGACGCGCCGCCCGCTCGTCCAGGTTAAGTGGAACCGCCAGCGCGACGCGAATAACCGCCCTGCTCTGCCAGGCCTCGTGGATCACCTCATGGGTATGTGTCGACTGTAAAGAGGTGAGCAGCCACTCTTTGCGCGCCGGGGAGTAGTCATATTCATCGCCGTCGTCAGAACTTTCTTCAAGGGTCAGCACCCGGTCATAAACCTGCCCGTTCGCTTTATCGCGCAGATGCAGCGTGCCATCGTCATTCAGGCTGATTTCCCAGAAGCTGTTTTCCATAAGCGCCGTGCGCGGGGATGCGAGCGGCGCGGCCAGCATGCCGGGCACGTCAGGCTCGATAAACAGCGTGCTGTAGCCCATGGCGGGCAGCGTCTGTATCAGCTGTATGTCAAAGGCCATAAAGGGATCGTAATTGCCATAATGGACGATTTGCCGGTCAATCAGCCCCGGATCGATCTCCCGCTTACCGCGAATAAAATACGCCACCTCACGCCCGTCGACATCCCGCAGGCGGAACTGGCTGGCGCGTAAAATCAGGGTGGTGTTGATCACCTCTTCGCGCGGGTACGGCATCAGGTTGAAGAGCACCAGCTTGTCGCCATCGCCGGGCTGGCCGTCGGCGATTTTGCGCTGGGTGAAGCGCAGCAGATTTTCTGCCATGTCCTCCGCCTGCTGAAAGCGCGCCAGGATTTCGCGATGCACCTTATCGCTGCAACAGCAGCCAATGCTGTCGTGGGCGTGATTTTTTAAAATCGTTTTCCACATCATCTCCAGCAGCCCGTGCGGATACTCAAAGCCCAGCCGCCAGGCGATGGCGCACAGCGGCTCCAGCAGGTTAACGATGCGATTTTCGATACGCGCGTGCGCCAGTTTAATGTCCATGCGCGTCGAACCAATGGTGCGATGCACGCGCATGTATTTGCCGTCGATAAACTCGCCATGCAGTCGCGGCAGCCTCTCCCGTTGCTGTTCGATCAGTTCAAAAACCTCTTCGAAGCGGCTCATCACAAATTCACGCTGCGGCCAGAGCTGGCGCATTTTTTCCATCACGGCAAAAATATTCTGCTGGATGGGCATCTGGTCATGGCCGTTTGGCAGCAGGATCTCCCCGGTCAGCGAGGCCTTTTCCAGTACCGCAAAGTAACTCTCCAGCCGCTCGCGCAGACCCGCTTCGTCTTCCGGCAGATATTTGCCGATCGCATAGCCCAGCGGCAGCACCTGGGCGATGACTTCGCTGCCGTCGCGGCTTTGCCAGATAAATTCGGTTTTATCGGTGCCGTGGCGCTCTGAACAGCCGCGCCAGAACATGGCGCGGGTAATGCCAAAACCGTTATAGATGTGCGGCAGCTGGCCGGACATGCCGAAGGAGTCCGGCAGATAGCCAATTTTCATCGGCTCGCCAAAGGCCCGGCAGTCGCGCATGCCGTACAACAGATTGCGCACAGTCGACTCCCCCGCCACGATACGGGTGTCAGTCTGGGTATACCAGGGGCCGACGATCAATTTTCCCGCCTGGACCTGCGCTTTTATGCGCGGCGCGTTCTGCGGTTTAACGGCGAGATAATCTTCCAGCACCGCCGTTTGCCCGTCGAGCACGTAGTATTTGTACTCTGCATCCTGCTCCAGGCGGGTGAGGATTTCCTCCATATTGTTGACCAGTAAAATGCGCGACTCTTCGCTGGTGAAGTACCATTCACGATCCCAGTGCATATGCGGCGTGATGTGCACGCGCGAAATCTTTTTCATTGTCCTGTCCTTTAATGGCGATCGGTAAGATATGCGCCGCTACGCACCGCGTGAGCACGCCATGCCAGCAAAATAGCGGTGGAAATCGCCGCGCCCAGCAGCGCCGCGGCAAACCAGATGGCGGCGGCGGGCACGCCCCCCAGCCCGTTGTCATGCAGTAAAAACAGCGAGAATATTCCCGCCCCCGGCGTCGACAGCCCGATGCCCGCGCTACCCACCAGCGCCCCTGTCACCAGCGATCCGATCACAAAAGCACCGATCACCCGCAGCGGATCGTCAATCGCCATCGGGATCGCGCCTTCGGTGATCCCCGCCAGCCCCAGCAGCCAGGTGGATTTACCGGTTTCGATTTCAAATGCTCTGAACAGGCGGGGAGCAAGCAGGGTCGAGGCGGTGACGGTAAAAGCCGAAACCATTTTTACCGAGGCGAAAATGGCATAAGGCCCGTAAACGCCGTTCGCCATCGCCCCCAGACAGAAGGCATAGGCGGCTTTATTGACCGGGCCGCCCAGATCAAAGGAGCACATAAAGCCAATGATCGCGCCGAGCAGCAGCGCATTCGCGCCGGACAAACTGTTCAGCCAGACGGTCAGGCTCTGGTTCAGCCAGGCCACCGGCTCGCCGATGACAAACAGCATCAGGCTGCCCGCCCCCAGCGTGCCGAGCACCGGATAGAGATAAAAGGTCAGAAAGCCGTTGTAGTGACTGCCGAGCCGGATATGGGTTTTCACCTGGCGCATCAGATAACCGGCGATAAGCCCGCCCACCACCGCGCCCAGAAAGCCCGCGCCTATCATATTGGCCGCCAGCCCCGCCGCGAAGCCTGGGGTCAGCGCCGGTTTATCCGCCAGCGAATACGCGGTGTAGGCCGCCAGCACCGGCACCATCAGGGTGCCGAGCATGCCGCCCCCCAGTTTGCGGTACAGCCACAGCCAGGAGTTCTCCAGATCAAACAGGTGTTGCAGACCGAAAATCTGCGCCAGCAGCACCGACACCGCCAGCACGGTTCCGCCCGCGACGATGAGCGGCACGGCAAAGGAAATACCGCTCAGCAGCGCCTGCTTCAGCTCGGTTTTAACGCTAAGGGGTGCCGCCGTCCGGGGTTCGGTGCTGGCATCAAGCGCCAGCGCCCGGGTAAGCAGCGCATCGGCCTGTTTAATGGGTTCCGCCACCGGTACCGCCAGCGTCGGGATACCCTGAAAGCGTTCGGCGTCCTTTACCGCCACATCAGCCGCCAGGATACAGGCGCGGGCGGCTTTCAGCTGCTCGCTGGTTAAGCGCCCCTCAATGCCGTTCGCCCCCTGCTTTTCGACATACACCTGAATGCCGCGCCTGCGCCCGGCGTTTTCCAGATATTCCGCCGCCATATAGGTGTGGGCGATGCCCGCCGGACAGGCGGTGACGCAGACCACCGTTGGCGCATCGCGCAGGGTTAGCGGCGTTTTCTCTGCGGGTGCCTCTGCCAGCAGCGCCAGCAGTTCACCGGCGTTGTCTGCCCCCTGCACCTGTTCGCGCAGGGCGTCATCCGCCAGCAGACTGGTCAGCCGGGTCAGCAGTTGCATATGGGTGGTAGCGGCTTCGGCGCAGGGAATGGCAAGCAGAACAATCAGCGTCACCGGTTCCGGGCCATCGATGCCCTCCCACAGCAGCGGCTCGCGCAGGGTGGCGACAGCGAAGGCCGCCTCTACAACCGCGTCGGTTTTGCCGTGCGGCACCGCCAGCCCTTCGCCGAGAGCGGTTGGGCCATCGGCTTCACGATGCAGCACTTCCTTCACAAAATCATTCAGATTGCGCAGTTTGCCCAACTGATGCAGCCGCGCCGCCAGCGCATGAATGGCGTCGTCCCGGCAGGCGAACTGCGTCTGGATCAGGCAGGCGTCCGGGTGAGTTAATGCCGTCAGGTTCATCTCTTCCTCATTGAGTCCTGGGTAAGCCGCCACCATGACGGCTTCAGACGAAGGCATTCTGCGGGATATAACCATACAATTTTGCGATCAAATTCAACTTAATGAATAGTTGTATTGCATTTGTATCATTTACATCCCTGTGACGACGGGCATAATCGACGATATTTGTCTGGTACAACACGAGGCGCTGATGAGCAGACAACCGATGTATCGCCAGATCGCCGGGGCGATCCGTACACAAATCGAAAGCGGCGAACTGAAGCCGGGGGATGCGCTGCCTACCGAGTCGGCGCTACAGGCGCAGTTTAGCGTCAGCCGGGTCACGGTACGCCAGGCGCTGAAACAGCTCACGGAACAGGGAATTATTGAAAGCATTCAGGGCAGCGGCTCCTATGTGAAAGAGGAGCGCGTGAATTACGACATCTATCAGCTGACCAGCTTTTCGGAAAAGCTCGGCGATCGCCATGCCGATACGCACAGCGAAGTGCAGGTGTTCGAAGTGATTAAGACCGATGAAACACTGGCGGCGCGGCTGCATATTACCGTGGGTGATAAAGCCTGGCATGTGAAGCGGGTGCGTTTTATCAGGCAAAAGCCGGTGGCGCTGGAAGAGACCTGGATGCCGCTTGCGCTCTTTCCTGATCTCACCTGGGAGGTGATGGAAAACTCCAAATACCATTTTATCGAGCAGGTGAAAAAGCGGGTTATCGATCGCAGCGAGCAGGAGATCGTGCCGGTGATGCCCGACGAGGAGGCGGTCGCCGCGCTGGGGATTGATCCTGCCAGACCGATCCTTGAGAAGATCTCACGCGGTTTTCTGAAAAGCGGGGAAGTGTTCGAGTACAGCCGCAATCTGTTCAAAAGCGACGACTATAAATTCACGCTGGTGGCAAAACGGCGGCAATAAAAAAGGCCATCTTGCGATGGCCAACCATGTCGAACGTTATTATTGTCTTACTTCAGTAAGATCAGATGATGCTTTTCAGCGCTTCGCCGATGTCTGCCAGGCTGCGTACGGTTTTCACGCCTGCTGCTTCCAGCGCTGCGAATTTCTCATCCGCCGTGCCTTTGCCGCCCGCGATGATCGCGCCTGCGTGGCCCATACGTTTGCCTTTCGGCGCGGTCACGCCTGCGATGTAGCCGACAACCGGTTTGGTGACGTGATCTTTAATGTACGCCGCCGCTTCTTCTTCTGCGCTGCCGCCGATCTCACCGATCATAACGATCGCTTCGGTCTGCGGATCTTCCTGGAACAGCTTCAGGATGTCGATGAAGTTAGAGCCCGGGATCGGATCGCCGCCGATGCCCACACAGGTGGACTGGCCGAAGCCGTAGTCGGTGGTCTGCTTAACCGCTTCATAGGTCAGGGTACCGGAGCGGGAAACGATGCCCACTTTACCCGGCTGGTGAATGTGGCCCGGCATGATGCCGATTTTGCATTCGCCCGGCGTGATCACGCCCGGACAGTTCGGGCCGATCATGCGCACGCCCGCTTCGTCGAGCTTCACTTTCACGGTCAGCATATCCAGCGTCGGGATGCCTTCGGTGATGGTGATGATCAGCTTAATGCCTGCGTCGATAGCTTCCAGAATGGAGTCTTTGCAGAACGGCGCCGGAACGTAGATCACGGTCGCGGTCGCGCCGGTGGCTTCTACTGCTTCGCGCACGGTGTTGAACACCGGCAGGCCGAGGTGCGTGGTACCGCCTTTGCCTGGCGTCACGCCGCCAACCATCTGCGTACCGTAGGCAATCGCCTGCTCAGAGTGGAACGTGCCCTGACTGCCGGTGAAGCCCTGGCAGATCACTTTGGTGTTTTTATCGATCAAAATGGACATTATTTCCCCTCCACTGCGGCAACAACCTGCTGTGCTGCATCCGTCAGACTTTTCGCTGCGATAATATTAAGGCCGCTGTCAGCCAGTTTTTTCGCGCCCAGTTCGGCGTTGTTACCTTCCAGACGAACCACGACCGGCACGTTCACGCCCACTTCTTCAACCGCACCGATGATGCCGTCAGCGATCAGGTCGCAACGTACGATGCCGCCGAAAATGTTAACCAGAACGGCTTTCACTTTGTCGTCAGAGAGGATGATTTTGAACGCTTCGGTTACGCGCTCTTTGGTCGCGCCGCCGCCCACGTCAAGGAAGTTAGCCGGTTCGCCGCCGTGCAGCTTAACGATGTCCATGGTGCCCATTGCCAGGCCCGCACCGTTCACCATGCAGCCGATGTTGCCATCGAGCGCCACATAGTTCAGTTCCCACTGTGCCGCCTGAGATTCACGGGCGTCTTCCTGAGAGTGGTCACGCATTTCACGCAGATCCGGCTGGCGGAACAGCGCGTTGCCGTCAGCGCCCAGTTTGCCGTCGAGGCAAATCAGATCGCCCTGGGTGGTGATCACCAGCGGGTTGATTTCGATCAGCGCCAGATCGCGCTCCAGGAAGATGTTCGCCAGACCCATAAAGATCTTGGTGAACTGCTGAACCTGTTTGCCCTGCAGACCCAGTTTGAACGCCAGTTCGCGTCCCTGGTACGGCATCGGGCCGGCCAGCGGATCCAGCGCCACTTTATGGATCAGGTGCGGGGTTTCTTCCGCCACTTTTTCGATTTCCACGCCGCCTTCAGTAGACGCCATGAACACCACGCGACGGGAGCTGCGATCCACTACCGCGCCGAGATACAGTTCTTTATCGATGTCGGTTGCGGCTTCCACAAGGATCTGGTTAACCGGCTGACCGTGGGCGTCTGTCTGGTAGGTCACCAGACGCTTGCCCAGCCAGTGCTCAGCAAAAGCACGGATCTCTTCTTTGCTCTTCACCACTTTCACACCGCCCGCTTTACCGCGGCCACCGGCGTGAACCTGACATTTTACCACCCACGGACCGGCACCGATTTTAGACGCGGCTTCTTCGGCTTCGCGCGGAGTGTTGCAGGCATAGCCTACCGGCGCGGGCAAACCATAGCGGGCAAAAAGTTGTTTTGCCTGGTATTCATGTAAGTTCATGTGTTCTATCCACTTTTCAGGTAATCGTTTTTTAGATCCGTAGGCCGGATAAGGCGGTAACGCCACCATCCGGCGATGGTGCAACGCCTGATGGCGACGTTGTCACGTCTTATCAGGCCTACGGAGCAGGTGATCTTCTTATTACTACACGTCCAGCAGCAGACGCGTCGGATCTTCCAGCAGCTCTTTAATGGCCACCAGGAAGCTCACCGATTCACGGCCATCGATCAGGCGGTGATCGTACGACAGCGCCAGATACATCATCGGCAGGATCTCAACCTTGCCATCCACCGCCATCGGGCGATCTTTGATGGCATGCATGCCCAGAATGGCGCTTTGCGGCGGGTTGATGATCGGCGTGGACATCAGGGAACCGAACACACCACCGTTGGTGATGGTGAAGTTACCGCCGGTCAGATCTTCAACGGTCAGTTTGCCGTCGCGACCTTTCACCGCCAGATCTTTGATGCGTTTTTCAATGTCGGCCATGCCCAGCGCGTCAACGTCACGCAGTACTGGCGTTACCAGACCACGCGGGGTGGACACCGCCATGCTGACGTCGAAATAGTTGTGGTACACCACATCATCGCCATCAATGGAGGCATTCACTTCCGGGAAGCGTTTCAGGGCTTCCACCACGGCTTTCACGTAGAAGGACATAAAGCCCAGACGGATACCGTGACGTTTTTCGAAGGCGTCACCGTACTGCTTACGCAGATCCATAATCGGCTTCATGTTGACTTCGTTGAACGTGGTCAACATGGCGGTTGAGTTTTTCGCTTCCAGCAGACGCTCGGCCACGCGCTTACGCAGACGGGTCATCGGCACGCGTTTTTCGGAGCGGTTGCCCAGCGCTGGCGCAGACTGGGACGGCGCGCTGGCAGGTGCCGGTGCAGCCGGCGCTTTGTCTTCTTTCGCGGCAGGCGCTTTCGCCAGATGTTTTTCAACATCTTCGCGGGTCAGACGGCCACCCACGCCGGTGCCTTTGATTGCACCCGCTTCAAGGCCATGTTCAGCCAGCAGGCGACGGATCGCCGGGCTTAAGGCCTCGTTATTCTGTTCTTCCAGGGATGCCTGCTGGCGCTGAGCCGGGGTGGACTCATTGCTGTCAGACTTCGCGCTGCTCTCTTTACCTGCGCTGTTGCCTTCGCGCAGACGGCCCAGGATCTGGCGGGAGGTGACGGTTGTCCCCTCTTCTTCCAGCACCGCGTCCAGAATGCCGTCGGCCGACGCCGGTACTTCCAGTACCACTTTGTCAGTTTCGATTTCTACCAGCACTTCATCACGGGTAACCGCATCGCCTGGTTTTTTGTGCCAGGTCGCTACAGTCGCGTCTGCAACGGATTCAGGCAGGTCGGGAACAAGAATATCTACGCTACTCATTATTTATCCTTTAATTAATCGACGTTCAGCGCGTCATTGACCAGATCTTGCTGCTGTTTCTGGTGAACGGACATATACCCTACCGCCGGAGAGGCGGAGGCCGGACGACCGGCATAACGCAGAGCGGACCCAAACGGGATCACTTCGCGGAAATGATGCTGACTGCAATACCATGCGCCCTGGTTCAGCGGCTCTTCCTGGCACCAGACAAAATCATGCACATGGGCATAAGGTTTTAAGGCTTCCTGCACCGCCTGGTGCGGGAACGGATACAACTGTTCGATACGGATGATGACGACGTTTTTCTGGTCGTTCTTACGACGTTGCTCAAGCAGGTCGTAATAAACCTTACCAGAACAGAGCACGACCCGCTTCACGCCCTGCGGATCGATATCGTCGATCTCGCCAATGGCAGGCAGGAAGGTGCCGTTCGCCAGTTCGTCAAGGCTGGATACCGCCAGCGGATGACGCAGCAGCGATTTCGGCGACATGACCACCAGCGGACGGCGCATACCGCGCAGCGCCTGGCGGCGGAGCATGTGGTACACCTGCGCCGGTGTAGACGGTACGCAGACCTGCATGTTTTGTTCTGCACAGAGTTGCAGGTAACGCTCCAGACGGGCGGAAGAGTGCTCCGGACCCTGACCTTCATAGCCGTGCGGCAGCAGCATCACCAGACCGCACATACGGCCCCATTTCTGCTCGCCGGAACTGATGAACTGGTCGATCACCACCTGCGCGCCGTTAGCGAAGTCGCCGAACTGCGCTTCCCAGATGGTCAGGGTACGAGGTTCTGCAGTCGCGTAGCCGTATTCGAACGCCAGCACCGCTTCTTCAGAGAGCACGGAGTCCCAGACGCGGAAAGAGCCCTGTGAATTATGGACATGATGCAGCGGCGTCCAGGTGGAGCCGTTGGTCTGGTTATGGATCACCGCATGACGGTGGAAGAAGGTGCCGCGACCGGCATCTTCGCCGGACAGACGCACCGCGATGCCTTCATCAACCAGGGTCGCGTAAGCGAGGTTTTCCGCCGCGCCCCAGTCAAAAAGCTTCTCGCCTGCCGCCATCGCCAGACGATCGCCGTAAATTTTTGCCACGCGGGACTGCATTTCGATGGCGTCCGGCACCGTACTGATGCGCTTCGCCAGCTCCTGCAGACGTTTCATCTCTACCTTGTTCGGGTAGCTTTCATCCCACTCGTGGTTCAGATACGGCGACCAGGTGAACGAATGCATGTTCATCGGACGGTACTCTTTCACCACGCATTCACCCGCATCGAGCATGTCGCGGTAAAGATTGACCATTTCGGTGGCATCTTCCAGGGTGGCGACCTTTTCCTGCTCCAGCTTGTCGGCGTAGATTTTGCGCGGCGTCGGATGTTTTTTGATTTTCTGGTACATCAGCGGCTGGGTTGCGCTTGGCTCGTCGGCTTCGTTATGGCCGTGACGGCGGTAGCACACCAGGTCGATAAATACGTCGCGCTTAAAGGTGTTACGGAAATCCAGCGCCACACGGGTGACGAAAGCAACGGCTTCCGGATCGTCCGCATTCACGTGGAAAATCGGCGCCTGCACCATTTTACCGATGTCAGTACAGTACGGCGTGGAACGGGCATCCAGCGGGTTAGAGGTGGTGAAGCCCACCTGGTTGTTGATCACGATACGCACGGTACCGCCAACTTCGTAGCCCCGCGCTTTGGACATGTTCAGGGTTTCCTGCACCACGCCCTGGCCGGTTACCGCCGCATCGCCGTGAATGGTGATCGGCAGAACTTTGTTGCTGCTCGGCTCGTCCAGACGATCCAGACGGGCGCGCACAGAGCCCATTACCACCGGGCTGACGATCTCCAGGTGCGACGGGTTGAACGCCAGCGCCAGGTGCACCAGGCCGCCTTCGGTTTCGATATCCGAGGAGAAGCCCATGTGGTATTTCACATCGCCCGTGCCCAGATGTTCTTTATGCTTACCGGCGAATTCGTCAAACAGATCCTGGGATTTTTTGCCCAGCACGTTGATCAGCACGTTTAAACGTCCGCGGTGCGCCATACCCAGCACCACTTCGCGCGTGCCGCTCTTACCGGCATGACGGATCATCTCTTTGAGCATCGGCACCAGCGCGTCGCCGCCTTCCAGCGAGAAGCGTTTCGCGCCAGGGAATTTCGCGCCCAGATAGCGCTCCATCCCTTCCGCCGCCGTCAGTTCGCTGAGGAAGCGTTTTTTCTCTTCGGCGCTGAAAATGCCATGACCCGCTGCCGATTCGATACGCTGCTGGATCCAGCGCTTCTCTTCGGTGCTGGTGATGTGCATGTACTCCGCGCCAATCGAACCGCAATAGGTTTGTTTCAGCGCTTCTAACAGCTCGCCCAGTTTCATGGTGTCTTTGCCGATGGCAAAAGATCCCACGTTGAAACTTTCTTCCAGATCGGCTTCGGTCAGGTCGTGATAATCAAGGGAGAGATCGGCCACGCGCTCTTGTTTCCACAGTCCCAGCGGATCGAGATTCGCATGCTGGTGGCCGCGGAAGCGGTAGGCGTTGATCAATTGCAGGACTTTAACCTGCTTCACGTTGGTGTCAGGGTCAGAAACTGAAGAGGTATAACGTGAGGCATCCTTCGCGAGACGACGGAAATAATCACGTGTTTTGGAATGGAATTGGTCCGGTTTGATACCGGTCACCGGTAGCTGCTGGAACATAGAGCGCCAGTTTTCATCTACCGAATCAGGATCGGTTAAGAAGTCTTCATAGAGCTGTTCTATCCAGCTCTGGTTGGAGCCAGAGAGGTAAGAAGAGTCCAGCCAGGCTTTCATTGCGCCGTTCTGCATCGTGATCCCTTAAGCATTGGTATGCTTATTCGCCGTGGATAACTACACCGTACACCGCCAGGCGCACGTACCAGGGTTCACTTGCGAGCTCTTTTCACTGAGTTGGCCCGCGAAGGAACCTTTAAAAACTGTCTCTCTGTCAGGGCAGTTTTTAGAGGTTTCCTGCATTTTCACTCGGTTTGCCCGGTGGCACTGCGTTTACCGGGCCTACTAAACTGTAGGCCGGATAAGCGCAGCGCCATCCGGCAATCTTACTTATGCACTACGTTGCAGCAGCATCGACTTAATATGGCCGATGGCGCGCGTCGGGTTCAGCCCCTTCGGACACACACTGACGCAGTTCATGATGCTATGGCAGCGGAATACGCTGAAAGCATCGCTCAGCCCTTCGAGGCGCTGATCGGTTTCGGTATCGCGACTGTCGATCAGGAAGCGATAGGCAGCCAGCAGACCCGCCGGGCCGATGAACTTGTCCGGGTTCCACCAGAATGACGGACAGGATGTGGAACAGCATGCACAGAGAATACACTCGTACAGCCCATCCAGTTTTTCACGCTGCTCTGGCGACTGAAGATGCTCGCGAGCTGGCGGATTATGTCCATTATTCAACAAGTAAGGCTTAATCTTCTCATATTGGGCATAGAATTGCCCCATGTCCACCACCAGATCGCGGACGACCGGCAAACCGGGCAGCGGGCGGATGACAATTTTCTTCGTGCCGTTACCCAAAGCCGAAATCGGCGTGATGCAGGCGAGGCCATTCTTGCCGTTCATGTTCAGGCCGTCGGAACCGCACACGCCTTCACGGCAGGAGCGACGAAACGCCAGCGTCGGATCTTTTTCTTTCAGCTGCATCAGCGCATCAAGCAGCATCATGTCGCGGCCTTCTTCGCCTTCCAGGGTGTAATCCTGCATACGCGGCGCGTCGTCGACATCAGGGTTATAGCGATAAATCGAAAATTCGAGTTTCATTTATCCTGTCTCCGCATTAATAGGTACGAATCTTCGGCGGGAATGCCGGACGCAGTTTCGGTTCCATATTGACGCTACGGCGCGTCATGGATTCCGATTCAGGCAGATACAGGGAGTGGCACAGCCAGTTTTCGTCGTCACGATCCGGGAAGTCAAAGCGGCTGTGCGCTCCACGGCTTTCGGTACGGAAGTTCGCCGATACCGCCGTGGCGTAAGCCGTTTCCATCAGGTTATCCAGTTCAAGGCACTCGACGCGCTGGGTGTTGAAGTCGCTGGAGGTATCGTCCAGACGCGCGGTTTTCAGACGCTCGCGGATCTCTTTCAGCTGCTCCAGCCCTTTCGCCATCGCATCCCCTTCACGGAATACCGAGAAGTTATGCTGCATACATTCCTGCAACGCTTTACGAATGGTCACCGGATCTTCACCGCTGCGGGTGTTGTTCCAGCGATTCACGCGCGTCAGGGAAGCTTCAATATCAGAATCACTGGCATCGCGCAGTGCGCCCTGCTCAGCGATAGACTCCTGTAAGTGCAGGCCGGCCGCGCGACCAAATACCACCAGGTCCAGCAACGAGTTGCCGCCCAGACGGTTAGCGCCGTGTACCGATACGCAGGCGATTTCGCCTACCGCGAACAGGCCCGGGATCACCACGTCTTCGCCCTGGGCGTTAACGGTCAGCGCCTGGCCGGTCACTTTGGTCGGAATACCGCCCATCATATAGTGACAGGTCGGGATCACCGGGATCGGCTCTTTCACCGGATCGACGTGCGCAAAGGTGCGGGAAAGTTCCAGAATGCCCGGCAGACGGGATTCCAGCACTTCTTTACCCAGGTGGTCGAGCTTCAGTTTCGCGTGCGGACCCCACGGACCGTCGCAGCCGCGACCTTCACGGATTTCGATCATGATGGAACGCGCCACCACGTCACGACCCGCCAGGTCTTTGGCGTTCGGCGCATAACGCTCCATAAAGCGCTCGCCGTGTTTGTTCAGCAGATAACCACCTTCACCACGGCAGCCTTCTGTCACCAGAACGCCTGCACCGGCGATGCCGGTCGGGTGGAACTGCCACATTTCCATATCCTGCACCGGCACGCCAGCGCGCAGCGCCATGCCAACTCCGTCGCCGGTATTGATGTGAGCGTTAGTGGTGGACTGGTAAATACGGCCTGCGCCGCCGGTCGCCAGCACGGTAGCGCGAGCTTTGAAGTACACCACTTCGCCGGTTTCGATGCACAGCGCAGTACAACCTACCACCGCGCCATCCTGGTTTTTCACCAGGTCAAGGGCATACCATTCGGAAAAAATGGTGGTGTGGTTTTTCAGGTTCTGCTGATAAAGGGTATGCAACAGCGCGTGGCCGGTACGGTCAGCCGCTGCGGCGGTACGTGCCGCCTGCTCGCCGCCGAAGTTTTTCGACTGGCCGCCAAACGGACGCTGATAAATGGAGCCGTTTTCCAGACGGGAGAACGGCAGACCCATATGTTCCAGCTCCAGAATCGCTTCCGGGCCGGTTTTACACATATATTCAATGGCGTCCTGGTCACCGATATAGTCGGAACCTTTCACCGTGTCATACATGTGCCATTCCCAGTTATCTTCATGGGTGTTACCCAGCGCAACGGTAATACCGCCCTGCGCAGATACGGTGTGGGAACGGGTCGGGAATACTTTGGAGAGCAGCGCACAGGTCTGGCCGCTCTGGGAAATTTGCAGCGCCGCGCGCATACCTGCGCCGCCGGCACCAATGACGACTGCATCAAACTCTCTGACTGGTAAATTCATCACACACCCCACACCACAACAAATCCATAAATAACGTAAACCAGCAGCGCAACCACAATGGCGAGTTGCAGACCAAGACGCAGGCCCGTTGATTTAACGTAGTCGGTCAGCACCTGCCACATGCCAATCCAGGCATGAATTAACGTGGAGAACAGCGCCAGCAGGGTGAAGACTTTGGTAAAGGCGGATGAGAAGAAACCCGTCCAGACGTCATAAGTGATCTCGCCGGAAATGGCGAAAAAACCGACCATATAGATGATGTAAAGCGTCAGAACGAGGGCGGTAGCACGAACCAGAATGAAGTCATGTACGCCGTTGCGTCCGAATGCGGAGGCGTTGCTTACCATACGAGGACTCCTGCGAGAATTGAAAGCACGACAGTAATACCAATAGCGACCCAGGCAGAGCGTTTCCCGGCTTCGAAGGTCTCTTCAAGATAGCCCACATCCATCAATGCATGACGAATACCACCGACGGCGTGATACGCCAGCGCGGTGAGAATGCCCCACATGATGAATTTAGCGAAGAAGCCGTCCATGATGGCGGCGGCTGACTGGAAGCCTTCTTGAGAGGAGAGCGACAGGCCCAGCAACCACAGCAGGATCCCGACCGCCACAAAAGTGATGACGCCAGAAACACGGTGCAGAATGGACGCTATAGCCGTAACAGGAAACCGGATCGTTGTCAGATCCAGATTGACAGGTCTTTGTTTTTTGACATTTTTTATCATGAATAACGCCCACATGCTGTTCTTATAGTTCCTTTCCTCCGGTCTGCAGGCGGGTCAGACAGCGTCCTTTCAATAACCGCACGTTATGCAAATAACATCGCTTCCAGATGCTCAACGACACGTTACAACGCTGGGTGGCTCGGGACGGCAGAGGATTCCGGAGACCTGGCGGCAGTATAGGATGTTCACAAAATCATTACAATTAACCTACATATAGTTTGTCGGGTTTTATGCGGAACAGTGACCGTCATCACGATAACAACATATTTTTAATTTTTAACCATGGGATTTGACAATAGTTAAACATTATTGTTACAAACGACAGCCGAAAAGGCATATAATTCGTAAAAGTTATGGGGTCTCTCTTTCACCTGAGATTTAGTTATGTAAGAGTGAGAAGGATTGACCGACGTTATCAGTACAGTTATTAGTGATAGACAGATTTGACAAATTCGGACTGCTAAGACCCTGATTTGCTGTTGTTTCACTGGTTTTTCAATGTTTGCCTGCCAGCGCCCATCGCTCTGTACCCTGGTACCACCTCTCTGCAGAGTGTCGTGCCAAATAACAAATTGGTAACATTGATTTTCGCTATGAATGCAAATCCGGCTTCTGTGCAGTCTTAAGCATAAGGCGCTAAGGAGACCGTAAATGGCTGATAAGAAAGCAACCATCACTTACAATAGTGAAGATGCTATTGAACTGGATGTGCTAAAAGGCACGCTCGGTCAGGATGTTATTGATATTCGTAGTCTGGGTTCGAAAGGGGTATTTACTTTTGACCCTGGTTTCACCTCTACCGCATCTTGCGAATCCAAAATCACCTTTATCGACGGTGACGAAGGTATCCTGCTCCATCGCGGTTTCCCGATTGATCAGTTAGCCACTGAATCCAACTATCTGGAAGTGTGCTACATCCTGCTGTACGGTGAAAAACCGAGCCAGGAAGAGTATGACGATTTCCGCACCATCGTCACCCGTCACACTATGATCCACGAGCAGATCACCCGACTGTTCCACGGTTTCCGTCGTGATTCACACCCGATGGCCGTGCTGTGCGGCGTGACCGGCGCGCTGGCGGCTTTCTATCATGACTCGCTGGACGTCAACAATCCGCGCCACCGTGACATCGCTGCATTCCGTCTGCTGTCCAAAATGCCGACGGTCGCCGCTATGTGTTACAAATATTCTATCGGCCAGCCGTTTGTTTATCCGCGTAACGATCTCTCCTATGCCGGTAACTTCCTGCATATGATGTTCTCCACGCCGTGCGAGCCGTACGAAGTGAACCCGGTGCTGGAACGCGCTATGGATCGTATCCTCGTGCTGCACGCGGATCATGAGCAGAACGCTTCCACTTCTACCGTACGTACCGCAGGCTCCTCCGGCGCGAACCCGTTTGCCTGTATCGCGGCAGGTATCGCTTCCCTGTGGGGACCGGCACACGGCGGCGCGAACGAAGCTGCGCTGAAAATGCTGGAAGAGATCAGCACCGTTGAGCACATTCCGGAATTCGTGCGTCGCGCCAAAGACAAGAACGATTCGTTCCGTCTGATGGGCTTCGGGCATCGTGTTTACAAAAACTACGATCCGCGCGCCACCGTAATGCGTGAAACCTGCCACGAAGTGCTGAAAGAGCTGGGCACCAAAGATGATCTGCTGGAAGTGGCGATGGAGCTGGAACACATCGCGCTGAACGACCCGTACTTCATCGAGCGTAAACTCTATCCGAACGTGGATTTCTACTCCGGTATCATCCTGAAAGCGATGGGTATTCCGTCTTCCATGTTTACGGTGATCTTCGCGATGGCCCGTACCGTTGGCTGGATCGCTCACTGGAACGAAATGCACGACGACGGCATCAAGATCGCCCGTCCGCGCCAGCTGTACACCGGTTACGAGCAGCGTGATTTCAAATCGGAACTGACGAACCGCTAAGGTTTGTGGCGCCCGGCGGCGCTTCGCTTGCCGGGCCTACGAATTCAGCCAGTAACCACAGGCCGGGTAAGGCGCAGCCGCCACCCGGCATTGCGGAAAAACGTAGACGTAGGCCGGGTAAGCGTCAGCGCCACCCGGCTTTTCACATCAAACCTGACACCCCGGACACCAGTAAAACGGCCGCGACGACAGCGTGGTTTTCTCAATGATCCCCCCGCACCGCTCACATTTCTTCCCGGCCCGATGAAACACCTTAAAGCGAAACAGCGCCCCGTGATGTTTATTTTCTTTAGCCTTGCCGCGCGTCTGGTACGAGAGCCTGGGAATATCCAGCAGCGCCTGCGCCAGCACGTCCAGCTGCGCGTCACTTAATTGCGCCGCTTTATGCGTTGGCGCAAGCCCGCTGTGCCAGAGGATCTCCACCCGCAGATAATTTCCCAGCCCGGCGAGAAACGCCTGGTCCAGCAGCAGACCGGAAAACTGTCGGCGGCAGAATTTCGGCGAGCACAGCCGCGCTTTCACCTCCTCCGCCGTCAGGCTCATGTCCAGCACGTCAGGGCCGACGCGCTGTAAAAACGGATGGCTTGCCAGCTGCTCCGGGGTCAGCATCTCAATGTCCGAGGCGCTGTAGAGCAGGATCGCGCGCTCAGCGGTCTGCAACTTCACCCGCAGAATGCGCGTCGTCTGCGGCGTTTCCCCCGCTTTTACCACGCGCCAGACGCCGTACAGCTGATTGTGACTGTACAGCGTCAGGCCGCCGGAAAAATGCGTCAGCAGCGCTTTGCCGCGCGTCTCCATATGGGTCACATGCTGGCCGATAAGATCAGCGGCGTAGGGTTGCAGACGATCAAAGGCGAACCAGGCATCGGTCAGCGGTTGCCCGCCGATAGCTGCTTCAAGGGTATCCGCCGCCCGGCGGATCTCCGGACCTTCAGGCATGATGCACCGCCGAAATGGTAATGTTTTGCGCCTCAAACGCCTGCCGCAGGCGGCGCGCAAAGGCCAGCGCATGATCGCCGTCGCCATGCAGACAGACGGTTTGCGCGTTCACCTTCACCCAATTGCCGCGAATGCTTTTCACCCGGCCCTGCTGGATCATGGTCAGCGTCTGCGCCAGCGCCTGCTCTTCATCGCTGATGAGCGCGCCGGGCTGCGAGCGCGGCACCAGAGTGCCGTCGTCCTGATATCCCCGGTCGGCAAAGACTTCTTCGCGCGTTGGCAGGCCATAGTGCCTGCCCGCGTCGATGAGCTTGCTGCCCGCCAGCCCCACCAGAATGAGCGTCGGATCCAGATCGTGCACCGCGCGGGCGATGGCATCCGCCAGCACCGCGTCCTGCGCCGCCTGGTTATAGAGCATGCCGTGGGGTTTGACGTGCTGCACCTGCCCGCCCTGCGCCCTGGCAATGGCCGCCAGCGCGCCGATCTGATACAGCGTCTGCGCATAAACGGTGTCCGCAGGCAGCGTCATCGCCGTGCGGCCAAAGTTTTCCCGATCCGGGAAGGAGGGGTGCGCGCCAATGGCGACGCCGTTTTTCAGCGCTTCCCGTACCGCGTCCTGCATCATCTGCGCGTTACCGGCGTGAAAACCGCAGGCGATGTTGGCAGAAGAAACCAGTTGCAGCAGCGCGGCGTCACAGCCCGCGCCCTCCCCCAGATCGGCATTAAGATCAACGATCACCGCGCACTCCGTAAGCCAGCTGGTCAAGGAACAGCCGCTGCTCGCGTCGCGCCTTCAGCGCTTCTTCTAACGTGCAGGGCACAAAATGGATCGGATCGCCGAGGCGGATCTGCGCCAGATGATACATATCCGCTTCGATCACACAGCCGATACGCGGATAGCCGCCGGTGGTCTGGGCGTCGTTCATCAGCACAATCGGCTGACCGTTATGCGGCACCTGAATGACGCCGGGGATCAGCCCGTGGGACAGCAGCTCGCGGGTGTCGGTGCGGGTCAGCTGCGCCCCCTGTAAACGATAGCCCATGCGGTTACTCTGCGGGCTTAACTGCCAGGGTAAGCGCCAGAACGCCTCAAGGGAGTTTTTATCGAAGGAGTGATATTCCGGCCCCGGCAGCACGCGGATGCGGTTGCCCCAGAGTAACTGTTTGACGCCCTGCGGACCGCTGAACTGCCGCGACGCGGGCAGCACCGGCAGCACGTCGCCCTCTTTCAGCAACCGGCCCTGAAAGCCGCCGGTGCCGGTTTTTAAATCGGTACTGCGCGATCCCATCACTTCCGGAACATCGATCCCGCCCGCCACGGCCAGATAACTGCGCATACCACGCTGCGGGCTTTTCAGGGTCAAACGCTGCCCTGCGCTCATCGCCTGACGCCAGCCGGTCCACACCGCTTTGCCGTCAAGCTGCGCGTCGCAGCCTGCGCCGGTCAGCGCAAACCAGCCGTCGTGGGTGAATTCAATTTCGCACTGGCCGAGCGTAATTTCCAGCGCGGCGGCGTCGGCCTCGTTGCCCACCAGCGCATTGGCGATTTCCAGCGCCGGGCCGTCCATCGCGCCGCTATAGCTGATGCCGGACTGGCGCAGCCCTTTGCGTTTTCCGGCCTGTACGGAGGTATACATCCCCGCGCGAATAATCTTCAGCATATGCCCTCCTTTTGCGGCACAAAACGCACGGTGTCGCCGGGGCGCAGCAGAACAGGTTCAGCGCTGTGCGGATCAAAGAGCGCCAGCGGCGTGCGGCCAATCAGCTGCCAGCCGCCGGGCGTCGGCAGCGGATAGATGCCGGTCTGCTCGCCGCCGATGCCCACCGATCCGGCAGGCACGCTAAGACGCGGCTCCGCATGGCGCGGGGTCGCTAACTGTGCGGGCAGGCTGCCAAGATAGGGAAAGCCCGGCTGAAAACCGAGAAACCAGACCTGGTAATCCACCGACGCGTGCAGCTCCACCACCTGTTTTTCGCTCAGGCCGCAGTGGCTGGCGACGTGCGGCAGATCGGGACCGTCCGCTTTGCCGTAGATCACCGGGATTTCAATCAAGCGCGGATCCGGCTCCAGCGCCTCGCTCTCCTCCCACCAGCGCTGTAAACGCTCAATGGCATCCAGCGCGTTTCCCTGGGGATCGCGCAATACCACGGTGACATTATTCATACCGGGAATGACATCCACCACATCGGGGATGGTCATCGCCCGCTGAACCAGTCGCCAGATCCGCTTCTGGCTGGCCAGCGTGACCGGCGGCTCAAGTTCAAGCACGACAGCCGTTTCACCTAACAGATAACAACGCGCTCGCTGCACTTTCGCTCCTCGCATCAGGCTGGATTAGGAATATCAATAAAGGTGACGTCCAGATCGGTATTTTCCGTCAGCCATTCGCTCAGGGCGCGAATACCGCCGCGCTCGGTGGCGTGATGACCCGCCGCATAGAAATGCAGGCCCTGCTCACGGGCGGAGTGAATGGTCTGCTCCGAAACTTCGCCGGTGATAAAGGCATCCACGCCAAAACGCGCGGCGCTGTCGATAAAGCCCTGACCGCCGCCGGTGCACCATGCGACACGGCGGATCTCCTCCGGCCCGGTGTCGCCACACCACAGCGGCCTGCGCCCCAGACGCGCTTCGATCCACGACGCCAGCTCCGGGCCAGGCACCGGGATCGCCAGCTCGCCCCAGGGCACCAGATCGTCCACCTGACCCATCACCGTGATGCCGAGCAGCTTCGCCAGCTGCACGTTGTTGCCCAGCTCCGGGTGCGCGTCCAGCGGCAGGTGCCAGCCGTAGAGGTTGATGTCGTTGGCCAGCAGGGTTTTCAGGCGGTTACGCTTCATGCCGCGAATGATCGGCGCTTCGTTTTTCCAGAAATAGCCGTGATGCACGATCACCGCGTCCGCGCCCAGGCGCACGGCTTCATCCAGCAGCGCCTGGCTGGCGGTGACGCCGGTAATAATTTTTTGTACGCTGTCGCGCCCTTCAACCTGGAGTCCGTTCGGGCCGTAATCGCTGAACGCGCCACTGTTGAGTTTGTCGTTGATCAGTTTTTCCAGATCGCTATTTTTCATCGTGCCTCTCCTTTACGATTTTCGCGCGGCTTCGTACGCCGCCAGCGTGGCAACGCGGGCCTTTTTATGATCGACAATGGGGCGAGGATAATCGAGGGTCACGCCCTGTTTATCGGCCCAGTTCCACGGCTCATGCAGCGCGGTGGCGGGCACCTTCGCCAGCGCCGGAATATAGCGGCGAATAAATTCACCGTCTTTATCGAATCGCTCGCCCTGCGTCGTGGGGTTAAAAATACGAAAGTACGGCGCGGAATCATTGCCGGTGGAGGCCGCCCACTGCCAGCCGCCGTTATTGGCCGCCAGATCGCCGTCAATCAACTGAGACATAAAGTACCGCTCTC
Organism: Enterobacter sp. K510; assembly: GCF_055804875.1. Lineage (NCBI taxonomy): Bacteria > Pseudomonadati > Pseudomonadota > Gammaproteobacteria > Enterobacterales > Enterobacteriaceae > Enterobacter > Enterobacter sp. K510. The sequence continues at coordinate 33,897 of NZ_JBNRLQ010000011.1, read as the reverse complement.
CGGCGCGCCAGTCGATAAGTAAGTCTTTGACCAGGAAACTGGCGGTGATCATGCGCAGCCGGTTGTGCATCCAGCCGGTTTCATTCATCTGACGCATGGCGGCATCGACAATCGGGTAACCGGTGTTACCCTCCTGCCACGCCCGGAAATGCGCGTCGTTATCCTGCCACTGTACGCGACGCGTCCAGTCGATAAAGGGCTGGTGCTTGCACAACTCCGGGTGAAAGGTCATCAGATGGCGGTAAAACTCGCGCCAGATCAGCTCGCTGAGCCATACCGCCCCCGCGCCGCCGCCCAGCGCATCGGGCTGCTCTTTCAGCAGGCGATGCAGACACTGGCGCGGCGATAACGAGCCAATCGCCAGACAAACGGATAAGCGGCTGGTGCCGTCGATAGCCGGAAAATCCCGCCGCGCCTCATATTCCCCTGCCCCCTGCTGGCAGAATTCCCGCAAACGGGCGATGGCGGCTTTTTCGCTGCACGGGAACAGCTCACGATCAAAATCCTGCTGCGGATAGTTCAGCTCGATAGGCGTGAGAGGGTCGCTGAGTGCGCCGCCTTCACGTACTTTTGGCGTGGGGACGCATTCGGGGAGATCCTCACGCAGCCGCCGTAAAAAGGCGTTCTTAAAGGGCGTGAAGACTTTGTACATCTGATGATTGCCGGTGACGACGCTGCCCGGAGCAAGCAGCACACTGTCATCGAAGCCCTGAAACACTACCTCCGGCAGCAGTTTTTCCATCGCGCGGTCGCGCTGGTGCTCGTTGATTTCATACTGATAATTATAAAAAAGATGCGTGACCTGCTGCGCCTCGCAGAGTTCTTTTACTACCTGCTGGCTGGCAGCAAAGTCATCCACTTCTTTAAAAATCAGCGGAATGCCGCGCTCCGCCAGCGACTGTTGCAGATCGTTTAACTGCGCCTGCATACAGGCTGCCTGACGGGGCGCCATCAGGTGATTTTCCCACTGCTGTGGCGTGGCGATAAAGAGTGCCAGTACGCGGGCATGGGGATTGCGGCAGGCCGCCGCGAGCGCAAAATTATCGTTCACGCGGAGATCCGCGCGAAACCAGACCAGATGCGTGGTCATAACTCTCCTGAATTAATGTCCGTAGCGAAGACGAAGCGTTTCCGGCCAGGGATCAAAATAGCGCTGTCCCGACAGATAAGCGTCCGGGTATTCAGCCATATAATGTTTAAGCAAGGTGACCGGGGCGAGCAGCGGCTGCGTGCCCTGACGGTAGCGGTCAATAAGCGAGGAGAGCTCTTCGCGCTGGCGCGCGTTAAGCTGTTTGCGGAAATAGCCCTGCACGTGCATCAGCACGTTTGTGTGGTTGCGGCGCGTGGCCTGATGGGAAAGCAGATCCATCAGCCGCAGACGATATTCGACAAACCACTCCTCCAGTGATGACCATTCATGTATAGCCGCCACAAAGCGTCCGAGTTCGCGGTATTTGGGCTGTGAATGAGCCAGCAGCAGGAGTTTGTAGCGGCTGTGATAGGCGATAAGCTCGCCGCGCGACAGGCCGCGCTCGCGCACGCTGTTCAGCTCATGCAACGCATAAACGCGCTCGACGAAGTTTTCGCGGATCATGGGATCGTGCAGCCGCCCGTCTTCTTCCACCGGCAGCCAGGGGAAAGTTTTCATCAGCACGTCGGTATAGATGCCGCGCCCGGCTTTACGGTTATTATTGTTTTCCGGTTCGTAGACGCGCACCCGCTCCATGCCGCAGCTGGGGGATTTGGCGCAGACGATATAACCGCACAGGCGGTCAAACTGGCTGATGCGTTTTTCCGCAAAGTCGATCATGTCCTGCGTCAGGTCGCCTTCGCGCCCGTCGCTGAAGCGCAGCGAGAGGTCACCCGTATCCTTTTTTACCAGCCGCAGCGCCGGACGCGGCACCGGCAGGCCAATCGCCATTTCCGGGCATACCGGCTCAAATTTCATCAGCGGCGATAACTCTTCAACCGCAAACGCCAGACGCTTATGGCCGCCATCAAAACGCACCTGTTCCCCTAACAGACAGGCGCTGATGCCAACAGGGATTTTCTCACTCATAACGACTCCTTTTAGCCCGTAAAATGAGTGTAGCCTGAGAACATCAAAAAATACCGCGCCGGTTTGCGTGGAACACGTGATGAACAGCTGACTGCTGGTAAAAGCAGCAACTGCATCGCCCGGCGAAAGCATGATCGTGGTTTTTAGGAATTCATTCAGGCCAAAGAGGTTTGATTATGGAGGCTTTATGCGCGAAAATCTGCGGCAGAGAGATGCTTGTCAGAGCCCCAACGGACCGCGAATCCCGGGGGGCGCAAAAAACCGCTAAATTCTGTTTGGCGGTTTTTTTATGTCTTCTGCCAGATAAAAAAGGCCGCACGAGGCGGCCCTGGGCGCTACTTGACCTGCGAGATAGTGGCAGCGATAACCATGTCAGGTTGCTTATCGCCTTTTACCACCAGCACGCTGGTAACAATGAACACGATACAAAAGTAACGTTTCATCATGCGGTCCTTGCTGATAACCGCTCCACCGTCTCACCACCGATGATCGTTCGGCGGATGCAAGCACGAGAGATGCCTGTCAACGGTTGTGGTTAATCCTTTCCCTGGATCGGTGCCCATTTGCGAGATGGCGGAAAGGGACGACGAATCATAATGAACGTCACATGTATCGGTAAGGGAGTGAGCAGCTTTTTAGGAATTCATTTAGAGTTTGCGCCTTGATCCAGCGGCCTGCTTACGCAACAATCTTCGCACGGAATAGTGCTTGTACCGCCCCAACGGACCGCGAATCCCCGGGGCATAAAAAAACCGCCAAATCAGATTTGGCGGTTTTTCTTTTTTTGCCGCATGGGCTTATAGTTTGCTGTGTGCGCTTTGCTTCTTAGTAGAAATCGCAGGCGACTTTCTCGGCCTGATCCATCCACACCGGCTTATCGCTGGTTTTCGCCCAGACGCGATGCAGATAGCTGTAAAAACGTGCACGATCTTTCCAGAACAACATCACCGGTAATGCGATGATGCCTGCCGCAACGGCGAAAGCGCGGCGTACGAAAATGACGTGTGCAGGATATTCCCGATATAAAGACATAAGCTTCCCCCTTTTGTTGGTCGGTAACATTCACCGTAAAAATGAATCTGCTGAACTGGTTAAAATAGTACCGTTTTGTTTGTAATTTTACTACTCATCCGACCACTATTTTTCACCTGTTTAGACAATATTTACAGAACCCGCCGTAATTAAGTTACAAAATAGTTAAATAAATACTAACCCTTAGTTAAATTGTGCCATTTTTCATTTTTATACTTTTTTTACACCCGCCCGCCTGATTTTTGCGAAATCTTTGCACCGAAAATCCTACCTTCACTGCGTTAACAAAAGACACCTGGAGGTGGATTGTGAGTGCAGGCGTAATAACCGGTGTGGTACTGGTTTTCCTGTTGTTGGGCTATCTGGTTTACGCCCTGATAAACGCGGAGGCCTTCTGATGGCGGCTCAGGCGTTTTTACTGATCGCCAGCTTTATGCTGGTGCTGATGGTGCTGGCACGACCGCTGGGCGGCGTACTGGCAAAAATGGTGCGCGGTGCGCCCCTTGCAGGCACAGGGGGCGTTGAAAACCTGCTGTGGCGCGGGCTGGGCATTAATCCCTCGCCGATGAACTGGCGGCAATATCTGTTCGCCATTCTTGCGATCAATATTTGCGGGCTGGCGCTGCTGTTCGCGATGCTGATGGTGCAGGATCATCTGCCGCTGAACCCGCAGCAACTGCCTGGCCTGTCATGGCATCTGGCGCTGAATACCGCAGTGAGTTTTGTGGCTAACACCAACTGGCAGTCATATGCCGGTGAAAGCACGCTCAGCTATTTCAGCCAGATGGTCGGGCTGACGGTACAGAACTTCCTCTCTGCCGCTACCGGCATCGCGGTGCTTTTTGCGCTGATCCGCGCGTTCGCCCGACAAAGCGTTAATACGCTGGGTAACGCCTGGGTCGATCTGACGCGCATTACCCTGTGGATCCTGCTGCCGCTCTCGCTGCTGCTGGCGCTGTTCTTTATGCAACAGGGCGTGCTGCAAAACGTCGATGCCTATCACCCCTTTACTTCGCTGGAAGGGGCGAAGTCGATGCTGCCGATGGGGCCGGTGGCCTCGCAGGAAGCCATTAAACTGCTGGGCACCAACGGCGGCGGTTTCTTTAACGCCAACTCCTCGCATCCGTTCGAAAACCCCACCGCGCTGACCAACCTGGTGCAGATGCTGGCGATCTTTATCATCCCCGCCGCGCTCTGCTTCGCCTTTGGCGACGCGGTCGGCGATAAACGCCAGGGTCATATGATCCTGTGGGCGATGTCGATCATCTTCGTGGTCTGCGTTGCGCTGGTGATGTGGGCCGAGCTGCACGGTAACGCAAACCTTACGGCGTTCGGCGCAGACAGTCATATCAATATGGAAGGCAAAGAGAGTCGCTTCGGCATTCTGGCGAGCAGCCTGTATGCAGTGGTCACCACGGCGGCCTCCTGCGGCGCGGTGAACGCCATGCATGACTCTTTCACTGCGCTGGGCGGCATGATCCCGCTGTGGCTGATGCAGATCGGCGAAGTGGTGTTCGGCGGCGTCGGATCCGGTCTGTACGGCATGTTGCTGTTCGTCCTGCTGGCGGTGTTTATCGCCGGGCTGATGATTGGCCGCACGCCGGAATACCTCGGCAAAAAAATCGATGTCCGCGAGATGAAAATGACCGCGCTGGCAATCCTCGTCACCCCGCTGCTGGTGCTGCTCGGCACCGCGCTGGCGATGATGACCGAGGCCGGACGCGCAGGCATGTTAAACCCCGGCACCCACGGCTTCAGCGAAGTGCTGTATGCGGTATCCTCTGCCGCGAACAACAACGGCAGCGCCTTTGCCGGACTGAGCGCCAACACCCCGTTCTGGAACTGCCTGCTGGCGGTCTGCATGTTCGCCGGGCGCTTCGGGGTGATCATCCCGGTCATGGCTATCGCCGGATCGCTGGTGATGAAAAAACGCCAGCCCGCCGGTAACGGCACCCTGCCCACGCACGGCGCATTGTTTGTCGGTCTGCTGATCGGCACCGTGCTGCTGGTGGGTGCGCTGACCTTTATTCCCGCGCTGGCCTTAGGCCCGGTCGCAGAACATCTTTCCTTACGTTAAGGCGCACACAATGAGCCGCAAGCAACTTGCCCTGCTCGAACCCGCGCTGGTTCGTCAGGCACTTTTAGATTCTTTCCGCAAATTAAGCCCGCGTGCGCAGTGGCGCAACCCGGTGATGTTTATGGTCTGGCTGGGCAGTCTGCTCACCACCCTGCTGTGTGTGGCGATGGCCACCGGGCAGATGTCGGGCAGCGCCGGATTTACCGGCACCATCAGCCTCTGGCTGTGGTTTACCGTATTGTTCGCCAACTTTGCCGAAGCGCTGGCGGAGGGCCGCAGTAAAGCCCAGGCCAACAGCCTGAAAGGGGTGCAGAAAACGGCGTTTGCCCGCAAGCTGCGCGCCCCGCGTCACGATGCGCAGCAGGATCAAGTGCCCGCAGCCGATCTGCGCAAGGGCGATATTGTGCTGGTGGAAGCCGGTGACATTATCCCCTGCGACGGCGAAGTGATCGAAGGCGGCGCGTCGGTGGATGAAAGCGCCATTACCGGTGAATCCGCGCCGGTGATCCGCGAATCCGGCGGCGATTTTGCCTCGGTGACCGGCGGCACACGCATTCTTTCTGACTGGCTGGTGATCCAGTGCAGCGTTAACCCTGGCGAAACCTTCCTTGATCGCATGATCGCCATGGTGGAAGGCGCGCAACGCCGCAAAACGCCGAACGAAATCGCGCTGACCATTCTGCTGGTGGCGCTGACCATCGTCTTCCTGCTGGCGACGGCGACCCTGTGGCCGTTCTCGGCTTACGGCGGCACGGCGGTCAGCGTGACGGTGCTGGTGGCGCTGCTGGTCTGTCTGATACCGACCACCATCGGCGGGCTGTTATCCGCCATCGGCGTGGCGGGGATGAGCCGTATGCTGGGGGCAAACGTGATCGCCACCAGCGGGCGCGCGGTGGAAGCGGCGGGCGATGTCGATGTGCTGTTGCTGGATAAAACCGGCACCATCACCCTCGGCAACCGTCAGGCCTCCGCCTTCCTGCCGGTAAAAGGGGTGGAAGAACGGGCGCTGGCAGACGCCGCGCAGCTCTCCTCGCTGGCGGATGAAACGCCGGAAGGCCGCAGCATCGTGATCCTCGCCCGTCAGCGCTTTAATCTGCGCGAGCGGGATATTCAGAGCCTGAATGCGACTTTCGTGCCCTTCACCGCCCAGACGCGCATGAGCGGCATCAATATTCAGGATCGCCTGATCCGTAAAGGCTCGGTGGATGCGCTGCGCCGCCATATCGAGGCTAACGGCGGCCACTTTCCGCCGGATGTCGACGCGCTGGTGGAAACCGTCGCCCGTCAGGGCTCCACGCCGCTGGTGGTGGCAGACGGCGCCACGGTGCTCGGCGTCATCGCCCTGAAAGATATCGTCAAAGGCGGCATCAAGGCGCGTTTCGCCCAGCTGCGCGCCATGGGTATCAAAACGGTGATGATCACCGGCGATAACCGCCTGACCGCTGCGGCTATTGCCGCCGAAGCGGGCGTCGATGATTTCCTCGCGGAAGCGACGCCGGAAGCGAAACTGGCGCTGATCCGTCAGTATCAGTCCGATGGCCGCCTGGTGGCGATGACCGGCGACGGCACCAACGACGCCCCGGCGCTGGCGCAGGCAGATGTGGCGGTGGCGATGAACTCCGGTACCCAGGCCGCGAAAGAGGCGGGTAACATGGTGGATCTGGACTCCAACCCCACCAAGCTCATCGAAGTGGTGCATATCGGTAAACAGATGCTGATGACGCGCGGCTCGCTCACCACTTTCAGTATCGCCAACGACGTGGCGAAGTATTTCGCCATTATCCCGGCGGCGTTCGCGGTGACCTATCCGCAGCTGAACGCGCTGAACGTGATGCACCTGCACTCCCCGGCGTCGGCGATTTTAAGCGCGGTGATCTTTAACGCGCTGATCATCGTGTTTCTCATTCCGCTGGCGCTGAAAGGCGTGAGCTATAAGCCCCTGAGCGCCTCCGCCATGCTGCGCCGTAACCTGTGGATTTACGGTCTCGGCGGCCTGGTGGTGCCCTTTATCGGCATCAAGCTGATTGACCTGCTGTTGTCGCTCACCGGTCTGGTGTAAGGATCCTGAAAATGGCTGTTTTACGTCCTGCTGTTCTGCTGTTGTTATTCTTAACCTTGATCACCGGCGGGCTGTACCCGCTGGTCACTACCGTGCTGGGCCAGTGGTGGTTCCGCGACCAGGCGAACGGCTCGCTGATCCGCGTGGAAGATGAGGTTCGTGGCTCGCGGCTGATCGGGCAAAACTTTAGCGCGCCGGGATATTTTCACGGTCGCCCTTCTGTAACTTCAGATTCGCCTTATAATCCGCTGGCGTCCGGCGGCAGTAATCTGGCGGCCAGCAATCCGGCGCTGGATACGGCGATCCGTGAGCGCGTCGCCGCGCTGCGGGCGGCCAACCCGCAGGCGGATCAGCGCGTGCCGGTAGAGCTGGTCACCGCCTCGTCGAGCGGGCTGGATTATGGTCTCAGCCCTGCGGCGGTGCGCTGGCAGATCCCGCGCGTGGCGCAGGCCCGTGGGCTGTCGGCACAGGTGCTGTCGCAGCTGGTCGAACGCCATACGCAGCAGCCGCTCATCGCGTTTAGCGGCGAGCCGGTGGTGAATATCGTTGAGTTAAACCTCGCGCTGGACGCGCTTAAGGATAATCCTGAATGACAGACGAGCCGTTGCGCCCGGATCCCGACCGCCTGCTGGAGCAGGCTGCTGCCCCCCATCGCGGCAAGCTGAAGGTGTTTTTTGGCGCCTGCGCCGGGGTCGGCAAAACCTTCGCCATGCTGGCGGAAGCGCAGCGCCTGCGGGCGCAGGGGCTGGATATTTTAATCGGCGTGGTGGAAACCCACGGCCGCCCGGAAACCGCGGCGATGCTGACGGGGCTGGCGACGCTGCCGCCCCGCCGTATCGCTCACCGTCGGCGGGAGCTGGATGAGTTTGACCTGGATGCCGCCCTGGCGCGGCGTCCGGCGCTGATCTTAATGGATGAGCTGGCGCACACCAATGCGCCCGGCTCACGCCATCCAAAACGCTGGCAGGATGTCGAGGAGCTGCTGGAAGCGGGCATCGATGTGTTCACCACCGTCAATGTGCAGCATCTGGAAAGCCTTAACGATGTGGTCAGCGGCGTCACCGGGATCCAGGTGCGGGAAACCGTGCCGGATCCCTTTTTTGATGCCGCCGACGAAGTGGTGCTGGTGGATCTGCCGCCGGACGATCTGCGCCAGCGCCTGCACGACGGCAAAGTCTACTTCGGCGGCCAGGCCGAGCGCGCCATCGAACACTTTTTCCGTAAAGGCAATCTGATCGCCCTGCGCGAGCTGGCGCTGCGCCGCACCGCCGACCGGGTGGATTCGCAGATGCGCGCCTTTCGCGGTCGCCCCGGCGAGGAGAAAGTCTGGCATACGCGGGACGCCATTTTGCTGTGCATCGGTCACGGTACCGGCAATGAAAAACTGGTGCGTACTGCCGCGCGTCTGGCGGCCAAACTCGGCAGCGAATGGCATGCGGTATATGTTGAAACCCCCACTCTGCACAAACTGCCGGAAGCGCAGCGCCGCGCTATTCTCAGCGCGTTACGTTTAGCTCAGGAACTGGGCGCGGAAACCGCCACCCTTGCGGATCCGCAGCAGGAAAAAGCGATTGTCCGCTACGCCCGTGAGCATAATCTCGGCAAAATTATCACCGGCCGCCGCGCGTCGCGCCGTTTCTGGCAGCATGAAACCTTTGCCGAAAGGCTGGCGCGGCTGGCTCCCGATCTGGATTTGATGATCGTCGCGCTGGAAGATAAACCCGCCCCTGCCGCCGCCCGTACGACGGACACCCGGCCGTGGCTGGATCGCTGGCGCGTGCAGCTCACCGGTACGCTGGTGGCCGTCGGGCTGTGCGCGCTGATCACCCTGATCGCCAGCCAGTGGCTGATGGCCTTTGACGCCGCTAACCTGGTGATGCTCTACCTGCTGGGCGTGGTGATAGTCGCGCTGTTTTATGGCCGCTGGCCGTCGGTGCTGGCGACGGTGATTAACGTGGTCAGCTTCGATCTGTTTTTCATCGCCCCGCGCGGCACCCTGGCGGTGTCGGACGTGCAGTATCTGCTGACCTTCGGCGTCATGCTCACCGTCGGGCTGGTGATCGGTAATCTCACCGCGGGCGTGCGTTACCAGGCGCGGGTGGCGCGTTACCGCGAGCAGCGTACCCGGCATCTGTATGAGCTGTCGAAAGCGCTGGCCGCCGGACGTAACGAGCGAGATATCGCCGCCACCAGCGAAGCCTTTATCCGCTCCACCTTTCACGCGCAAAGCCAGCTGCTGATCGCCGGACCGGACGGCGCGCTGACCGCCCTCACCCGCCAGCCGGGGCTGACGCCCTGGGATGACGCCATCGCACAGTGGAGCTTTACCAAAGGCCAGCCTGCGGGCGCGGGCACCGATACGCTGCCCGGCGTGCCCTATCAAATTTTGCCGCTGAACAGCGCCGATAAAACCCGCGGCCTGGTGGTGGTGGAGCCCACCAGCCTGCGCCAGCTGATGATCCCTGAACAGCAGCGGTTGCTGGAAACCTTCACCCTGCTGGTGGCGAACGCCCTGGAGCGGCTGGCGCTCACCGCCAGCGAACAGCAATCGCGGCTGGCGAGCGAGCGGGAGAGCGTGCGCAATGCGCTGCTGGCGGCGCTGTCCCATGACCTGCGTACGCCGCTGACGGTGCTGTTCGGCCAGGCGGAGATCCTGACGCTGGATCTGGCCAGCGAAGGCTCGCCCCACGCCACCCAGGCCAGTGAAATCCGTCAGCATGTGCTGAACACCACGCGGCTGGTGAATAATCTGCTGGATATGGCGCGTATTCAGTCCGGCGGCTTTAATCTTAAAAAGGAGTGGCTGACGCTGGAAGAAGTGATCGGCAGCGCGCTACGCACCATGGAGGCGCTGCCCGGCAGCCGGCAGATCGCCCTTGAGATGCCGGATCCGCTGATGCTGGTGCATATCGACGGGCCGTTGTTTGAGCGGGTGCTGATCAATCTGCTGGAAAACGCCCTGAAATACGCCGGGCCGACGGCGCAGATCGGCATTTCCGCCCGTGTCGAAAAAGAGGAATTCCGGCTGGCGGTATGGGATAACGGCCCCGGCATTCCGGAGGGGCAACAGGCGAGTATTTTTGATAAATTTGCCCGTGGTCATAAAGAGTCGGCTATTCCCGGCGTCGGGCTGGGGCTGGCCATTTGCCAGGCGATTGTCAGCGTGCACGGCGGCACTATTACCGCCGCTAACCGCCCGGAAGGCGGGGCCTGCTTCTGTGTTACACTGCCGCAGGGATCGCCCCCGGCCCTGACTGAACTCCCCGAGGATCTGTGATAAGCGTACTCATTGTTGAAGATGAACAGGCCATTGTCCGCTTTCTGCGCACCGCGCTGGAGGCCGATGGCCTGCGCGTTTACGATGCCGGAACCTTACAGCGCGGTCTGCTCGAAGCCGCCACGCGCAAGCCCGACCTGGTGATCCTTGACCTCGGCCTGCCGGACGGCGACGGCATTGATTTTATTCGCGATCTGCGCCAGTGGAGCCAGGTGCCGGTACTGGTGCTGTCGGCGCGCATTGAGGAGAGCGACAAGATCGCCGCCCTCGATGCCGGTGCCGACGATTATCTCAGCAAGCCGTTCGGCATTGGCGAGTTACAGGCGCGCCTGCGGGTGGCGCTGCGCCGTCATGCCGGGGCGCGGCAAAGCGATCCGCTGGTCAGTTTTTCCGATATTCAGGTCGATCTGGCGGCGCGGCGCATTACCCGTAATGACGAAGAGATCCACCTCACGCCCATTGAGTTTCGCCTGCTGGCGGTGCTGTTAAATAATCACGGCAAAGTGCTGACCCAGCGCCAGCTGCTAAGCCAGGTGTGGGGGCCGAATGCCGTTGAGCACAGCCACTATCTGCGCATCTATATGGGCCACCTGCGGCAGAAGCTGGAAAGCGATCCGGCGCGCCCGCGTCACCTGTTAACGGAAACCGGCATCGGCTATCGTTTTATGCTGTAAGCGTCCCTGTTAACACGTCTTCTCTTGCGTTTGAATAAAAAGACGCAATCCTGCCCGCTTTATTCATTTATCTGTGGCCCACAGGCCATTTATTTCCAGCAACTGAATAAAAAAGCAAAAATATATTAAAAGCAGCTTTATAACATCTAATTAACTTTCTAATGCCACCAGGCGATCCGTACTGCATTATTCACTTTTACCGACTAAATATTTCTGATCTGCGCTGTTTTTGTTGATCGCCCTCACAGACTACCCGTATTTCCAGGATAAAATGACCGCGCTTTCAAACAGCAAAAGGATTTTATTATGGAAAACAACAGCAGGCTGATGCCCCATATAAGACGCACCACCCATATTATGATGTTTGCCCACCGTAACAGCTTCGACTTCCATTTCTTTAACGCCCGATAACCGTTCTGGTTTCGGGTCTGCCTTCTTTTCCTGATTTCAGCGAGTTAGCTGACGTCTGGTTTCGTGCATACCCAACATAAATAAAAATAACGTTTTCCCCGGAGTTTATTTTCCGGCGCTGACGCTTATTTAAAAATCATATCAATTCCCCTTACGGGAGTTGCTGGACGCCCTGTCCATTTAAACAAGGAAAGATTATGCAACGCTTAAAAATTGCGGTCAGCCGCGCCTGTCCGGACTGTTTTACCACCCAGCGTGAAATAGTAAATGTTAACGACACCGATTATATGGATGTCGCCGCGGTCGTATTATCCATTAACGATATTTATAAAGGGTTCGTCGAAGAAATAGAGGAAACCGGTTTTGGTATTCCGCTTTTTGTCGTCAGCCATGAAGGGGAATTTGTGCCGTCGGAGTATCTGGCGCGCATTCAGGGGGTATTTGAATATCAGGATGCCTGCCATGATTATTATGGCCGCCAGCTCGAAGCCGCCGCGCAAAAATATGAGCGCGCCTTACGTCCGCCGTTTTTCAGCGCGTTAGTGGATTACGTAAAACAGGGAAACAGCGCCTTTGATTGCCCCGGCCATCAGGGCGGACAATTCTTTCGCCGCCATCCTGCCGGTAATCAGTTTGTCGATTTCTTCGGCGAGACGCTGTTCCGCGCGGATCTCTGTAATGCCGATGTGGCTATGGGCGATTTACTGATCCATGAAGGCGCACCCTGCATTGCCCAGCAGCACGCGGCAAAAGTCTTTAATGCCGATAAAACCTATTTCGTGCTTAACGGCACCTCATCGGCGAATAAAGTGGTGCTCAATGCGCTGCTGACGCCGGGGGATCTGGTGCTGTTCGACCGTAATAACCACAAATCCAACCACCACGGCGCGCTGTTGCAGGCCGGGGCGACGCCGGTGTATCTGGAAACGGCGCGTAACCCCTACGGTTTTATCGGCGGCATAGACGCCCACTGTTTTGCAGAAAACTATCTGCGCGAGCAGATTGCGGAAGTTGCCCCGCAACACAGGAATACGCCCCGCCCGTTCCGCCTGGCGGTGATCCAGCTTGGCACTTATGACGGCACCATTTATAACGCGCGTCAGGTGGTGGATAAGATCGGGCATCTGTGCGATTACATCCTGTTTGATTCGGCCTGGGTCGGCTACGAGCAGTTTATCCCGATGATGGCCGACTGCTCGCCGCTGCTGCTGGAACTGAATGAAAAGGATCCGGGCATTCTCGTTACCCAGTCGGTGCATAAACAGCAGGCCGGATTTTCCCAGACCTCGCAGATCCATAAAAAAGACAGCCATATCAAAGGCCAGCCGCGCTATGTGCCCCATAAGCGCCTCAATAACGCCTTTATGATGCACGCCTCCACCAGCCCGTTTTATCCGCTGTTTGCCGCGCTGGACGTTAACGCCCGGATGCATGAAGGCGAAAGCGGCAGGCGGATGTGGATGCGCTGCGTCGAACAGGGCGTGGAAGCGCGCAAAATGATCCTGCAAAACTGCAAGTTCATCCGCCCCTTTGTGCCCGCCACCGTCGATGGCCGTCCGTGGGAAACCTTCGAGACGCACGACATTTGCCGCGATCTGCGCTTCTTCCATTTCGTGCCGGGGGAAAACTGGCACGCCTTCGAAGGCTACGCGCCGCATCAGTATTTTGTCGATCCCTGCAAACTGCTGCTCACCACGCCGGGCATCAACGCCCGTACCGGCGAGTACGAGAGCTTTGGCGTCCCGGCCACCATTCTGGCGAACTATCTGCGTGAGAACGCCATCGTGCCAGAGAAGTGCGATCTGAACTCGATCCTCTTCCTGCTCACCCCGGCGGAAGGCATGGGCAAACTTCAGCAACTGGTATCGCAACTGGTGCAGTTCGAGAAACTGCTGGAAAACGATGCGCCGATGCAGGAGGTGCTGCCGTCGCTCTATCGCCAGCATCAGCAGCGTTATGAAGGCTATACGCTGCGCCAGCTGTGTCAGGAGATGCACGATCTCTATGCGCGTAACAACGTCAAACAGCTGCAAAAAGAGATGTTCCGAAAAGATCACTTCCCGCCGGTGAAGATGAATCCGCAGGCGGCAAACTACGCCTATATCCGTGGCGAAGTGGAGCTGGTGACGCTGCGCGATGCCGAGGGGCGGATCGCCGCGGAAGGGGCGCTCCCCTACCCGCCGGGGGTGCTGTGCGTGGTGCCTGGCGAGATCTGGGGCGGCGCGGTGCTGCGTTACTTCGCCGCGCTGGAAGAAGGCATCAATCTGCTGCCTGGCTTTGCGCCGGAACTCCAGGGTGTCTACATCAAAGAGATCGACGGACGTAAACAGGTGTGGTGCTACGTCATTAAGCCGCAAACCGCTGAACCGGCGCTGTTGAAAGGGGAAACATTATGAGCAAATCCAACAAGATGGGCGTTGTGCCGCTCACCATTCTGACGATGGTCAATATGATGGGCTCCGGCATTATTATGCTGCCCACCAAGCTTGCGGAAGTGGGCACCATCTCGATTATCTCCTGGCTGGTGACGGCAGTCGGCTCCACGGCGCTGGCGTGGGCGTTCGCCAAATGCGGGATGTTCAGCCGCAAGTCCGGGGGAATGGGCGGTTACGCGGAGTACGCTTTCGGCAAGTCCGGCAACTTTATGGCGAACTACACCTATGGCGTATCGCTGCTGATTGCTAACGTCGCCATCGCTATTTCCGCCGTCGGCTACGGCAGCGAACTGCTCGGCGCCACGCTCAGCCCGGTGCAGATCGGTATCGCCACCATTTGCGTACTGTGGATCTGCACGGTGGCGAACTTTGGCGGCGCGCGCATTACCGGGCAGCTCAGCAGTATCACCATCTGGGGAGTGATCATTCCGGTGATCGGTCTGTCGGTGATCGGCTGGTTCTGGTTCAGCCCGGAGATGTACGCTCAGTCCTGGAACCCGCATCAGGTGCCGTTCTTTGATGCCGTGGGGTCGTCCATTGCCATGACGCTGTGGGCTTTTCTGGGGCTGGAATCCGCCTGCGCTAATACCGAGGTGGTGGAAAACCCGGAGCGCAACGTGCCCATCGCGGTGATGGGCGGCACCCTGGGGGCGGCGGTAATTTATGTCGTCTCCACCAACGTCATCGCGGGAATTGTGCCGAATATGGATCTGGCAAACTCCACTGCCCCGTTCGGGCTGGCTTTTTCGCAGATGTTCACGCCCGGCGTCGGGAAAGTGATCATGGGGCTGATGGTGATGTCCTGCTGCGGTTCGCTGCTTGGCTGGCAGTTCACTATCGCGCAGGTGTTCAAATCTTCCGCTGATGAAGGCTATTTCCCGAAAATCTTCTCGAAGGTGAGTAAAGCGGATGCGCCGGTAAAAGGAATGCTGACCATTGTCATTATTCAGAGTGGACTGTCGCTGATGACCATCAGCCCGTCGCTGAACAAACAGTTCAACGTGCTGGTGAATCTGGCGGTGGTGACCAACATCATTCCGTATATTCTGTCGATGGCGGCACTGGTGATCATTCAGAAGGTGGCGAAGGTGGATCCGCGTAAAGCGAAGGCCGCTAACGTGGTGGCGCTGATGGGCGCGCTCTACAGCTTCTATGCGCTCTACTCCTCCGGGCCGGAAGCGATGCTGTATGGCGCGATCGTGACCTTTATGGGCTGGACGCTGTACGGGCTGGTGTCGCCGCGCTTTGAGCTCAAAGATAAGCACGGCTGAAAAAAAGCCTCCCGGTAAAGGGAGGCTTTGGTGTTGTTCGCCCGGCGGCGCAGGCTTGCCGGGCCTACGGGATGTCGTCGTAATTATGTAGGCCGGGTAAGGCGAAGCCGCCACCCGGCAACAAGATCACGCGTTTTTCAGCCATGTAGGCCGGGTAAGCGCAGCGCCACCCGGCAACAGGATCACGCGTTTTTCAGAACTTCGCTGACAATCTCTACCGCTTCTTTCTCGATCAGCTTACGGTGCTCTTCACCGAGGAAGCTTTCGCAGTAAATCTTGTACGCATCTTCCGTACCGGACGGACGCGCCGCAAACCAGCCGTTTTCGGTCATCACTTTCAGCCCGCCGATGGACGCGCCGTTACCCGGCGCCGCGGTCAGACGCGCAGTGATCGGATCGCCTGCCAGGGTGTCGGCGCTGACCATTTCCGGCGACAGCTTCGACAATGCCGCTTTTTGCGCTGAAGAGGCAGACGCCTGTAAACGGTTGTAGCTCGGCGCACCAAAGCGCGCGGCCAGCTCGTCATAATGCTGCTGCGGGTTTTTACCCGTTACCGCGGTGATTTCCGCCGCCAGCAGGCACATGATGATGCCGTCTTTATCCGTCGACCACGGCGTGCCGTCGAAGCGCAGGAAGGACGCGCCCGCGCTCTCTTCGCCGCCGAAGCCGAAGCTGCCGTCGTACAGACCATCCACGAACCACTTAAAGCCCACCGGCACTTCCACCAGCTTACGGCCCAGCGCGTCCACCACGCGGTCGATCATCGCCGAAGAGACCAGGGTTTTACCGACGGCAACATCCTGGCCCCACTGCGGGCGATGCTGGAACAGGTAGTTGATGGCGACAGCAAGATAATGGTTCGGGTTCATCAGGCCAGCAGGCGTGACGATACCGTGACGGTCATAGTCCGGGTCATTGGCAAACGCCAGATCGAACTTATCGCGCAGGGCCAGCAAGCCCGCCATCGCGCACTCAGAGGAGCAGTCCATACGGATCGCGCCGTCTTTATCAAGGTGCATAAAGCGGAAGGTCTGATCGACCTGATCGTTCACGATGGTCAGGTTCAGATTGTAGTGGCTGGCGATGCGTTTCCAGTATTCGATACCGGAGCCGCCCAGCGGATCGACGCCCAGCGTCAGGCCCGCTTTCTGGATCGCCGCCATATCCACGATCTCCGCCAGCCCTTCGATAAACGGCTGCACCAGATCCTGTTCTTTAATATGACCGGACGCCATCGCCGCATCCAGCGACAGGCGCTTCACGTCTTTCAGGCCATCGGCCAGCAGCTGGTTGGCGCGATCTTCCACCACTTTGGTGACGTTGGTATCGGCCGGGCCACCGTTAGGCGGATTGTATTTGATGCCGCCATCTTCCGGCGGGTTGTGCGACGGGGTGATGACGATGCCGTCGGCCTGAGCGCCACCCTTTTTGTTATGCTCCAGGATCGCATTGGATACGGCAGGCGTCGGCGTATAGCCGTTATTTTCCTGCACCACCACGTCCACGCCGTTGGCTGCCAGCACTTCCAGCACGGAGTTAAACGCAGGCTCTGACAGCGCGTGGGTATCTTTACCCACATAGCAGGGACCGGTAATGCCGTTTTTCGCGCGGTTTTCCGCAATCGCCTGGGCGATAGCCAGAATGTGCGGCTCGTTAAAGCTGTGACGGGCAGCGCTGCCACGGTGGCCTGATGTGCCGAATTTGACCGCATGTTCTGCATGACCCACTTCCGGTTTCAGCACATAGTACTGAGAGGTAAGTTGGGCGACGTTAATCAGATCGCTCTGCTGTGCAGGTTGTCCTGCACGGGGGTGGTTAGCCATTGCCTGGTCCTTCTTATGCAAGGATTAAATTGTGCCGCAAACCTTTTCGATCAATTCCGCCGGGAACTGCATCGACTGCATGATGTGTTCGATCATGCCGCATTTACGGCCCGTATTAGTGTTAGTGATCACCCAGTAAGGTGTGCCTGGCACTTCTTTGGGTTTGGTCTGGTTTCCGCTTTGCAGCAGCGTCTTCGCATCTGCTGCAAAGTAGACGCGCGTACGGCCATGTAATGACTCGGTGGCGTCGGCGAAACCTTTTGCATCCAGTGAATACAGTGTAGACAGCACCAGCATAAAACGATTAACCGCGCGCTTCTGATCGGCATATTCGTCAGAGAGCAGCAGTTCACGCATGGCGCGGACTTTATCTTTTACCGGGTTGGAGACGACATCAGGGGCAGGGCTGACAGCGGCAGCCGGCGCGGCTTTGGTCACAGGGGCCGCAGACTGCGCGGCGGCTGAAAACTTCAGCATGCGCCTTAAAATGTCGGATGCACTCTCGCCAATGTGTTTCGTGTGGCTGGCAATGTAGGTATAGAGTTCATCATCAACTTCGATCGTTTTCATCTTAATCCAGTGAGGTCACTTTTCTGAATACAAGTCATTGAGATTATAGGGGCAAATCTCAACAGCGGATAGCGGCCAGGCTTTTCTGACGCAAAAGTCAGATAAAGATGATCCCTTGCAGCCGGGCGGCAGAATGGTCAACATGATACCCTAACCTGAGAGAGCGAAAAAAAGAACTTTGCCATGAAATTGAATGCCCGCGCGCAAACTGCACAACAATCGCACAACAATTCTCCCATCGTCCTTGTTCACGGCCTGTTTGGCAGCCTGGATAACCTCGGGATCTTAGCCCGCGATCTGATTAGCGACCACGACGTGGTACAGGTGGATATGCGCAACCACGGTCTTTCCCCGCGTTCGCCGGAGATGACCTACCCGGCGATGGCGCAGGATCTGCTGGATACCCTTGACGAATCAGGGATCGAAAAAGCCACCTTTATTGGTCACTCCATGGGCGGTAAAGCGGTGATGGCGCTGACCGCGCTGGCCCCCGAACGCATCGACAGGCTGGTGGCGATTGATATTGCCCCGGTGGATTACCAGGTGCGCCGCCACGACGAGATTTTTACCGCTATCAATGCGGTGACACAGGCGCAGGTGAGTACCCGCCAGCAGGCCGCCGCCGTGATGCGCGAACATCTGGATGAAGAAGGCGTGATCCAGTTTCTGCTTAAATCCTGGGCCGACGGCGGGTGGCGCTTTAACGTGCCGGTACTCTGGGACCAGTATGAGAACATCATCGGCTGGACAACCGTCCCTGCCTTCGATAAACCAGCCCTGTTTATTCGCGGCGGCAATTCCTCTTACGTGACCGATGCGTACCGTAATGCGCTGCTGGCGCAATTCCCGCAGGCGCGGGCGCATGTGGTCGCCGGTGCCGGGCACTGGGTGCATGCGGAAAAACCCGATGCCGTACTGCGGGCGATCCGTCGCTATCTTGCTGATAATGCCAGTTGATTAAAAACCCGGCGACCGAGCGCCGCGACGCGCCCGGTCGTTGGCGTGCCCCTCTCCCTGATGTATGATGGCGCGCTAATTGCGCAGGGCCTCCACCAGGCAGCTTGTTTTTCCCCCGACGTCACTCAAAATCATGGCTAAAGAACAAACGGACCGCACGACACTCGATCTGTTCGCGAATGATCGTCGCCCAGGACGACCGAAAACGAATCCGCATTCGCGTGACGAACAGTTGCGCATTAATAAGCGGAATCAGCTGAAACGCGATAAGGTTCGTGGACTCAAACGCGTCGAGCTAAAACTGAACGCGGACGCCGTCGAAGCCTTAAATGAACTGGCCGAGGATCGTGACATCAGCCGTAGCGAGCTGATTGAGGAGCTTTTAATGGCCCAGCTCGCGCTGCTGCGCGGCCAGGGGATAGTCTGAAAATCCCGCTAAATATCACTTTCATGTAGCACAGAGTGCAGTCTGAGGCGTTTGCAGTTTCCGCGTCCTTCTCTGTTCTGCTATGATTGCCCTTATCCGTGGGCATTGCGCCACCACCATATCATTAAGTTTCAAGAGGTTATTTTACTCATGGCAATCACAGGCATTTTTTTCGGCAGCGACACGGGTAATACCGAAAATATCGCGAAAATGATCCAAAAGCAGCTTGGTAAAGATGTTGCGGACGTGCATGACATCGCCAAAAGCAGCAAAGAAGATCTCGAAGGTTACGATATTCTGCTGCTGGGCATCCCGACCTGGTACTATGGTGAAGCGCAGTGCGACTGGGACGATTTCTTCCCGACGCTGGAAGAGGTCGATTTTAACGGCAAATTAGTCGCCCTGTTCGGCTGTGGCGACCAGGAAGACTACGCGGAATATTTCTGCGATGCGCTGGGCACCATCCGCGACATCATTGAGCCGCGCGGCGCGACTATCGTCGGTCACTGGCCGACCGCGGGCTACCATTTCGAAGCCTCCAAAGGTCTGGCGGACGACGACCACTTCGTCGGTCTGGCCATTGATGAAGACCGCCAGCCGGAACTGACCGCTGAGCGCGTGGAAAAATGGGTGAAGCAGATTTCTGAAGAACTTCATTTAGATGAGATCATCAACGCCTGATTTTTGTGCGGCGTAACCTGTTGGCTGCGCCGCATTAATAGATATAACCAATCAAAATAATTGCTACAATTTTTTAACTTTCGCACGCATACCTGTACAATATCCCCTGATTGAACGTGATTGCTTACGGGTTTGTTAGTGACACCACGTTTTATACGCATACTTTGCTTGAGGACTTGCAGTTTTCATTTAGGCATGGCAGTTCTATAATGAGACGCATTAACTCAACGTCATTCTCATTAACTTCCATTTTGGAAGTGAATCGTTTAGCTACAGGACAGATTCCGCATGACTGACAATAACACCGCACTAAAGAAGGCTGGCCTGAAAGTCACGCTTCCTCGGTTAAAGATCCTTGAGGTACTCCAGGGACCTGACAACCACCATGTCAGTGCGGAAGATTTATACAAACGACTGATCGACATGGGCGAAGAGATTGGCCTGGCGACGGTCTACCGCGTGCTTAACCAGTTCGATGACGCCGGTATTGTGACCCGTCATAATTTCGAAGGCGGTAAATCTGTTTTTGAACTGACGCAGCAGCATCACCACGATCACCTGATCTGCCTCGACTGCGGCAAAGTGATTGAATTCAGCGATGATTCTATTGAATTACGTCAGCGTGAAATCGCCGCTCAGCACGGGATCCGCCTGACCAACCACAGCCTTTACCTCTACGGCCACTGCGCTGAAGGCGATTGCCGCGAAAACGACACCGCACACGATATTCGCAAATAACGTTGCTGCACATTGCCCGACGGCGCAAGCTTGCCGGGCCTGCGTTATATTGTAGGCCGGGTAAGCGTCAGCGCCACCCGGCAACCCCGCCAGAATTAAATCTCAATCACCGCACGGCCACGGATCTGCCCGTTCAGCAGTTTTTCCGCCACGTCAATGGCATCGCTCAGCGGATAAGTGGCACTCAGTTTTTCCAGCGCCGCAGGCGTTAAATACTGACAGGCTTTCTCCCAGATCGCCGGACGTTTTTCGCTGCTCACCATCACGCTGTCGATACCGCGCAGCGTAACGCCGCGCAGAATGAAAGGCGCCACTGTCGCCGGGAGATCCATACCCTGCGCCATGCCGCACGCCGCGACTATGCCGTCATAACGGACACTGGCGCAGACGTTGCTCAGCGTATGGCTGCCGACGGTATCGATCGCCGCCGCCCAGCGCTCTTTCTGTAACGGTTTACCCGGCGCGCTCAGCTCATCACGGTTGATAATGTCGCTGGCCCCCAGCTGTTCGCGCATCCATCCGGCTTCCTGCGGACGGCCGGTCGACGCCACCACCTGATAGCCCATGGCAGAAAGAATGATCACCGCGCAGCTGCCCACGCCGCCGCCCGCGCCGGTCACCAGCACCGGGCCGTCTTCAGGCTTCACGCCGTGATCCAGCACCGCCTGCACGCACAGCATGGCGGTAAAGCCCGCCGTACCGATAGCCATCACCTGTTTTGCATCCGCGCCGGACGGCATTTTCGTCAGCCATTCGCTTTTGACCCGCGCCTTGCCTGCCAGTCCGCCCCAGTGACGTTCGCCCACGCCCCAGCCGGTCAGCAGCACGCGGTCGCCCACGGCAAACGCCGCGCTGTCGCTGGCGGTTACGGTCCCGGCGAAATCAATACCCGGCACCATAGGGAACTGGCGCACAATCGGGCCGCGACCGGTAATAGCCAGCGCATCTTTATAGTTAATGGAGGAGTATTCCACCGCGACGGTGACGTCACCTTCCGGCAACGCCTGCTCGTCCAGCTCCACCAGGGATGCCGAATACTGTCCTTCCGCTTTATCAATCTGAATGGCTTTAAACATGATGACCTCATTACATTAATCAAACTTGCCAGTCGCGACGGCCTTTGCGGGCCGATCGTCTACAATTACCAGCGACGTTAATACCCCCAGGCGCTGACGGCAAGCTTTATCAATCCGTTAGCTTAGAAATTAATTAATTATTAATTTATGAGTTAAGACTATTCTTAGATTGATGGGGTGATAATCATCCGATACATTTACCCTCCCTGCGGCTAAGTGGAAGCTTACGTTGTGAAAAATAAATTAATACTCACCAATTTATTAACAAATCACTATGCAGATCATTGTTAATAACTGGAAAGTTGAGCCGTCGTTAAACGGTCTGGTACACCGGGAAACGGGGGAGATCCGCCGCCTTGGTGAATTCCATTTTATTATGCTCGAAACGCTGGTTAATCATGCCGGGGAGGTGGTGTCGCGTGATTTTCTGATGAGCGAAGTATGGAAAAACCGCGTCGTCGGAAATAACAGCCTGCTGACCGCTGTCTATGCTCTGCGGGTAGCGCTGGGGGACGACGGCCGGGTACAGGAGATCATCAAAACCATCCCGAAAAAAGGCTATCTGCTGAATAAAGACTTTGTCGTCCTGCTGCCGGATGAGCCGCTCTCTGCGTCCCAGCCCCTGACTCAGCCCGATCCTGAACCGGTTGCCGACGTGACGGATGCCCCGCCCGCCAGCGCGCCTGCGCCGCGCAATAAACACCGCCTGATTGTCCTGGCGGCGCTGTTGCTGCTGCTTGGCTGCGGGCTTATCTGGCTGATTTACCCCGGGGGTCAGAATTCTGCGCCGCTTGCCACTTCCCGTCTGTCGATTAAAGAAGAGCTGTCGCCGCAAAATGACAAAATTAAATTATTTCGACTGCACCGCACGGGGGTGAATACATCAGGCGCGGTATTGTCGTCGCATATTGCGGAGTCGCTGGAAGGCATCAATATGCTGCTTACGGCGCATAAGGCAACGCTGACGATTTATTATTACGGGGCGGTACAAAAAATGTCGGTGATCCTGCTGGTGCAAAATCAGTGCGGTAAAGAATATCAGTTGTTAATGGAAATTCGCAGCTGGCAACAGGATGTTAAAAAACTGGGTCAATTAATTCACAAGGAAACGGAGCGCACGCTTAATGAAATGCCTGCCTGTTCGTAATGTTATCGCGGGTCTGCTGCTCGCCGGTATCGCCGGTAGCCTTCAGGCCGCGCCCGTTATTGCCCGCACCCAGGTCGGGATTTACGATCTGGCAACGGCTGAACACGCGGTTTATAACCTGACCACCGCCCCCGCGGAGCGGGGAGCGCGCCTGGTCCTGACCCGGCCAGGGGATGAGGCTTTTGCCCTGCAGATGCAGCTGATCGCCTGTACCGCCCCCGGCGGCGAGCAGAGCGGCGAATCGTTTTTACGTCTGCAGAATGCTCATGTCACCGGCACGGACGCCACGCTGTTCCCGGTGCTGGGCTTTATCAATGATAACGATCTGCAAAGTGTGAGCGTGCCGCTGGGCGACGCTCGCCAGCTGCTGTTTAATCAGGACAGCGCCACCATGTTGATCACCGAAAAAGGCCTGCTGCAACCTGACGGGCAGCCCTGCCCGAAACGTTAATCCAGCAGGCTGCGCACCGTCAGCTTCGACAGATTCGCCTGGCCATTAATCGCCTGCGCCAGCACCTCATAATTATGGCTGGCCGCATCCAGGGTTCCCGCCAGCCGCGCGGAGGCCTCCACCGCACTCTGCGACTGCGCAAAACGCGACATATCGTCAATACGCTGGCGGACTTTCTCCTGCTGGAGCGCCAGCTGCTGACGCTGTGCGCTTACCTGACTGAGCGTCTCCTGCACCACGCGCTGCGCCTGCTGTCCGCTGGCGAGCGCGGCGGCAAGGGTTTCCGTCTGCGCCGGATGCGCCGCCACCGCAATGGCGATTTTCTGCCCCGCCCCTTCCCGCTGCACGGCGAAGCTGTTTTGCAGCTGCGCCCAGTGCTGCTCACTGGCAGTAAAGCCCTCCTGTCCTTTCAGGGGCTGCACGCCGACGCGGCGTAATGCGGTGCTGATTTTCGTCGCCCGCTGCCCGGCATCGCCGTCGCCGTTAATATTTAGCCCGGACAGCAGGGTTTTCCGCCCGTGCTGTACGCTGAACAGCAGTTTCTGCGGGCCATCCGCCGCCAGCGCCTGGCTCAGCTGCGGCGCATGAAAGCGCACCTGCGCCTGCCCCTGTAGCACCGGTTGCAGTTCCCGGTCCACCGCGCCGCCGGTCAGCGCCAGACGACCGTCGAGCAGCGACTGCACGGTCGCGGGATCCCGCTGCCCGCCGTGGCGATAATCCACCAGCGCGCGCTCCAGTTGCCCCAGCCAGTGATCCGCCTGCTGTAACGTGGTGAGCTGATCGTTAAGCTGTACGCTGTAGCGCTGCGGACGGGTGGCGATGAGCGGCGACGCCGGGTAGTCGCCAGACGGCGCTTTATCGCTGACGGGCGCGGTGCGCACGACGTCCGGCTGACGAACGGCAGACGTCAGTCCGCCGGTACGGGTATGCGTTGAAGTTTGTAAACCAACCTGCATGATGATCCTGGGCGTGGAATTCGTTAAATAACGCTAAAAAGGTTCAGCTCACTCACTTTCGAGTAAGTCTTCATGGTAGCTTCCATGGCCATTTCCAGTCCGGTAAAGGTGATGCTGGCCGGGCCGTAATCCAGATCGCCAAGCTGACCAATCAAATCGGCATTGGCATCGGAAATGCCGGTCTGGGCGTCGCTCAGCATACTCATGGTGTTCTGCCGCTCGCCGAGGCTGGCGATGGCGGTGTTCAGCGAGTCAGCGCTTTCATCAATCACGTTGATGGCGTGGGATATATCATCCTGCATCGCCACGGGATCGACCGTGGGATCCTGCATCTCCTTCGCGAGGTCATCAAGGGTGTTGAAAAGCGCCAGCCCCTGACCAAAAATCTCCCCCACCGAGACGTTAGTGTCCATCACCACGCCGTTCGAGACGGTGGCGGTGCGGTGATTCATATTGCCGTGATAGACGTATTCATCCCCTTCCCCGTCGCCATCGGTATCGTCATACGTGATAGGCGGGGTGTCGTTCACCGTGCCGCCAAAAATATAGTGACCGTCTTCATCCTGATAGTTGAGCGCCGCCACCATGGATTCGGTCAGCGACTGGATCTCCTGGCCGTAACCCGCCAGGGATTCGGCGGTATTGGTGCCGTTGGCCGCTTCCAGCAAATCATCGCGGATCGCCAGCAGGCTGTTGTTGACGCCGTCCAGCACGCTCTCCTGCTGGCTCATACTGGCTGAGACGCTGTTGATATTGCTCTGATACTGTTCGATGGCCGCCTGCTGGCGATCGAGCTGGGTGATACGCGCGGCGGCGATGGGATCGTCTGACGGCAATATAATGCGTTGCCCGGTGGCCATCTGCGTCACCACATGCTCCAGCTGCGCCGACAGGTTAGTGAAGCGGGTGGTCATGGTGCTGTAGGATTGTTGAGTGCTTACGCGCATAGTCTGTCGTTTCCGGTTGCTCAGAACATCTCAAGTACGGAATCAAAAATCTCCGTACCGGTAGAAATCACTTTCAGGTTGGCCTGATAAATCTGGGTATAGGTGATGAGGTTGACGGCCTCCTCATCCATGCTGACGCCGCTGACGCTCATCTGCTGGTTTTGCGCTTCGTTGTAAACATTGCTGGCAGACTGTGCCTCCGTCTGGTTCTGACGGCTGTAGATACCGATATTGCTGATCAGCGTCGAGCAGGCGTTGCCGACGGTAACGTTGCCGAGACCCTCGATCTCCATCGGTTCAGTGGAGATGTTTATCAGCGCCTGTAAGTTATCGCTGTTGCCGGATTCGTCCGGCGAGCCGGAGAACGCCAGCTCGTCTTCGCTGATGTCCGGGTTAACCAGCAGCGGGCCGTCCGGATTGGTGGGATCGTAAATAAACAGCGGCGCGCCGGGATTGCCATTCAGATCGTAACCCGCCGCCAGCTGGCTGTTGACCGCATTCGTAAACTGTTCGGCGATGCTGTTGATGGTGGCGGTCAGCGGATCCAGCACGTCGCTCTGGTAGGTAAAGAGCGCCCCCAGCGCGCCGCCGGTCTCCTCCGTCATGGTGTAGGTGGTGCCGGCGAAGGTCAGCTCCATGCAGGGCGTGCCGTCTGCATTGCTGCTCATCGCAATGGTCGAGCAGTCCTGGCCGCTGACCAGCGGCTGGCCGTTCGGCAGAGAGATGTTGTAATTACCGCGATCGTCAATTTGCACCTGCACGTCCACCAGGCCGCTCAGCTGCTGCACCATCTGGTCGCGGGCGTCATAGAGCGCGGAGGCGTTGTCGCCATTAGCTTCTGCTTCGGCGATCTGCTGGTTGTAACCCGCAATGCCGGAGGTCAGGCTGTTGATCTGCGCGATGGTCGCCTGCTCCTGACTGAGCAGTTCATCGCTCTGGGACTGAATGTAGTCGCAGGTGTTGTTAAAGCGCAGCGCCAGCGCATCGGCTTCGCTGATCACCTGCTGGCGCAGGGCGGAGTCGTCCGGGTTGGCGGACGCCTCATTAAGCGCGGCAAAAAAGTTATCGAATCCGGCGCTCAGGCTGCTGTTCGGATCGCTTAACACGGTTTCCAGCTGCGTCAGGTACTGCTGCTGGGTGCTGTAAAAGCCGTTATCGCTGGCGGCATACCAGACCTGATTCACCAGATACTGATTCGACACACGGCAGATGCTGTCCACCTGCACGCCGTTGCCCGCGCTGTTTACCGCGCCGCCGCTTGCGCCAATGGTGCTGGTCATCGCCACCTGCCGGGTATAGCCCGGCGTCATGGCGTTGGCGGTGTTCTGCGCCGTGACGTTCAGCTGCACCTGGGCGGCGGATGCCCCGCTGTAACCAATATTTATCATGTCCATCTGGTACTCCTCGTCGGGTCAGGCCCGGCTAAAAATTTCGCGTTTGCTACCTAAAGCGACCGGACCGCGCCTGTTCTTAAACCTTAATCGTGATGCTGTGCCGACAGCTGCTTGACCAGCATCTCCGCGATGCCGATCCCCTGGTGTTTAGCCAGTTCGTCGCACAGGGCGTCGTCGTAAAAACCCTGCATAGTGCGCACCGCATCGCTGTTAAAGGGGTTATCTTTCGAGTCGAACAGTTCGTTGACCTTGCGCATCTCTTTCATCAGGCTGCGCATAAAAATCGCTTCAAACTGGGCTGACGCTTCTTTTATGTCATGGTCACGCACCGCCGCCGCATCGCGGCTGACCGGGGCGCGCAGGGCGTGGGTAATGGCGTTTAGGTTTTCCATTTAAATCACCTCCAGATCGGCATCCAGCGCGCCCGCTTCATGCAGCGCCTGCAAAATCGACATCACATCGTCCGGCGACGCGCCAAGACCGTTCAGCACACTGACGAGGGTTTTCAGGCTGGTGGACTCCGGCAGCGTCACCATTTGCGCACGCGCATGATCGACGTTGACGTTGCTGTCCGGCGACGCCACGGTGCGGCCACGGGACATGGCGTTCGGCTGGCTGACGCGGGTGGTTTCCGAAATCGACACCGTCAGATTGCCATGAGACACCGCCGCCGCATGCAGCGCCACGCCGTCACCCATCACCACCGTGCCGGTACGGGCGTTAAACACCACTTTCGCCCGTACCCGCTCCGCCTGTACCTGCACATCCTCGAGCTGCGACATAAAGGCCACGCGCCCGCCCGCGTCCATAGGGGCAATGACTTCCACGTTGGTGGAGCTTTTCGCCGTCGCCAGACCGCCGCCAAAAGCGCGGTTGATGGCCGCCGCGATGTTATTGGCATCCTTAAAGCTCGGACGCTTGAGGTTAAGCATCACCGCATTGCTCATGCCGAAGTCGCTGGGGATCTCCCGCTCCACCGACGCGCCGTTAGGGATGCGCCCGCTGGTGGGCGTGTTGACCGTGACGCTGGATCCGCTGGCGCCGCTGGCGTTCATGCCGCCGACCACCACGTTACCCTGCGCCAGCGCGTAAACTTCGCCATCCGCGCCGTGCAACTGCGTCAGCAGCAGCGTGCCGCCGCGCAGGCTTTTTGCATCGCCAATGGACGACACCGTCACATCAATATTCTGTCCGCGGGCGTACATCGGCGGCAGCGTGGCGCTCACCGCCACGGCGGCGACGTTTTTCACCTTCGGATCGATTTTCGATGGCAGCTGCACGCCGAACTGACGCAGCATGTTGGTGATGGTCTGGTTGGTGAACTTCACCTGATTTTTATCGCCGGTGCCGTCAAGACCGACCACCAGGCTGTAGCCGATGAGCTGGTTGCCGCGCACGCCCTGAATATCCACCAGCGACTCCAGCGACTGAGCATGGACGGTAAACAGCGTCAGCATCAGGGTGATGAACAGCAGCCAGCGCCCCTGTGGACATGTAAAACACTTCATAAACAACTCCGGATTACAGCGGGAACAGAGGGTGGTTGAACAGCCGCGTCAGCCAGCCTGCGGCATTGGCATCGCTGAGCGCCCCGCGCCCGGCGTAAGAAATGCGTGCATTGCCGATCCGCTGCGAGGAAACGGTATTGTCGTTCTGCACATCGTCGGCACGCACCAGCCCGCTCAGGCGGATGTACTCATCCCCCTGATTGAGGGTTAGCCACTTCTCGCCGCGGATCTCCATCACGCCATTTGGCAAAACCTGATGAACCGACACGGTAATGGAGCCGTGCAGACTGTTTTGCTGCTGTGAGCTGGCCCCGCCATCAAAGCTGCGGTCAGCGTCAGCGGCGCTTTCCAGGTTGTCTTTGGTTTTGCCAAAAATCGTGGGGGCGGCGATATCCAGACTGCTGCTCTTGTCGAAATTGGTTTTCGCCTGTTTGCTGGACTGGGTGGACTCATCGAGGATCACCGTCAGAATATCCCCCACCCGGTAAGCGCGGCGATCCGCGGTGAGCGACCAGTTATAGCCCGCCTGAAAGACCCCGCCCGCGCGCCCTTCCGGCGTCGGCGCTACCGCCGCGTCGGGCGGCGCAAAGGCGGCGTCGTCTTTGCTGACCAGCATCGCCTGCGATTCGCAGCCGCTTAACAGCGGCAATGCCATGATTAACCACAAATATTTTTTCACTTTCGTTCCTGTTACTTCAGACGGGCCGCGTGCAGGCGGCCCTTAGCCCTACATGTTCTGATTGATGTACTGCAACATCTCGTCGGCGGCGGAGACCATTTTGGCGTTCATCTCATAGGCCCGCTGGACGGTGATCATCGCCACCATTTCGTTAACGATGTCGACGTTAGAGCCTTCCAGCGCCCCGGCCTTCAGGGTGCCCAGCGCGTCCTCGCCCGGCGTGCCTTCCGTAGGCTGGCCGCTGGCGGCAGTTTCCAGATAGAGGTTGTCCCCTTCCGCCATCAGCCCCGCCGGGTTGGTAAAGTTCACCAGCGTGATCTGCCCCAGTTCGGTCGGCTCGGCTTCGCCCGGCATCATCGCCATCACCGTGCCATCTTCGGCGATGGTGATGTCAGTGGCGTTGGCGGGCACGTCGATTTCCGGCTGGATCGGCAGGCCCTGGGCGTTGGTCAGCACGCCGTCGGCGTTAACCTGCAAATTACCGTCACGGCTGTAAGCGCTGTCGCCGTTGGCCTTCTGCACCTGGAAAAAGCCCTGCCCCATAATGGCGACGTCCAGCGGATTTTCGGTGGTCTGGATATTGCCTTCGGTGAAGGTTTTCTGCGTGCCGACCACGCGCACGCCGCTGCCGTACTGAATGCCGGTGGGCGCAATGTTGTTCTGATCGAGCATTGCCCCCGGCGCACGCTGATTCTGATAAAACAGATCCTGAAACATCACCCGGTCACGCTTGAAGCCGTTGGTGTTGACGTTGGCGATGTTGTTGGCGATAGCGCTCATTTCGGCGTCTTCCGCCGCCAGACCGGTTTTACTGATCCATAAAGCTGCGTTCATTTTTTATCCTGATCACGCGGCCCCTCAGGAGCCACGAAGTAAACGGTTACCGGATTCGCTCAGTTCTTCCGCCGCCTTCATCATTTTGATCTGCGCTTCGAACTGGCGGTTTAAGGAAATGGAGGCCAGCATTTCCGCGACGGCGGAGACGTTGCTGCCCTCCAGAAAGCCGCCGCTGACCCTGACGTTTTCATCGGGCTGCGCGGGCTGGCCGTCGCGGGTGATCATCATGCCGCGCTCATTTTTGCTGAGGTTGTTTTGCGCAATGGTCACCAGCTTCAGGCGGTCGATATCCATGGTGGCGGTAACATCGCCGTCGTCCGGAGTGATGGACAGGGTGCCGTCGCTGCCAAAGGAGGCGATGGCGTTCGGCGGCAGCACAATGGGGCCGCCATCGCCGAGCACCGGATGTCCGTCGATGGTCAGCTCGCCCTGGTCGTTCTGCTGGATATTGCCGTTGCGGGTGTAGACCTCCTGGCCGTCGTCATCCAGCACGGCGATGTAACCATCGCCCTGAATGGCCACGTCCAGCGGCCGACCGGTTTCCTGAGCATCGGCAGTGGCGCTGTTCACCCCGCCGGGCGTCTGTTGGCTCATCACGCGAGTGGCGAAACCGTTGCCGTTCACCGGCAGGCTTTGCGACAGCGCCAGATCGGCGCGAAAACCTGTGGTACTGGCGTTCGCCAGGTTATTGGCGCTGATCGCCTGCCCCTGCAACGCATGGGTCGCTCCGCTCATGGCGGTAAAAAGTAAACGGTCCATGTCTTACATCGCCTGGAACAGCGCCTGATCCAGCTGGGTGCTGGTGGAGATCACTTTGGTGTTGGCCTGATAATTACGCTGCGCCGACATCAGCGCCACCAGCTCGCCGGTAATATCGACGTTCGAACCTTCCAGCATGCCGGTGCTCAGCGTGCCGCAGGCCCCGGATCCGGGCACGCCCAGCAGCGGGGTGCCGGATTCGCCGGTCTGTACCCATGAGGTACCGCTCACCGCTTCAAGGCCGTTTTCGTTCGGGAAGGTCGCCAGCACCACCTGCCCCTGCAACATGCGCTCGCCGTTGCTGTAGGTGGCATAAACTTTGCCGTCGCTGTCCACCTGCACGCCGTTCTGCTCCGCCGAGGCGTAACCGTTGGCGCTGTTGGTACTGACAGCGAATTCCGAACCGAACTGGGTACAGGTGCCGTAATCCATGGTCAGGGTCAGCGGATCCGCACCCGGCACGTCAAAGCTCAGTGCCACCGGCGTGGTCGGGCTGGTGAGCTTACCGGCGCTGTCGAAGGCCAGTTCGGTGGTGGTGCTTTGCGTTTCGCCATCAAAGCTGTAATGCACCTGCCAGGTGTTATCCGCCGTTTTGGTGAAGTACTGGCTGACGGTGTGCTCGTTGCCCAGCGAGTCGTAAACCGTGGTGGTGTAGGTGTCGTTGTAAGACGCGGCATTGGTGGCATCAAAGGGCACCGCAGCGGTGTCGATGGCCTCGTCGCTGGCGTCGAAGTTCGCGCCGAAGCTCACGCTGTCAGTAGCTTTCGCCGGGATATTGCCGGTCTGGATTTGCAGATCGGTTACCGTACCTGTTTGCAGCGTGCCGCTGTCATCCACCGGACAACCCTGCAAATAGTCGCCGGAGGTGTTGACGATATAGCCGTCTTTATCGGTGGTAAATGAGCCGGAGCGGGTGTAACAGACGTTGCCCGCGCTGTCGCAGGTGACGAAAAAGCCGTCGTTATTAATCGCCAGATCCAGCGCATTGCCGGTGGACACCATCGAACCGCCGCGGGAGATGCTCTGCGCCGTACCGCTGACGCTGACGCCCATCGCCTGGCTGCCGGCATACATCGCCGAGAACTCGGTGGTCATGGATTTGTAGCCCACCGTCCCGGCGTTGGCGATATTGTTACTGATGCCGTCCAGCTGTTCGTTAACCGCGTTCAGCCCGGTTGCTGCAATTTCATAACTCATAAAATAATCCTGTGTTCCTAAGGGTTAAACCAAAACGTCGTCGGCAGGCGCGACATCATCCGGCACGCCGAACTGGCTGATCATGGTGAAAGGCACCTCGCCGATGCCGCTGACGTTGAGCACCGGCGTGCTGCCGTCGAGCGGAATGCGCACATCGTTGACCACGCCCGCCACCTCAATCGGCACTTCCTCTTCGCCGGTGTTGGTCACCACCGAGACTTCGTAATCACCGGGAGGAATGCCGTAATCCGCCGGATCGATATCGAAACTCACCTGGCCCGGCGACTGCGTGCCGAGTGGCACCACGTAGTCGTTACCGGCTTCGTCGGTGAAATGGAGATCGACGGTGGTACAGGCATCATCAATGGTTACGCGACCGTGAATGGCGCTGTCGTCAACGCTCAGCGTGGAGGTCTGCACCATGATCGGATCGCCCACCAGATTGCCGAGGGCCATCACCTGGATGTTGCTCATCAGCACCGCGTTAGTATTCATCTGCACCGACATCTCCTCCGCCATCGCCACCTGCGCCATCGACGACAGCTGGGTGATGTATTCCGTCGGGTCGGTCGGATTGGTCGGATCCTGGTTCTGGATCTCCGCCACCAGCAGGGTCAGAAAGGTGTCCGCCATCGAGCTGCTGGTGGAGGTGGTGGTCTGGTCACCAGGGTTACTGCTCACCGTTGCAGCACTTTCCTGCGTCGTTGCGCCCGGTTGGGTGCTGCTTACCGCCGTGGCGCTCATGCGTTTTCTCCCAGACGCAGCAGGCTTTGCTGCATACTTTTCACGTTATTGAGCACATCGACGTTGGTTTCAAAATCCCGCGACGCGGACATCATGTCGGCCATCTGTTCGACGACGTTCACGTCCGGATACCAGACGTAGCCGTTCTCATCCGCCATCGGATGATGCGGCTCGTAGCGACGCACGGCGGTGCCGGTTTCCACCACATCCTCCAGCCGCACGCTGGCGCCGGTCATCTCATGATGCCCCGCCGCCGCCAGGCTGCTGTGGTACTCCGCCGCAAACACCGGGCTGCGGGCTTTGTAGGTGGCGGCCTCGCTGGCGGCAGGCGAATCGGCGTTAGCGATGTTGCTGGCGACGGTGTTCAGACGCACCGTCTGGGCGCTCATCGCCGAACCCGAAATCTGATAAATGTCAGCAAAAGACATGGTTACTTCCCTTCAATAGCGGCGCGCAGGCCGCTGATTTGCAGATTTAAAAAAGTCAGGCTGCTCTGATAATCCATACTGTTTTGCGAAAACCGCGCCTGCTCCGCGTCCAGATCGACGGTATTACCGTCCTGACTCGGTTGCAGGGGCACGCGGTACATCGCCACCGCCTTTGCCGCAGGCTGGTGAAAATTTGCCCGTTGCATCTCGGCGGCAAAATCAATATCTTTAGCCTTGAAATTTGGCGTATCCACGTTTGCCAGGTTGGCGGTGATTAGCTCGGTCCTCTCAAGACGTAACGCCACTGCCTGCGGATGTACACCAAATGCTTGCTGAAAACTGATGCCCATTCTTCTGCAACTCTCCTTCACTAAATTCTGACTGGCTGGCCCTTAAAGCAATTGGCGTGCCAATTTTTTAATTTATTGAAAGGTAAAGTTTTTATGAAGAATACCCCGTCGCCGCGGAAAGCCTTTTTCCGCCTTCCTTTTCCGCTGGCGGAAGCCCTGACGGCGGCCCTGCTGCTGCTGACATTCCCCGCCTGCGCGGTGATAACCGACAGCGCGCGACAGCAAATTAACCAGGGCGCGATCCGGCTTGCTGAGCAGACGGTAAAGAACCTGGCCGCGCAAAAGCAGTGGCCCGATTACCATTCCCGCTTCAACGTCTTTATGCCCGCCGCCGTCGCCAGCGCGGCCCCCTGCCCGCAACCGCCGATCTTTACCGCCAGCGCGAAAACGCTGCCGCGCCTCGGCTACAGCGTGCTCTGTCCTGGCGCTGCGGGCTGGCGCTTTACCCTGACCGTGAAAGCCGATATTTACCTGCCGGTAGTGATGCCCGCGCGTGAGATCGCGCGTGGCGAAAGCCTGACCGCTGACGCGCTGACGCTGAAAAAATTCAATATCAGCAACCAACGTGGTGAGCTGGTGATGAAGGTGGAAGATGTGCTCGGCCTGACGGCCCGCCATGCGCTGCGGGTGAATACGCCGGTGAAGGCGAATGATGTGGATCGGCCGCTGTGGGTGAAGCGGGATCAGGCGGTGACGCTGGTGTCGCGCAACGGGGAGATCACCGCGCAGACCAGCGGGGTGGCGCTGAAAAGCGGGCATCAGGGGGAGGTGATTAAGGTACAGAATGCGAGCAGCCAGCGGGTGGTGAGTGCGACGGTGGAGGCGCCAGGGGTGGTGGTGGCAGCGGTGGCGCAGTGAGTTCGGTTTGGTGGAATGTTTGGTTCAGTGGTAAATTCCGTTCACTTTGCGTTTCGCGTCAGGCGTGACGGCTTA
>NZ_JBNRLQ010000010.1:0-203059 GCF_055804875.1 Enterobacter sp. K510 | reverse complement strand
ATGAATCTTCCAGGAAGATGGGGGGAGCAGGACAGAAGCCTGTCACCTTCATGCAGTGTCTGGACCTGTTTTATTACGTCCAGGAGCACGCCATGCACCAGAAGCAGCCCACCTTTTTTGTGCCTCCAGCTGGCGGCGATCTGATCTGTTTTAACAGAGAAGATAACGCCGTAACCGTCCTGGTGTGGGCAGTCGATGGATGGCCCGTGGCGGCATCCATTCCGCAGGATCAATTTATGGCTGTATTAAGCGGCATTCCGGCATAACTGAAAATCCCACCCGGCGAATATTGCCGGGTAATAAAAACTGAACAGGAGAAACTTAAATGACCAGATTATCCAGCCGTTTTGGCGCAGCTACCGTAATTCGTAAAGAACGTGCCCTGACTAATGACGAACTGGCGCGCCATGTTCCAAGCGTATTTACCGGTGATAAACACGAATCCCGTTCCTCACGTTATACCTACATCCCGACTATTACTATTCTGGATAAACTGCGTGAAGAAGGTTTTGCCCCGTTCTTTGCGTGTCAGACAAAAGTAAATAAATCGGAGCGCCGCGATTTTACAAAGCATATGCTGCGCCTGCGCCGTCTCGATCAAATTAACGGCAGCGAAGTACCGGAAATAATTCTGCTTAACAGCCATGACGGTTCCAGCAGTTACCAGATGATCCCAGGCATGTTTCGTTTTGTCTGTACAAACGGAATGGTCTGCGGTGATACGTTCGGAGAAATCCGTGTCCCGCATAAAGGGGATATTGTCAGCCAGGTTATTGAGGGCGCGTTTGAAGTGCTTAAAACCTTTGAGGACGTGGACGAAAGTATGGATCTGCTTAAATCCGTCAGCCTTTCACCGTCCGAACAGCGCCTTTTTGCAAATGCCGCGCTTGAATATAAATACGGCGAAGAACATCAGCCGGTTACAGCTTCTCAAATTCTTGAGCCGCGCCGCTATGAAGACAGAAAAACAGACATCTGGACCACCTTTAACCGCGTGCAGGAAAATTTAATTAAGGGGCATCTGCCCGCGCAGACGAAAACCGGGAAGCGTAGCCGGACGCGACCTGTCACAGGAATTGACGGTGACGTGAAATTAAACCGGGCGCTGTGGAAGCTGGCCGACGAAATGGCTAAGCTGAAAGCCTGAAAAAAATCCCCGGTTAACCGGGGATTTTTATTTATTCAGTTCGACGCGAGCGCCGGGAGTTTTTCAGCGGGCTTTGGTACTTCTTTTATATCGGCGTTCTGCCTGTCCTCAATAATCTTTCTTGCCAGCAGAACACGATAAATACTCTTTATTTTTCTGGCGTACTCACGCCGTGCTTTGATCGCCTTCGGTGAAGGTCCGGTGTTATACATTCCCACACTGTCCCAGTTTTTTCCGTATGCCCTGAAGTTATGCGCCAGCACCCATGCGCCGGTGTAAACACATATACAGGGTTCATTCAGCAGTCTTTCCCGCGTGATATTAAACTTTTCAAGTTTCCCGTAATGTGAACTGTTCACCTGCATCGCACAGACATCCTCCGTCCCGTTACGGTTGGCTTTATTTATGGCTGCCGGTCGCAGTCTGCTTTCCTGTATTGAAATCGCAGTGAGCAGCAGGGGATCAATGTTGTAGTCCTTTCCGGCCTGGTTAAAACACAGCTGAGGTGCTGCGCCGCAGGAGACTGAGAAAACCAGAAGAAGGAACGGTGCTTTTTTCATTTTGCGTATTATCCGCCAGAGGAGTTTATATGCGCCAGGAGGGAGGCGTTTATAAAAATACGCGCGGCGATCATTTTTATCAAGATAATCCATTACAGACGCGCATGGGGCGCTGTGGATCGTCTTTTCACACGACGGGATATAAGAGAAACCCAACCGATCCACTTTATTAAACGCCGCTCTTTACCCAACATAAAAAACATCACACCCCACGCAAGACGTTGTCTTGCAGATTAATTCTTTGATTTCAGTTAGTTATACTTAAACTCTAAGCGTTGTCATGAGGTATGAGGTGAAAAGGTGGTCTAATTAGCACACTTCACAGTGCCGGAATAACACACTTACCCGTGCCTGATTGACACACCTGTTGGTGCCAACACAGGCACTGTTGAGTGTGTGATAAGTGTGTAACTATAAAAATCAGTAGGTTGATTAGGTGATTTTTAACGTTAGTGCCGTCCTGACACACATCATGGTGCCGTGCCAACACACCTGTATAAATCACTAATATGCTTGACACATCGATCAGAGAGAGACGATATTATGAAAAATCCCGTTTAAGAACATCCTTAAAATGTCTCTAATAGTGCCTAATCAGGCACTGCTTATCGGTACAGGTAAATATAATGCCCCGTAAAAACATATACTTTAAAGATAAAATCGATCGTGAGATTGAAGATATTATTGAAATAGAGATTCAGAAGGGGGCGACTAAAGCTGATGTTAACTACTCCTCGATGGTAAATGAACTGGTCAGACTGGGTCTGATGGTATACAAATCAAGAGAAGACGGCTCCAGTTTCGATCTGGAAGGTTTCCGGCGTGACCTTATCCGCAAGGTGAGCGGTTCACGTGAAGGTATTATGATACTGACCGCACTGCTTTCAGAGATTTATGTATCAGTTAAAGGCCCGGATTACAAAGGCTCTCTGGATGACCTTATCAATGCGAATATTTCGGCAATCAATACGGCGGAAGTGCAGGGCGAGTCTCAGCATTTCCTGAGTGACACGAATTAAAAAAAAGGCCGACATCATGTCGGCCCGTTCCCTGCATCGCTACTCCTGTTTTTCAGCTGATGCGCCTCTGTCTTCCGCTTCCGCTATTTTCTCTTTCAGATACCACTCGAATGCCATACACAGCACTTTAAGCGCCTGCGCATCTTCATTCTGCTCCAGTAAGCGGTCAGACAAATAACCCAGAGAATTCATGAGTCTTGTCAGCATTTCATCGTTCAGGCTGCGTTTGTGTATGCGCGCCATAATACGAATTTCATCAGCCAGATTTTCCGGAATGCGCATGCTGTAGCCTGACGTTTTGCCCGGAATAAGCACCCGTTCGCCTTCCCGCCACATCCAGACTTCCTCATGTGCTGACGCGTTATTTTCCTGTTCAGCGGGTTTGTCATCCGTTTTTATCAAATCATCCAGCCACTGCTCAAATTTCACC
Organism: Enterobacter sp. K510; assembly: GCF_055804875.1. NCBI lineage: Bacteria > Pseudomonadati > Pseudomonadota > Gammaproteobacteria > Enterobacterales > Enterobacteriaceae > Enterobacter > Enterobacter sp. K510. The sequence continues at coordinate 199,903 of NZ_JBNRLQ010000010.1, read as the reverse complement.
GCGAGCGCAACAAGGCGCTCTCCTTGCGCGGTGCGAATAACGGCGCGGTCGGGCTGATAATTCAGCGAGATTAATAAACGCGAAATTATCTCATCGTTAATACTCTTTCGGCTTAAACGCCCACAGATTCTCAGCTCCATTAACAAATTATCCGGTGCCCGTAGTCGCCATTCAATTGTTTCACCGGCATGGAACTTACGGGGTCGTCCACGCTTACCCCACATATTTTCTTTAACTTTCATATCAATAGATTCCTGGCACCACAGGGTTTCTCCTGCCTGACAAAGGATATATCCCGGCGTGCGTCAGATAATTCTTAATAATGATTAAAAGTGTGAAGTCCGTCACAGTTTTTTTTTTTTAGGGTCATGAGACAATTGCGCCTGCGTAAACAAGCACTTACGCAACCTCACTTTGTATACATCGGAGACTCAAGCATGAAAGGTAATGCCCTTGAAACCACACAGGGATGGGCGGTAGCGTCTTTATTCCGTGCTGCAATCAATAAATTTAACTTAAAACGCATCTGTAATATCGCGAGTTCAGTTTTGCTGCTGATGCTGGTCACGAAAGTGGCCCATGCAACCGGCACTGATTTATTGTCCTCGCAAAACACCACGGTTAATTCCACCTTCGGTTCTGGTTCCTCACTTATTAAATGGTTTTATATCGCTGAAATTGTGATGGCGTTATTCACCTACATCAAAGTTCGTTCACCGCTGGTCTTTGTTGGTCTGGTTATTTGTATCATCTTCACCCGCGTTGGTTTCGCAATCGCGAGCTAATCATGAACGGGGAAGATGATAAATATTACTTCCCGGAAACACTCAATCAGCAGGAACGCATTATTGGCCTGCCCGTCGACGAATTTATTGTTGTGGTTCCTCTGGTTGTTACCGGGGTGCTGTGCAACATGTCGACGGTGCTGTCTGTTATTGCGGGCCTGCTGTGGTGGCTGGTCAGATATTTGAAGAAAGGGCAGGGTACTTACTGGATGCTGAATTTTTGCTACTGGCACCTGCCTTTTATTATTTTCAAAGTCACTTTCCGCCAGATACCTGACTCCTGTTTCCGGCACTGGAGGGCGTAAGGAATGAAATTAAGGATTAAAGGAGAGCGCGATAAATATCTTCGTACCGCATTTGTTGGCCTCTCTGTTCTGAGTATTTTGTGTGTGGCAGGAACGGTGCTCTCCAGCTCGCTGGCCTGGCACTTTGCCACCACGCAAAAAACCATCACCACGCCCATGACCTATAACCATCCCTTTTCCTCAGATGCGAAATCAGCAGACAGCACCGGCATGACGATGTTCGCCACGTCCTTTCTTTACTGGCGTCTGAATGTCAGTCCTGAGTCCATCGACGGCAACCAGAAAATGCTGCTCGGTTATGTGCCCGCCGAAAGGCGGGACGCGCTGAAGAAGGTTCTGGATGTGGAGGCGGAGCGGATCAAAAAAGGAGGCATCACCACCCGCTTTGAACTGCATGACATCCGGATTATTGACCCCGGCACTGTCGACATGAGCCTGACGCTTTACCCGTCAACCACCAACGGAAGTATCACCACCGCCCTGGACAGCCAGGAAAAAACCTACCGGCTGAACATGAGTTATGAGAACGGCATCATCAACCTGCTGGACTTCTCAGAGCTTGTGCCCGTCGCGACCCCACACTAACAAGGACTGCCCATGAAAATCCGCATTTCACCGGCAGCTGCAACTGTGTTACTGGCTACAGGACTCTTTCACGGCGGCCTCCGGGCCGCCACCGGTCCCGCCGCCATACCGTTTGAGAATGACGCCAGTTTCAGCGTCACGCTCAGCAACACCAACCCCAACAAAATTATCATTGACGGGGAACTCGTAACCAGTCTCAGCGGGCCAGCAGGCGCTTATGACCAGAGCACCACACCGGAAGGCGCATTGTTGCTTTCGCCTCTCGGTGGCCAGAATTTTACGGTCTTTCTGCAGACGGCGGGCGGTACTTCCGTCAGCCTGAACGTTCAGCCCAAACCCGGCACCGGCCGCACCCTGCGGTTTACGCCGCTCAGTATGCCGGTGCGCAGTAATGAAGAAGCAAAGGCCTGGGAAGAAGGTCAGAGCTATGAAAAAACGCTGGTCACCCTGTCCCGCGCCGTGGTGCGGGGAGAAGTGCCGGATGACTATACCGAACTGCCGGTCAGCAGAATGCCGGCTTACACCCCCGGCATTGCGGTGCGCCTGACGCCGGAACGGCAGTTCATCGGTTCACATCTGCGAGTGGTGCGTTTTCGCATGACGAACCCAGGCTATGTGACCGTGGCCCTGCGGGAGCGCGACTTCTGGCGCAAGGGTGTCCGCGCCGTCATGCTCTCACATAACGAGCTGTATGCCGGCGGGGAAGGGTTTGCCTGGGTGGTTTTTTCAGATGACGGAGCGCCACGCCAATGAGCCTCAACATCAATATCACCACCCGCCGTAAACAGCTGGCCATCCTTATCGGGATAATCGTGACCGCTGCTGCCGCCGCCACCGGCATCATGCTCTACGGGGGCGAAAGTAAAGCCCCCCAGAATGCCGGCGCCGCACCGGCACCCAATATGACCGGCGTCGTTACCGCCACCTTTAACGAAGAAGTCAACGCCTCGGCCCTCGCACAGCAGCAGGCAAAAACGTCTTCACTTGAGTCGCAAATGGCCCAGCTGCTTGAAAAGTTCAATCAGCAGAACGCCACCTTTGAGCAGAAACTCGCGCAGCGAGATGCGGAGATTCTGCGGCTTTCACAACAGCCCCCCGTTCCGGCTGGCAGCAACACCCCCACGGGACAGCAGACACCACCTGCTGGTCCGGATGGCACACCACTGCCGGGTCCTGTTGCTGCCGGTCAGACCCGCCCGCCTGTTTACACCGCAACACCGACCGCCAGTGGTGCTGTTAACGTAAATCAGGGAGCCGGGTTTTATCCGGGAGGAAGTGGCCAGCGCATGACGGGCGGGCTGACCACCACCACATTCACCTACGACAGCCTGAAAAAGAAGGGACCTAAACTGCCCTGGATACCCTCCGGGTCATTCACTGATGCCATCCTGATTGAAGGGGCCGATGCGAACGCCAGCGTCACCGGCCAGCAGAATACCCGTCCGGTCACCATCCGCCTGAAGGGTAAGGTGCAGATGCCAAACAACCACGAATACGACCTGGACGGCTGTTTTGTCACAGGCGAAATCTGGGGTGACATCTCCAGTGAGCGTGGCGAAGTCCGCACAAAGAACCTCAGCTGTATGCCGAAGCACGGCGCACCCATTGATATGGTTTTTGAAGGCCATGTCAGCTATCAGGGCAAGGGCGGGATCAGGGGTAAACCGGTCATGCGTAACGGCATGATTGTTGGTTACGCCGCCGGCGCAGGTTTCCTGTCAGGTATCGGGGAAGGCATTAAATCAGCCTCGACACCTTCTGTCGGGCTGGGTGCCACGGCTGATGTCGGCGCAGGAGATGTACTCAAACAGGGGTTTGGCGGGGGAGCCAATAAGGCAGCTGACAATCTCAGCCAGTACTGGATCAAACGTGCCGAGCAGTATCACCCGGTTATCGATATTGGTGCCGGGAACGCGGTCACTGTTGTGTTCCAGGAGGGCTTCCAGCTTAAAAATATCGATGAGACGGACGAGGAACGTATCAAGGCTGCGGCACAAACCGTGAGCAATGTGGCACAGAATGCTGCTCAGCCAGCACCGACTACCGCCTCCACGTCGTCCCCGACATCCACCGGCAATATCAGTCCTGATGAAGTATTGCGTCAGGCCAGCCAGCTGCGCCTGGGTGACACCATTAACTAAATCCGCCTCTCAATCCTGAACGCCAACCGGAGTGACTCCATGAAAAACCTACTGGGTGCTGCACTGCTGTGCAGCGCACTGACCGGCTGCGCCGGTATGAACTCTGATTTTGACTGCAACAAAACCGCCACTGACCAGTGTCTGACTACGGCGGAAGCCAACAAACTGGCCGCCAGTGGTAAAAGTCTGGATGACCTGACCGCTGAGAAAAGCGTAAAAAAGCCTGCGGGTGAAACCCTGCCGGCACTGCGTAACACAGCCCCGGCTATCAGTCCTTCCCGGCCTGTCTCTGTCGCACCAACCGGTTACACCGCGCCTTCCACACTCACTCCGCGCCCGATTGCCGGTACGCCTGTCCGATCCTCTCTGACAAGCCGGACGGTGGTTAACACCCTGTCCGTGAAACCGGACACCGGTGCCGGGCGGGTGACCGCGCAGCGTATTCCTGATGCCACGCAGCGCCTGTGGATCGCCCCCTGGGTCGATACTGACGACAACTTTCATCAGCCCGCTGTCGTGGAGTTTGTGAAAAACAAATCCCGCTGGGATGAAGGGTTTCGGGTTATTGGGGAGGGCGGGGAATAATGAGTGATTTTCTCGACAGTGTAATGAGCCTCATACGCGGGCGTGATGAGGCTGACGGGGCGGCAAGAGCAAAAGCCAACCTGCAGCAGACGTGGGATTATCCCTCGCTTATCGCGTCCCTGCCGTACCGTTACTACGATGATGTGAACGATCTCTTTATTAATACCGGCACGGCGGGCTTCATTATGGAAGCCGCACCGTTGCCGGGCGCGAATGAACAGATTGTCGCAGCCCTGGATGACATGCTGCGCAAGAAGCTGCCCCGCAAGACACCGGTCACCGTGATAATGGTCGCCAGCAAGTGTGTCGGGGAGCGGATCAGGAACGGCGTCAGTAATGATATGTGGAAAGGCAATATTGCTGAACACCTGAACAAAATCACCCGCGCCTTCTGGGAGCGCTCTGCGCTGAAAGGCCTGGCTAACAAGCGGGAATACCCGCTGTACCTGCGCAATTACCGGGTGTTTATCGTCTACGGCAAGGCCATGAAGCGCCACAGCCAGCAACTGACCGATGAGCTGATTCAGGTCCGCAACACCATCCGCGTCTCACTTGATGCCGCGCGCATTGAAACGGTCAACACCGGTGTGAACGAGTTTTTGTCTGTGATGCGCGAGCTGACCAACTACCGTCACGCGCAGGTCATGCCGGCCAGCCCGGAATATAACGAAGACGAGCTGCTTAACCGTCAGATAGTCGACCAGGGCATTGATGTTAATGTGCGCCCGTCGTATATCCGCCTTGAGCTGCCGGAAGAAGCCGGTCACAACGTCACGACCCGGCGTGAACCCGCGTCTGCCTGTCGTGTCGTCAACATGCAGCTGGCCAAAAACCCCAAACGCTTTGCGCTCTGGCAGGGGGCCGATAACCTGCAGAACCTGCGTTATCCCGATCTGGGTATTCCCTGTCCCTTCATGCTCACCTGGACTATCGAGCTTGAGGAACAGACCAAAAGCCAGGGTGAGGCGATGCGCAAGGATATGGATTTAAGCAAAAAGGCCGCATCCGCTTACGGCCAGCTGTTCCCCGGCACAAAACGGGCCGCAGAGGAGTGGCGACGGACCCGCGAGCAGCTGCACAGTAATGAAATTTCCCTCTGCCGGTTCTACTTTAACCTGACGCTGTTCACCCCGGATAACGATCAGGATGCGCTCTCCTGTGAACTGGCGGCCGTGAACGTCTTCCGTAAAAACGAACTGGAGATGGTCGCGCCCCAGTATCAGCAGATGCGTAACTGGCTGGCCGGTTTCCCGTTTGTTATTCAGGAGGGCATGTGGGAAGACCTCAAAGCCACGGGGGCGACACTGCGCGCCAAAAGCTGGAATGCAGTCAATCTGATGCCGGTGGTGGGCGAGCGCCAGCTGTCGCATAAGGGCATGCCACTGCCGACCTACCGCAATCAGGTCGCTTTCTTCGACATGTTCGGGGAGGAAAACGGCAGCACCAACTTCAATATCGCGGTAACAGGCACCTCCGGGGCGGGTAAATCATTCCTGACGCAGGGGATCCTGCGCGACGTGCTGAATGCCGGCGGATTTGGCTATGTAATTGATATGGGTGACAGTTACAAGAACTACTGTCACCAGGCGGGCGGAGTGTATCTCGACGGTGCGAAACTGCGCTTTAACCCCTTTGCGAACGTGAAAAATATCGATGAGTCTGCAGAAGGGATTGTGCGCCTGCTGGCAGTACTGGCCAGCCCGACGGCGGCGCTGGACGCGGTGTTTGAAGCCATTCTGCAAAAAGCGGTCGTTCACGCATGGGAACTGAAGCAAAACGAGGCGCGCATTGATGACGTGCATAACTATCTGACCAGTACAGAAATCAATGAGGCGTTTGCGGATAAACCCACCATTATCTCGCGCCTGGCTGAACTGGCGATGCTGCTGGAAACCTACTGTACCTGGGGACCTGACGGCGAATACTTCAACGCGGCCACGCCTACGCTTGACGGGGAAACCCGCTTTGCGGTGCTGGAACTTTTGAGTCTGGAAGACAAGCCGAAGCTGCTCTCTGCGATCCTGTTTTCGCTCATTCTCGCGATTCAGGAAAAGATGTACCACAGTCCGCGAAACCTTAAAAAGGTCTGCATTATCGATGAGGCATGGCGACTGCTCGGTGGCTCCAACCCGCACGCGGCGCGGTTTATCGAAACCGGTTATCGTACCGTGCGCCGCCATCGCGGGGCGTTCGTCACCATCACCCAGGGTATCAAGGACTTCACCGCCAGTAAGGAAGCCGAAGCGGCCTGGAACAACAGCTCCACCAAAATCACCCTTCTGCAGGATGCGAAAGCCTTCAAACAGTACCTGTCTGACAACCCGGATCAGTTCCTGCCTGTTGAACAGGAGGTGATCCGCTACTTCCAGAAAGCACTCAATACGGGCTTCAGCTCACTGCTGATCACGGCCGGGGAGTTCAGCTCCTTCCACCGTCTGTTTGTCGATCCGGTGACGCGCGCCATGTTCAGCTCGAAGGGCGAGGACTTTACGTTCATGCAGGAAGCCCAGAAAGCCGGGGCCACGGCGGAAGAAGCCGCGTACCTGCTGGCCGAAAAAGAGTTTGGTGCAGAGCTTAAGGAGCTTGAGGAATGGGTGAAAGCAGCATGACGACATCAGATGAAACATCCGGTGCCGTGGCAGTGCGCGAAGGTATGAACCTGAAGGGAAGTGGCCGGAAATGGGGTATGTGGGCGCTGGGCATAACGGCTGCGCTGGCGGCCAACGTCGCGATAAGTCTGCTCACGGTCCGGCTGGCCACGCCGGTCATCGTGACCTTCGATATGAAGGGCACGGTGGACATGTTTATGCAGCAGTCGGCGCAGCAGAAACTGGAGGAGGCTACCGCGAAGATGCTCACCCGTCGGTTCAACGCGGCGCTGACGCAAAGCCTCAGTGACTGGCAGCACGATCACAACGTGGTCATCCTGGTGTCGCCGGCTGTGGTCAGCACGCAGGGCGATATTACCCCGCAAATCCGCAATGAGATTGCGCAGCGTATGCTGGAGGTGCAATGAAAACGCAACTGGCAGGCGTGATTTTACTGGCGCTCACGGCAGCGGCCGGGGCAAAAGACCTCGGAACGTGGGGGGCGGTGTTTGAGCCGGCTGAACAGGATATGCTGGTTTTTATTCAGGACCGGCTGCAGACAATGGAACAAAGCGGGGAACTGGCCCGGCTGAAAAATGAAGCCATTGAGCGTGTGAAAAAGAACGCGGTGCGGCCGCCGCCGGTGGCAGGCCTGTCCCCGGCCATAACGTACCGCACGTTCAGCTATGACCCGACCTTTACGGTGGCCAGCACCATTACCGACATGAAAGGCAATATCATTGCCCGTAAGGGCGATCAGGTGAATCCGTTCGACAAGGTGGCGTTTGATCAGACGCTCTATTTCATTGATGGCGATAACCGCGACCAGCTGACGTGGGTGAGGCAGCAGCTGGCCGGCAGCACAAACAGCAAGGTCATTCTGGTCAACGGCAACATTAAGGAAACCAGCGACGCGCTCGATGAGCGGATCTACTTCGACCAGGCCGGGGTGCTCACCACAAAATTCGGTTTTGAGCATACGCCGGTCCGTATTACCCGTGACGATCGGGTGCTGAAGATTGAAGAAATCCCTGTAAAGGGAAAGCAACCCTCTCCCTGAGTACCCCGCTGTAAAGCGTCTCTCAAAAATACCGGTAATGACTTATAACGGAGCTGATTATGGCCACCACATTAGGCGACCTGTGCCCTGAGCTTAAACACTGTCGCCCGACGCAAAAAAAACCGCAAAAGCCGCCGCGCAAAGGCACGGCACACATCATCAAGGACATTTATCCGGAAATCGAATCCTGGGATAACGTGTTTGTCACTCAGGTCTGGTTCCGCTGGCTGAGAACAGTTGATCAGCCGCTGACAGAACCAACAGAACGTGATGAGCGCTTTCCGATGTTCCTCGTTGAAACTATCCGGCAGAGAATGATGGAGACAGGCGAATGGCGCTGATGTTACCGGCAGCCCTGTCGCTCTGGCTCAATACCGGGTGGCATTATTAGCCGCCCCGGCTGTCAGGCTGTTCGGTGCTCACGTTGTTGCGCTCCGCCTCAGCCAGTCAGCCAGACCGCCTTCTGATTAACTTCCTTACTGAGGTATCCCTGTGCAAAGAGATCCTGACCGTAAAAGGACACGAATTGCCGATATTTCTTCCATGCGCCTGGATGAACAGGCGAGAGCTGAAATTATTGCCATTCTGGGTGAAAACCCGCTGTATAACCGTTCCGTTATTCTGCGTGGTGCCCTGCTTGTTCTGTTCCGTCTCCCCAAAAAAGAGCGTGAAGCTGCCATTCTGGAAGCCGCCGCCCGTTAAGTCTTCGCTCCCGTAATCAGCCCGCCCGCTTTCCCGGTGGTCGCGGCATTCCTTAAAGGTCAATTCCATGTCTCAACCTGAAAAAATCGGGCCGGTGCCGGTTGTCCGCGATCGCTTCGGCTTCTTCTCACACCCTCTTTATTTCACCCCCGCTGACGATCGTGACTTTGGGCGTCCGGGCGAGTTTGATGCCTGGCTTGCGGCGAACCATCTTGAGATGGTGCTGACGGCAATGGACACCGAAGACGGATCTGTTGCCGCGCTCCAGTACGCGATGACCGGGGCTTTCACGCAGTGGAAACCTGAAAGCCCGGCAGGTTCAGGGTGGTTTGTCGGATCCCTTCATGAAAATGAAGATGACGGCCCGGTGTGTATCTGGTTGCGGGAGGCACCATGCGGCGAAAAATAAAGCGGCTCTGGTTGTCGTTTGCGACGGCGATCCTGTTCTGCGGCCTGTCGCCGTCAGCCGTGGCAGCGGCGAACGCCGGTGATGGCCACTGGGTAAACCCCATCTCTGATGTGTGCTGGAAATGCCTGTTCCCGATGTCACTGGGCAGCATCAAACTGGCCTCCGGGCCGCAGCCGGATACCAGTAACCCGGCATCCCCCATTCAGATTTGCTCTTACGGCGTGCTGTACCGGATAGGTCTGGCAATCGGGTACTGGGAACCCACCGCGATGACGGACGTGACCCGCGAGCCGGGCGTCATGGTCAATATGGGCGGGTTTAAAATCAATCTCGGTCGTACCGGGACGGGAACCGCCGGGCAGAGTGACAGGCCTGCCGCCGGGGCGTTTTACCACGTCCACTGGTACAAGTACCCCCTGATTTCCTGGCTGAGCATTATGACCAGCATCGGCTGTTTTCAGGGCGGTGATATGGATATTGCCTATCTCTCGGAAGTGGACCCGCTCTGGAATGACTCAACGCTCTCCATGATCCTCAACCCGGAAGCGGCACTGTTCGGCAATCTGGTCGCGCAGGCGGCCTGTGCGGCAGATGCCGCATCGAGTACGGCGGGCCTGCCGCTGTCGCCGCTGTTCTGGTGCGCCGGCAGTCAGGGGTCGATGTACCCGTTCACCGGCTATACCAGCGGTGAATTTTCACCTCTCGAATCGTCACTTCTGGTCAGCGAACGGATGGCTTTCAAACTGCACCGGGAAGGGCTGGTGATGAATACGGTCGGTGCGGATTATGCCGTCTGTTACGAATACCCGTCGCCTATTGTACCGAAAGAACGGTGGCGCTATCAGATGGTCAACATGTACCCCGAAACCACTAACTGCCATCCGTTCGGGGCCAGTACCCAGACATGGGGCACCCCCCATAACTCGCCCCAGTCAAAGAAAAACTTCGGTTACCTGCTCTGGCGCAAGCGCAACTGCGTGTACTTATGAGGTCACAATGAAAACAACATTTTTTCAGACGCTGATCGTCAGCGGTCTGTTTGCCTGTGCGCCTGTGGTGGCCGCCAGCGAACAGGGCACCGTCTCCGGTCGGGACATGGCGTGGATGAAGGAGCAGCAACAGGCGCTGCAGGCGTTTAAGGACGGCCTGCAGGGGCAGACACTGAATTTACCCCAGGCGCAGCAGGATCTGATCGCCCGCCTGCAGAATGATATGGCCGGTCAGCCAGACGGCGGGAATGCGGACAGGAAAAGCTTCCCGGCCATTTATTTTGTCAGTCTGGGGCTGCCCCGCGAGGGCCTGTTACCGATGCTTCAGGATGCCACGCGCTACGGTATCCCGGCCACGCTCCGGGGGCTGGTGAATAACGACCTGCGCCAGACGGCCAGCGCCATGTACGAGCTGTCTAAAACAGATAACAAGGTCGGCGTGCAAATCGACCCGACGTTGTTCAGCGAATATCACATCACCACCGTCCCGGCTCTGGTGGTGACATGTCCCGGCCACTTTGATGTTATTCGCGGCAGTCTGCCACTGCAGCAGGCGCTGGAAAAGGTCGCTGAGCAAGGCGACTGCGCCGCCACCGCCCGACAGCTGCTGGAGCGTGCAAAATGAAATGCCTCATGATGATCGCAGCGTTGCTCGTTTCCACGCAGGCATTCGCTGATGCCAACAGTGACGCCTTTAATGCCGGCACCAGTTTCGGCAAAGCAAATGCGTCCCAGGGCACCGGCAGCCTGAAAAACCCCGGCACTGTCACCGGGGCCATTCCGGGTTATACCGCAAACCCGCCGCAAAGTGGCTATTACAGCGGTGTGACGGGCGGGGATGGCGGATTAAGCAATAAGGGACAGGTCGCGCTCGGCTCCAGTGATGCCGGTCAGACCATTATTGATTCAGGTACGAAAAACCCGGTGCCGGTCATTGACCCTGACGCGCCCTTTATCACTATCGGTAAGCAGGCTGAAGCTGGCTCTGAGGGCGTGCTGAACGGAACAAATGAGCAGTGTAAGGCCGTGACGGTGTCCAAGACGACGTTTGAAAACTTTCAGTGCGATAAAGATATGTACGAAGTACAGACCTGTACCCGTACAGGAACACAGACCGGAAGCTGGCAGGACGATTATGTAACAAAGACTTTTGTCCTGGACTCCGAGTCATCTTATCCGGCTTTTTCTGAAGACAAGACTTCTGCAGGAAACAGCAAAACGGTGCCGTATGGTGGTGTGGTGATCAGCGCCACACTGACCTATGAATGGCACAATGACACCCTGTTTGCCGATAAAAAGAACTACGTTACAACGCTCTTTATCCTGGGGCAGTCCATCAGGATGGCAGAGAAAAGTGACACAATTCAGCTACCGGCAGGGCAGCAGATAAACGCGGGTGATGTGATTGATTACACGATTTCTAACGTTAAGGCACCGGGCGATGAAGCGGACAAAGCTTCATGGGCGATGAGATGGTGGCATAAGGATAAATTACAGCGTTATTTCACCCTGACACTTGTCATTCGCTCTGGATCTCAGAAGTGGGTTCCTTCGATCACCTGGCAAGAGGCCTGTAACTTCCCTAAATCAACCTCAGTTGCACAAATCAGCTCAGTCTGCAGCGTCGAGGGAGGGGATCGAACCCAGGTAGTGAACGGAGAGACACACACCATCAACAGCCCCTGCTGGCAATACATGGACTCCTACATTGTTCCATCGAATTCGAAAGGAAACTGTGGTTCTCTCATGAATAACCCAGGCTGCACACGGGCACAACAAACCTGTACCAGTTCAGAAGCCGGTTATTGCACTCATCAGACTGAAACATGGCAGTGCCAGAAGACATACCAGTCAGGCGGGCTGATGTGCGGCGGGGACTATATCTGCAAGTCCGGGGAATGTGATGACACCAACGGTGCCGGCGATAGCGGCTTTGATACCGCAGTGGCGAAACTTGCCGGTCTGGCCTCAGCGGCTGAGGATGTGAAAAGCGACACCATCAACGTGAAAGCCTTTACCGGCCAGACCATGAGCTGTCGCAAGGCCGGTGCCGGGTTCTCTAACTGCTGTAAGGATGGCGGCTGGGGGCAGGATACGGGGCTTGCGGCCTGCAACAGTGACGAAATGGCGCTGGGCAAGGCGAAAGCCAAAAAGGTGACCGTCAGTGTCGGTGAGCGCTGCGATCATGAAGTGCTGGGCGTCTGTGTTCAGAAAAGCAAAGTCTACTGCGTGTTTGGCGGCAAACTGGCCCGCATTATTCAGGAGCAGGGCCGCCGCGACCAGCTGCACGTTTCTTTCGGCAGCGGTGACAACCCGAACTGCCGGGGCATCACGGTGCCGGAGCTGCAGAACATCGACTTTGACCGCATCAACTTTGCTGACTTCTACGAAGACCTCATGAATAACCAGAAAATCCCTGACAGCAGCGTGATGGTCAAACAGGTCAAAGACCGCATCGCCGCCCAGGTGAACCAGCAGACGGGGGGGAAATGATGAAAAGGCTGATCCCGCTTTTGCTGCTGAGTGTCAGCCTGCCGGCACTGGCGGAAGAAATCATTTCGCCCGCACCGCCTTTTACCGGCTGGTCCTGGTACAACGAGCCGAAAAAGAAACCGGAGGCACCGGTACCCAAAGCGCCGGAGCCGCCGCAGCCTGCCGTACCGGACCTGAGCAAAATGTCCGCGCTTGAGCAGGCGAAGGTGCTGAAGGGCTATACGATGGAGGCGCTTAACCGCGCCATCCTGTACCCGACCCGCGAGAACACGGCGACGTTCCTGAAGTGGCAGAAATTCTGGACCGACCGGGGGTCGATGTTCAGCCAGTCGTTTGCGGCCGCGCAGCTGTCGAATCCTGAGCTGGATTACAACCTGGAGTTTCCGCATTACAACTCCACCGCGCCGCTGGTTCAGTCCCGCGATCAGCAGCTGCGTGAGCAGGCCATCGCAAAACTGTCCTCGCAGTATGGGCTGTTTTACTTCTACCGGGGAAGTGACCCGATAGATGCGCAGATGGCAGGTGTGGTGGCCGATTTTGCAAAAACCAACCGTATTTCTCTTATTCCGGTTTCCGTCGATGGCCAGCTCGCTCCGTCTTTGCCGGACAGTCGCCCGGACAGTGGCCAGATAAAAGCGATGAACGTCAGCCACTTCCCGGCCCTGTTCCTTGTTGATCCGCGCAGTCGCCAGTTTCAGCCCCTCGCATGGGGTTTCATGACGCAGGATGACCTGGCAAAACGCTTCCTGAATGTCTCAAACGGCTTCAAACCTAACTTCTGAGGTCCCCATGAAAGAGAAAGCTTACACCGGCACGTTTAACCCGTGCCGTTCAGTGACCATGTTCAGTTTTACGCGGAGCATGAAACCATGAAATCATCCCTGACCCGTATCCTGTGGCTGTTCTTCTGGGGCATGGTGATAAAGAGCCTGCACGATCTGATGACCCTCTCCGTTTCGTTTACTCAGGAAATGCTTATCTGGCTTGTGTATGGCATGTGGGGCCTGGCAGCGCTGCTGATGCTGTCCGATTTTTACCGTCAGCTACGGCATTACCGGCATCACGCTGACAAGGAGGTGCCCCGTGAACCGTAATCTGCTCACCACGCTGTTTCTGGTTTTTCCGCTGCTGGTCCATGCCGGCGTCCGGGAAGACATTGCGGCCCTTGAGGCGCGTAAGGCGGGTGCAATGCCCGTGCCGGCACCGGTGGCCGCCCCGCCTGTCAGTGCGCAAAACCTCATGTCGCTGCCCGATGGCCGGCAGGCAGACATGAAAGATTATGCCGTGGTGCTGTTTATGCAGTCTCACTGCCAGTACAGCGCGAAGTTTGATCCGGTGCTTAAAAGCTGGGCCGATCAGCACGGTGTCCGGGTGTATCCCTACACGCTGGATGGCGGCGGTGACACCGCTTATCCGGTGCCGCTGATACCGCGCAAGACAAGCCCGACATCGCCGCTGGCCGATGAGATCATGACATTCTTCGGTAACGGGCTGCCGATTGCCACCCCAACGGTCTTTATGGTCAATGTCCATACCCTGAAAGCGTACCCGCTCTCACAGGGGGTCATGGATATTCCCGCGCTGGAAAACCGCTACGCCAGTCTGATCCAGGCTGATATGGATCAGGTTGACCCGCAACAGCTGCCGCCGATGCCGGCGAGTACACAGGTCACTCCTCAGTAAGCAACGGACTAAAAATGAAACATTACATGTATGCACTTTCGCGTTCCGAGCGCGGCTGGCTGGTTTTCAGCATTGCGTTTCTTGTGGCGGCTTTTATCTACGGCTTGCTGGCACAGATTGTGGTCAGTGCAATGCCCCGCCCGGAAACCGCCGTGTACCTGCGTGACTGCCCGGTGTTACTGCTGATTTCCGTCAGTACGGGCCTTTTCTTCACTACCGCCGGACACTACGCCATCCGGCAGTTCCGGCTCCCGGATAACAGGGGGATCGTCCTTCATGATTAAAGCCCTTCTGACCGCCACGGCGGTATTTCTGGCTGGGATTGCGGTCACGCCGGCACGCGCTGATGTGAACAGCGATCTGAACGGCTTCTTTGGCAGTCTGGGTTACAGCGGCAACGTTTCTCAGGCGCAGGCGTGGCAGGGACAGGCGGCCGGCTACTTCACCGGTGGTTCCGTCTATCTGCGAAACCCGGTGAAAAACGTGCAGCTTATCTCGATGCAGCTGCCTTCTCTTAACGCCGGGTGCGGCGGGATAGATGCCTATCTGGGGTCGTTCAGCATGATCAGCGGGGAGGAAATCCAGCGCTTTGTGAAGCAAATCATGAGTAACGCTGCCGGGTACGCGTTTGACCTGGCGCTGCAGACGATGGTGCCGGAGCTGAAGCAGGCAAAGGACTTCCTGCAAAAGCTGGCCAGTGACGTTAACTCCATGAACATGAGTTCATGCCAGGCCGCGCAGGGCATCATCGGCGGGTTATGGCCCGTCACGCAGGTGTCGCAGCAAAAAATCTGTCAGGACATTGCCGGTGAAACCAATATGTTTGCAGACTGGGCGGCTTCCCGTCAGGGCTGCACTGTAGGCGGTAAAGGCGACACGGTGACCAACAAGGCCACGGACGCACAAAAGGACCAGGTGCTCAAGAACAAAAACCTCATCTGGGATGCGTTAAACCGCAACAGCCTTTTTAACGGCAACCGTCAGCTGAAGGAACTGGTGATGAGCACTGTGGGTTCCATCATCTTCAACAGGAACGGGGATGTGACCATTCTGACGCCGCTTGTTGATAACCGCGATCTGGTGAAGGTCCTGATGCGGGGCGGGACGGCGAAAGTGTACGGCTGTGATGAAGAATCGCTCTGCCTCGCCCCGGTGGTGGCCAACATCACCATTTCTGAAAGTAACGGTCTGGTGACGCTTGTGAAGAACCTGATGCTGTCCATGCAGCTGAAGCTCACCGATGACACCGCGCTGACGGAGCAGGAAAAAGGGTTTGTTAACACCACGTCCGTGCCGGTGCTCAAATATCTGACCAACGCGCAAAGCATGGGCATGAGCGCCACGTATCTCATCCAGGTGGCTGACTATATCGCGCAGGATCTGATGATCCAGTACCTGCAGGAGCTGGTCAAGCAGGCCAGTCTGGCGATGGCCGGAAAGAACTGGCCGGAGGAAGCCGCGTCTAAACTGCGTGACAACGTCATGCATGCGCAGGGCCTGCTGGCCGACATGAAGCTCCAGTCAGCCGCTGATCAGAACGCGCTGGACGGTATTGACCGCAACATGCAGTACCTGCAACAGCAGGTTTCCACCATCATCTCCGGCTCTTATCAGAGCAACTATCACTGGGGCGACCAATGATGATTTCCTTACGTTGCGGCCACACTTCCGGGAGGCAGTATGCTTGAAATTTACACGATTTATGGCGGGGGCATGTGGAAATCCGCCCTCGATGCTGTGGTCGGTATTATGGGCAACAGCACCTGGCTTACCCTGATGCGTATTGCCGGCACCTTCGCAGTCGGTGGGGTGCTGATTATGTTTATCAAAACCCGTAACCCGATGGAGTTCGTGAAGTGGCTGGCGGTGTTTATGCTGGTCACCACGGTGCTGGTTGTCCCCAAGCGGTCTGTTCAGATAATTGACATTACTGACCCGGCCGCCGTGTGGAAGACAGATAATGTCCCTGTTGGCCTTGCGGCAATCGCCTCGCTGACCACGTCCATTGGATACCGGATCGCCAGCCTTTACGACATGATGATGGCCCGGCCCGATTCAGTAACCTACACCAGAACGGGCATGCTGTTCGGATCGCAGATCGTGGCGGAAACGCGTGACTTTCGTACCCAAAACCCGGAGCTGGCGCAGATGCTGCCGGACTACGTGGAAAACTGTGTGATTGGTGACATTCTGCTCAATCACAAATACACGGTTAACCAGCTGCTGAACTCAACAGACCCCCTGACGCTCATTACCAGCCAGCCGAGTCCGCTGCGGGGGATCTACAAAACCACCACCTATACCCGCGAATTTCTGACCTGCGTTCAGGCCGCTAACGAAATCAAAACGCTGGCCAATATTGAAGCACAGCCCGGCAGCGCCAGCTTTGCCTGGCTGACGCAGAAAGTGTTCGGTAACAAGGTGGGCGGGGCGACGTTACTGGCCAATGCAATGGGAGAGAGTTACGGGTTTTTCTACACCGGTGGCCTGACGGCGGCGCAGATCATGAAAAATAACGTCACCAACGGGGCTATCCGGCAGGGTGTGAAAGGCTTTGCAGCACGATCATCAGATACCGCCAACCTGCTTAACCTGGCGACAGAAAGTGCCGCCACAAAACAGCGTCTCAGCTGGGCGGCCGGCAGTGAGCTGGCCACCCGGACCATGCCGTTTGCGCAGTCCCTGCTGATGCTGATCCTGGTGTGCCTCTTTCCGCTGGTTATCGCGCTGGCGGCTGCAAACCACACCCTTTTCGGCCTCAATACGCTGAAAATCTATGTCTGCGGCTTTCTGTATTTCCAGATGTGGCCGGTGATGTTCGCCATTCTCAATTATGCGGCGACGTTCTGGCTGCAGACAAAGACCGGCGGGACACCGCTTGTGTTGGCGAACAGCGATGTGGTGGCCCTCCAGCATTCCGATGTGGCGAATCTGGCCGGCTACCTTTCCCTGTCCATTCCCCTGCTGGCGTTTTACCTGACACGCGGTGCCGCCTCCGTCGGGTCGCAGGTGGCGGGCAGCGTACTCAGTTCGGCTGCTTTTGGTTCTGCCGGCGTGGCAGCGTCCACGGCTGACGGCAACTGGTCGTTTAACAATATGTCGATGGACAATGTCTCCCAGAACAAGCTGGATACCAACCTGTCCCAGCGGCAGGGGCAGCAGACCTGGCAGGCTGACAACGGTTCAACGCGCACCATGACGGCAAGCGGCATGAACGTGATCGACGGATCGGGTGCGATGTCGAATCTGCCGGTGAACATGAAGCTCAGCCAGCTGGCCAGCAGCGGCTTCCAGGAGCAGGCGAGACTGTCCCAGACGCAGGCGCAGACGTCGCTTGATGGTTACAACCACAGCGTCACCAGTGGCTGGTCCCAGCTCTCGCAGCTGTCACACCAGAAAGGCAGCAGTGACACCCTCACGCAGGGGGCTGAAAACAGTCAGGCAATGAATGCGAGTCGCGGGGCCAGCATGATGATGTCGGCCGCAGAGAGTTATGCGAAGGCGAATAACATCTCGACGCAGGAGGCCTATAACACCCTGATGAGTAAATCAAATGAAGAAAGCTTTAACGTCGGGGTGGGAGGAAAAATTGATACCAGTAAAAGCCTGTGGGGCAAGGCCGGTGAGATGGCGACCGGGGCCAGTATCAATCTTCATGGTGGCGTAGACTATAAAGGCGCGATGTCAGAATCGGATGGTACACAGACCACCAACTCTGGTGGCATTGATAACCGTCACGATAAAAACAGCCAGATGGTCAATGATTTCCGCCAGGGTATGGATATGGTGACCAGCGCACGGGTAACCGACAGCGCAATCCATGCTGAAAATGCCGGGACCAGCGACGTGCAGCAGCTGGCGGCCACGCTCAGTGATGCGAAAAGCCAGTACCATCAGTACACGACCAGCGCAACGAAAAGCGATGAGTTCAGCCGGATGGCCAGCCTGTCCCAGAACGAAAGCGCCAGCCTTGATGCGAACTACACGCAGGAGTTTGTTAACTGGTCTGCCAATAAATACGGTGATAAAGCCCAGGCCATGCTGACCAGCGCCCCTCAGGCCCGCGAAGCAGCGATGGAGTTTGTGAACGAACGACTGAAACCGGAAATTATGGGCGACTATCAGCAGGGCCGTTCTGACCTGCGGTCTGGTGACAGTCATGAGGCCTTCACGTCCCACAGTTCTGCTCCGTCTGTATCAGGAGACGCACCGGTAATACAGAGCGAAAACCGTGGGGCCAGTCATGGTAGCGAAAGCGCGGAAGCGTCCACCTCGGAGGGCAGTAACCTCACCGGCGGGTATCAGCAAAACGGAGCCATGCAGTCTGGCATCACCCGTACCGTTCCGGGGCAACCCGATTATCAGAGCCGTCCGGAACCGGCAGTACAACCTGCCAGGGTAATCGAACAACGCTCCTCCGGGCAGCAGTCTGGTCCTTCACCGGCGCAGACGCACGGGCATGAGGGTCACGCTGCAGTGACAGGCCATGCTGCCGGTCAGGCGCAACAGGGTGGCGTGCAGGGCCAGACGCATAATATTAACGGAACGGACAACCTGCCGGGAAATAAACTGAAGGATGAATTTAAGCACCATCAGGAGGCCCTGAAAGCGCAGTCGGAAACAGGCTTTAATGCGCAGCAGGAAATGGCGGGGCGTGTAGAAGCTAAGAAAAACTGGAATGAAGAAGAAATTAATAATACTTCAGGCATTATTGAGAAAAACCGATCCACTGTTGAAGCATCCAGTGGTATATTAAAAGGAGAACATGCAGGTGCCCAGAGTCGGTTTGTTAAGGGCAATGAAGAAGCAAAAGGAAACCAGCATTTAATAACCCAGAGACCAGGCGAGCAGGACATTCAGAGTAAGCTTGATGAACTGAGAAAAAAGGCAGGTTAAAGGAGCAGACATATGGTGATTACGCAAAATGATGTCGGCAACGACATTAAAATGATAACGGACAGTCTGTCTGATAAAAACAGGCCTTTGGTCGCCCCCATTGCGGCCATGAGAGTAGCGATGTTCTGGCCTGGTCTGTGTTTATTAGCTTATTTATCAGCTTTTATCTGGGTAATTATATCTTATCCACTTGGTTATGATGCCTGGGGTGATCCGGTCAGTATTTTCCGTGGTTACAGCTTTGGATTTGCAGCCATGGGTCTAACAGTAGCGTTTGGTTTAGCGATCGGGGCCGGCATGTATGGTCCGGCTTTGTTTTACCTGACTGTGCCGGAAGATGTCAGGGGGCAATCCCTTATCATCAGAAACATGAAAAAGCTTGTTAAGAAAGTGGGCCTGTTCTTCATCCTCTGTAATATTATGCTTGCAGTCGCTGTTTGCTTTTACCGCGAATTAATAGTCGCTTCACCTTTTTTACTGTTGTTGTCTTTCATCATTATGCAGGGCATCCTGAGCGCAGAGATGACCCGTTACGGTATCGCGCCGTTAATGAAGAAAATGGTATCGCTTGCCAGAAAGATCTAACTCCGCTTGATTCAAATCAATAAAGCCCCGCTAAACCAGCGGGGCTTTATAATTTCCCTTAAAGAAAACTTCTCTCCTGCCGATAAGAGTCTGGTTAATGGTCTGTCATTAACCGGGACGCTTTGGCACATACAGGATAACTTCAATGAAATTAAAAAATATTGCCGTTGCTGGCATCGTACTCTCTGTTTTCACCCTTTCCGGCTGCGGCGCAATGTCAACAGCAGTTAAAAAACGTAACCTCGATGTCAAAACGCAAATGAGTCAGACC
Source organism: Enterobacter sp. K510 (assembly GCF_055804875.1). Lineage (NCBI taxonomy): Bacteria > Pseudomonadati > Pseudomonadota > Gammaproteobacteria > Enterobacterales > Enterobacteriaceae > Enterobacter > Enterobacter sp. K510. The sequence continues at coordinate 179,826 of NZ_JBNRLQ010000010.1, read as the reverse complement.
ATCTGGCTTGAACCGTCATCTGAGAAGACCGTTTATATTCAGGTCCGTAATACCTCCGATAAAGATATGTCCGGGCTGGAAGCATTAATTAACCGTGATTTGACGGCGAAAGGTTATAAAGTCAGTTCGTCCCCGGACACTGCCTATTACTGGGTGCAGGCCAACGTGCTTAAAGCCGATAAAATGGATCTGCGTCAGGCACAGGGCTTCCTGAGCACGGGTTATGAAGGTGCTGCACTGGGTGGCGCACTGGGCGCGGGGATCACCGCCTACAACTCCAGTTCAGCCGGCGCGACACTGGGCGTGGGCCTTGCCACCGGCTTAATCGGCATGGCCGCTGATGCAATGGTCGAAGACGTGAACTACGCAATGGTGACCGATCTGCAGATTTCTGAGCGCAGCAAAGCCACCGTGACCACCGACAACGTCGCCGTACTGAAGCAGGGCACGTCAGGCGCAAAAATCCAGACCAGCTCTTAAGAAGGCAACCGCCAGAAATACCAGACCCGCGTGGTGTCCAACGCCAACAAGGTCAACCTCAAATTCGAAGAAGCTAAACCTGAACTTGAAGCCCAGCTGGCGAAGTCCATCGCCGGTATTATGTGATCCCCCCGGCGATGGCAGCACGCTGTCGCCGGCATTCTTTGCCTTACCCTTCTTAAAGCATAACCCCTCCGGGAATAAGCCCGGATCCGGTGCGTATGTGCGTAATGTTACTCCCGTGAAATTTCGCTTCCTCGCATGACTGCGCATGGCGCAGCCCTGTCTGCGGCGAGCGCCTGATTATTAACTTCCTCACGCTGCCTGTTCAGGCGGCGCGATGACTGCCGGAAAAATGCTTATGCACACTGCTGACAACTATTTTACTCAGGACAACAAACCAGATACCACCCGATCAGACACCCTCTGGTCGCTGATTTTACTGGAAAGCGATCTGGTGGAAGCCCTGGCGATGTTTCGTATTTTTGGCCCCTCTGTCGACAACCAGAGCCATGCCCTGGCCTCGTGGTGGGCCGGCTACAGATTTACCTGGTGGGGATCAGAGGCTGATTCTGACGTGTCAGCAGCCTGTGCTGATGTGGTGATGTCCATCTGCCGTATGGCTGCTGAACTGGATTACAAAGAGTGGCAGACCGGTGTCAGGCAGGCGGAATTCGAGCTTTCCCTGATACAGGGCGATCTGCCGGAATAACGTGCCGGGACAGCAACCTTTGCACGCCCCTTCTGTTCTGCCCCCGTACTGAATGTGCTGCCTGCCGCAGGTCTGCGGCGGGTGCCTGATTATTAACTTCCTCACGCTACCGGCTCAGGTGGCGCGATGACTGCCGGAAAATTTCCTATGAGCTTTGCAGGCAAGAACCTTACTCAGGGCGGCCAGATGACCGCCTACCGCTGGCGCATGTTTATTCAGGTCAACAACTGGATCGGTTTCTGGGTACTTATCCTGTTCGTTCTGATCGCCTCCTCTCTGTTTCTGTGGCGCACACCGCAGGAGATGCTGGATAACGGGGCACTTTACTGGTTCGCTAACCTGAACCAGAGCTTTATCGACCTCATGCCGGCCGGTGCCGGGCGGTTTTACGATGTCCATTATTACCACGCACCGACGCAGACAAATTATGTCCTCAAAATGACCCTTGTGCAGATTTATGGCGATCCGTACATGAATGCGATGGGGACGCAGGTGCTGGAGCAGCTGCAGTGGGCAGCGCTGGCCAGTGGCATATTTTGCACCGGGGTGTTCGCCGCCATATCCTGGTATATCTCGCGTATCGGTAAGCAGGAGAGCGAAGATCAGTATATCTCCGGGATGCAGCTGACGGATAAACCTGCTGACGTGAACCGGTTGCTGCGCCAGAACGGTGAGCTGTCCGATTTACGCGTCGGGGAGCTGCATATGGTACAGCGCGCCGAGGTGATGAATTATCTCATTCACGGCACCATTGGCGTGGGGAAATCGACGATTATTCGCTGGCTGCTCGATTACATTCGTAAGCGCGGCGACCGGGCCATTATTTACGATTCGGGCTGTACGTTTACCGAAACCCACTACGATCCCCGGACTGACATTATCCTGAACGCCCATGACGATCGCTGCGCTAACTGGCAGATGTGGGGCGAGTGTGTGGATGCCGTCGATTACGACAACATGGCGGCCAGTCTTATCCCGGTTGAAGGGGATTCTGATCCGTTCTGGGTGTCCAGCTCGCGCACCATCTATGCCGACCTTGCCATCCGCATGTCCGCCGACCCCGATCGCAGTATCGAAAAATTCCTGAAAACCCTGCTGTCACTCAGCATGCAGAGCCTGCGCGAATATCTGGCGAACACGCCGGCCGCCAACCTCGTTGAGGAAAAAATCGAGAAAACGGCCATCTCGATCCGTTCCGTTGTCACCAACTACGCCAAAGCGCTGCGTTATCTGCAGGGCCTCGATGACGGTGTCAAACCGCCGTTCACCATCCGGGAATGGATGACCACGGAGAAATACGATAACAGCTGGTTATTTATCTCCACGCAGGCCCGGCACCGGAAAAGCGTCAGGCCGCTGATTTCGCTGTGGGTATCACTGGCCACCCTGATGCTGCAGAGCATGGGCGAGAACAGCGACCGGCGCGTGTGGTTTATTTTTGACGAACTTCCCAGCCTGCAGCGCATTCCTGAATTCAACGAAACTCTGGCCGAAGGGCGAAAATTTGGCGGCTGCTTTGTGATCGGCGTACAGAACATGGCGCAGCTGGTTCACGCGTATGGCCGCGAGCTGGCAAAAAGCATGTTTGACCTGCTCAACACACGCATGTACGGCCGTTCCCCCAGTGCCGAAATGGCAGAAATTGTGCAGAAAGAGCTGGGTAATCAGCGCAGGCGCGAAATCCGGGAGCAGAACTCCTATGGCCTGGATACGGTGCGTGACGGTATCTCGCTCGGTAAGGACAAGGTGAACAACCCGATTGTCGATTACGAGCAGATTATGCGCCTGCCGAACCTGAATTTTTACGTGCGTCTGCCGGGGGAATATCCCGTGGTCAGACTGGGCCTGAAATACAAGAAACTGGTGAAACGTAACGCGGGCCTTATTGAGCGGAATATCCGCGATGTACTGAGTCCGGAGCTGGAAAAAGTCATCCAGGAGAACGAGCGGGCGGCCAGTGCGGCAGGCCTCAGCTTCCCGACCGGGGATGAAGTGATGGAAAGTAACAGCGCCGCTACCGACACCGCGCCTCCTGTTGCCCCGAAGCCGGTGCAGGTTAAAGCAGAAAGCAAACCTGCAAGGCCTGAAGCGGCAAAAGCTGAGGCAACAGCGTCAGCCAAACCCTTATCTGCCATCCCTGTGTCAGAGGCTGCACCTGTTCCTGAAACTGCCCCGGACCAGAGCAATATCAGGGATAACGTCGTTGTCCTGAAGCCTCTTAATGTTCACAAAAAGCCCGACACTCCTGAAAGAGAAATCACTGCCCCAGCTGTATCGCAGCCTTCTGTTTCCACTCATGAGACAGCTGGCCAGGACGATCTTTCAAGCGTCACGCCAGCCCTCGCGGTTTTACGAAAATTCAGGCAACAGGCCGCCAGCGCAGCCAGTAATGAGGGTGACGAGGACGTTTCCGGGGGCGGGGAGTCGATGAGCCTCGATATGCACGTCAGTGAGCTGGCGGAGGGTGGCCTTGAGCTTTCCACCGCCGGTTCGCATGAGCCTGGTGACGACCACCCCGCTGACCACCGCGCCAGCAAAAGCTTGGCACAGGACGAAGAAAACATTCTGCTGCACCGCCATCCGGACGATCCGGGTTACAGCGAGTACGACCTTAATTACGACGACGGAGAACGTGACCTATGATGTCAGTCGCCCCCGTAGCCTCGGCAGGCACTGCCGCCGGCTATTACAGCCATTCTGATAATTACTATTTCCTCGGCAATCTGCAGAGCCACTGGCTGGGTGAAGGTGCCAGGGAGCTGGGCCTCGACGGACCGGTCCGGAGTGACGCGCTGACGGCGGTGCTTGAAGGCCGTCTGCCGGACGGCGGACGACTGGGGAAAGAAATTAACGGTAATCATGTCCACCGGCCGGGGCATGACCTGACGTTTTCCGCCCCGAAAAGCGTTTCCATTCTGGCGCTCATTGGCGGCGATAAACGCATGATTGATGCGCACAACCACGCGGTGCAGGTGGCCGCCGGGTATGTGGAAAAGCTAATCTCTGCACGCCATACCAAAGACGGTGTTACGTCTATTGTACACACCGGCAAGATGGTGGCGGCCGCGTTCACACATGATACCTCTCGTAACCTCGACCCGCTGATTCACACCCATCTGCTTGTCGCCAACATGACGGAGTACGAGGGGAAATGGAGAGCACTGGCCACCGACTACATTCACAATGCCGGCTTTATCGAAACTGTCATGAAGATGCAGGTCACGCTCGGAAAAATCTACCGTGCTGATCTGCGTCAGGGGGTAGAGGCTCTCGGTCACGAAGTGAAAGAGGTCGGCAAACACGGGATGTGGGAGATTAAAGCCATCCCGGATGAAGTTGTGGAGGAATACTCCTCGCGGGGGCGCGAGGTGCGGGGTGCGGTCGGGGCTGATGCCACCCTGCGAAGCCGGGATGTGGCGGCAAAAGACACCCGACGTGCGAAAGTTGACCCGTCCCGTATCAGGCTGATGGAGCGCTGGCAGGCACAGATGAAGGAGAAAGGCTTCGATCTGAAAGGCTACATGGACAGCGTGACGCCAGCTGAAAGCGACACGGCGCGTCCCCCGGCACAAATCCCGTCGACGGCAGACGTTCAGACACGGTCACAGCCAGACAGCACACCTGAAAAGGTCCCTGCGCGGGACCGTATACCCGAAGCGGGGAAAGTCACTGAACGTGATATGGCGCGTGAAGAACCGTCCCGCCCCGTCACATCCACCCCGCCGGTGATGCAGGCCGGAACACACGCCGTGTCACCTGTTGCACAGGGGGCTAAAGCCGGGCCTGAAAAGCCGCACATCAGGGCGGAGGTATCCGACGCCGTGCGGCAGGCCATTTCTCATTTAAGTAACGACAAAACCCGTTTTACCTGGGGTGAGCTGATGCTGACGACCACCGAATTCAGCGACCAGCTGCCGGACGTGGCCGAGGTCAAAATGGCCATCGATGCCTCCCTGAAGGACGGCATGATCGTCCCGCTCGACAGTGAAAAGGGCGTGTTCACCTCGCGCATTCATCTCCTTGATGAGCTGTCCATCCAGGCACTGAGCCAGGAGCGGCTGAAAGACGGGAAGGTGGTGAGCTTTGCCAGGCCGGAACAATATGCGCCGCGTGCGCTTGAGGTCGTGGAGAAATCGCCTCTGGTGCTGATGAATGCCCCGACCGGCGTGGCCGGGATCCGGGAGCTGACCGCACAGCTGACAGATATTTCCACCGCCCACGGGCGTGAGGTGACGGTTCTGGCCAGTTCGGCGGAGCGGGCCTCATCTCTCGCAAAGTCCGATACGCTGCGCGATCGCCTTATCAGTCGTTCTCATGTACTGAGCGGCGAATTCAGCCTGAAGCCGCAGGGCACGCTTATTATTGAAGGTGCCGAGCGTCTGGGCCTGAAAGAAACGCTGGTTCTGCTGGGGGAGGCGCGTGAAAAAGATGCACAGCTCGTTTTCCTCGACAGCGCAGGGCGGCAGGCAAACGGAAATGCCATGTCGGTACTGGAATCCGCCGGCGTGACGCGTAGCCGACGAACAGAACCTGCGCCGGGCCTTGAGACGGAAGTGGTCAGCATTGCCGACAAACGTGACCGTTATGCTGCGCTGGCCAGCCGGTTTGCTGAACTCAGCGCCGGCAGTGAGCCGGTCACGGCCGTCGTGCTGGGACAGCGGGAGCAGAAGCACCTGACGGGGCTTATCCGGGATGCACTGCAGAATGCCGGACAGCTTGAGCGTGACGGTGTCACGGTGGAAGCGCGGACGCCGGTCTGGGTGGATAATAAAACACGGCGTATGCCCGGCACGTACCGCGCCGGCCAGGTGCTTGAAGACCGCAGTGACGCGAAGACCACGCGGCATTACGTTATTGACCGTATCCACGAAGACACCCGCGTGCTGTCGCTCATTGACAGCGACGGCGTACTGTCACGTATGAAAACGTCTGAACTGACCGCTGACTGGCGGCTGTATGAGAGTGAGAACATCAGTATCAGCACCGGCGAGCAGCTGATCGCCGTCGCCGGTGACAAAGACGCGGGTCTGAAAGCGAAAGACCGGCTGCAGGTCACGGGGTTCAGCGCCGGTGGTATTCAGGTTGAACGGGATGGCCTGAGCCTGACACTGCCGGCAGATCGGCCTCTTTATGTGAAACATGCTTATGTGGCCGCGCCGGGCGGGCGGGATAACGACACCGGGGTGGTACTGGCCGCGCTCAATTCACGGGATATTTCTGCCCGCACCATGAATTCGCTGGCGCAGTCCGGCACACGGGCCGAAGTGTTTACGGCTGAAACGCAGGACAGGGCGGAAACCCGCCTGCAGCGTATGAATACCAGCAGTTCTCCGGTGCAGCTCGTTCGCCAGCTCAGCGGGAAGGACGACGTCAGTGGCGCGATCAGTGCCCTGCATGACGGGGTGAAAAGTGAGGCAGGGCTGGCGGTCTGGCGCGCCATCAATGACCAGCGTGGGGTGACGTTCAGCGAACTGACGCTGCTTGCGAAGGCGGCAGAGTATCATCCGGACATCGGTGCAGTGGGGGAGCATATCAGCACGATGGTCCGGCAGGGCGATCTGCTGCCGGTGTCGGTCCGGGGAGAGCCTGCCCTGGTCGCCCGTGCCACCTGGGAGATGGAAAAAGCCATTATCCGGGTGATCGATGCGGGTAAAAACACCCAGGAGCCGCTGCTGGAACAGGTTGATCCGCGTCTGCTGGACGGTCTGACGGCCGGTCAGAAAGCCGCAGCCCGAATGGTGCTGGGCACCACCGATCAGTTTATCGGTATTCAGGGTTATGCGGGGGTCGGCAAGACCACCCAGGTGAAAGCGGTGAAAGCCGCCATTGACAGCCTGCCCGCTGACGGGCGGCCGGTACTGAGCGGACTTGCGCCCACGCATCAGGCTGTAAAAGAGCTGAAGGACACGGGAATGCCGGCGCAGACGGTGAAGTCTTTTCTGGTAGAGCATGACCAGCAGGTTAACGCCGGCCAGAAACCTGACTACCGCGAACGCGTCTTTCTTATCGATGAATCCTCCATGATCGGCAACCAGGATACCGCTGCCGCGTACCTTGCGATTCAGGCCGGCGGCGGGCGCGCTGTCTCGATGGGGGATATTGCCCAGTTTGAGGCAGTGGACGCCGGCGCGCCCTTTAAACTGGTGCAGGAGCGCAGCCCGATGGATGTGGCCATTATGAAGGAGATCGTCCGTCAGAAAGATGTCCAGCTGAAAGGGGCGGTACACGACATCATTGATAACCGTATAGATGCTGCACTCAGGCGTATTGAGGCGCAGCCGGCCGGTAAAATCCCGCGTATGGCCGGGGCCACGCTTCCCGATTCCGGTATTGTCACCACAGAGGATGCCGTGGGCGACATTGTCCGCGACTGGACAGAGCGCACCCCGCAGGCCCGGCAGAATACGTTAATCATCACCCAACTTAACGCCGACCGGCAGGCCGTGAATGCCGGCATCCATGCGGTGTTAGCAGAGCGCGGGGAACTGGGAGAGAAAAGCATCACCGTCCCGGTGCTGGAAAAGATTTCCCACACCCGTCATGAGTTTAATAAAACAGCTGCGTGGCAGGCCGGCATGGTGGTGAAACGGGGCGACCGGTATCAGGATGTGGTTGCCGTGGACAAAAACGGCTCACTGGTCACGGTCAGGGATGAGGACGGCAGACTCGGTATGGTGTCCCCCCGCGAGCTTATTACCGGCGACGTGGAGCTGTTTACCCGCAGCACGATGACGGTAAACGCCGGCGATGAGCTTCGCTTTACCGCCACCGACCGGGAACGTGGCCAGACCGGTAATCAGCGGTTTACCGTACAGTCCGTGAACGATAACGGTGACATTGTCATGAAGGGCGCGGCCGGAACGAAGGTCATCAATCCCGCGCAGGTGCGTGCAGAGCAGCATATCGATTATGCCTGGGCGGTGACGGGCTACGGCGCACAGGGGGCAAGCAGCGAGTACGTGATCGCGCTGGAAGGCACGGAGGGCGGGCGTAAGTACCTCGCATCACAGCGGGCTTTCTACATTTCTGCCTCCCGTGCAAAAGAGCATGTGCAGATCTACACCGACGAAAGGAGCAAATGGGTGGCCGCCATGAAACAACCCGAAAAGGAGGTGAAAACCGCGCATGATGCCCTGCAGCCTGAGACACAGCGCCAGCAGGCTAAAGCCATCTGGGCGATGGGGCAGCCGGTCACAAAAACCGCCATCGGACGGGCCTGGGCACGCCATCAGTCAATGGCTGAACACAGCCTGACGGCCAGAATCATCCCGGCCACCCGGCGTTTTCCGGAGCCGGCGCTGGCATTACCGCTTTATGACAACAATGGCAAAGGGGCCGGACTGGCCCTGATCTCTCTGGTTGCCAGCCCTGAAGGGCGGATGACCCAGGGTGATATACGCATGGTGGCCACGGAAGGTGCCAGCGCGGCCGTACTCCAGCGCAGTCAGACCGGTAACACCCATGTTGTCAGGCATCTCAGCGACGCCCTGATGGCCGTGCGTGAGCATCCGAAAGACGGGGTGGTGTGGCAGACCGGTGAGGAAAAACCCTCTGCGCACCTGATGAAAGTCAGCCGGGGGGTACATCAGGAGGAGGATGCAGCCCGCATCAGAGCGGTGTCAGGCCTCTCAACGGACATCACGCTGCCCGTCACACGGGACAATCCGCAGCGTGAGGCGGATCAGCTGTCTGTGCTTCGGGCCGCAGAGGCGCTGCGCAGGGCGGCGGAACAGGAAAGAGCCGGCGCGGTTGTGGACCCAGAGAAGCTGCAGCATGCCGTTTATAAACCAGAGTCTGTCACGCTGCCCGCCGAAGAAAGCATTATCCTGCCGGCAGACCTGCCGCAGGCGGACACAAATCCGCTGTTCACGCCGGACAGCAGCACGCTGCGCAAACTCGCACATGACCTGACCGGCGGCACGGAGGCGCGGATCCCTGCCGGGATGACGCGCGGCGAGAACGGCACGGCACCGGAACGGGCAGCTGCTGAACGTGCCAGTGCCTCGAAGGTGGTGAATGACCTGGCGGCCGCCGAACGGGATATGGTACGCCAGCCTGTCGAAGGTGAACGGGGCCGTGCTATCGAGCATGAAGAATACGCCCATACCCGCACGATCCAGAAAGAACGTTAACAGGAGAATATCCACATGGTTTTAAGGCACAAAGTTCTGTCCTTACTAGTTACAACATGCATTTTATTTTCGGAAAACACGCTGTCTGCGACCCCGCCGGCTCCGTTCACAGCAGAACAGGAAGCCCGGATAGGACAGATCGCAGGCGAGTACCTGCTGGCTCACCCGGAAATACTGGTGCAGGTCAGCCAGAAGCTTCAGCAGCAACAGCATGCCCGCGCGCAGCTGCGCTTCGCCATCAAGGTTATGGAACACCAGGGCGAACTGCTTAACGATCCGGATACACCTTCAACGGGGCCTGACGACGCAGCTGTTGCGGTCGTTGAGTTCTTTGATTACCAGTGCATCATCTGCACGCAGCAGGCACCGGTGATAGAGCAGATTATGGGGGCCAGCCCGGATGTGCGTTTTATATTTAAGGAATGGCCCATCTTTGCTCAGAAATGGCCGGCATCAGAAAATGCTGCGTTGCAGGGGATCAGCATATGGAAAGAGCACGGCAGCAAAGCCTACATGGTCTATCACAACGGGCTGTACCGCACCGGTCACAATGAAGGGAAGCTGACGGCTGCGGATATTACTGCCGTTACAGCGTCTGCGGGGGTGAAGGTGCAATCCGCAGGTGATCATCATGATGTTCTGGTCAGGACAGATGCGCTGGCTCAGGCACTGGACCTGACCGGAACGCCCGGCATCATCGTCATGCCGGTAAAAAATGCGACGCCTGACCGCATTACGGTATTCCCCGGCATGGCAACAGCGGCGCAGCTGCAGGCTGCAATTGCAAAAGCCAGACAATAGCGTTCATTCTTGACACTATATGGACAGATTCACAAAACAAGATGTTGGCTATGAGTGAAAAGCGGAATTTAGTTGATGGCGCGCAACTTACCTTTACAGGCACATTGAAAAATTACGATACCAGGCGTATCAAAAGAATTGGCACTTTTGCCATTCAGTTAGGAATTGGAAGCATGGCGGACAGAAGACCACTCAATCCTGGCGTAGTCGTTCCTAAACCAGGCGGAGGCACACAGCCCCGCGATCGTAACAATGATGGAAGAGTTCGAGAGAAACGCTCGGATGCGGGTAAACCGCGCAAATAATGACCAGCCGCCTTCGGGCGGCTTTTTCTATAATGACCTCATTATCAGCTGCATTTACAGCTGATCCAGATTTAATTTGTCACGCGCCCTGCGCAGACGCTCCTCTCCCCGCCGGTCATATTTCTGGGTTGTGGTTACGCTGGCATGACCCATCGCGTCCTTGACCGTGATCAGATCCTCCCCATTTTCCAGCATGGCAGTGGCAAAAGTCCTTCTCAGGTCATGCGGCGCGCACTTATCAATGCCTGCCTGATGCTGACGCACCTGAAGGATATGATATACCGCCTGGTCAGTCAGGCGATCGCTCGTCACATCGTCATGCCGCCGTATCCGGGTGAAAAGCGCACCGGGTGATTCGCCACGTACCTGGTCTGTCCAGAGATAGAGTCGCTGCCAGGCCCCTTCCGGTACATAAGCCAGCCGTTCCTTATTACCTTTCCCGAGTACCCTCATGGCACGCTCCGCAGGCAGCAGATCCTCATAGCTCAGGGCTACGGCTTCCGAGCGGCGCAGACCGCAACCGAGAATGATGCCCAGCAGGGCGGCGTCACGCAGACCTGCGCTGCCCCTGTCACTGGCGCAGACATCAAAAAGCGCCCGGATCTCCTCCCGTCTCAGGGCCCGGCCACGCGGCAGTACACTCCCGCGAACCTGACGAACAGCGAGAATATGCTGGTAACTTTCCACATCCATCAGCCTGAGCATCCAGGCTTCCCGTGCAACCCCCTTTAATGCCGAAAGGTACGTGTTAACTGTGGCCACGGCCCGGCCAGCGTCACGCAGCAGTTCCAGCAGACCGATGATATGGTGCCGGCGCAGCGATCCCCAGCTGCAGTCCGTCAGTGAGCTGGCACCGAGCATACGGGCCACAATATCCAGGAAGGAAGCCATGGTCTGCCGGCTGCGCAGCGAATTAAGCGACAAAAGGTACGCCTGAGCCGGATTCACTGGAGTGACGTTGTCACTGGTGATCAGCCCGGTACGGCTTTCACCGGAAAATGAATGTCCCGACACCAGGGGTATCAGACTGTGGCCGTCATCTTGCTGCATGTATGCCTTTTCCGTCGTAAAGAGTCCCTGACGCGCTGTGTGAAAAACTCGTCCAGATGATGCCGACAAGCGTACAACGTAAGCTTTACTTTTTCAAAGGTACATTTTAATAAGTAGGGTAATAGAGATATAGGTTAGTAATAGTGACCTGCTGACCTGCTCCCCGTTGATTAATACACCGCGATGTTAGTAATGTCTTCATAAGCCACATGAGGACATCCCCATGAAGAAGCGTTTTTCCGAAGAACAGATCATCAGTATTCTCCGAGAGGCCGAAGCCGGGGTTTCTGCCCGTGAGCTCTGCCGCAAGCACGCCATTTCCGACGCCACCTTTTACACCTGGCGTAAGAAGTATGGCGGTATGGAGGTGCCCGAGGTTAAGCGCCTGAAGTCGCTTGAGGAAGAGAACGCCCGCCTCAAGAAGCTGCTCGCTGAAGCCATGCTGGATAAGGAGGCGCTTCAGGTGGCTCTGGGGCGAAAGTACTGACGACAGACCAGAAGCGGGAAGCTGTGGTGTTGATGTGTGATGCGACCGGTCTGTCGCAACGTCGTGCCTGCAGGCTTACAGGTTTGTCCCTGTCGACCTGCCGCTATGAGGCTCAGCGACCGGCTGCTGATGCGCATTTATCAGGGCGTATCACTGAGCTGGCACTGGAGCGCAGGCGTTTTGGCTACCGACGCATCTGGCAGTTACTGCGCCGTGAAGGCCTTCATGTTAATCACAAGCGCGTGTACCGCCTTTACCACCTTAACGGGCTGGGCGTAAAACGCAGACGACGTCGTAAAGGGCTGGCAACAGAACGTCTGCCGCTGCTCCGCCCGGAGGCGCCCAACCTGACCTGGTCGATGGATTTTGTCATGGACGCGCTGGCCACCGGTCGCAGGATCAAGTGCCTGACCTGCGTGGACGACTTCACGAAGGAGTGTCTGACGATTACCGCCGCATTCGGGATTTCAGGCGTTCAGGTCACGCGAATTCTGGACAGCATTGCACTGTTTCGCGGCTATCCGGCGACGATAAGAACGGACCAGGGGCCGGAGTTTACCTGCAGAGCACTTGACCAGTGGGCTTATGAGCATGGGGTGGAGCTGCGGCTTATCCAGCCGGGCAAGCCAACACAGAACGGATTTATTGAAAGTTTTAACGGACGATTCAGGGATGAGTGCCTCAATGAGCACTGGTTCAGCGATATAGTTCACGCCAGGAAAACGATTAATGACTGGCGGCAGGATTATAACGAGTGTCGTCCACATTCATCGCCGAACTACCAGACTCCGGCTGAATTTGCAGCGGACTGGCGAAACGGGAAATACGAAGAAAAACCAACCGACATTACTAACTGAAGGTTGTATCTAATCCTGGGGGCAGGTCACCGGTACTGAAGGAAAATGGCATTGCGTTAAGGGATTACTTATATAAAAGGATGTTACGGAATAATCCTGATTTACAGGAAGACTTTAATATGGGCAGTGGCGCGTTACTCTGGCTCCGGTCATTGAGCTGATTTGCCACAAACATGTGAGCCTGAATATTAAGGCCGCGAACTACAGTATTGTCGGTGACAATTTACTCCATTCCATTAGCAAAGTGCTTTCCGTCCCGATGAATAACTCACTCATCGGTGCCTATTTGTCGCGTACCAGCATCTGGACAACATATTTATCGGATCCGAGAAAAGGCTTTATGATGAGCGCCGTACCACGCCCGGCCGCTGGCTGGGCTGACGCGCTTTTAACGTCAGCAAAAAAATAAAAGAAAGCGAGGAGTTCACGTCTTTTTATCTGACGGTCGAAGCCGGACAGGCCCTGCCTGATTACCGATCGGAACAGTACGTGGCGCTCCGTGTCTTTGTCCCTGAACTGGGCTATAGCTTATCCGGCATGCCCGGGGCCGGTTACCTGTATATTTCCGTGAAACGCGAAGATACGCATGCGGAAGGACAGGATCCTAGTTATAGTTATGTCTCATCAACCCTCCATAATGTCGTCAGTGAAGGCGACACGGTAGACCTGAGCGCGCCGGCGGGTCACTTCTTTTTATTGAACCCCAAATAGTTAAAAAAAAACAGATACGTAAGTGCGAGCATTACTATAAATGGATGATACTGACATCAGACCATTTTCCTGCCAGATATTCTGCAACAAGTCTTCTGTAGCAGTGATGAGGCTTATGTTCACTGCATAGTAAACATGCATCAGAAAATTGCTTTTTGATGAGATGTTCAATCTGTCTTTGTGTTATCAAATTGATAAAATCAGCCGCATAGGTGTCGCAGCATCCATTGTTTAATTTATACTGCTCAAACATTTCCCGTGTCGGGGCAAGATCAGGCTAGTGTTCATAATCCATTCCACACAATGTACGGGCGAAGTATTTCAGATCGTCCCGTTTTGCGAAACCAGCCAGCTGAGAGCGATTAGTGAGGCGAACATCCATAATACGTTTCGCTCCTGAGTTTTTTAGTCGGGTAAAAAAGTGTTCCGCAGAAGATTGTGTGAAGCCAATGGTGAATATTCTCATCAGATTATCTTTTACCTGTTCACAACAGTGTTAATAAGCGCCGTATGAAAATCATGATCCCGGCACACTATTTTGTTATCCATTACTGACAAATTTCTCGTTAGTCCAAGTATCACAATAAATATAATATACCTGCGGGAGATTACTGATACAGAACACGCCGGGAATGTGCCGCCATTGACGCAATGACGACACAGCCCTTTTTAACCGTTCCGTGAGAGTTCCCTGGCAATATACTGTGCGGTACGGCTTTCTTTGACCTGCGATACCTGTTCGGGAGTTCCTGCGGCAACCAGGCGTCCTCCCTCATGTCCCGCTCCAGGACCGATGTCGATAACCTGGTCTGCCTGAGTAACCGCCCGCATATCGTGTTCAATCATTATCACCGTATTTTCTGCATCAACAAGCCGCTGCAGCTGCACAAGGAGGCGGTCGGCGTCTGAAGCATGCAGGCCGGTTGTCGGTTCATCTAGGATATACAACGTGTGGCCACGTTGGCTACGTTGTAGTTCGGTTGCCAGCTTGATCCTTTGCGCCTCCCCTCCGGATAACTCGGTTGCTGGTTGTCCCAGACGCAGGTAGCCCAGACCAATTTCACTCAGCAGACGGAGGGGACGAGCCACTGGTTCTTCATTCGCAAAGAACTGACTGGCTTCATCCACCGTCATATGCAGGACCTCCGCGATATTTTTGTCCTGCCAGCAGATCCTGAGAGTATCCCGGTTATACCGCGCGCCATGGCAGGTCGGGCACGGTGCATACACGCTCGGCATAAACAACAGCTCCACGCTGACGAATCCTTCACCTTCACAGGTTGCACAGCGGCCTTTTGCCACATTGAAAGAGAATTGACCCGCATCGTAATGATGGAGTTTGGCGTCAGTCGTTCCGGCAAAGAGCTTACGAACAGGATCAAACAACCCGGTATATGTCGCCAGGTTTGAACGGGGGGTCCTGCCTATCGGTTTCTGGTCAACCTGAACCAGACGCTTTACCAGTCCGGTATCACCGGTCAGGGTACCGTACGTTTTCTCCGTTACGGATGGCCCCTCAGCGTCGCTGGCTTCGGAAAGCACGTCTTCTGGCTCACCGCCAAGTGAAGAAAGCACCAGTTCCGGTAAGGCCTGGGCAATCAGACTGGATTTACCGGAGCCAGAGACTCCCGTCACGGCTGTCAGCACACCCAGAGGAATATCAACATCGATCCACTTAAGATTGTGGCGATGGATCCCCTGCAGTTTCAGCCACCCGGATGGGATACGGGCAAAAGATTGTGGTGGCCGGACTTCATCAAATAAATAACGCGCGGTACGAGATTGGGTGACGGCTTTCAGATCTTCAGGAATTCCACTGTAGAGAACATGTCCTCCCTGTTCACCAGCCGACGGTCCCACATCAACAAGCCATTGCGCCCGTCGCATCAGGTTAAGATCATGTTCAACGACAAACACCGAGTTGCCGGCATCACGAAGGTTCTCAAGCGCATCGTAAAGCGCTTTACTGTCTGAGGGGTGCAGACCCGCAGACGGTTCATCAAGAACATAGACCACACCAAACAGCATCGAACTGAGTTGCGTGGCAAGACGCAGTCGCTGAAGCTCTCCGGCAGATAGAGTTGGGGTTGCTCTGTCCAGCGTAAGATAACCCAGCCCCAGCTTCTGCAACTGATACAACCGGGCCATGACACCACCGGTCAGCCGTTGTGCCGCCAGTCGTTTCTCTTCCGATAACGCCGATGTCCGGCGGACATCGGGTGTCACGGAATGGACCGCTTTTCCGGATGCAGCACGCTCTGTCCGATCCCGACGGGTGATATCCCTGTCGGCATCTGCGCCGGCGTGGTTGGCACTGAAATCCCCCCGGGAGATTGGAAGGAGCAATTCCGCCAGCTGGTCTAAGGGCATCTGCATAAATTCACCAATGTCCACACCGGCAAAGGTGACGGACAATGATTCTGACTTCAGTCTTTTCCCGTGACAGACCGGACACAGCTTGCCTTCCATAAAACGGGAGACTCGTTTTCTCATCAACGCGCTTTGCGTGCTGGCGAAGGTATGTAGCACATAACGACGTGCCCCGGTGAAGGTCCCCATATAACCCGGCGTCATTTTTTTCCTGACGGCTTCGCGCGTATCTTCCGGACTCAGTCCCGGGAAAACCGGTACCGTGGGGGTGTCTTCGGTAAAAAGGATCCACTGACGGTCTTCCGCTGGCAGATTTTTCCAGGGAGTGTCGATGTCATACCCCAGCGTCACCAGAATATCCCGCAGATTCTGTCCGTGCCAGGCCGGGGGCCAGGAAGCAATAGCCCTTTCACGGATACTAAGTGAGGGATCGGGCACCATCAGTGTTTCAGTTACCTCATAGATATGGCCCAGACCATGGCAAGAAGGGCATGCCCCCTGCGGCGTGTTGGGAGAAAAATCCTCGGCATACAGCATCGGTTGTCCGGCAGGATAAGCGCCCGCCCGTGAGTACATCATTCGCACCAGACTGGATAAGGTGGTCACGCTGCCGACAGAGGAGCGCGCGTTACTGGCACCGCGTTGTTGCTGAAGCGCAACGGCTGGCGGCAGTCCGTCAATGGCATCCACATCCGGAACCCCGACCTGATCAATGAGGCGACGAGCGTAAGGGGCAACCGATTCAAAGTAGCGCCGTTGCGCCTCAGCATAAATGGTGCCAAAGGCCAGTGAAGACTTACCCGAGCCTGACACACCCGAAAAAACAACCAATGCGTTGCGCGGAATGGAAACATCCACGTCTTTAAGGTTGTTCTCGCGAGCACCGCGAATCACAACTGAATTGCTGTCGTCAGTAAGGATGGGATGATAACCGAAAAGTTTCTTTGCCATAGAATTTCCTGTGTTAGGTGTGTCCGCTCTTAATAAGGCCACCTCTTGTGACGGTATCTGGTGTGCCGGACCGCTCGATCAGAAAGCCCGTCGAAAAAAGCGTTTGTGTGACCGGAAACAGATTGCTGAAGCTGGGCCCGGTGGTACCATGTGGGACACCGCTGAAGTTTCAGCGGTACCCTGCGGATCCGCCTTCTGTATGAGAACTGGCTGGCGGCGTACCCGGGACCGGAGATTTGGCTCCCGTGATAATGCGGGCTCCCCGGTACGCGACGCTGTGGTTCCAGACCCAGCTGATGGAGACACTCAGGCGGTTTCGGGTACCAATTAAAAAATACAGATGAATAATCTTCCCGAACCACCACGCCAGTGCTCCCCGGAGTTTGAACCGTCCCATATCGACCACTGCCAGCCCGCGACCGATGGTGGCCAAGTTACCCTGATGCCGGTATCGGAAAGGTTTGATGGCAGCGTTGTCATTGTTTAAACGGGATCTAATCAGTTTCGCCACGTACTGACCTTCCTGTTTGGCGGCCGGCGCAATGCCGGGGATCACCTTACCGTCCTGACCGGTCACAGCGGCTGTATCACCAATCACAAAGATGTCCGGGTGTCGGGGGAGCGCGAGGTCAGCGCCCACAATAACCCGGCCGGCCCGATCTGGACTGACCCCGCCCCGGGAGACGATCCTGCCCTATAGTTTGAGTATAGGAGGAGCGTATGGGCACACCACGATTTACACCTGAATTTAAGGAAGAAGCCGTCCGTCAGATAACGGAACGCGGTTATTCCGTCGCCGAAGTATCTGACTGTCTGGGCGTCTCTGCACACAGCCTCTACAAGTGGCTACGGGCTATCAAACCTGATAACAGCGAGCAGCATGCCCGGGATTTACTGGAAGCTAAAAGCGAGATCCTGAAACTCCGGGCGCAGCTAAAACGCACCGAAGAAGAACGGGATATCCTGAAAAAGGCCGCGCGGTACTTTGCAAGGGAGCCCGACTGAAGTACCGCTTTATCAATGAACACCGAATTGTATGGGGTGTGATGACGATGTGTCGGGTACTGAATGTCGCCCGGGCCGGGTTCTATGCGTGGCTGCATAACCCTGTCTCGGCGCGTGATAAAGATAAGCAGCGCCTGCTGATGCTTATCCGCGACTCATATTCCCTGAGCGGAGGCGTATACGGTTACCGGCGGGTTCATGACGATCTGAACGAAATCGGGGAAACCTGTGGTAAAAACCGGGTGGGTCGGATCATGCAACTGAACCGGATTAAAGCTGTGCGCGGCTATAAAGCGCCACGTCGTATCGCTGGCAGGCCTTCAGTCGTTGCTCCTAATCGCGTGCAGCGGCAGTTCACCGTTGTCCGGGCCAACCCGGTCTGGGTCAAGATGTTTAAGCCTGGCAGTCATGGGTTGATGTTCAAGCGAAGCAGCGTTGAGGAGCCCAGCCTATGAAAAAGACTAAACGTGGGTGAGCCAACCGGTTAAGCCCTGAGCAATCGGCACAAGGCTTTCTGTAAGGGCTGTCCACGCCTTCAGGGTTTGAGGACCACTTTCGTCCAGCCGGGGGTACGGCTGTCGAAATTTTTATAGCCCTCAGGCGCTTCGTCCAGGCTCAGACGATGCGAAATAATCTGGCCAGGGCTGGCTTTGCCGTGGTGAATCAGTCGTGCAAGCTGTCGGTTGTAGGCCTTCACGTTTGCCTGTCCGGTGCGGATTGACTGGCCCTTGAACCAGAAACTGCCAAAATCGAAAGGCATCTTGCCTTCTTTAGCCAGATCGGTTGCAGCAGAAGGATCCTGCGGGACAAATACGCCAACCACGCCGATTCCGCCCGTGGCTTTAGTTGACGCGACAAGGCTGTTCATGGTTGCACTGTTATCTTCATGACCATGCTTATTACAGCACTGGTATCCCACGCATTCACACCCGCAGTCGGTGCCCCTGCCGTCGGTCAGATCCAGTATTTTCTGTACGGCCTCATCTCCGGCAGCATGAACGGGTGTTGCACCAAGTTGCTCGGCGAGGGCAAGACGGTCACTGTGGGTATCCACAACAAACACCTGCGATGCGCCTTTTATCAGCGCTGAGTGAGCCGCCATCAACCCAACCGGACCCGCCCCATAAATAGCGACGCTTTCGCCCGCTCGCAATCCCGCCAGTTCGGTCGCGTGCCAGCCTGTCGGAAAGATGTCCGAGAGCATCACATAATCTTCCTCTTTTTCTGAGGCATCCTCCGGCAGCACCAGACAATTGAAATCGGCAAAGGGGACCCGCAGCAGTTCTGCCTGCCCGCCGTCCCAGGGGCCCATTTCAGCAAAACCATAGGCGGCGCCAACGCTTCCCGGATTAGCCGTCAGGCAAAAACCGGTCAGGCCTTTTTCGCAATTTTCACAGAAGCCGCAGCCGACGTTAAACGGCATACAGACGCGGTCTCCCACCTTGACCCGCTCAACGCCTTTGCCGACTTCAACGACCTCTCCCATGTTTTCATGGCCGAAAATGCGCCCTTCTTCAAAACTGGTGCGGCCTTCGTACATGTGCAGATCCGAACCACAGATATTCGTGGTAGTGATGCGGATAAGCGCGTCACCGGGGCGCTCAATTTTTGCGTCAGGAACATTTTTTACCGTTACGTTAAACGGGCCGTTATAAATGATTGCTCTCATAATTACACCTCTGGATTGAATCGATTAATAATAATCATGCTGGTTTTAAATCTCGTTGCGCTTATTTTTTCCACGCAAGATAAGATCATTTTAAACATAGCATGAATTTTTAACATGGCTCACTTTATACCGATGCGCTTGCGTGTAATTTATTATGACCTACGATTAATAACGCAACTCGCACATGATGACTGATGTATCATGTTAATGATTACTCATGAAGAGGAAATATTATGACTCAGCATAGAGGCGGTTCAGGTAATTTCGCAGAAGACAAACAGAAAGCGGCTTTGTTGAATAAATCAGATTTCGGGTAAGTCTCACCGTAGCGGGTTGTGTTTTCAGGCAATATGAATCGCCACGGATAATCTAGACACTTACGAGCCGTTGATAATACTGGTTTTCATATTCTGTAGGTGACATCTGATCGCTGGAACCATGCCGACGTTTACTGTTATAAAACATTTCGATGTAATCAAAAATATCGCTGCGGGCTTCTTCCCGCGTTCCGTAGATCTTTTTCTTTATCCGTTCGCGTTGCAACAACTGGAAAAAGCTTTCTGCAACCGCATTATCATGGCAGTTACCGCGACGGCTCATGCTGCCCTCCAGGCCGTGTGATTTCAGGAACGACTGCCACTCATGGCTTGTGTACTGACTGCCCTGATCCGAATGAACCAGCACCTGTTTTTGGGGATTACGCCGCCATACAGCCATCAGCAGTGCGTTCAGGACAATGTCCTTTGTCATCCGGGATTGCATGGACCAGCCGATAATTTTGCGTGAGAACAGATCAACAACCACGGCAAGATACAGCCAGCCTTCGTGGGTCCTGATGTAGGTTATGTCCGTTACCCAACGCTCATCCGGAGCATCCGGATTGAACTGTCGCTGGAGCCTGTTGGGCGACACGATACTGGCCTCGCCTTTACGTGCCCTCGGGCTCCGGTATCCGACCTGAGCCTTTATCCCGACACGTTTCATCAGTCGCCAGACTCTGTTCACTCCGCACTGTTGCCCGCTGTCCCGCAGATCCAGATGGATTTTGCGATAACCATAGACGCATCCCGATTCCAGCCAGAACTGTTTAATCTGTCCTGTCAGTCTCAGGTCTGCCTGATGGCGTTGTGAATGCGGCTGCTGAAGCCAGGCGTAAAAACCACTGGGATGAACATCCAGCACCCGACAGAGCAGGCGAACAGGCCAGCAACAGGTGTTGTCACGGATAAAGGCGTACCTCAGTCGGACAGCTTTGCGAAGTACGCCGCGGCTTTTTTTAATATGTCCCGTTCGTCGGTAACCCGCTTCAGCTCTTTCTGGAGACGGCGGATCTCGGCCTGAGCATCTGACTGTTCTTTATTAGCGGAAGAATCCGGACCGTACTTCTTTATCCAGGCGTAAAGGCTGTGGGTGGTGATATCGAGACGTGTTGCAACGCTGGCAACAGAATAACCGCGATCAACAACCTGTTTGACTGCTTCAGTTTTAAACTCTTCGGGATAACGCTTACCGCTCATGGGCACCTCTCTTTAAGCCATCTTAAATGACTCTGAGGTGTCTGTTAAACCCGTGGCGATTCAGTATCAGGCCTGATGAGCGCCGGAGATAACGGAACATGTAAGATCAGGCCATCAGGAAATGACTGGTTTTTAGATATGGTAGGTTACAACGGTTCAAGTACCCAAACCTGCTGGGTGAGCTGTTTGGATTGATAAAACAGGCCTTGCAGCCGACATACGAGCAAGGCTTGTTATCTACCAATCTAAGCACATGATTGTCTCTGAGCCGTCTTTGACCGCGATCTGCCAACTGCCATCACCTAGCAACTGAACGCCTCTCCATGAATCATCCCGGTCGTTCTCGTTGCCATACTGTGAGGTGCAAAAATCATGAATACCAACGTTGCTGTAGTTAAAGGAACTACCATAGTGTGTAAGAGTAAAAGTCGATAACTTTGGCTTTCCTGCTGCCGCGCTCCACACACCGGATTGACAATTTTATTCTATAGCGCAGTTTACTATCGCTTGAAAGCAAGCTTGACCTTGAGAGTTGTTCGGTGTTGTAAGGTAAAAACGGTTCTGAGCAGGATCTAAAGCCATTGAGTCAGGCGAGTTATGATTAGATCCTTTTGACCATCCACGGAGGGCATAGGAGCCACCAATCGCCGTTTGACCAGCAGGACAATAGGCAAACACTGCCGTTGAATTGGCGCATGTTGTCTCTCCCAAAACAGTGTTCATTTTGATTTTTGCCGAACCTATCCAGACACCGGATTGACAATTTTGTAAACAGCTATAAAGTGCCTCCTTTTTTTAGGAAAATTTGGGAAATGTCTAAAAAAGGAGCGATTACTCTTAGTAGGGTGCTGGATAAATACATCAATATAGTGTCTTGCGAAAAGAAGGGATGGATGCAGGAGCTATATAGGGCTAATGTCATAAAAAAATATGAGTTGGCAAGTAAAAAGATGTGTGAAATAACTTCGGTCGATATATCTCATTATCGCGATGAGAGATTGGCAACATTCAATGAAAAAATGAAGAGGCAAATATCACCCAATACAGTTCGGTTAGAGCTTGCTTTATTGTCCTCTGTATTTAAATTAGCTCAGGTTGAATGGGGATACTGTAATAACAATCCTGTCCTTGCTGTAAGAAAACCAAAAATTGGGAAAGGCCGTGAAAGAAGATTGTCAAAGAAAGAAGAAAAAATAATATCAAATGATTTTGAAACATATGATTATGAACTTTATGTTATTTTTCATATCGCGATTGAATCCGCTATGAGGCAAGGTGAGATCCTTAGTCTGGATTGGAAAAATATAAATCTAAGCGTTGGTACCGCTCATCTGCCTGAAACCAAAAATGGTACATGGAGGGATGTGCCTCTTTCGAAGAAAGCTCGAGAGCTTTTACTAACTCTAGAACCTCAAGCCAGAGGTCGTGTCTTTAAATTCACTTCAAATTCATTAAAATCAAAATGGAGGAAGCGCATAAAGGAACTTGGAATTGTAGACTTAAGGTTTCATGATTTACGTCACGAAGCTATCAGCCGACTTGCTGAGCTCGGAACATTAAATCTACTTGAATTGGCATCAATTACCGGTCATAAATCACTTGCTATGCTTAAACGCTATACCCATCTACAGGCTTATCAGTTGGTGAAAAAAATTGACGCCAAAGGTAAAAGAGTTAATAGAATTGCGTCTTATTTTGTACCCTACCCCGCGCAAGTAATTAGCATATCAGAGGGGTATAAGGTCTCCTTTATTGATTTTGACGAAGTTGTGGCTCATGGGCAAAGTAAACAAGAGGCAATTTCAAACGCATCAATGTCATTGTTGAAAATTTTAGCTCTTGCAGCGCAGTCAGGAAGGAGGATACCGGGCCCTGGCCAGCTGGGGCGAATTGATGAAAGTGTAGTTCTAATTAATCCTTTAATGTGAAAGAGAGGACGAAATGAAAGCAATGCTAGTCGTGGCTTTTATGGTGTTACTGGTTTCTTTTTATCAAAATTCAAATACTTCAAATGAAAGTTTTAATGAGTCACTGCGAGCGAATGCTGCAAAATCCTTTTTAGTCTATACGGAAGCATTCGACAGCTACTATTCATCCAATAGTACTGGAAATGGGGATGTAACAGTTAAAGTTAGTTTGCCAGCCTGGACACCAGTCAATGGCGATATCAGAATGTATATTAATAATGGATATGGATACGTATTCATGCCATCTGAAGGTGGTGTTTTATCTGAGCTAAAGAAAGCTACTGATAATAGTGCGCTCCTGGGTGTGAGTGACGGGACATCCATAAAGACTAATGCTGGTACTCTTCCAAAACCAGCTTTTATACCTTCAGGATATATTGTTTATGTGAGATGAAACATGATTCATTATTTATTATTGATACCGCTAACTTCCTTTGTTGTTTGTGTTTGCTTTCCTTTCTCCTATACAAGAGCAAAACGAAAAGCGATAGAGAGTTGCACTGAGTTGCAAAATGACAAAGAAGAAATTACAAGTTTTCCTATTTTTGCATTAGGTTTATTCTCGATCGTCGGTTTAGTCTTTTATCTTTCATCTGATATTATTCTCCTTATATTTTCTGGACTCCTTGCAATAGCAGCTTACACTGATGTTTGTAAGCGATGGATTCCTGATTTAATCATTTATCTTTTAGTCATTGTTTCGGTATACTCGCTACACACTAAAGATGTATTTACCTCATTAATTGCTATGGCTTTTTATATGGCACCAGTTGTTATCTTAAGTTTGTATGGCTATATAGTGAAAAAAGAAACATGGATAGCTTCAGGTGATTATTATGTGTTTCCTTCTATAGGATTATTGCTTTCGCCTGAATACGCAGCGGTAATAATGTTAATTACGCTCTTCTTTATGTTGTTTTTCATGCAATGGGTTAAGCAGATACCCCTTGTGACTGTTGCTTACTTCACTTTTACAGGGTTTAACGTATGTTCACTATTAGGTTTTCTTTGATTGGTCTTTGTTTCATTTCCTTTTTAAGTTTTGCTGCTAATAGTCCTCCTGCATCTGGAGGATTCCATCATTGCTTTGTTAAGGCATCGGAACGCTTTCAGATAGATCACAGATTACTTATAGCGATTGCTGAAGTAGAGAGCAGTATGAATCCCAGGGCTATTGGTTTAAATAAACGTGGAGGAAAGGTTGTTAGTGAAGATGTGGGATTAATGCAAATAAATTCGTCCTGGTTTCCAACTTTGTCTGTTATGGGTATCACACGCAATGATTTAATGGATAACCCGTGTCAAAATATATATGTAGGAGCGTGGATTCTTGCAAAGAACATAGCATCTAACGGTGTGAACTGGGAATCTGTAGGCGCTTATAACGCGGGATTTAAAGGCGCTAATGCACCGTTCAGACTTAAATATGCTAAAAAGGTGTACGCGCGCTATCTCGTTTTAACCGGTGAAGGTTGATAATTTCAAATGAAACTATTTTTATTGTTTGTTTCACTTCTCTATATATATCCCCACGTATCAAGTGCGACTCAATTTGAGGGGAGTGTGGTCCGGGTGCTTGACGGGGACACAATCGAAGTCTTACGCGAGCAGAATCCTGTCAGAGTGAGGTTATTGAATATTGATGCACCTGAAAAGAAGCAGCCTTTTGGTCGCTGGTCAACGAATCAACTTAAGACACTTGTTGCAGGAAATCCCGTTAAGGTGACGTATCAAAATACCGATCGTTACGGGCGGGTTCTGGGTATGGTTGAAACAAAGTTTATCAATGTTAATCGCACTATGGTGATTTATGGTGCTGCATGGGTTTACGACAAGTACAACACAGATAAATCACTTCCAGACCTGCAAAAAGAAGCGCAGGAACAAAAGCGCGGCCTGTGGGCTGACAGTGATCCTCTTCCTCCGTGGGAATGGCGAATTAAAAACAACTGACGCGCTTTGCTTGTCCACCCCCTCCACTGCCTTAAATAAATTTAAGGTAGTGTCACGTTTAATAAGAAAATTGGAATTTTAAACTATGTTAACTGATAAAGAGAAACATGCCCTTAATAACTGTTTGCTTGATGATCATATCCTTCTTGAAGTTGAATTAAACGTTGTCACAGCAGAAAGCGCCGTACTTAGAGAACGATTCAATAGTGGTGGTAAGTTAACATTTTCTGAATTTACGGCGTTGCCATGTTCTGAGTCACTTGCTGTAAAGAAAATAACAGATATGAATGATATTCAGTGGCTAACAGCTTACGCTATTGTCAATGGGCGTGATTTACAACCTCTGTTTGAAACAGATGAATTTGAGTACCTAACTCTTTTCATTGATAGCGAGAATGTCACCTCTCAGTTTAAAGAATGGTTGATAGCTTATGATTTGATGGATGTCTTTCAGACAAGTAATGCAACGGGTGTCACCATTAGTTTTCCTGAGAGGCGATAAAGTTTATGTATATACATATAGTTCCGACTCTTTTTCACCTTATGTTAAACAAGTGTCACCTTGAATCAATAACTATTCCTGAACTGGATTTCAAACTTGAAGGCGATGCACTGTCGACTGGCCGGCCACACCCTAATAAAAATATTTGGGTAGGGATGATAAAAGGCAGAAAGGCTATCAATGGGCTTTTACTGAATACTGATAAACACCTCAAATCCTTTACCGCTGACTATCTGTGGGATATAGAAAACTTGGGGATGATTAAGCATCGAGTGACGACCTATATTGAAGATGATGAGTTTGATATGGTTTCACAAGATATAATGTTAAATGGTGGTTTTGATGAATGGAAAAGTCGAGTTCATTCCGCCTATGAAAATCTGGCTCCGGTAAGAATCCAGCCGAAGATGGAGTCCTTCTTAAATAAACCTGGTAAAGAAACACATGATGTGTGGAAGGAATACAGCTGGGGAGATTTTCTTTTGTCCAGAGAGGAAAGCCTGTTACTGCATACCATTCAATCAGAACGGTTGAATAGTGATTGCTCTATGTTCAGGCGACTGCCTTCGTCAGATCAGGCGATTATTATATAGGTGATTGTAATGGATTTCAGTAAAATTGATTTTACTCATGATTGTTTTGTTGATTTACACGTAGGTAATTACGGCTCTTTGTCTGGTCTGTTTTTTTCTGGTAAAACCGATTTAGCTACGCTTGAACAACTTTTTACTGATTCTCACGACTGGCAAAAATCTTTTCAGCGAGAAGGAAGACAATATGTGAAGGGTTTTGTTGATCCGGGTAACGTGCAATTCATTACTTTTATGCAGCATACTTTCGCAAAACAAAAAGAACTCGACGAAAAGTTTTTTCGTGAGCATGGTTTTTATGAACAATCGCATGACTTCTTTGATGTATGGTTTGATAACGATGTCAGTGATGTGCAAATAAGTTTCCCTTATTCAATCCAGGATGGAACTTGACCCACTAACAGACCTGACGCGTTTCTCTTGTCCAACCCCTCCACCACCTGAAATAAATGTCAGGTAGCAGAGGCGTTTACTCTAAACGGAAAATAATGATGAAAAAAGCACAGGCAAAACATGAGCTGGAAAATTTGCTTTCTAAAATTGAAAACCCTAAAAAGATTCTTGATGAATTAGAAACCGCACAGTGGCATTATATGGATCTGGTCGGTATTACTTCGAGCGGAATTTTCGATAGAAGAACTTTGGATCAAGAGCGAAATGAAAACCCTCACCTTCTTAAAGTAAACGATGGACTACCAGTTTTCGATGATGATCAATGTGCAGAGTTTATGTCGACTAAACATAATCTTTCATTACAGCTTTGCTTGGCATATGTATGGGGCCATAAATGGTGATAGCTAGTAAACGCCACAAAATGTAGCGCCTGAAGAGAGGTGTTAAGCGTTCGGAAATATCGCCTGAAGAGTTTGACCTGATATTGAAGAAATCATGTTTACACCATCACCTCATAGTCTTGCCGCTTTCACGGCAAGACTATAATGGCTACAGCCTCCACTCGTGCTTTGTCCCCCTTCCCTCACCTTCGACGATCCTCAACACCACTCAGTAATGCTTAAGCTGTTAAAAAACAGTCGATTAGGTAAAGTTCCAGATTCTACCCTTGCAAGAATTCCAAAAACTCCAATAATACTGGATATGTGTACAGTATTCTAAGGAGGGCTTATGCTCCAAATCCATTCAGCGGCATTCACACCAGAAAGACTTACACTCCCTCTTTTCCTGGAAAGATGCCAGGCTGGTTTCCCTTCGCCGGCAGCTGATTACACAGAGTCTGAGCTGGACCTGAATGAGTATTGCATACAGAGACGCAGCTCCACTTACTTTGTCCGGGCCATCGGCAACTCGATGCGAGACATTGGACTCCACAGCGGGGATCTGCTCATCGTGGACAAGGCCGAACGACCTCAGCACGGCGATATCGTAATAGCCGAAATCGACGGTGAGTTCACTGTAAAAAAACTGCTACTAACACCCCGACCGGGACTGCAGGCGATGAATCCCTCTTACCCTACTCTCTGGCCAGATCCTGATCATCTTCAGATTTTTGGGGTGGTGACAGCCTTCATCCACAAAACCCGGGGGCGAGACTGATGTTTGCTTTGGCCGACGTGAACAGCTTTTACGCGAGTTGCGAGAAGGTTTTCCGACCGGACCTGAGAAATAGACCTATTGTCGTTCTCAGCAACAATGATGGCTGCGTGATCGCACGCTCGAAAGAGGCAAAGCAGCTGGGGATTCGGATGGGTATTCCTTGGTTCCAGCTGAAAGCAATGCAGTTCCCAGAGCCCGTAATCACCTTCTCCAGCAACTACGAGCTTTACGCCAGCATGAGCAATCGGGTCATGGCACATCTTGAGGAACTTGCCCCTCGCGTCGAGCAATACAGTATCGACGAGATGTTTCTCGATATCCGCGGTATAGACAGCTGCATCGATTATGAGGATTTTGGCCGGCAGCTGCTCGAGCACGTCCGCTCCGGAACGGGGCTGACAATTGGCGTAGGGATGGGCCCGACCAAAACGCTGGCTAAAAGCGCGCAATGGGCGTCGAAAGAGTGGCCACAGTTTGGTGGCGTACTGGCCCTTACTCCCGGCAATCCAAGGAGAACGGAAAAACTACTCTCGCTGCAGCCGGTGGAGGAAATCTGGGGCGTCGGCCGCCGCATCGGAAAAAAACTGAATACGTATGGCGTTAAAACTGCGCTAGAACTGGCGCGCATGAACCCGACATTTGTACGCAAGAACTTTACCGTGGTGCTGGAGCGTACAGTGCGCGAGCTGAACGGTGAGGCCTGTATATCTCTTGAAGAGGCACCGCCCGCAAAGCAGCAGATAGTCTGCAGTCGCTCATTTGGAGAGCGCATCACGTCCTACGAATCGCTGCGGCAGGCTATTTGCCAATACGCCGAACGCGCGGCCGAAAAGCTGCGTGGAGAGAAACAGTTCTGCCGGCACGTATCGGTATTTATAAAAACCTCTCCTTTCGCAGTTAACGAGGTGTATTACGGCAATGTGGCCAGCGAAAAGCTTCTGCTGCCAACCCGCGATACCCGCGACATTATTAACGCTGCAGTGAAGGCCCTCGGCCGTATCTGGCTAGATGGACGTCGTTATGCAAAAGCAGGCGTGATGTTGAACGACTTCACTCCAAGTGGTGTGTCCCAGTTGAATCTTTTTGATGAGGTACAGCCACGGGAGCACAGCGACGCGCTGATGAAGGTTCTGGATGGGATCAACCATTCTGGGAAAGGCAAAGTCTGGTTTGCCGGGCGAGGCATTGCCCCAGAGTGGCAGATGAAGCGAGAAATGCTGTCACCAGCCTATACGACCAGATGGAACGAAATTCCGATTGCAAAGTTATAAAAGATTAAATCCGTCTGGTATGGGGGGGCCTCCCTGTGGGCGACCACCCCCAAAAAATAGGTTATTTCTAAAATCTCAGTAAACAACTAAATCGGAACCCAGAGGGTCCCCCGATTTAGTTATTGACTGAATAAAGGAATATATATAACTGCTCTGAATTATTCAGTGTGTTATTCCATTGAAATAAATATTAATTATTGTGCTGTATTTGGTTGTTTTTAATGTTTTATCCTGGCATAATATCATTATTGAAATGACAAATGAACGTCCATTGTGGATTCATTGTTGTTCACTTCCGGCACTGGCCATTCTCAAAGGAGAGCTAACATGTTAAATAATACCGCTTCCACTACCAGCAATATCAATACTGTTTCTTCTACTGTACCATATAAAAAACTGCGTCAGACATCACTTAATGCCCGCAAACATAATGTTGATACGTTAAATTTTAAACGCGGTATTATTAGTCTTGCGAGATCAATAGCAGCGCGTAATCTTTTACAAAACTTAATTGTGTTCAGCGATGACGAAGTTGAGCAGGACTGTTGGTTTGTCGCCGCAGGTCAGCGTAGACTTATGGCTCTTGATTACCTCCATCGTGTTGGTGCAATTGACGATGATTATCCTGTACGCGTTGATTTCATTGATAAAGCTGATGCGCTTGTAGTCTCAGTCTCCGAAAACAATGACCGCGTTGATATGCATCTGTCAGACCTGATCGTATCCGTCAACGAACTTGCTAATAATGGTGATTCAGTAGAAGTGATTGCTGCCAAGTTTGGCTATAAAGCCTACTATGTCAGGAAGTTGATGAAGCTAGCTAACATGGCTCCTGAGTTAATGCAGTTACTGAGGAATAATAAAATTTCATTAAATCAGTTAATTGCTTTGAGCATTACTGACGACCACGACCTCCAGTTAAAAGCATGGGAAAATTGTTCTTATGATAAGAGTCCGAAGGACTTGCGCCGTCTGGCTTTGAATGAAGAGGAACCTGTTAGCGATAACAAGTATATCAAAGTCGTTGGTATAGATGCTTACCGTGATGCAGGTGGTGAAATTAAACATGATCTCTTCACGCAGCATGAAAGTCATGGTGGTTATATTTTGAATCCGTCCCTTGTTCAGGAGCTGGCACTTAATAAATTGCAAGTGCTCGCTGAGCAAGTCGCTAATAATGAGGGATGGAGCTGGTACGGTAGTCAGGAGCGTCTTGAGAGTTGGGGGGATGATTCAAAACGTTATGAGTTCCCGCGACCTCAGCTTGAAGATTACGCATTTACTACAGAACAGCAGAATCAGTTAGATGCTATTTACGATAAGCTCGAAAATGTTAAATTTGCAATGGAAGAGGCCGAAGAACTCATAGGTGAAGAAAAATGGGAAGCCCTTCGTCCTTTATCAAAAGAGCGTAATGAGCTTGAACAGCAGAAGACCGAAATACTGGATGCGGCCGAGTTCACCCAGGAATACAAATCACAGCGTGGCGTCATTGTTTCAATTGGCTATCATGGCGATATTGTTTTTACGCGTGGGTTGATGAAGCTTGTTGATAAAGCCAGTAAAGAAAACAAAGCCGTAAAAGTAAACACTGATGGTACGGTCGTTCCTGTCACACAAGTTTCAGCTGCGCTGGCCAGATCACTGTCATGTGAACGCACTTTGGCAGTCCAGGCAGCTTTGCTACAAAAGCCGGAAATTGCATTGGCTCTGACCGTTCAGAAGCTTGCTCTGTCAGTTTTCAGCGCTGGTTATCATCAGAATCCAGCTTGCTTCACCATTCAGGAAACAACTCGCACGATGATCGAAGCCGCCCCTGGTTGCGAAGATGGTGAGGCAGTTAAACAGCTTAGAATGGCTAAGGCCAAGTGGTCCGAATCACTCCCTAAAGGTTGGGAGGACGATTTCACACTGTTGACGTCATTAGGAACAGACCAGTTACTCGAGCTACAGGCTTTCTGTGTCGCTGCTACGCTGGACGGTTCCGTATCTCAGTACGAACCCAAGAAGAAAAGTAATCTTCAAAAACTCGAATTTGCAATGAACTTCGATATTCATGAGTACTGGAAACCTTCAGCTCAAAACTTATGGAGTCGTCTCAAGAAAGAAGGAATGATCGACCAACTTACTCAGGCTGGCGTCAGCGTTAATAAAGACGAGTTTATGGCTTTCAAAAAAGGTGATGCAGCTAAGCGCGCTGAGCAACTGATCGAAGGAATTAAATGGGTTCCTGATTTTATGTGATTATCGAGGGGGGGGGGGCATGCATTTGCCGCCCTCTTTTCGCCGGGATTCACCAGCTGGGCCGATGATTGGCACGGTATAACGCTGGAAGATGGCATTGAAGTGGAGGAAGAATAGTTCATGCGAGATTTTTCAAAACTGGCTGCCAGTTTCCGCATGCAAATAGCAAAGCAGTGGTCAATCCGGTGCGGGTTATCACCGGCTCTAGCCATTGAGCAGGTTGTTAATGAGGCTGTTTGTGTCGGGTTACTTAATGAGCCTCGTATGCTCCCGGGAAACACGTTTACAGACTGGGCCAGTACAGGAAAGTCACCTGCATGGGCGGCACAAGCAATGCTGAATCTGCTTCTTAAGTCTGGCTGGGTTCCCGGAACTGAAAGTGAGTGGGCTGGCGTTGCAGCTATCCAGGTCCGTTCCGGGAAGTCATTGCCTGATGAAGGTTATGTTGAAAAGCTGTGTAAGCTCTCCCCTGCTTTGGATCGGCTGACTGCAGCTGGCTGGATACATGCCGCACTACTCGAGAACGAAATTTTCGTATACGAAAAAAAGGCGGGACCAAAGCGCTAAAAGAAAGTGACTCTTTTAAGTTACACTCACTTGATTTTATGTCTCTTATAAGTGACAATGGAGTGAATCAGGGAGTAAGGGGAAACGGGATGTATAAATCTCAGTTCTACCAGGATACAAATGGCGATAAACCATTTAGTGATTGGTTAACAAAGCTCAAGAAAAAAGACCGTATCGCTGCGTCGAAGATAGACACCAGAATTGACCGGGCCGAAGCGGGTAACTTTGGAGATCATAAATTTGAAAGGGATGGCGTCTGGGAGTTACGAATTGATTATGGCCCAGGCTACCGAGTTTACTACTCGATAGAAGACGGTGAAATCATCCTGTTATACGTCGGCGGAACGAAAAAAACGCAGGACGCCGATTTAGATAAAGCAGTTGAATACCTCAAAGACTTTAAAGCGAGGGCGAAAAAATGACAGCAGCGAGTAAAAAGGAGATCGCCAACAAGGCGGTCGCAATCGAACCGGCAGTAGACCGTGACAAACTCATGATTGAAGAGTTACGCGCCGATCCTGATTATGCTGAGCTCTACCTAAAGACCGCGCTCGAAGAGATCAACGAAGAAGGCGGTTTAGGCGGATTTCTCATTGCGTTACGCCGTGTGTTAGAAGCGCGAGGCGGTATAAGCGAAGCAGCCAAGAAGACAGGGTTAGCCCGGCAAAGTATATACCGTGCATTATCTGAAAAGGGCAATCCTACCATTACGACTTTAGCGCAACTCGCTTCTGTGGCAGGTTTAAAGCTGACCCTAAGTAAAGCCCCTCATTGAAATACTGTAAATTTTAATCGGTTAAGTTCCGCTGCCGTTACGGCGTCTATAGAAGGGCATCTGATGGAAAGCTTACGTGAATATTTTCCAGCACAAACAGTAATGATCCGGCAGTCGCTGGATATGTTTGGCGTCAAACGTAATGAGGACGGTACGCTTCTTTTTCCTCGTCACTCCGATAATAATTTCCCCATTGCGCGTATCCGCAAGCGGCTGGCTGCTTTCGGCTGGCGAGGAGAACGGCTGAACAATGAAGTAGCGCGTATAGTTGCAGGTCCGTAAGCGTGCAGTGAGAACCGTATTGACGAAGTGAAGCTGGTCAGGCAGGCAGAGTAACCCGCCACGGGAGCAGAGCACCCACCCGGTTCACAGGCCAGTCGGCGATGACATCAAGTACATAATGCAGATAGCGTTCCGGATCCACGCCGTTTAATTTGCACGTCCCGATAAGACTGTACAGTGACGCACCGCGCTCACCACCATGATCCGAGCCGAAGAACAGCCAGTTTTTTCTCCCCAGACTGACCCGTCGTAGGGCGTTTTCGGCAATGTTATTATCCACCTCCACCCAGCCATCTTCTGCATAGCGGATCAGCGCCGGCCACTGGTTCAGCGCATACCCGAACGCCTTCGCCAGTTCTGAGTGCCTTGAGAGGGTTTTCTGTTTCTCCCGCAGCCACCCCTCCAGTGACGCCAGCAGCGGCAGCACTTTTTGGTGCCGGACTGCCTGCCGTTCCTCTGCTCTTTTACCTCTGATCTCCGACTCGATGGCATACAGCTCGCCGATCCGTTTCAGCGCCTCCTCCGTCAGGACTGACGGGGTACGGACGTGAACATCGTGGATTTTTCGGCGGGCATGGGCCCAGCACGCGGCTTCCTTTATATGGCCGTCGCGGTAGAGCTCGTTGAACCCGGCGTAGGCATCAGCCTGCAGTACGCCACTGAAGCCTGCAAGATGGGTCTGAGGGTGGATACCTTTTCTGTCCGGGCTGTAAGCGAACCACACTGCGGGGGCCAGCGCTGATCCGGCGTTGCGGTCGTCTCGAACGTACGTCCATAAGCGCCCGGTCTTCGTCTTCTTATTGCCCGGCAACAGCACCGGGACAGGCGTATCGTCAGCATGGAGTTTGCCGTCGGTCAGGACATAGTGCTGAAGGGCTTCATCCAGCGGTGCCAGCAGACGACAACACGCATCCACCCAGCCCGACAGTACAGAACGACTCAACACTACACCCTGGCGGGCATAGATCTCCGACTGGCGATACAGCGGTGTGTGCTCTGCATACTTTGAGGTCAGCACTCGGGCCAGCAGCCCCGGTCCGGCGATCCCCCGTTCGATGGGGCGCGAAGGAGCCGGGGCCTGAACGATGCGATCGCACCGACGGCAGGCATGCTTTTCACGGACTGTCCGGATAACCCGGAAGGCGCTGCGCATCAGCTCCAGCTGTTCGGCGGCATCCTCACCCAGGTAACTCAGCGAACCACCGCACTCCGGGCAACACGGCTCAGTCGGCAGCAGCCGCTTCTCATCCCGTGGGAGTGACTCAGGGAACGGTTTGCGGGTGCGGGTCTGACGCAGCGGGCGCTGCACTGCCGGGTCATCCACCCGGCCGGTCAGCGTATCGCTTTCCTGCTGCAGCAGGTTCAGGTCAGCTTCCATTTGCGCGATACGGCGGGATACCTTTTCGGAACGACTGCCGAAGTTCATCCGGCGCAGCTTATCCAGTTGCGCCTGCAGATGGTCTATTTCGCGTTCCCGGTTGCTCAGCTTTTCCTGCAGGGCGTGGATCAACGCTTCCTGTTCGGCCAGGCGCTGTTTCAGCAGAAGGATGTCGTCAGAAGAGGTATCGTTCATAAGCCTGTATTTTACCAGGCTTATTCTGCGACAACCAGGATAAAGAGCGCTACAACATGGTCAGGGATGTCAGTAACCGCTTTGGCTGTCGCCAGTCGATACCTTCCATCAGCATCGCCAGTTGCGCCGGCGTCAGGAACACTTTGCCATCGCGGGCTGAGGGCCAGGCGAAGCGACCACGTTCCAGTCGCTTTGTCAGCAGGCACAGACCATCGCCGGTGGACCAGAGCAGTTTTACCTGACTGCCGCTGCGTCCCCGGAAGATGAAGACGTGGCCGGACATCGGGTCATCTTTCAGCGCGGTCTGCACCTTTGCGGCGAGGCCATTGAAGCCGTTGCGCATATCGGTGATACCGGCAACCAGCCAGATTTTTGTGCCTGCGGGAAGATTTATCATACCGGCCCCCGCA
Source organism: Enterobacter sp. K510 (assembly GCF_055804875.1). Classification (NCBI taxonomy): domain Bacteria; kingdom Pseudomonadati; phylum Pseudomonadota; class Gammaproteobacteria; order Enterobacterales; family Enterobacteriaceae; genus Enterobacter; species Enterobacter sp. K510. The sequence goes on along the minus strand of NZ_JBNRLQ010000010.1, from coordinate 145,094 downwards.
TCAGTTCGCGCAGGACAGTGCTCATGAGTTCAGCAGAGGGATGAGTCAGTGTTATTTCTCCTCCCCGACATTTTATGTGGCAGGTAGCGGGAGGAGAGCAGGATGGTAGTTCGAAGGTTGGGAGAGAAGAGCCCGCCTGAAGCTGCACGGGTATCAGGGCAGGAAGCGACGATGAGTTTTTTCGGGGCCGACAGACCCGCCCTTCACGCTGCCAGAGCCTTATCCATTTAAAGAGCAGGTTATCATTGACGTCATGTTTCCGGGCCAGTGCGGCAATACTGCCTTCTTCTTCAAGAGCCAGCCTGACCAGTTCCATTTTGAATTCAGGGGAATAGTGTTTCCGGGGAAGTCTTTCTTTAGCGCGCATGAGGTGTCCACCTGCAAAATAAGTGGGTGCTTAAGTTACAGGATCCTGGATTCGGGACCAGACGGTACTCAGACGACGCTTACGCAGGTCCTGGTGACAAATCTATTCAAACAGGTAACCACATTATTTTCCCTTACGGATGGGAAAAGAAGCAACTGACACGGGAGATGCGGAGAATGTTTCCCCGTAAAAGTGGTCGCCGGGTGTTGATTATGCTTGATGAATTGCATCAGATGTTCAAATCGCGGGATTAGTTTGCATGCATCATCTGGAGGGGCTATCTACTTCAATTTGAGCTGGGGACTGGCTCGATCAGCTCACGCCCCTGGTTCTTAACATTACCCACGGCGCGTGAAACTGCGTGCCAGGTAAAATCTTCTGCGGGCACTACGCCATCATTTGCGATACCTACAGCGGCTTTTCCGTCATGATCCTGCCGAAGCCACTCTTGTGCTGCTTCATATGTAAGGACCAGAGGGCGCCGATCATGTATATCAACAAGCCCTTTGTCTGCAGCTGCAGTCACTATTAAAAAACCTTCCTGCTCATCACCACGTTCAAAGGGTGTACTTCCAATAGCTGCCATCATGATCGGTTTTCTGTCTACGCGGTGAATGAAGTAAGGTTGCTTTTTGTCCCCTTCTCTCTTCCATTCAAACCAACCGTCGGCAAAGCAAATTGCTCGGCCATTTTCCCAAAGAGAACGGAACATGCGGCTTGATGCCGCGGTTTCAACGCGAGCATTAATTAATGGCGGTTTATCCCACCATGGCGGTGCGTAACCCCACAAAACAGGATCAATATGCAACGCTCCACCACGTTGGTTGAGTATTAGAACCTTCGTCCCAGGCGCGACATTGTATCGAGCTATAGGCGCTGGGTCGAAAGGGATATCCTTGTCGACGTCGCCGGTAAGCACGCTAAGATATTCTTCACGGCTAAGCGATTGAGAAAAGCGGCCACACATACGAACCTCCAGTCAGTACTCAATTATAGGCCATTTAAGTACCCACTGACCCCGTAAGAGGTGGCAACGCCTGGTTAAGAGGTCTTCAACTGGTAATCCTTATTGATAACCCCTACGGAGCTCCCCGGATTGATGACTGCCGGTCGGACCCAGATCACTCGTTCCTTTAGTCGCCTTATATGACCTCTCCTTAGATGGGTACGCCTTGGGGTTCCTGCCGCAGCATCAGTTGCACCGGCGCTGGATTTTGAGTGACTCGTTCTTTCATCTGAGATCTGAAGAACCTTGTATTCGAACTTAGGCTTAGGTTCTGGCTTAAGCTTCTTACGCGCGGATGGAGGGAGTTTCCTCGATGTATCCGGGGTGGTTGCAATGACAGGTTCGACGATGACGTTAGCGCAGTTAAGAAGGCTACAGGCACCTATGTAAGCAAAAACTTCATCCCGTGTATTCAGAATGATATCTGCGAATAGTTTATCCCGTCCCCCCATGGCTCTCTCCATTTCACTCGCGAACTCCGGCAATGCGATGAATGGCTCAACGATAAACTGTGTGAGGTTTTTCTCTTGTAGTTGGCCAGCGGATTTAAGTTGTTCTGTGGCCAGAACAGAAGCTGGTAGTGACTGGAGCTTTGCTTCACTTAGCTTCTCAAGATGGTTATCGTATGGAACGAATGAGCCGCCCTGGCATAAAACCCACGATTTATCGCGGTCGTTAAAGTAGATAGAGAAAACTAATACACCACCCTGCGGAAAGCTTTCCAGCAGTCTATCCAGGTTAGGTACAGGACAAAGATGTTTATGCTCATCTGAATAATCGATGCACAAGGCAATGCGTTTGGTTGAAAGTGTATTGGGGAAATCTTTGTATTCCTTTAATGGAGTATCTTTTACCCAGGGGATTTCAAAGGTTACTACCGGATATGGAAGTCGTGCTAAATCGAGATGTGTTTGGCTGAAACTTTCGACGTCTATAAAGTCAGCGCAGTTAGGTAATATAAATTTTGTGCTTTTTGAAATAAGGTCTATTACTTTCCGCATTACATACGCTGATAAGGGAAATATTCGCGAAACATTCCGTTCTGTTTCATTAAGAAACTTTATCGCTTCTTGGCTGTAATTAAGTAATTCAATGTTCCCATTCATAAACAATTCCATTTTACAGTTTAGGATAAGCTAATCGCGGTTTCATATGATGTCCAGTGAGCAGCTGGTACTAAATTACCAAATGATACAGTTACTGTCAGGACCACTAGAAGGTTTTTTGATATTAGATATGGCGGAAATGTCTGGTAATGGTGGCTTCGTTGGCCAGGTACGTGGAAAGGCTATGATTGGCTCAGCATGGGGGTAGCCTCCTTGCGGGTTCTACCCCCCATAAAAAGGGTTTTTCAAGGTATCGCCGTCAACCACTAAATCGGAACCCGGAGGGACCCCCGATTTACCAATTGACTGCATGAACGGCAACCTGGTGATAGTGCGTCACGCTATTTAATTAATGGCTGTGATGCGGCCATCAACAATGAGGTACTTAACAGCTGGCATCAGGCCCTTCTCTCCAACTTTCCCGATCGTCGTTTCAAGGTCATTCCCACACCACCACTGAAAGCGAATTTCGGTTCCTTCTCCGGCCGCGACGGATGATCCAGGTCCTGCGGTCACTGTTGAATCTGAACCAGTGATTACGTTGCAAAAAGCGCCAGTATCAATGCTGCTGTTGTCTCCTGCGATAACAACGCAGTTGTTTCTGCACTGTATGTAAGATTCAGCCCCTGCAGTTATGTTGCAGTTGTCAGCAATGAATACGGTGAGGTGGAAGCCGGCCTTGATGTGGATGTCATTGGAGAAGGTGAAGTTGCGGTGATCACCGCAGGTGATTTGTGTTTGCATAGGTTTCAGTCCCAAATATTAGTGCATTAAGCGCGCCAAAACTGGTTCCAAGCAGGATTGGTGGCGAACTGAACATGGTTTGGAACCCGGATGCACTACCGGCCGCTACAAGTAGCGCCACGCCCAGCCCGCCATTGCTGGGGACTGTACTATGCATCACGGGGTTCCAAGCCCGACCGTCGATTGTGCGACGGATTTACGACATTATAAGTTTACTGCTTTGAAATTCAAACAATGATCATCAGCAACGGCAACTTTGCTGAGTGCCAAAGCTTGAGAATCTTGAATCTTTGAAGCTAGGGTTAGCGCTACGTAAACAACAGCTGTGCATACAATAAATGACAGCAGGAAATGTCCATTTATCATCAAGGTCGTTGCAACCGCTATATAGGCCATCGCAGTGGCAATGCTCAGTGCAGTAACCTTTGCCAGTACACTGTTTCCATACTTAATGGAGGAGCCTATGATGCCAGCGATTAACACTAATCCTACGAGCGCCCCGATAATCGGTATGGCGCAAATCACAGATGTAATCATGAAAATGAGGCTTAGTTTTTTCGTGAAACCGGACTTGGTCAGATTTACGTCTGTTTCGTATAGTATTTCAGTGGAAATATTAAATACACGAACCATGCGACCGTTTGTATAAACAATTCTCACTGTATCGCCGAGAGATAGCCCTGATGTAATTTCATCATTTAGCTCAATGTATTCACACTTGTCACCCACTTTTAAGGTGACAGCATTACCTGTAATTCTTTCCACTACGCCAGTTTTTAAATTATTTTTCATTTTAACGGCCTCAGGGTATTTAACTACTTATAAAATAGCACATATCTTAAGAAGGGGCAATAAATACCCCTTTTAATGATTATTATTTTATACTGTTTTTTGGTGCGCCACCGTTAGAATTGCCTGAAGGATTTGATCGCGGTTGTCTACTCCCTGAATTAAGTCCACTTTCAGTTTTATTAGCCAGAACGTTAACTGAATGTGCAGCTTTGTCAGACATATCTCTGCCGAGACTTTGACTCATATGTCCTCCTACCCAGTTGATAACTTGATCAGGTACAACATTAATCAATGAGAAGGAAGAACCCACGAGAGCAATAGCTGTTCCACAATATAAAACTAAATATCCGATAAGAGTTGCTATTCCTGTTATTGAATCAAACTGAGCATTAGCCATTGCGGCGGGCATGAATTTGTTTAGTAACGTTCCGCCAATGATGACGATACCTCCGCCTAATAAAAACCCTCCAACCATTAATGTTGGTCTGAACATTAGATTCAAAATGAAAATGTAGCCGTGGGTAGTTTTTTGCCCCATGCCTTCACCATTGCCTAGCAAATGGGCAAAGGCCCATAAAGCTGAAGCATAAATGGCCTCGCCTATTATGACGAAATAATTTACGCACGCTGCAAGCCATATTAAGAACGGCATCAGCGGAATGTAAATTGCTAATGTTATCCCGCATCCAATTAACATTATAAAGCTAAGGTTAATATAAACACCCAGAGACTCAGCTAACGACTCAATTGCTTTACCTACACCTGAGAATTTGTTAATAACATTTCCAAGAAGTGATTCGTTTGCTCCAGCCATAAATGCTTTGATTGCGGCGAAGCTCAGTATTCCTGCCTCTGAACTTGTTATGACGTAATCGCCAAGGTTTTTCATAGCAATGACTGGGTTCACTTGTCCGGAGTCATTTTGTGACAAATTGATCAGTTTGGTTGTAAGAGACTGACCTGCTGTATTAAATACGTATCCAAGAAAACTTGATGCGTCAGTAATGTTGTTAGCTTCGTATGATGATTTTGCTGTTAGAACTCCAGCACTTGAATTGTCAGTTACGGAGCGCTGTGCCTGATATGCGCTCATGACGAGTCGATACTCATCATCCACTGCAGGGCCTTGCCCCGTTGATGCACCAAATGCCGAGCCTTTAGCGGCTGCTGTATTCCCAATACGATTATTCGCAACGGCTAAAGTTTGATACCAGCTTCCTAACGACATCCATCCTTCAGTCTTGATGGTGTCCCCGACCTGGCTGGTGAGGTTTTTCAGTTGGCTATTAATATTTGATGACCTGATGGCCGCTGTTACCTTGTTCTCGTAAATCTGACTGGCGTTCTGGATGATAGCTTCCGCGTTTACCAGATTGGCGTTTTCGTTCTGCTGGCGGGCCAGCACACCGTCTACGAATTGTTGTGCGCCATCACGCAGAGCTCGTTGCATCTCATTAAGGCCGGTAGCGTGAGCTTCACGAATCGCATTAATGTCAACATCAGCTGAAATGCCAAGCTTTGCCAGTAATGACTGATCTTCTTCCACGGCGATAGTCGCTCCACCGCACGTATAGCTACGGGACTTGAGAATGAAACCATTGTCACCGGCCAAGCCAGACTGGTTGATATAGTCGCCTGCTGAAGAAAAACCGCCAACAGAATTGAGGTTATCGAGGCTGGCATTGATGCCGAACATGCAGAGGTTCGCCTCAAAAAGAGAACGTGATAATTCGACAGTTGAAGGCGCTGCAGGTTGCAGTACAAACGACTGACCATTCATAAACGCATCTACTGTGAGGTCTGTGGCAATATTCGCTCCGCCCACACCAACTTTTGCCGCGGCGTAAAGCATTAGCAGTGCGCTCAGACTCCACCCATTAGGTAGTGGAGTTAAGAGTGAAAATGCCGCCAGGACGCGGATAGGCATCCATACTGATGCCTGGTCCTTATCCAGAAATACACCATCATGCGCTGTCTGGCTGGTCTTCCTCAGAATGATATAACCGCCCATGGCAGTGCCGACTATGAGGAGAGTAGAGCTGAAGACTTTGAGGACCTGAGAGACCAGGCTGTCCCCTCCGTCCTCGAGTATACCGTTCAAAGGGTCATTAACGATCTGGCCAAAAAGCTTCACCATTGCCTGCCGGCTAATGTCGGTACCGCGATCGGCAGCCGTTGTAAGATCATCTAGATTCTCCGCATGGCCAGCTATAGGTGCGCCCAGGGAAACAACAAGCAGAGCCGTCAGAAGAGTTCTGCTTATCTGTGATTTCAGGCGCGGATTAAGCGTATCGCGCACCCAGTTTGTTTCAGCCCGAAAATCAGCAAATCCCCCCTTCTCGCTTTTGCTTAAACGCCGGTTGTCAATTTGCCAGATACGGAACTGTGCCGGCACGGCAAACAACATCATTGATGCTGAGAAAATTAACATACCCATGCCAAACAGCATGGAAGTACGAATCAGGGTAAACGTGCCTCCCAGAAAAATTAAATATGCCAGCGCCAGGATCATTCGCTTCCGAATGACCAGCATCTGTCGCACTTCTGCGAGACTGTACTGTTGTCCACGGATGGCCGCATTTCTTTCAGCAAGCTGTACAGCCTCTTCAAACGACAGTTCTGCACTGTCTTCCTGTTGGTCCTCCGTCCGGGCCTGGCCTTTGCGCGCGGCAAGCTTTTGCCGTATGTCGGCATGGAGATCACCGATAACGGCGCGGCTGTCATCGTGAGTTCGCTGCAGCCGCTTTATGGTGTAGACAAGCGGAAGTAACGGTACCCAGATTGGAGAGGATACGGCTTTGCCAATAGTTTTCAATTTCATGATTACTCTCCACCCATGCGTGCACCGATCGCCTGATACTGCTTATCGAGTAACGGACCATATTCAGCCCGGACCTGTGAAGCGAGCTGCTGTCCGGCCACGACATTACCAGCCTGAATTTCATTACGCAGTTCCAGAAGCAGTGAATTCTGGAGGGCATTTACTCGGATGATTTCCCGCTGAAGATTTTCCCCGTCCATCTCCTGCAGGTCCTTTTGATATGCAGTATTTGCATATCTGCGACCCACTTCGAATTGAAGGAATTCGGCTTTCGACATTTTCCCCGTTGAACGGGCTACGTCTGACGCGGTTTCGTCGAAATAGGATTTCGCGCTTGGTGACTGAAGGGCTTCCTGCAGCAGCTCTTTCGTTTCATCAAGTGGCTGGCGTTCAGCAAGCATACGTTCCTGAGGGTCAGCCGCAGCGCTGATGGAAGCATTCATTTGGGTTGTGACGCCCAGGTACACTTTCCCGGCCGCACTGCTTGCTTCAGCTTTTGTCAGGTCTTTGCTTATCGAGCGGCGCGTCGAGTTCTGGATATACATCCGGGCAACGTCGGTCTGCTCCTGAGAAAAGGTAAGATCAGGTTTTTTCCCATCCTTACCTGCCCCTGTCATAAGAGAATCAACACGCTTGTCTGCACCGGGCATACTGGTATTTACTGCCGGGCAGGCATCAGAGCCGCCGTATGCCGCATAATCAATCGCGTCACAGTATTTAGCGTGAACGGCTGCAGAGCGAGAAGCGTCAGCTGTCGGGTTTACTGCTGGTTTATTTACGGCATTATTGATACTTGCGTTAGCCACCCCGCCCCCACCAGGGCGCAAAGAGCCCTTCGCTGCACTGCTGCCGGAAGATACAGAAGTGGCACCACCCGATGCGGATTCACTACAAATACTGCTGGAAACCTCCAGATCGTGCTTCGTTTTATTGATGCGCTCCTGACGGCTTTTTTCCGTCTGAAATTCCCGATCGGCTTTTGCTGCAGCTTCGACGGTCGTTGCCACTTTGCTGCCGTTCTGATTGATCGAAGAGCCAATTTGAGTCAGTAGAGTACCCATTTGCGTCTGAAACGAGCTAATCTGCAGTGCAATTGCATTGAAACCTGTTTTTACAACAGTAATCAGCGCTGCATCAGTAACGGGATAGACAGCCCACGCCCCGGCACTGACACCGCAGCCGATAACCAGAACCAGTAATTTTTTTCGAAAATTCATCTTATGCTCCCTCCCGGATTTCTTTTGATAACTCTTCGATCAGGTATCCTGCTACGGTCTGGTTTTCCTGATTAAGTCCTCGTTCCTTGATGCGTTCCTGGTAGCTCGCGGAGCTACCAGAAGGGAAACGTTTAACCAGATGCGATCGCGCAACGTCTGTACCAAAACGTTTATAAAGCTCATCACGAATGATTGTGTCTTTCTGGCTGGTACTGAAGGCCCATAACTCCGTAGCGCTCGCGGTGTTATTCAGGATGTGGCAGACGTTGCCAAGCTGAGTCTTGAAGAAAGCAAGGAAGTTAGCGCCGTTCGGCCCGGGGCCGCGACATTCACGGCGCAAGCGAATGATTGTTTCAGGCGTGACCTTAAATTCTTCCTGAAGGATTTTTTCATCACTTGAACTGCCGCCACGCAGAACAAAGACATCAGTAGCTGCTTCGCGGATCAGTGGGTGATGGTCTTTGAGGTATTGTGATACCAGCTCGATGACAAGGCCCAATTTTCGCCCCTGGCGCCCATCAACAACAAACTGATTTGACGTGAAGGGATCGTCGCTAAAGTTGTGCGTTTCATCGGCGGCGATCATTCGTTTCTCAGCCCGGTTGGCCAGGATGCGCGCTTCATGATGCGCCTTATAACGGTCGGGGCAGTATGGCATGAATGTTTCGGTATCGAGGAAGAAGCTACGGGTACCGAGATGCCGCGCCAGCATATAGAAAAGGCCAGCATGTTCTTTTTTGGTAGCCAGCACCTTTCCGAGTTCCACAGACAGAATTCGGGTTTCAGGAGATATTTCAAAACGCGTGCGGCCAGCGAACATGGGGAAGGTTGTCGCTACGTCACGTAAATGACGTATTACATACTGCTGGATAGTTTCGCTGGTTTCATTGACTCTTAATTCCGGGTACAGGTTACTGAGTTGCTCTGATGCCGCAATACTCGACAACATGGTGAACTCCGGTACAGCGAAGCGCTGGGCAGACGCTGCCAGTTGAGGATGGCCAGCGTCGAAAAGCATATCAACCACTTCCCACCAGGTGACCGTTTCCCACCAACGTTCATCTCGTTCGGATGTCTGACGGATCTCAGCAAGTGCCGTGTCCACTTTAAGATCCCGGCCAGTCTCGTAATGGAACTGAGATTCAGGATTTTCAGTAGCTTTGTACGCCATGTCGATGAGCTGGGAGACGAAGCCTTCGACCCCTTCAGGGATCTGCAAAGAAGTGACGCCCTCTTCATTTGTTTTCCGCTGCGCGCAAAGACGCTTAATAAAGTTATTTATGAATTCCCTTTCGTGAGCCAGGGGCTGACGAAGCCCGAGCTGTGTGTCGAAAATATTGGTGCAGTATTCACGACTGTTTTCGAGCTCAATGGCCATCACTTCGTTTTTGCGATGCTCGGGTAGTTCGTCTTTTATGAGATAGATCGTGCCAAACGAACTTTTACCAACATCAAGCATCAACATTAGAGGCAGGCTGGAGTAGCCCGGAGCGACTGCGAATGCGAAGTTTGTCACGTTCATCTTCAGGGATTTACCTGAACCTGGCGTGCCTGATGAGATTCGAATCCAAGTGTCCTGCAGATCGGAATAGGAATGGAGTGGAATGATTTTCCCGTCCGGAGTACACATCGGAAGCCAGCCGTTAATGAATGGTGAGGCTGGCCGGGCAAGTGGCAGCATTTCAGCTGCTTCCCTCAGTGGCGGTGTCATTACTGTGGAGGGATTTCCTTTAGAAAAACCGGGTACTGTGGCAGTCCAGTAAGCTACCGGATCGCCGGTTGCGCCGGACATTGAACAAACCCCCCATCCCTGGATAGCCGAATCCAGCGTGCTGACACGACGTTTTAAGGTATCTGTATCCCGCGCCCAGGTGGAAACATTAAACTGCATGGCCATAACCGGGTCATGCTCATCTGTTTCTTTCAGATAATCGAGAGCCTGTTTAACCTTCTTTGGCTGGCCAAAGAAGCCAACAAGCTGAGTGGTGAAATCCCTGAGTTTGCAGCTATCAAGGCCGCGAGGAGACAGATGGAACGTACAGCGAAATGGCATTGTGCGGTCCATGTTCTGCAGGAGTTCGCTGAACTGGCGAATTTCCTGAGGCGCCAGCTCCATATGCATATTCGCGTGCGCGAATTCGCCCGTGTCGATATACGGGGTACCCTCGATAATGGTCGGGTTCGATACGCATATTTGCCATTTCAGCTTGGTCGGAATGAAATCATCAATGTGCTTCAGGCGGCCACGTGGTGTAGGGCCGTCAGTAATAAGTTTGGGAACCCAGTTCTGTGAGGTGCGCTCTCGTTCAAGCATTATGCGAACGCCTCTGGCCGCCTCATGAACATCGAGTCGGCGCAGCATAATACCGGAGGTTCCGCTCTTATCGCACAGCCTGAAATTATCAATTACACGATCCACGTTTGTGATGTGCAATGTGCGCAGCGATTCGTAGATAGTGTCGAGATCCTGGCCATATTGAGGAATTTGGTTGGATTTGAGCGCCTTACGTTTGCGGGCTTTCTCCCCCATCTCTTCCTTCATCGTCTCCTTGGCAAGTGCAAGAAGACCGGTTTTCATCACAAGGAAATTTTGTTCGAAATGGCAGCGGCTTGCATTTTTGGAGATGCGCGAACGGATGATATCCTCAACCTTAAGACCCATTCTGCGACTGGCCATAATTTGCGGAGCAACGATACGCGCAAGTTCGTCATAAGCGCGGTCTGGGTCTTCCTCATAGGAAATCCAGAAATCGATACCATATTTATTGCATAAGGGGCGAAGACTCATGCAAAGCTCATTGAGCATTTCAGCAAAATGGTCCTTCCCTACAATCTGGAAAACACCCTGCAGGTCGAAAAAGGTAATAAGCTCACCTTGTTCGGTCGTGAAAATGTAGGGCTTTTCCAGCGAAGTGTCGTTATCGAGATCCCGTTTTGTAAGCGGAACGACAGAATCCCATCCTGAATATTCCGGAAGGGGTTTGTTAAAAGTCGATGAAGCTACTGAGGCTAAAAATCGGGTGAACCCGTCCATTTTATTTTCTCCAGAAGAGGAATTTGTTGATAAAGTTTTGCTTTTTAAAAGTCAGAAGGGACGGGTTGAATACCAGAAAGAGGTTTCTGTTAACTTCTGTCACCTGCTCAATCTGCTCTGGAGTCATACTTTTAAGTGCTCGATAAACTGCTGCCGGACTTGCGCTCTCATAATGTTCCCTGACGATGGCCTGGTGGGATAAAAGCCATTTCATCAAAGCTTGAGCCGCTTTTACTTTTTCCGTATCACTGCTACGCAATTCTTCAAAAATGCCGAACTGCAGATTGCACAGGTTCTTCTGCAGGTGGTTGGGTAGAAAAATGAAGGTGGCTTCATTTGTGATGTGACTAAATAAGCGCCACTTTTCAAAAGGAGAATCCGTTGTGGCAAACTCCCTGAATAATTCGTCAGCTGTCAGTCGTTTGGCCATGTCAAAAATTCCAGGCCCAGGGTTGCCCCTGAGCCATGTAATGTTAAATATTGGATTGGATTTCTACGCCGAGTGAATCAGCCGTTGTTTGTACCCAGAATGTACCGCCACCAAGAATGATGGCAGCAACGAACAAGATAATAATTTGAATAACTTTAACTTGTTGATCGCCCTCCGCTTTCGCCTTAAGTTTGAAGCCTGCAACGACGATACAAACTACGGCTGCAACATAACCCAGAACGATCGCTAAATCCTTGCCGCTCGACAGGACCTCCTTAGCTTTGTTCATGATGTCCTGTAAAGTTGCAGCACTTGCCGGGGCACAAAAAAGTAAATAAGAACTCAGCATCAGAACTGCATACTTCATAATCATTTTGAATTTTGAAATTGAAAGTTTACGCATGAAATATTCCTTGTGTATTTATCAGATGCTGTTGGCAAAAGCCGATAACAGCTGTGCTATTTGAACTAAAAAACCGCCACTAATAATATGAATAATGGCCTGCATCGACAGATCGCCGCTTTTACCTTCGCCGCTGGCTTTTTGTTTCAGCAGGTAAAGTCCCTTCATACCGAAAAGACCGCCCATCATAGAAACAAAGGTAAGAGCAGCATTAATTACACCTGCGAATTTACCTAAGTTGCCCCCTTCATCTACATAAGAAAGCATCCCGAAACTAACATCTCCGAGCCCGGCACTATTGCTGAATGCGCCAATCCAGCTGCCATAGTTTGCGATAAATGCTGCAATGGCCAGTACGCCAAATATCTCCCCTGGAGTAACCGCTGGAGCACCTGGTGCTGTGCCCCGTTTCATTTTCAAACCGAGGGAGATAATCCATACCGTTCCCATTGCTCCGCCAATGGCCCAGAGGAGTGACCAGAAAGGAACCGTGATATTGTTTATAAGATTTATAAACGCAACCGACATCTCTTCCATTATTCAATCACCCCTTTGGCCGTAATGACCTTCCTGAGAACGGGATCTATTTCAATTACGATTGCATTGTTGACTTTATCTCCTTTTTTAACTGAATAGACCGTGTTCCCTTTCTTCACAAAAGCGTATCCATCATAAACAGAGACAAGAGAGACACCTTTAAGCACCGGCAGGACCGCATATTCCGGTTTATTAGTTGAGGTTCGCCCGTTATTTTTGTTCTGATTTTCCTGAAGTTGCTTGTAATCAGCCTGTAACTGTAAATATGCACTTGCCAGAGCTTTATACTTCTCATCCCTGATGGCCGTGTTTTGTTGGGCAGCTTTAAGCTGCGCCTTGAGTTGTTCTATGTCCTCAACATCTTCTACAAGAGGCTCGTGCTCGACCGGTTTTGCTGGAACGGAAGCAGCCGGAACGGTTTCAGCAGCATCGATATTAGATTCGTTAGAAGCTTGATGCGTCTGCTGTTGTCCGGCTGTTTCTGAACTGTCAGCTGTTACCGCCGCCCAGATAAAAAGAATAACGAAAAGCAGCAACACTCCACCAAAACCGTAGATAAGGTAACGGACAAGATTGTTCCCCTTTTTCGGGTTCTTGGCTGGTCTGGTAGCTACCATTTCTTCAGGAACTACCGGATCAGTTTCCGCAATGTCATCAGTCATAAATGCTTCAGTGAAATCATTGGTATCATCGAGACCGTTGTTTTCTTTCATTACAAATAATACCTATTAAATGATAATTTTGGGATAAATTTTTTTAATTGATTTGCACTGAACCAGTTCCGAAAACAGGTCCATTTTCAGAAACGGGATTTGGCGACAGCATGTTGCTCTGCTGTAGTACCTGCCGCTGGCTGTCCATCTGCTGTTGTGCAGCTGGCTGTTGTGGAATCGAAGGGGCGGATTGTTTGCTTTTATCCACTGCGTCAGAGCTCATAACCGGAGACAGGAACATAATCCCGAAAGTCGACTCATCCCGTTTCGCCTGAACAGGCGGAACTCTCGCGTTATCCGCTTCAAGTACTTTTGCCGTTTGTTCAGCAAGACCTCCGATGAAAGTCCCTCTCACCTGATCGGCATCAACCTTGCCGGAACTGTCTGTTACTACCGTGCCATTACTGACATAGGTTGTACTGTTTGACTGGTTCTCATAAAGGCTCCCGACTTTTTGAGTCGCTCTGGCCAATGCTGGAACAAGAATGCGACGAATGTAGTTGTTATTGATCTCTGCGGAGAGCATTGAGCGGCCAGTATCGAGATCTACTGGTTTAGCCTGAACTTTGTAGGTTTCACCCTTGTAGGTCATGAGTGAGAACGTCATATCAATGTCTTCACCTACTAACTTGTACCCGCCGGCGAAGATCGTCGCATTGGCCAGTTCCTTACAAATGAGCGTGGCCCGCACTGCTGAGTTGGTGTTGGTATCAAGCTTGACCAGGGATTTTGCAGGACAGATTTTAAGGGCTTCATAGAGACGGTAAGGTGCTATCGTGGGCGCCACAACAGGGGCTGCCGCGTTCAGTGATGCGTTAGTCGTTACTGTTGGCATGATGCGTTGCGCATATTCAGGTGGAGTTCTGACTGGTGCATCAGACGGTTCAGAGTATGACCACGAGGTAGAAAGCTGCGCCAGAAGCTCCTGTGCTTCCTGACGAGCAATATTGGCAGGTTTCATTCCAGTTGCTACCTGAGAGGTCTCTGGCTCTTTAAACACGGTTTGCTTAACCGGAGCACTGGCTCTTTGCTGAGCTGGCGTATCAATTTTTATGTCGTAGTACGCGGGTATGGAAATCCAGCTTGAACCGCTTTTCGTCGCCTCCTCAGCTTTCCTTGAGTTGAAGGTTTCTATTTGCTTGGTATAAGCCTTGTTCTCGCCGGTAGAAATATCCTGGCGGCTTGTGATTCTTGCCATCTGAGATTTTGACTCTTCAGATGGCTTAGAGCTAACAGAAACAATCCACATAATGGCAATTGCAAAGAGGATGAAGGCAAAAAAACCACCGGCGATATAAGCGTTCCGGGATTTGTCACCACCCACTATGGATTTAATCATTTTCGATTTGGCCATGATCTATAACTCCACTTTGACCGTGATAGTGCTGCCCTGCTCCATCATCGTGATGAATGGAGAGATCTCCATTTCATAGACGTGGGTACCATCTGCAGAGGAAAGCGTCTTGGAAAACTGGGTGCGAGACTCAAGTACAGAACGGACATACAGCTTGTCAGCTCGGCGCCATACTGAGACTCGTTTGTTGTCTGTTTTAAGCTTGCTGGCGTCTTTAGGTGGTATACCATCCAGCAGTGACTGCAGCTCAGGATCGGAGAGCGCGATTTTGTTAACAGTGGTGATTGTATTAACTGGTGCAAGGGGACCGCGACGCGGGATTCGAATGTTAACCCTGCTGTCATATTTATACACTTTGTCAGCTGATGAGGGTTCTGCGTTTGCCAGCACTAAAGCAACAGGTACTGGTAAATCTTTCAATATCACACCGACATCACCATTCCCGTATGTGACCAGGGGCTGAATAGTTACAAAAGGCTTATCTTCAAAGCCACTGACATAGAATCGTTTTGCACCGCTGTGGTTTATTGGCGGATACTCAAGTGGCCATGGAGCACCGGTGATATCTTCAAACACAATATAAGTCGGCCGCCCAGGAGCGACACGAACAACAGGTGTCGCATCCCCCGGAGAAAGACTGATCGTTTGAGAGGTGATCTGAGGAACTGCATTTATAACAGGAGTGTTCAGACTGGCGCTCATCTCATCCCTTGCGGACAAAGCTTCCCGAATATCCTCCGGGGACAGATTTCCGGGGCGAATACCTTCCATCAAGGCCTGCTTGGTTGACATCATCTCCTGCTGATTACCGCTACGACCCGAACGTGAGGTCGTGCCTCCTGTCGATTGAGAATCAGCCTGTGTAGGCTCGAAAGACGTCTGATCCGGGAAACGCCGCGAAGATGCGGCGTTATCAGGTGCGGTATTGTTCAAAGTGGCACGCATTTGTGCCTGGTCACCGGTACCCTTTTCTACCCCAGGACCATCAGGAAAAGGGACCGCTGAATCGGTAGGGTCCACTGAAGCCACGATTGACACATTGCCAGATGACGAAACAGCCGCATTCAATGGCTGACAAATGAGTCCCAGTAGCGTGGCCACGAATGCTATCTTGTAATTCATTATTACCACCCTTGGTTACTTAGCTCAGTTAACGGCCGAATCTTTAACAGGCCGGGTAATTCCCTGTGAAATAGCCACACCTGCTGGGTTTACTTTTGGTTCGACTGCTTTAACGGTTGTCTGCAGCGTGAAATTCATAGGCCTTGTAACTGAGCTTTGACCAACGAATCTGATCGTGATGGGGTATTCAAGTTTCCAGTAGGCCACTTTTGATTTGCTGATGCCTTTAGCTGTAATAACTGCGGGGCCGAATTCAGTCCGAATATTAACTCGGTACTTCTTCATGATGTCGAAAATTCCTGCCTCCTTCATCGCCTGAAGAATATTCGCCAGCCCTTCATCAACGAAGCCAGAACGTCCTCTTTCAATATCCTGTTTATACGTATCGAAGTTGAGATTCATAATCAGATAGAGAGAGTCACGCGCTACTAGTTTTACGCCGTCGTCGGTGATGATTGGGCGATCCAGAGCAACAAGTGGTGTAATTCCACCTTCTGGATTTGTAGCAAAATACTCACGTTTCTGCGTAAGGATTACCATGAACATGATCGCAACCAGTACGACCAGACCGAGATTTGTCACGGTATTTATCAACGATGCCTTGGATAAACGACGACATGAGAGAACGGACTCGCGTGCCTCATCAAGAAGCCTCTGAATATCTGAGATTTCTTCCGCTGTTCTCGTTAATTGATGCTGTTCAGTGGGGCTTTTTTTCGAATTTTGTGAATCATCCATTTGGGATATCTCGCGGCCGCAAAAGTTACATGTAGTGCGTATTATATGTAATTATCGCGAAAAAGGAACCCTGGTATTTTCTATCAATAAATTTCTTTGAATCTATATCTGACGCCCCGTATCGGGTTGTCCAACACCTCCCCTGCTCTGTATTTCATGCAGAGCAAGGTATGTGTTTCAGGGGGGGATGGTTCTTCTGGTGCTGTTTCCAGCGGCTACATGATGCGCTTGTTGTGCATTTCCCGAAAGGAAGTTTTGATCTCTAAGTGCAATTTTGGGGGGGATGGAGGGAATGCTTAAAAATGTTCGGGATCCTGTACCACATTTCATGCTATATGTACTGCGTGAAATTTTAGACCTTTTTAGCGGACCCTGTCCCTTTTCCGGTCTTAATACGATCAAAATTATGCTTTCTGGCGTAGTCGTTGATGGCAGTAATCAGTACTTCATGCTCGGTCAGTGACAGTGACTCAGCCAGCGCTTTTGCTCTTTCACTCAGGTGTGAACTGAGCCAGAAGCTGACTTTTGGTGGGTTGTTTTTTCTGCCGACGAGAATGAAGTCCTCTTTAGCCGGAGGAGCAGCCAGAAATTGTTCAACGGCTTGATCGTAGATTTCACCCACCGGGATATTCAGAGAGCGGGCCATTAGTTTGGCCGCGATATGATATTTACCTGGAATTATTGCACGGCGAAGTATCCGGTTGTTACGGAGTGAAGCGAGTTGATTTTTGGCTACCGAACTGTTCATTTTGCGCTCATTTTCTACCAGATCGAAAAGATCGGGAATTTGCTAAAAATACCTTGCGATACGGGCATTGTATACTGATAATAAATGATTAGTAAATGTCGCAAAGGAAGGTAAAATCATGCAGTTAAAGGTTTTTACTGAACTGGCGATCTCAGGTGGCGTTTCTGGCGTAATTATCTCAACGGATCGATCCGATGAGAGAAAGCGAAAGGTTGTGGATGTTGTGACTGTCTTCAATCAGACGGTCAGGCTTTCAACGGCGAACAAGATGCCCCGCTATTTCAGAAATACAGCTCATGCGCTGGAAACATTGTCCTCGCAAACCGGAGAACTCAAGAAAGTAAAAGTTAAGATAATCGACGAAGATGAAGTCCAGGGCTGAAAAGACAAAGGACTTTGTGCTGGTAACACAAAGTCCCTGTATTTAAGTCTTGTACAACTAGTTTGTCGAGCCGATTCGAGAGGAAGTAAGATAGACGCGTGGTAGGCGCTGGTAACGTCCGCTACAAATCAACAACAACAATGCTCTGGTAGGCACGTGTTGTCATCTTACTTCCTCTTTTGAAGGCTCGCAAGTTTTCTGCGCACCTTAAAAAGGATTTATGATGATTTTTTCGTCTAAAACGTGCTGTACGGTCTGCCCGCCTCTGGCGACTATCATTTTATGCGTACTGGATGTAACGCCATGAGCGTTCAGCCAGCTGCGTGGTCCCGCTCCTCTTCAGCTCGACGGTTGCTGAGCGAAGCGCCGTTCCTGCCGAGATGCAGTGACAACAAAACTGCCGCTATTGTCCGACCGGTGGCGTATGCCATTCGCTATCCCTATATGCAGGTTAACCGCAGTGGAATGGTGTCCTGGTTGATCTTCGATCTGGACCATTCGAATGCGAACATCTGGGACGATCAGGGACTGCCGGCACCAAACTTCATCGTCAGAAACCGTGAAAACGGTCATGCTCACCTCTACTACGCAATAATCCCAGTCTGCACAACAGAGAATGCACGCAGCCGTCCCCTGCAGTACATGAAAGCCATCTATCGTGCTATGGCCATAAAGCTCGATGCAGACGTCGCCTATTCCGGGCCTGTGGCCAAGACACCTTTCCACCCCTGGTGGGACACTACTGAGATTCATGATCGCGAGTTCGAGCTGGGTGAACTTGCTGACTATGTTGAATTACCCCAGAGGAGCTGGAGCAAGGGCCCGGACCTCGACAGCGTGGCACATTCCCGTCACTGCACCTTGTTTGAAGAGCTGCGTTATTACGCCTACTCAATTGTGGCCAGAATGCGTGAATCCTCGAGCTATCAGCGCTTCCAGCAGGAGGTCGCAGCCTATGCGCATAACCATAACAATTTCCGCGCCAGGGGCTTCAGTGCCAACCTTTCCCTTTCACAGGTCAATGCCACTGTAAAAAGCGTGTCACGGTGGACGTGGGATTTCTACACCGGTAATTCACGATGCCATCGTGGTGTGATGGGGCTGGATAAATCGCTCCCCATCGAGGAAAGACAAAGACTGTCAGCAACCAGGACGCATGAGAAACGTCGCAGTAGTACGGAAGGAAAGATTCGCCTGGCCGTGGCCAGACTGACGGAACTTGGTACTTCAATCACCCTGACTGCAATCGCAGCGGCTACTTCACTCAGCCGACAGACGGTCGCGCGATATCAGCATGTCATATCCATGAAGTTGGCCAGCAAACGGGATGTCATCCCTCTTCGGGAGGCTGTTGCCGGGCATGACCAGAACGTTAATTATGGTGTACATCAGATAACTGCCCCCAGCTTTTGTTTAGTATCCGTAACTGCCAAAGGTATAGATCCTGGTCTTGAGGGAGGTGATTCTGGGCAATCCAGCCAGATTTGGGTGCGTTCTGAAAGATGTGCAGATGATGACAGTAGTTGATCTGTTAATTGTTAATCCGAGATAGCATAAATTCCATTCAATACGTATAGCGTGATAACACTTCACAGCCTGTAAGGAATTACTTATGTCTACTCCTGTAACACCGGCAGATTACTTTCAGCCTGTTCTTGCTTCTGCACGTTTGCAAAATGAGCTTAGTGACGAATTAACTGCTTCAGATCTCCGGCTTAAAGTAGCAGAGAATCTTCGAATAAATTTCCTTCGTATTTTTCAGCCGAACACCATGACTAACATCCCGGAGCCGGCATCAATCACAACGTCTCCAGATAATGTTGAAAGGGTCGAATCTCTTTTATCTCAGCTTCATGATAGATATGCAGATTTACTTAATAAGCCTCACGTCTTTAATTATTACCTCGAGGAAGATGATCTGGCGGTAGCGGATAAATTCAGAAGCGGTGAGGCACTGCGATTTCTAACGGAAACACTTACACCGTATCTCGCGGATCTCGCAGAACGAGGTATCTGTACTGAGGACGTTCTTCAGGAGAAGTACAACGAGTTTTTGGGGATCTCTCCGGCAAACGGTACAATCGCAGCGGAAGAATTCTGGGACTCACCTGTCGTTATGTTTTATACCAGCCATATGGCATATAAAGATGCCGCGGAAAGACTGCGTATGGAGAACGAAGACACACCCGTTTCATGGTTTGAAGAACAACTAAATAGTGAGGATAATCAGTTGGATATGATAAAAGAACCTGATAGTTCAAATCTTCAAAAACCTTCAGTTTGACACCACATGTTCTCCTGGCCAGACTGGTCAGGAGAATTTATGGACTCCAAAATTTTCGTATACGAAATTCTTCGACTTGCCCTGGCCATCATCATCATCTTCGGTAAGTTCGGAAGCCCAATAAAAAAATAGAAAAGCCGGGCAACCCATCAACAAACCACCCCCGTGGAAAGGTCTTTGAGCAGCACCGGCATGTTGGCAGTATAACGGATAATACAGCTGATGCTGAATCTAAAATTAAAAAATTCAGATTACTGCAATGTGCTAAAAGTCATTTGGTCTGTCAGTTTACAGATGATATCTATCATTTGAACCAAATCAATGGACCTTAAAAACCACTTTTATATGGCGTTAACTCTGCAAATCCTGTTTAAATTTCCATTTTCACGAATAATCTGTAGTGCAGAATATTGCTCTGATTTTGGATAATGACAGTAAGCAGAGGAATCCATAATTACAAACGGAGTAATCTTGTACAGATAATTGGTCAGCGGCAGACCCGGTACATTTAGATAATCCCTGTATTCGGTATTAATGACTGGTAATGATGTTGTAGGTTTTAACGCATGAGATAGCCGATTCGTACAGGATTTAAGGTGTAACCAGAATTACGACTTAATCGTTTTTTCACCACGACATAAAATACACTTTTCACTTACTTTTGTGATTTACCACCAACTGGCTGGAGGATACAAATCGGGGGGATTTTTCGTATACGAAAAAGATGAACTTCGCTCTAACTTATAAGCCACTACATTAATGGCCATCTACCCTGCTCTGGATTCGGATGTTAAACTTTTCGTATACGAAAAACGCAGACGAGCCCCCGGCTTAACCTGGCGGTATGACCTCGGAAGAGTATTGGACGAACGAGAATATTGCGCCTAATAAATTTTCGTAGACGAAAAAAAACGTATCGCGCTTTAAAAGATTAACTGAAAACTGCTTCCCCCTTTTCCTCCCTTGCTTATATGCCTCAAAAGTTTCGTGTACGAAAAGTCATGGTCTGCCCGCCTCCCTTCCCTTCAAAAATCAATTCACTGGCTCATGTCAAATGGATAAGGGCCTGCAAATTTTCGTGTACGAAAATTCCAGGCGGTAACGGCGTGACCTGGCCGAATGATATCGGAAGTAACTCAGGTTTGCGGACAGATTCCAAGCTATACATATTTCACTAACATAGAATGATGTAGCACAGCTGAAGGAGAGCGGTAACCTGATCGCCCTCCTCTCCTCACCTGTTTATGCACCTTAAAGTTTTCGTACACGAAATTCAGGTTCTGCACACCTCCCTTCCTTTCAAAAAATCACGTGACTGGTACATACCAGATGAATAAGTATCAGCAAAATTTTCGTGTACGAATATTCAACGCGATCATAGCTCAACCTGGCCGAATGAAGTGGCAGCTCCTTCGATAGCCAAGCAGATTGCCGACTATGCTATGTTCACTGCCGAAGAACGGTGTTGTACTGCCGGAAGTGAACGGTGACCAGATTGCCCTTCTCAGCTTTCTTCCATTGAACACTGGAATTTCGTGTACGAAAATCCAGGTTCAGGTAGTTTTTACTTGTCGTTACAACTGTCTTACTGGTTCGGAGTAGGGACGTCGGCAGAAGATAAGTTTGCGTACGATAAAACGGTGAAGCCCTTCCCGGTGCTTAAGGGAATGCATCGGGAGATTAGCGAGATATTTTCGTCTACGAAAATCAGTAAGACATAATTTCATCCGGTCCGGATGATGCTAAAACGTCCGTGAGCCTGGGGTTAAAAAAGGACCAAACCTCAAAGTTTTCGTATACGAAAAATTGCTCAGGGTATCAGGGCGCCAGGTGCATTCATAACGTCATTTTTCGTCTTGAGGTATGCCTCTGCCTTGTATATTTTACCGGCAACTTAAAACCAGGTGTACGGGACATTATCGTTCAAACGCGTATCAGGAATCGACAATACAAAAAATTTTCGTATACGAAAAAGTACAAAGAATAACACAGAGCCAGCCCGGCGCATGAGTATGGGCTACGGACAACATCAGGCGAGATATAATCCAGAACCGGCCAGGGGGTATGAGTTGAAAAGCAGGGGAGTATAGCGGCAACGGACCAAAAATTTCGTATACGAAAATTTTGATCGCCGCTACCCGGAAAGAAGTGAGGTGTCCGTACTGCCAAGACGTAATGCCTCAACGGCCGTCTGACTGTCGAAACTGAAGGTGATGTGATTGCCGGCTGCAATGTCGAGAGTGAAGATACGGGTATATACCTGCGTACTCTCAGCGCACTTGTGACCCATCAGTTCCTGCAGCTCACGCTGATGCACGCGGTTATAGAGCAGGTGTACAGCAAAGCTGTGACGGAGCGTTTTCGGGTTAATGACCGGAAGCGTAAAGGTGACGCCATCCTGAGCAGCGCGGTCAACGGCACGCTTCAGCCACCGGCCAACCGTATCATGCGACTCCGGCCAGAGTGGCGCAGATTTTGCAGTAGGGAAGGTGGCAAAGAACTGGCGCATGAGTTTCGCATACGACGGATCGAACAACGGCACCGAGCGTTTAACAGCTTCATCCTTCGAAGGCCTGCCGCGGCCGCGGCTTCTCTGCTTCAGCGTTCTGAGGGTAACGAAAGGCTGAACTGCATTCATGTCAAAATCCTGGCGGGAGAGGGCGAGACCCTCGTTTGGCCGGGCGCCGGTGTTCCAGAGCGTGGAGAAATACGCCAGCTGCCGGAGATCTTCCATATACCAGAGGAGGGCAGAGACTTCCGGCGCGAGAAGATACATCGGGCCCGCGCCGCTGGCGATCACCATCCTGCGAAGGGTGATTGCCCGGTTCCAATCTGTCTGATGCCAGAGTGACGCGTTGTTCTGGTCCCCGATCACCACATGGCCTGAAAAATCGCGCAGCGCGCTACGTGAATTCTGCTGAGTCATAGCCCTGAATTTTCCTCAGAATTTAAAATCCGCACGCACCAAAATTTTCGTATACGAAATTTTTTTCGCAGGTTCAGGTACGGATAACTGTGTCTCTGTACAGTATTGTGCATCATCATTCTGGCCGCTGCACGGAAAATAAATACCTGACGGCAGATCCTCTTTGCGTAACTTTTTGCCATTATTCGAGTTTTAACGCATAAAAAAGATCCTGCGTCCCTGATTAATTCAGGTGTACGCGGCAGCGGGCCACTTTATGTTGTGGTCTGAGGTAAGGGCAGGGGGCATATCCAGGAAATTCAGGAAAACACGGGGCAGGGGAGGGCGTGCGGATCTATAACACTTTTGACGCAGAACAAGTAAAGAAAGAAGGCGTGGTGGGGAAAAGGCAAATATCACTGTACCAGCTAATATTTGCCTTTCATGTTAAGGGTTTCAGGTTCCTTCAGGAACAAAATCACCTCCGGAACTGCGTTCTGTACTGCTGGCTGCACATTCAGTAATCACTGCCTGTGCCGTTTTCTTCCGGAGAACTTTTTTCTTCAGCTGGGGCACTGCCTCACATAACGCCTTGATATGGTGAGGTTCAAGCTCCATACCTTCTTTTTTGAAGGTATCGCTGATTTTCTTGTTCCCTGCTTTACCCTGCTTCATCTCCTGAATGCGGGCGATGTTGCCGGTGAGCGTGTTGTTATCAAAAAATCCCATTTTTTACCTCTTATCAAAGGGTTAGCCGGTCTTGGATGCAATGTGTGACGCGTTGGCCAGAGTCTGACGCAGCAGCTCTTCCACTCCCCCGACAGCCTTCAGGCGTTTCTCGCGTGCGGCGCCACCAGAAATTTGTGTGCCGTCAGCCAGTGTGAGCGGCGAACACCACGGATCACGTTTAGCAGTTACCTGCTTTGGTTGAAATTTAACTACTTTACCCATCTGGGAATTCCTCTAACGGAGTGAGATTTAACATACATGTGAACCTGGGGTTCGTCATCAGTATTGGGCGAAAGGATTGCTTTGTCCATCCTGTGGATTTAAACAGCCCGTTATTGGCGTGTGGATAAAAAAATGAAAAAAAACTCGAAACTGACTGTGATGGTGGGAATTAGTGGCATTCCAGGCGCTAAAAATGGCATATTTTAAGTGCCTTTGAGACGGCGGTGGGTTTGTGTGGGACAAAATAAGGAAATTTGATTGTTTTAGCCTATCGGTTGGCAAGATTTGATTAAAACAAACATCCAAATATTTGTGACTTATGAGAGACAAACAACCATGGACAACCGTTGTGACTTTAAGACAAAATGAAGGCATAAAAAAAAATACTCAAATTTTCGTCAGTAAAATCAGGAGATTGCGATGTTTAACTTAATCATGGCCGGAGAGCCGGACGTTTTTGACCGCTGGCCGTGCATGAATCCTGAGCTTAAAGAGGGCAACGACAGCTTCTCGATGTCCCGCATACTGGAAGGCACCCCAACCAGTATCTACAGCAAATTAATACCTGTAAGACCAGAAACCCTAAAAGCACTCGCCCGGCTACCGGTATTGTTTATGACCGAAACCTATATGAAAGATGATGATAATGATAAAAACAGGTACATCAGGATCAGGCTTGGGGAAATAAGCAATTTACATAAAGATGGGGATGATATTTTATTTTCGTTTAAGATTAACCATGATTTTGGAGAAATAGAAAACCCCAAAACTGCATTATATAAGCAGGTGCTTGAACTTGGATCTTTCGGGTTGAGTCGTACCCACTGGGCTGTAAAAGATAAAAATTTGAATACTGTTCTGGAATGGCTTGGTTTAAACATTAAAACAGCCCGGTCGATTGGAAAAATAAATTTAAAAAAACAAACTTACCAGGTCATTTCGGATA
The DNA here is from genome assembly GCF_055804875.1 of Enterobacter sp. K510. Classification (NCBI taxonomy): domain Bacteria; kingdom Pseudomonadati; phylum Pseudomonadota; class Gammaproteobacteria; order Enterobacterales; family Enterobacteriaceae; genus Enterobacter; species Enterobacter sp. K510. The sequence continues at coordinate 120,494 of NZ_JBNRLQ010000010.1, read as the reverse complement.
TCAGAGGATATCTCGAGTTTATTAAAGAAAACACTCAGGAAGGTCTCGTAACCTTTTATCGCGGACACTCTAAAAGTGCATATGAGCTTGTGCCATCTCTTTACAGAAAAAATGAAAACGGTACTCACAGACATCTGGCATCAGAGGCTGACTTAGTTCGAGAAATACTGACAGCAAGACCAAATGACTTCAGGGAAGATAATTATACGATAGATAAGCTTGTACGTATGCAGCATTACGGCTTGCCTACAAGACTCTTGGATATCACATCCAACCCACTGATAGCACTCTATTTTGCGTGCTGTTCTAACCCTGACGACAATGGCCAGGTAATATCTTTCTCAACAGAGAGAAAGAAAATAAAATATTTTGACTCTGATACAGTGAGCTGCATAGCAAACTTGTCGCTTTTATCATATGAAGAGCTTGGGAAATTATCAGCAATTGTCGACAGAAAAGATTCTTCAGAGATATCGGAACTCACTGATAAACTTGCAGACCTCATACAGAATGAAAAATCCTCCTTCAGAAACAAAATAATTTCGGATGATCTAAAAAAGGTCATTTTCCTTAAGGCTAAAATCAATAATGAACGTATACAGTCTCAGGCAGGTGCGTTTTTATTGTTCGGACTAGATCCGGTTTTACCTGAAACAGATGCTGACTTCCCTCTTAACAGAGTTGAAGTAGCCAATAAAAACAACATTCTTGTTGAGCTGGCACAGCTTAATATATCCGAAAGTACCGTCTACCCTAGTATGGAGAAAACGGCAGCGGAAATTACTAAAAGGTATTTATCATTATCATAAAGGAATTAGACAATGGCAAAGAAACCAAAAACTGCTAAAAACTCAGCCAAACAGGCACATAGAGGAAGGTTTCAGGCTCAGGGACAAAAGCTTGAATCATCAGTTGCCTGGGCTGTTCCAATACCTCCTTCAACAGAAGAGGGAAATAAAATGCTTCAGGACTTAGAATCCAAACTGCAGGCCGAGGAAGCCAAGCTTCGCCAAACAGCATTTAATGACGCAAGGAACTATATTCAGGCAGCTTACGTCGCAGGTGGAGCATATGCACCAATAAATAAAACCTTCCCTGTACGGAGCACCCGAAAAGAAAGAGTCGATTTGGAGGTCAATGGCGGGTTAGCTTTTAAAGTGGAGAAGCAAGCATGAACGATAATTTCAGTGAATCGGTAAGAAGGCTTGAAGATAAATTAGCCGCTCACAATTTCTGGCATCAAAAAATAAATGAAGTTTTACGTGATCGTGCAATATCGATGGAATATGACAGGGAAATATTAAAATTAGTTTCTCATCCTCAGGTTGCACGGGTACTAAGGTACCCTACCGAGCATCGTGGAATGAATCGAGTCATAGACTTAAAAAGAAGATGGGATGAAACCGATGGTAATCCAATATTTTATGGATATTTCCCCCGCGTACGTAGGGCTATTAGAATAATACAGTCGCCGCCTATAGATGAAACTAATCAGTTGAGCGCCTGGGTCGAGAAATCATTTACTGATTATACAAAGGAAGTGCCACGTTTTCACCCTTTTCACCCAAAAGATACGGAGGAACTTGTCCTTTATATTGAACTAAACGCAACAACTTTTCACTATGCAATGTTAATTATTTATTTCTGGGTAACGCGTCGCGTGGTACGTGGTAATACACAGGAAATTCTTATTCAGCAAATTTATGATACAAAGATTCGTGGTGAACATTCACTGGACTAAATTAAAAAAAGCGTTTCCGACAGATACTAAAGCTTAAATAGGCTCCTACTGGAGCCTTTTTCACACCTTCTGCATCTGAACAGCCTGGTTTCTCGAACCGATACTTTATCTGGAAACTTTCACCATTAGTAACACTCGTCTGACTAAATAGTCGGACTTAAAAAGGTGTGCGGGTTGTTGCTGCAGGCTGCTGAGCGTGTGCCAGGCAAGCTATCTCCTTTGATCAGACGAGTCAACCCACCTCTAATCAGGGTGTTTTTTGCACCACGAGGACGTGACCACTGCCCATAAATTACATATAATACGTATTGAGTGAAAGTTAATCTTATTTTTTGATGGAGAGGTTATGGAAACGCAAGCTAAGGTTATGAATGAGTTATTCAATAGAGTTACACAAGGGGCTCTGAATGACAGAAGTGAGCAGGAAGCCCGATTCGATAAGATACTGGGTAACATTGATGATAATGACGTACTGGTACTTACAAGTGACCCTTTCATTGTAAATAAATTAAAGGGAAACGATCCTGATAGCGCAGAAAACAAAGAATCAATAAAGTTCATTGAAAAAGAAAACAAGAGCAAAGTTTTCCTCGCTTCAGGTAAAAATTACAAAGCCTGGATGAACGAGAATAAGGAAAGAATGATTGAGCTGTTTTCCTTGGAAGACGCCTCTTCATTCGTAGCCGAATTAGCGATTCCGAAGGATGACCGTAATGCATATTACGATATTGTCGACAAAGCCCTCGAAGCGATTCGCCAGAAAACCGATGTTATGAATGCTATCAAAGAAAACTGCGCATACTCTGGAACCACTGAACCCCGAGCTGCTGCCAGATCGCAAATGAATCCATAACTATCACGCCCGGAGAAAAAAATGACTATTGATAATTCTATAGAACTGGCAAAGATTGAAGGTCAGATTGACGTTATCAGAGCCCTTTATGAGACCAAACTGATCACAGCCGAGGAGTGCGAATCGCGCCTGGGTAATGCCGTTGGTCAGTTTAGTGCTTTATATGATGCCGGAGCTGTCGACAGTAAATTTAATTACGTTCTTGCGTTATCTATCTCCAGTGCAGTAGATGAACTGAGCCTTAAATGTTATGAAAACCGGCCAGATGCTGAAGTTTGGTGGACAATGCGTAACGAGGCTAAACCCGGTGAGTTGCTTCCTGATGTTGAGGAAGTATTAGCCAGGTCCAAGAAAATCCAGGATGATGCAAAACTTAACGAAATACGTAAAGACAAGGAACTACGTGTCCTTGTGGAAGGCTGGCACACGTGTGTTGATGATGATGGTTACTCTACCTACAATGCTGAAATCGAGTTCGAGATAGGTGAGGGTGCCAATACGATTCAGGAAGCTTTAGCTTTAGTTGAGAAGTTTCAAAAAGAAACTGTTGAAACTAATCAGAACCATTTCGATGGGCACGATCCCTTGCCCGGGTACTACAGTCCCAGGTTATTTACTGTCTATAACCCAATAGGAGACCCTCTCTTTGCCGGGTTCTGGCAGTATGATAAACAGGCATACGTTGTTCCCGAACCTCTGACTGATGCTGCGTATCATGAACTTCATGATAAAAAGGCCCGTCTGAACAAAGAGCTCCCGGAAAATCAGCGTGCGGATAATTACGATACTTGCCGGCAAATAAGGGACGAGATAGTACAAATCGAGCTGAAGCTTGTAACATCTGATTTCTGGACAACGGTTAATGATTTTCCCGGTGATGCTGTTATTGGTGATTTCACCGAGTCCGTTAGAAATTTTAATGCTCAATCCGTCTCTGTTTCTGTACAATCATCAGCTCCGGTAGTACATGTTGTTTATGAAGAATTAAGTGATTCTTGCTTTATTGAAGACAGTTTGGATGAAGCAATAAAGCAAATGAATTTTTTAACCAAAGTCCATAAGTCATCAGGTCACAATTATGAAGTCTCAGTTTATGAAGTTCCTGGTGATGATAAAATTCGCAGTATGGATTCTCATGGACTAAAAGAATATTTAGATAAGTCTGAAAGCGCTAAACTATTATTTACGAATAATGAAAAGCTATTAAGTAATGCGAAAGACTATCAAAATATTGATGATGTTGTTACCGAATATAATGATAGTGATGGAGCATCAAATACCTCAGCTCCGACATTGCAATCCGCTAGTATTAAAGAGTTCTTCCAGCCTATTATGGTTTTGAATGAAGATACTCCTGCCACTGGTACAGCCCTTCTGGAGGAAGAGGTCATGGAGGCCGAGCCAGGTATTCACGAACGCGCCCACAACAGGATCAGGTTTAATTAAATACGCTTATCATGGGGGTTGGCATCCTGTGGACACCAACCCCCCTATATAAGGTTAATTACAGGTAGTGGCTTCAACAACTAAATCGGAACCCACAAGTGGGGCCCCACGATTTACTTATTGACGCATCAGCATCAGAGTCGTTAAATATTTTATTTTTTATCATTGTCGCCCTGGTCAAAAGGGTGCTGTTTTGATATTATATTCACATGGAAAAATGTTTTCCACCGGACGCCCGCCGTAATTCGGGATCGAGTTATCTTATGCAAATCTTAACTACTCATGTTGGCACTACTGCCATGTCCCATGCGACTGCATTAGCTTTCGGACGCTTTTCGAAATATGCTCCTCAAGTTATTATGAATCTTATCGAAGATAATTTATTTTCGGTGTGGAATACTACATTTAATTATTGTGAACTAAATAACCATTATGGTTATTATGTTCCTGCTGAACTGGCACTTTATACTGTTATGTCCCCCAATCAGCAAAGTTTCGTTGATGTTAATGAAACCGAGTTTGGGATTATTATCACTCAGCTTTTCCTTGTGATTATTCTTAGGGCTGCGAAAGTAAACGATATTGAAGTTGAGCGAATGATGGCTCATTTCGAAATCCTTCATGATTACGCGAAAATGGTTTGTACAAGTGATGCGTATGCATTATATGAGTCGCTGGTTTCTTTTTATAAATCTTAATTTATAACATTTTTTTAGTTTAAAAGGCCGTTTATATCTCAACGGCCTCTGTAAGCTACAGAAGGAAATACCATGAATAACGTAAATCTGAATAATCTGAATACTTTCACTTACCCTTGTCTTATTGGTAACCAGGGCGGGCGTATTGTTATCACCCTCAGTATCAATTTTGAAGAACTGATGCGTGTAATTGCAGCTGACAATTCAACTCATACTTTAAAACGTGCGCAGCGCGAACTTAACACCCGCAGGGCCGGTGCTTTTGCCAGTTACGTTTCATCGGCACTGCAGGAGAGCAAGGACTACATTATACCTCCACTGATTGGAAATATTGCCGGAGACGTCGTGGTCACCCCATCACCGGAATATTCAGGGTTTGGTACGATCACTATACCCATGAGTGCAAAAATCAGTCTGTTTGATGGCCAGCACCGTAACGCGGGTATCATGGAAGTTTGCAGACAATTTGCCAATTTACACACTGAGACGGTCACCCTGGAACTGTCGGTAAATCAGCCCCTGTTAACGCATCAGCAGTTTTTCTCAGACATCAATGGCAATGCTTCTAAGCCTAATGCCGCAATCAACCTCGCCTACGATCACACCAATGGTCTGAGCCAGCTGGTCAAGGAGGTGGTTGAGGGTAACCCGACGCTTTTCAGCAAGACGGATTTTGAGCGAACCAATATCACTGGCAGGAATGGCGCATGGTTGTCCTTTAAGGCTCTCTGCGACGCCTCAGGGCGCTTCATTCGGTTTACTGATGATGCAGACACTGTTGCTTTACGCGATGACCTTAACGCCGTCTGGCGAGCCTGGGTAGCGTTTACAGGCCTTAATGATGTTGTAAGCACTGAGTACAGTGAGTATTCAAGCGAGTGGCTGACTTTCACTGGCGTGTTGATTAACGGTTTTGGGTTTGCCGTCCAGGAGCTGCTTGAGCAAATGAGTGTTGCTGAGCTTTGTCGCCGCATGTCAGACATGGCCACGAAAACAACTCGCCGGGAACGGGATGATTTTTTCCTTTACGCGAAATGGACAGGCCTGTGCGTGAGCGCTGAGACAGGGAAGATCATAACCAGTATCCGTGGTCAACGTGCAGCCGCTTCACGGCTGGTTGAAGCGATTCTGTCTAACACTTTTTCGGTTTAACTTCTTATTCGGACACCCGCCGTCATTCGGGAGGAGAACACTATGTTTGGATTAACAAACACCAACATCATATTCAAAAATGATAAGTGGGACGATTCGCTTAACGTTTTGCGTCAGCATCAGGACCTTCAGTTTTCCGAAGCAGGCAGAGTGAGCGTTGGAGAGCTTGCAGCTAATTCCATTACCTCGATCTATAAGGCCATCACTGAGGGGTGGACTATGATGCTCGGTTACTCCAGCGGAAAGGATTCAGAGGTTCTCCTTCATTTGTTTCTTATCGCTCTCGTCCGGGCGGTACGTAACGGCAAGCTGACAAGCCGTAACCATTTCATACTTCATACCGATACCGGTGTGGAAAATCCTGAAGTTTCGTGGCTGGCCAGAAAGAAACTTGCAGCTCTGGAACAGTTTATTGAAGCTGAGCAGTTACCTCTCAGTGTTGTCATTGCCCGTCCATGTATGACCTCCAGCTGGACAGGTAGGATCCTGACCGGGCGTGGGCTACCTACCTTCACCAACAGCAGCGCCAGACAGTGCTCCCACGAGCTCAAAATAGAGTCCGCACGAAGAGCTAAATCAGCTTTCATCAGCGAGCGCGGTATCAAAGGTCCTATCTGCCTCATGCTTGGGAGCAGGGATGCGGAAAGCAAGATCAGGGCCGGTAATATTGCCAAAAAGAAGGGGCGCTCTGACACCGTGGTGAAAGGACGGCAGGGTGGCGAACTCTATCCGGTGAAGAACTGGCTGGCATCCGACGTCTGGGATTACCTGCTTATGTCTGGTGCAGACCCCAGGTATCCTTTGCCAAGCTATCTCTCTGACAATCTTGAAACAGCTGAGATGTACCGGGCGGCGACCGGTGAATGTGTCTGGACGCTGGCAGACAAAAAAAGCAGTGGTGCATGTGGAGCCAGGTTCGGGTGCTGGAGCTGCCAGGCTGTGGGTCTTGATAAGTCCATGCAAAATCTCCTTACTTCTGATGAAGAGAGGTATGGCTATATGAAGTATCTGAGCCGTATTCAAAGCTATCTTGCGAAGCGAAGATATGCATGGGAGGACCGGCACCCAGTTGGGAGGACACTTTACGGCCGTGGGTATATTAAGCTTCAGCCTGATGTTTATTCACCGGCCTTCCTGGAACGCCTGCTTCATATCTGCTGCAGCGTTGATTATGTGGAGCAACGACGGGCAAATGAGGTCTATGAAAAGCTGATGTCAGGAGAGCTTGAACAAAGCGAGGAAAATCTCAGAATGGCTGAGCCACAGTTCAGGATTGTGTCGGAAGCTGCTCTGGTTCATATCGATTTCATGTGGGGATTCCACCATTTCAATGCTTCCCCGCATCGGGCCCTGGAGATCTTTCATCAGGTGTGGACTTATGGCCAGCTTGATCTGCTCGATGACGAACCTGTAATGTTGCCGGTTCCGCGCAGCCCCATACCTGCCCCGTTATGGGTTAAAGTTGGTCACTGGGGAGACGGGTCTTTGTTTTCAGGGCTGGCCGATCCTGTTGCTGAGATGGCTTACTTCGATGGCGGAGATGACGGCCGGGCAGCACGCGTTATACGTACTGCTGAGGGTGATAAAAGAGTGGTGGCGTTTTGCCAGGAACCTGAACTTTCGGTAGATGAAGAGGCGGCTGCATTCATCGTCTGGAACGAATATGAATATCTGCAGGATAAAATACGTAACGGAGGCAGCACTCCGGGCAGTGCTGCCCAGTACTACCTGCGCTTTGGAGCAGTTCAAATCGCTGCCGGCAAAGCTGCGATGTATGATCGAATGATGCAGCGCGGACAGACACTCCACAAGATGGGGTTATCCGGGCAGCAAACGATGGAGACAGTCCGGGCCCGAAAAGATATCAGGGTCATTAGCCAGAAAAAGTTTCATTCTTTACTTGCCAGGACGTTAGAGGCCCAGCTGGTCAGATTGCGTTGGTGGAGTGCTCTGTATCTTGTTTTGTATACTGCCCGCACGAGCTGTGCATGTGACGTAAAGTACCTGGCTAAGGCGTCTGGTATGTCTGCACAACAACATGAAGCTGCATGATAATAACAAATTGAACAGGGTTCACCATGTTAGTCATTTTTCAGAATACAAATATCAACTCCAAGGGTAATAAGAAATTTACATTATCCGTTACGCAACTTGCTGAAGACTCATACTCAGTAACCCAGCGAACCTACAATGTATTTAAAGATGGTCGTGAAATTATGCAGTATGAAAAAAATACTACATTTGGTAGTGTTGCTGATCTGTTAGAAGGGGATTTCACAAAGAGCAGGCAAGGGAAAATATTCATTAAGGAATTTAATCAAAAAAGTAATTACAAATAATGCGTATATGATGATAATATTGGTGATCTAGTAATGAATCATTAATAACAAATGGTAAGGATAGTAAATGAAAAAAATCACAGTAGGGCTATTGCTGGTATTGTCATATTCCTGTTTCGCAGCCACTGAACAAACCGCAACTGTACAGATGAACAAAGTTAATGTCGAGAATAAAAACTCGCTAAGCGTAGCACAGGCGGTTGATATATATAGGGTAAATGCAAGAAACACATCCGCAATTAAAAAGACGATCTCAGAAATTGAAAAGACCGGGTTTGCCACGTCAACGGCAAACCTGAACGATCTGGAGAATATCCAGAACGGAACAATTGTTATTTTTAAACCGAGCCGGACAGGGCTTAGATTTACTCCGTCAGTACTTTCAAAAGCATTACAAAAAAACGTCAGAATTGAGAGTAGGTCAAGGCTGGAAGGAGTCATGCCTGAACGACTGTACACTCAGACTAATGATTTCAGTCTTTCAGTAATCAATACCGCCAGAGGTAAATTTGATAATGGAAGTGTTGTTCTCAATCAGTTTATTAATGCGAACAATAAAGGTAAAGAAATCGCGACCAATAATAAAGTAGGACTTCCTGAAAAAGGCGCGATCCTGAATATCATTAAGATTCAGCCTGAAACATATGTGATGGTGTTAACAACGATTTGAGACTGACTGCGGTAGAAGCCTCCCTTACAGGGAGGTTTTTATATGGCAAATTGAAGGTGGTATTTGCCAGTGGTTCTGAGATTGTACCCACGTGCAGTAACTGACCATCTTAGTATTCCAGAAAAGGAACTGTCCGACAACAGCCATTCTGCTAGCTCAGACCCCGAACAGCTAGCGGAACTGGACAGAGTTACCTGAACGTCGAGGTGGGTGTGGGAATTAAACGAAGTACGTTTAAAAAAGGCCGCTGTCGCGACCTGATTAACTAACTTGATGAACCATTAAGCGATTTTTTTCGTTCGAGATAGCGTTCCCGAACTAACATTACCGGGATAACAATCATGAAGCATGACGCAATAACGAGCATAACTGTTGCCGGATCGAGATTACTCGTATGTTCGATAAGTTTGTAAAACAGTATGGCAATCAGGATAGCCCTTATCACATGTACCTCGCATTGATGCTGGTAAGCTTATTGTTAATAGTATCGGCTAGAGCCACGAATTCTTCAATAGAAAATGACCTTTATGTCTAACTGCGCGGAGAATTAAAAGAGAGGTGTTAAAAAGGGCGCTTGCGCGGCCTGTTCCTATCTGATCACACCCTGATTCAGGTGTTTCCTGATCACCGTCTGTATTTCTTCACACTCACTTTCCAGCTCAGGGTTCTTATCGCGGTACATCGCGTACTGCTGCACCGCTTCAAATATACGACATAGAATCAGACTATCAGTCTGGTCAAGCGAGGAAAGTTCATGGGTTTTGAGTCCTATGCTATCAAGGATTTTTTCTACAGCACTCATGGTGAATACCCTTTCCGATATATTACAGCCATTCTACCAGGCCAGACCCCGCGCAGCTAGCATAACTGGACGGAATAATTTGGAAGCCTTGTACTTGTTGAGCTATGAGCATGGCAAGATTTTTCGCTTCCTCCAGCGAGGTAACGCGTGGTGAATCCAGTTCTTCAAAGTTTCTTTCCGTTTGGACGATAATGTTAATATCATATCCTGCAGAAGGAGCATCACATAAAAGATCGCATGACACCATCGAAAAATTATCATCATCCTCAGCATGCTGGCATAAAATGACCGGTGAAATTTCTATATGTGCGCTTACAGTTCCCGAGCCGAATGTCGCGTCGAGTTCACACTTTAGTTTCTGAATGTAAGCCTCAAATTCGTAATCCATTTTTTTCATTAACATTGACCATTTTTAATTGTTATATAACATCCAGCTCGCAAGTAAGCCAATAAGTATGGCGAGAAAACGAGGGAATCCGTTGAAGCAGAACGATGCGACGGAAGAAAAAATGGCCAGGCTTGCAAGAAAAAATGTCATGTCTGTCTCCAGAGAGTCTACTATAAGATGATGGGGTTTAATTGTTCAGCCATAGATTGATAATTAATCTGGTTGGTAATTGTGTTTTCCGGATTTTTTTATCGCCAGTAACAGTAACACTTGCTAGAGGCATGTTTATATTAGCGATGTCACCAGGGGAGAATAAATCCGATACAATAAAGTTTATTTCATTTGAGATTGGAGTTGCTTTAAACCTATAACCGTCAACTTCGAAATCACTCTCCACATCAAGTTTAATGCCATGCTCAAGAAGTGTCTTTTCTGCCAGGTCATAACATTTGAGGTTTACACGTTCCTGGATGTTTTCTAACCTTTTTAAAAATTGTTCTGTCACTTCCTTTAACTCGGATAGTTCGGCTGATGCATAACCGTTGTTTTCAGATTTTTCAACCCCATTTAAAATTGATTCGACGGACCACTTAATTGATGAATCATATTCAATTATATGTTTGACAAGATCAGCGCTTTGGTAAGATTTCTTTTCATCAACGTTCATCATTAATTTACTGTTAAGATTGACGATCCCATGAGCTACTGATTCTGTTTCAAGTTCCTCCAGGTTGATTTCTTCGTTAGCCAGCACTTTTAGAACGTCCTTACTCGTCATATATCACCCCAAATTTGTTTAAGATTCACAATGTAAATGTAATAACTGATCTATTTCGCGCAATCTGGCCAAATAGTTAGTGGTCATTGCATTACCAGTTTCATCATTACCAAGACCATTCTCCAACAGGTCTGAGCCAAAGTGGGAGCAGGCACAACGAAGAGTCATTGCTTGTGCATCGTTAAGTTTAGTGCCATTAATAATAATGGCCGGTTCTGCGGTTGAATTCTTTTCTACCCCCAACTCACTATCTTCAAAAGATATCTTCGCAACACCATACATAATTGCGAAAGGGATCCAGCTAATAGAATACCCTAAGAATATGCAATCAATAACGCTCGCTGTAGAATTGTATTCTCTGAATGCAAGATGTGATATTCCTGCACCAAACACTAATATCACCAAAAAGAAAGTTACCTCTAATACCCTTCGTTTATAAATAGTATAAAATAGAGCGATAGGGTAGAAAATTAAGCATGTGATCATGGCATCAATGATGTACATAGGTTCTCCTTTTATAGGCTAAGCTTTCCATTAGCTCATTTACAAAGCATGGATAGCCAAGCAGGCAAAATATGGTGCCTTAATCTTTTCGTAATCGATGTAGCAACGTAGAGATACACCGAGCATCTTAGCCGCGTTTGTTTGTGTCAGTTTATGCTCCTGTCGCCATTTCAGGAAATCTGTGTCTGATCTTCCGTTTACTTTCTTTTCGAGGGCCAGAGCAGCGAGAGCAATTATCCTGGGAGGTTCATGGGATTCATATGTAATGTAGCTTCGTACTGAAATCCCCAGTTCTTCTGCTGCGCGCTCCTGACTCCAGTCAAATCCACGGCGCCAAAGGCGTAATTCAAATCCAGTCATCTTCGTTCCTGAATGAAAGTATCACTAACAAAATCTGCAAATTCTGCATGTTTCGATTACAGCCTGTTGAGCTACAGATCGATTTTTCTTACGCGATCCATCTCCTGCAGCTTCATGTAGATAGCACGTACTTGCTTTGCATACTTCTGCCGCTTTCTTTCCTGTTCTGGGGTCTGTTTAACGCCGGCATTGTAAGCACCCACAGAGAACCAGTTGACGCCGTACTGATCAAAGTTACGACGTACAATATACGCTCCGGCATAGACGTTGATGCATGGGTTGCGCAGTAAAACATTCTTATCTATCCCAAAGTGTCTGAAGATAGAGTCAACGTTGCGGCTGTTAATCTGCATCAACCCGTAGTCATAGGTAATCGAGCCTTTGGTGTCTGGTTTGTTAACTCCGATCGCGTTACTGTTCAGGTGGCTTTCCTGTATCGCAAACGCGAGAAGCAGGAGAGGGTCCACTTTCATTGCTTCCCCGGCTTCCTTAAAGCAATATGCCTGACCCGCTGCCGGCACGAGCATAAAGATGAAAAGACAAAGGGCAAATGCTTTCATGCCGCTACCTCATAACCGACTTGAGCTGAGCAGCCAGAGCTCCCGCGTCAATATGAACCTGAACTGGTAACGACAGGACTCCCACACTCTGGAGTATCAGTATCAAAAGAATGGCTGTAAATGTGCCAGCCATTGGAAGCAGGAACAGGCGGAACAATGTACCAGAGAGCGACTTCTTCACTCTCTGGCCAACCATCTCTGCATTGTTGATCGCCTCATCAGAAGCTCCTGAAAGTGCTTTTATCGTAGAATTAAGCTGTTGGTTAAGAGTCAGACCGTTTTTACTCAGCTCATTTTTCAGAATTCGGGCAGCCATGTTTTCCAGCTCCTGCTGAGCTTGTTTCAGAATGTCTGACTGAACCTCATCCTTTAAATGAGCAATGCTTTCGTACTTCTTATCCAGTGCATCAGCTATGAGTTGAACAGATGAAATGAGTGCTTTTCTGACCCCGGTGCCCAGCTCATCAAACTGAAGAAGAAAGCTATTAATTTTCTTCTCAGTTTCTTCCATGCGTAACGAGTTTTCCTCATAGGCTTTTTTTACAGCGGTATAAACCATATAGCCGAGAATTTTGTATTCAGACTCACCACCCCGAACATCTATTTTAAACTCTTTGTAAATTTCTTCACAAAACAAGTCAAAATTATCAAAGACGCTATTCATTATTACTCCGTGCTTCTTTCGCATTAAAATTTAATGGCATCAAGTTTTGCAAATACGTCTGCAAAATGTTTTTTAATCCTGATGCGAGAGACAAAGCTAAAAATCTCACTGGATTCAACCTCCTGTAAGGTAAGTCTGTTGGTTATCATTAGAACCAAATCCTGACCCAGTAATTTCTCATTTGGTTTAGTAAGAAGCATATATGCGAGAATGCTCTGTTTATGTTCGTAGGAATCACTGTTGAGTTCAGAGTTCTTTAGCTTTTCAATTGCCGGTCCAAAGTATTCGTTGACCCAGATAATCACTGGGATACTCAGATTTTCAATGATAGCTTTCGCGCCATTAAGTGTGTCGTTGTAATCTCCTGACCCAACAATAACGGTGTGGATATACACAGAAAAATCCATACCATAAAAAATATCAAATATCTGATTCTGTACAAGATAGTTTAGAAGGTTCAGGAAAGTATTTGAACCCGTATCAACAACAACAACCTCGGCATCAGTATCAATGATTTTTTGTACGACATCATCAAGCAGGCGTGGATTTATCTCATTGAGATTATCAACCTCAGTGATTCGAAGGTGTTTAACATCGAGATTTTCGTACTGAGTAAAGGTGGTATTAACCTGATCGATGTCATAAAACGCGCACTTCTTCTTTTTATTGATTTTAAAATACATACCTAGAATCAAAGCCAGAAGCGATTTACCGCATCCACCTTTTCCCTGAATGATAAAATGTATTTGTTTTTTAAATGAAGTTTTCATTCTTTATTTCCTGCGTTGCTTTGATAGGGGGTGTACTTCGCTGTTTTTTCTGTCGGTCGCGAAAGGTCATCCAGATTCGCTAGCGCATTGGGCTGTGAGGACGTAGGTTGCTTGGGATGTAAAGTATTTCCAGCAAGTTTAGGTTTTTCGACTTCATTCTCACTTTTAGCTATCTCATCTGAACTCAACTTACGGATGTACCTTCCAACCGTGGTGCTATGAGCGGTTATGCCAATGATCTTCATGAATGCGGCAATCTGATCGTGAGAGTAACCATCTCTATGCAATAACAAAATGTATGGCTTAACAGGATCCAGTTTTGAAAATCTGTGCCCTTTCGGCTGATTGGCTTGCATGTATTCAGCAAGCTTTTCTTCGTTGTTTATCTGTTCCCCAGAAACAGAATTTACATTGCTGCTGTTTACTTTTTGCATTCCAGATAATACGCATTAGTTGTAATTTTTTTGAATGCTATGCGATAATCGATAAAAAATCAATCTTGCAAGATTATTTTTATGCTGCGTTTGTGCTGCATGACAGATGCAAGGTAATGCGAGTAACAGCGTGCTCCTGCAAGGCAATGCAAGGTTCTGCGGTAGCCTGCACTAACGCTGCGCGTGAATGCGCAACCATGCGCTGAGGGAGCGCGAGAAATGCGCGAATAATGCGGGGCAATGCGCTTTAACTGCGTTAGCACCTGTAAACAGTGCCTTAAGGGCCGTCAGACCTTAAAACACAGGCACGTTCGTCATGTTCGACAAAAACTACGTTTTTTCTCACATGACCCGCGCCAAAGGGTGCCCCTTTGAAACCCGGAGCTGACGCTCCTGAAATCAACACCATTAACTCACGTTAATTTAGGGTAGAGAGATGGCAAGGCCAACCAAGACTGAAAGCGAAAAACTAACAGAAAGAGTTGCATTCAGGGTAACCCTTGCGACCAAGAATGAGTATGAACTCCGCCTTGCGAAAAGTGGGTTATCTAAATCGGATTTCTTCCGTGAATGCGTTATGACAGATCGGACTGAGATCATTGTTCCAGCTCCTGTTACAGGTGATATGCGGGAAAGTCTTCGTTTACTGAGCAATATTGCCAATAACTGCAACCAGATTGCACATGCCTTAAATATCGCTAACCAGGCTGGGTTGATTTCAGACGCCCTGGTCGAAACAGTCCTATCAAAGGTGTCTGCTCTTTTAGAGACCGCAAAGTCACAAAGGAAATAAGAATGCTTGTTCGTGTTCGCGGATATAATAGTGGTTTCGCTAACTACCTTCGCACAGGGCAAAAGAATGGAAATCATTTGCACCGTGATGATCTTGATAAGCGCCTGATACTTTCCGGTGATCTTGATATAACGGATGCGATTGTTAACGCTATGCCTGATACCGGTGATGACCGTTATCTGCATATAGCACTTCCTTTCAAAGAAGATTATATATCAGAGGAAGTACTTAAAACAGTAGTTGAGGATTTTAAAAATAGCCTTATGAATGCGTATAACGAGGACGAGTATGCATTCTATGCCGAGGCGCATATACCAAAAATTAAAAGAGTCCTGAACGAGAAAACGGGCGAAATGGAAGACAGGAAACCACATATTCACGTTATAATACCGAAAGTGAATCTTGTTGACGGTTCGTATCTCAATCCATTAGGTTATTATCCTCATAATGAGAAGTATGTTGAAGCCATTCAGGAGTCTATCAACTATCGCTATGGGTTAGAAAGCCCAAGAGACAATCGTAGATTTAATGTTACGGATATAAGTGATTTTATATCAAAGTATAAAGGTGATTTTTTTAAATCGGATGTTAGGAATTTCAAAGAAAATTTGTTGACTGAAGTACTTTCCGATAAAGATCTTGATTACACGAAGTTTATTTCCAAACTTGATGCGCTTGGGAAAGTAAAAGTCAGAAATCCAGGTGAAAAACAGTATCTCAATGTTACTCCAGAAGGGCATGTTAAAGGCGTTAATCTTAAGGACTATGTATTCACCAAAGACTTTATTGATTTACCATATGATGAAAAATTAAGTTTCATTACATCAAGCTCAGGCCGTCGCGATGATGAGAAGAAACAGCAGGATTTTGAACGCGATGAGAAACTATTAACTGAATGGTTAAATCGTCGTAGCCATGAAATAAAACACTTTCACCCAAACTCTAAGGAGTTTAAGAAGTATAAAAAATTATCCGATAATGAAAAACAGGATGTTATTTGTAATCTGTTATCTGTGAATAAAACTCAAAAGAATCAAGTTCCCGTTTTTTCTGGTGCACGGGACATTAATATTCAAAATCTACTTATTGAAAAAATGAAGGAGAAATATAATGTCAGAAGAAAAAAAGGTAGTCAGAAATCCAGCATTTTACGCAATGATGGAACAGGGCTATTTCGACTCAACAATCAAGAAACACAAAAACTTTCCCAGTATAGCGTGCGCCAACTGCAGTTCGGGCAACTGGATTCTTCCCTCTACAAACAAACCAGGTTGCTTTTGCAAAGTAACCAATCTGTGGTCATGGATGGTGGGGAGTCCGGAATTTCCGATTCTGTGCGATACCCAATTGACCGAGCTGATGCAGGTAGAGGAGGGCGGAGAGTAATCACCGGTGACTGGCACGCACAACACGAAGCAGAAGTTCGATACACGTTTAATGACATAAACCGCAGTAGTGATAACTATCTTGAATCTGTAAGGTCTGACGTTGCTGAAAGGCTCATTGAGAAAGCCGCAACTGGAGAAGCGGATTGGCAGTTGATTCGGTCAAGGATGAATGGTCACCAATTGCTTAAAAGTCTGCAGCATTCCCACGGGCTCGATACAGCTAAGTACTCAGTGACAAAGTCCAGAAATGGGGAGGACCGCATACGTTGCGGTTCCCGCTCTTACAGCGTAAACGACTTCCTGACAAAAGAACTTAACCTCAACTGGCAGGAGGCAGGTGAATACTTAAAAATTGAATATGCCCGTCAGATCCGCAAAGAAGTTACCAATGACTTCATTGCTCCATCGCGTAGCTACTGGCATCAGTTTAAAGAGTGGGACAGAGAGCAAAATCCTTATGGCGCTGGCTGGAAAGAACTCAAAGAAAATCATGCCCGGCAGCGAACCGTGCTAAATAAATCTTTCCGACAAAAATCGTCTGAGGTTTGGAAGGATAACACCCTGACCTTGAATGAAAAAAAGAGCAATGTTGCGGCTCTTCGTCTCCAGAAGCTCAGGGCCAGGCAGGTTTTGCAGGAACAACAGAAAGAAGAACGTGCTCTTTTGAAAGAGTCCCTTTCAACTTACAATCGCTTTCTGGAATATCTCCGAATTCTTGCTGATGAAGGCGATCGCCATGCCCTCGAGGAGCTACGGAAAGCATCGAAACGGCAGACAACAAAACCAGATAGCAATTACTTCGAGTCACAGGCTGACTCCATCACGGTATTGCTGGATAAAGTAACTTATGCAGTCAAGAACAATGGTTCTGTCTCTTATCTAATTAATAACAAAGAAGCAGTTATTGATTCCCGCGAGTGGGTGTCAGTTGTGCAGAAACAAAATGATGAAGCTATTGAACTCGCTATCAGGCTGGCCCTTGAAAAAAATGGATATCGGCCTTTGACACTAAACGGAGATGAAACATTTATCGAAAATGTTCTCAGGGTTGCTAAAGAGAAGAATATTCATGTCAGCTTTGAAAGAGAAGATCTGAATAATAAATTTATATCTATGAGTGAAAAACACGAAAGCGGCATTCATATGGATAAAATGTCGCCTAAATCCAATTAATTTTGACTTTACCACACCGCCAGACCTGAGAGACACTTTGAATCGACAGCCATATATCGCGCAGCAGTCAAAGACGCGATCAGATATTTGTGAGGAGAACAGGCATTATGACACCTGAAATTGAGCTGAGAGTCCAGGCCTTCCGCCGCGCACTGGAGCTGGCTGCGGGTGAGCGAGCCAGTGAACCGGTGCCCTTTGCCTGGCATAAGGAGTTGGGGGCATTTCCGCTCGGTTGCTGTGAACTGGCGAGTCAGGCTCTTGTGAAGTATCTCAAAGACCATGACAAGACTCTGTTCCCTTATGTCATCGCCATGCAGTGGAATGAGGATGCTGATATCCACGGTCACGTCATAGTCGCACTAGACGGTGAATACATCGACCTGACCCTCGATCAATTTGAAGAGTATAAAGATTGGGTTGTGGCAGAGCCGATAGAGTCTTGCGGGCAGATAAGCTCCTTGCTGCGGAAGGTTCGCCATCTTAAAGGCTCAATCACCACGCGTAAAGTGACCCTGGATGTCATTCCTCACGAAGGCCATATACTGTATGGCTGGCTTAAAGCCACTGCCGACAACTTGCTTGCTGCGTCAGAACAGGATGGGAAACACAGCCGGATGCCTCAGCTGATATCTACGGATATCTTGCCTCAGTACCGCGCCGGAGCTGAGGTCGATTCGTCAGATACCGCCACTCAGGTCACTGAAAAGAAAAAACGGAAGACAATGACGCACGTGGGGATCATTACAGAATGCTACCAGCCCCGAGAAGTCAGGCTGCGGGCAACCGCCACCCAGTGGGTCAGTGAATGCGGCCTGCGCTTTAGAAAGACCACCGGCGCCGCGGTCGGAAGCGGCGTCTGGAGTGCAAACCGTCTTGATTTAAAGAGCATCCGGGAAATACAGTCTGAAGATTAACGGCCGTGACGCATCATTCCGTCGTGTCCGATCACCCCTCTGTTGAGCATGATAAAATAGCTGAGCTCCTGTTACGTGAGCATGGTGTCACCAGAAGCTGATAGGTTGCATTCCAGTGATTCGGTTGTGTGCGTAGGCTTACGATTTCTGGAAGATCGACTGTCTTCCAGCATTTTCTACGTTTAACATAATGCACGTTAAGCGCACCTAAGTTATTGATATATAGCAGTTTATATGGTGCGCGTTAATTTTTAACCTACCATGGGTCATTCACGGGTTTATGTCAGTATGCAGCTGCTAGGATGTAGCAAATCCCATCTTTTCTACGCTTTGGCATTTTAGTGGTTGTCACTGCGTCCGGCTTATAAGATCATACGTCGTTATACGTTGTTTATGCTTTAAGGAATCCGTGATGAGTGAGGCAGAAGCCCGCCCGAGCAACTTTATCCGTCAGATCATCGATGAAGATCTGGCCAGTGGTAAGCACACCACAATTCATACCCGTTTCCCGCCGGAGCCGAACGGCTACCTGCACATCGGGCATGCAAAATCTATCTGCCTGAACTTTGGAATTGCCCAGGACTACCGGGGACAGTGCAACCTGCGTTTCGATGACACCAACCCAGTAAAAGAAGACATCGAATACGTTGAGTCCATTAAGAACGACGTGCAATGGCTGGGCTTCAACTGGTCTGGCGATATCTGCTACTCCTCTGACTATTTCGATCAGCTGTACGCCTATGCGGTAGAGCTTATCAACAAAGGTCTGGCGTATGTTGACGAACTGTCTGCAGATGAGATCCGTGAGTACCGTGGTACGCTGACCGCGCCGGGCAAAAACAGCCCGTTCCGCGATCGCAGCGTGGAAGAGAACCTGGCGCTGTTCGAAAAAATGCGCGCCGGTGGCTTCGAAGAAGGCAAAGCCTGTCTGCGTGCCAAAATCGACATGGCATCGCCGTTCATCGTGATGCGCGATCCGGTGCTGTACCGCATCAAGTTCGCAGAACACCACCAGACCGGCAACAAGTGGTGCATCTACCCGATGTACGACTTCACCCACTGCATCAGCGATGCGCTGGAAGGCATCACCCACTCGCTGTGTACGCTGGAGTTCCAGGACAACCGCCGTCTGTACGACTGGGTGCTGGATAACATCTCCATTCCGGTGCATCCGCGTCAGTACGAGTTCTCTCGTCTGAACCTGGAATACACCGTGATGTCCAAGCGTAAGCTGAATCTGCTGGTCACCGACAAGCACGTTGAGGGCTGGGACGACCCGCGTATGCCGACCATCTCGGGTCTGCGCCGCCGCGGCTACACCTCTGCCTCCATTCGCGAGTTCTGCAAGCGTATCGGCGTCACCAAGCAGGACAACACCATTGAGATGGCGTCTCTGGAATCCTGCATTCGCGAAGATCTCAACGAAAACGCTCCGCGCGCGATGGCCGTTATCGATCCGGTGAAGCTGGTCATAGAGAACTATCCGCAGGGCGAGAGCGAACTGGTCTCCATGCCTAACCATCCGAACAAGCCGGAAATGGGAAGCCGTGACGTGCCGTTCAGCGGCGAGATCTGGATTGACCGCGCTGACTTCCGCGAAGAAGCCAACAAGCAGTACAAGCGTCTGGTGCTGGGTAAAGAAGTGCGTCTGCGTAATGCTTACGTCATCAAAGCCGAGCGCGTGGAAAAAGATGCGGAAGGGAACATCACTACCATCTTCTGTTCTTACGACGCCGAGACTCTGAGCAAAGACCCGGCCGACGGTCGCAAGGTGAAAGGCGTTATTCATTGGGTGAGTGCACACCACGCGCTGCCGGTTGAGATTCGCCTGTACGATCGCCTGTTCAGCGTGCCCAACCCGGGTGCTGCGGAAGACTTCCTGGCAACCATTAACCCGGAATCTCTGGTGATTAAACAGGGCTACGCTGAGCCGTCCCTGAAAGCTGCTGAAGCGGGCAAAGCGTTCCAGTTCGAGCGTGAAGGTTACTTCTGCCTGGACAGCCGTTACAGCACGGCGGAAAAACCGGTATTTAACCGTACCGTGGGTCTGCGTGATACCTGGTCGAAGATCGGCGAGTAAAAACGTTGCAGGGTCTATGAAAGACAAACGCCGCATAATGCGGCGTTTTTTTTAAGCTACGTTCACTGATTAGCAAACGGCACATCGTGTTCTTTCAAAAGCGGATGTACCGTCCCTGATCATAATCAGTGTAATCTGTTACGAATTCCCTTTGGGATGCCATTCATTTCCGTTTGTGGCGGAGTCGCCAGTTCTTGCTTCTTTGATTCAAGCTCCCTTTGTCTAAGGGTCTCGAATTTCTCCTTTTCAGACCGACACTTTTCATTAAGGTCGGCAAGAGTTTCTTCACATCTGTGGAGTTCATCTTTAAGAGACACTGTGAATTTTTGAATTTGTTCTATAAATTCAGGTAACACAAACTTCTCTCGCTCACCTTTGCGATAGACCAGTTCCTCAGGAGACCAGTTACGTTTACCCGTGAGCGTAAATCGCATTTCATTCTCGACTGATCTCACGCTAATTTGCATCCCCTGGTAACTGCCGGCAATCTGTTCAATTGGCCTTCCTTGTTCCTTACGCATTGTTACAGCGTCACGTATTGTGCTCATGATATGGCTGTTCATGGCATGTAAATCTGAAAGAGATGCATTAACCGGATCGTAAACCTGGCCAGCTATTGTGAACACTGGCGCATTTTCTTTCATATGTTCCAGTTCATTTGCCACGTTTTCTTTTTGGACCTGAGCATCCGCCACCTTCTCGTATAGAAGGTTCATTCTGCTGAAGAACCTCTCTTCTGAACCTGATTGCTTCTCGTTTTCTGCCAGAATTTCGCTAAAGCCGCTCATCACAGATAACTTCTGTTCTGACAAAAGCCGGTTAACACGTTCACGTGCCGGGCTACTAAAATCGGGGTCCGAGAGGGAGTAATAGTGGGCGGCCTGCTTTAAGTCCACAGTATGGCCATACATGCCGGTTTCAAAAAGCTCCCCGACTTTATAGCGGGCCTCATCATGGCCACCTTCAGCAGCTGCGTGCAACAGGTCAATTGCAGTTGTCGGATCAGCTTGAACACCGATACCGTCGAAATAGCAGAATGACAGCAAATATTTCCCTTCCATGCTCCCTGCTTCTGCCAGTTGCCGGACTGAATCAAACAAATGCAGATCCGAACAGTTACCTTCCTGCTGTCTTGAAAAGAGTTCATTCGCAGTAATTTCCATCGCTGCAATTTCTTCGTCAGTCAGTTTTCTCTGGGGGTCGGCCGACTGTACTTCGGTGAACATATCTGTTTGCAGCTTAGCGGATGTATCTGGCGCCGGCGGAACGCTTTCTGTGGCGACCAGACAAACAACAGATGGCAAAGGTAGTTCAACCTGGAGTATCCCGGCAGCTGCGATCGCTGATTTATCAGTAAGACGGCGTACCCATCGTCTGTCCTGGGATGGGGCGAAAGAAAAACGCCCCTGCTCACTGAGAAGCTTCATTACCCTGTATTCATCACTTCCTTTTTCAGGGCGGTTACTGAATTTAACCTGCAGGCGGTTCAGGTCTGTATTGTAAATGACTGACCCATATTTAAACGGAATAGTCAGATACGTGTCCTGGCTTTCTTCTGCAGGGTTTAATGTTTCGGCAGCCGCCATGTTATTTTCAGTTTCAGGGTCAGCGGTCCCGGTGGTGTCAGATGACATTACTACCGGGGTGTCAGGTGTAGCCGTTTTAAAAGCCATCTCCAGATTAACGGTTTCCACGTCGGTCGGTTGAGACTCTGGTGTGCTGTCAGGATTATTTTCCGTATTGGTGTGATCGTCGGTCTCTTCAGGCGGTTGGAAATCCAGTTCTATTAACTCTCCTTCTGCGGGCTCCTTGGCCGGGGCGGCCGCTACTGGTTTACTCTCAAAAGCTGCGCTGGACGGTTGCCAGGTCGAAATATACTCTTCATCATCCTGCATACGTTTGAGTTCCGCCATTACCTCTATGGAGTCCTGGCGAAGCGCATCAAGATAGGCTTTCTGCGGATAGTCACCACTGATAGCCTCCTTAGCAACATCCAGATCCTTTTTGAGACGCTCGATATTCGCGACACACCTTGATTCCGAATTTACTGAGTCGCTCAGAAGATTATCGAGTCGTACAAAGAGTCCGGTAGGACTGAACGAGTCGCCGGCACTATAGCGAATTTCCATCCCTTCGATGCTGAGTTTCTGACCATCAGCGCGCTCAATAACGAAGTGCGTATAAAGACCCTTTGCGTTTGAACCGGCTCTGACGCTCAACTTCAGGCCGCGATAAACGCCTACGTAAACCGGATCACGAACATCAAGCGCCATGTTGTCGACCGATTTACGCATTTTGTCTTTCAGGTAGGTTTCCAGCAGCTCAACTGCATTTTCGGGAAGCTTTACGTCGTCTGCTTTTCGCCAGTGGAACTTAGTAACGCCTGTATCAAGCCCCGATATCCCTTTATGCTGTTCAATGTAATGAAGGTCGTTGCGGATTGGCTCCAGTAGTGCTTCCAGCTCACTTATCTGCTGAGGAAGACGAGTAACGCTGGCTTCAAGTGAATGACGGCTACGCTGCCAGTTCCGGTACATCGTCTCTTGTTTTCGTTTGTCAGCGTCTATTTTCACCTGCAGGAAGATGAGCTGATTACCGGTGGCGCTGGCTTTCATTTCCGCTGCATTAGCCGCGTCGCCGGCAATATCCTCAATAATGCGGTCAGTCAGTGAACCGTTGCGGAATTGTTCAATGCCCCGCGCTTTAACCTCGATCGTTTGCCACATTCTGGCGTCGTAGGTTCGTTCTGTTGCGTAGCAGCATATCTCGAGCTCAAAGTTCTCTTTATCCTGCTCAAAGAACATGTTTCCCTGACGAATGCCGCGGCCATGGCGTTGCTCTAAATCTCTCGGGCGCCACGGGCAATCCAAGTCATGCAAGGCAACTAAACGACGTTGTACGTTGGTCCCTGCCCCCATTTTGGATGTAGACCCAATGAGAATACGCACGTCGCCGTTGTTAACCGAACGGAACAACTCCTGCCGCTTCTGGTCGTTCGTCGCATCGTGAATAAATTTAATTTCATTGGCGGGAATGCCGAGATCGATAAGCTTCTGACGCATATCGGCATAAACAGAGAATTTATCCGGATCGATACTCTCGCCCAGAATTTCATCCATCGAGAAGCTGTCTTCCGGTGCGGCCACTTCTGTTTCGGCATCATTGTTTGGCCTAGCGGTGAACTTACCTTTCGGCGTAGACAGATCGCAGAAAACCAGCTGTGTTCCTTTACGGTAAGTGTTCTCTTCCCATATTTTGTGAATACGACGGACAGCTTCGTTTACCTTACTGCCTTCGTCGTCCGGGGCGTGCGGGTCTACCAGGCGGAAGTCGAGTGCTGCGATTCTGGCATCATGAGTAACTTTCAGGGCGTTATCGATACGCGGATCTTTAGGCATGTTCTCCATGCGATAAATAATCGAGCCCGGATTCCAGTCTTTGATTTCACGGCCAAGGTTGTCCAGCGCGGGACGTCCGGTAGTGGCATCAATAACGGTCTCCATTTCCCCCATAAACTGAGCCTGGAGACGCGAGCGCGGGACTATCACTGATGTGGGTTTCCCACCCTTTAACTTCGGTACCAGACGTCCAGTACCGTCTGCCAGCGCCTGATTGGCTAAATCAGCATGGGTTACTACATCTGCGAATGAGCGGTACATGCGCATTAATTCAGGAACGTTCGTGAACTTGGCAAATCGGGCATTGAGGCGATAATTCACACCTGTTGCATCCAGCTCCCAGCCTGTTACTACCTGTCCGAATGTGGAGGACCAGCTGTCAAACGCTGCGATATTCTTGCTCTTAAGTTCATCGTACTGCATATAGCGTTGCAGGGTATAAAGCTCAGCAAGGGAATTGCTGATAGGGGTGCCGGTGTAAAAATACACACCTTTCCCATCGCGTTTCTTCTGGATCCAGCGACACTTGAGGAACAGGTCCATGGCTTTTTCAGAGCCCTGCAGGTTACCCAGGCCTGCAATACGCGTCTGTGACGTTACGATGGCCAGATTTTTAAATTCATCGGCTTCATCGACAAACAGCGCATCAACACCCAGCTGATCGAAGGTAAGTAGATCGTCCTTCTTGCCGGTGTCAGAGATTTTTTTGATTTTCTCTTCAAGCCGCTTTTTCTGCTTTTCCATCTGTTTAACAGACGGATCCCTTGAACCAAGCGACTGTTTGAAGTCCCTTAGCGACTGGCTGATATCATCAACCTGCTCTTTAAGGAATGCAGATTCATCTTCCGGGGACAGAGATAAAAACTTAAAGGAAGAGTGACCGAGAATAACAGCATCGAAATCACCGGTGGCTATCGTCGCGAAAAGCCGTTTACGGTTATCCTTTTCAAAATCGGACTGCTCTGCAACGAGAACGTTGGCGCCCGGGTACAGCTTATAGAACTCGTCTTTCCACTGGCCCAGTAAATGGTTCGGAACGATAACGAGAGGTTTGTTGACCAAACCCATACGCCGTTGTTCCATGATTGTCGCTATAGCAGTTAAGGTTTTACCGGCACCAACGACATGATCTCCCAGGCCACATCCCTCCTGGATGCCTCGCCAGATTGCATTTTTTTGGGTACCACGAAGCTTAATATCTCCACTTGCCTGAGGAAGAGTAAGATGGGAGCCATCGTAGGTTCCTGGTACATGGGTGTTGAACCTGTCGTTATATCGCCTTGCCAGCCTCTCTCTTCGTTCCGGGTCGGTCCATATCCAGTCAGTGAACTCGTTTGCAATTTGCTCGGCCTTTCCTTGAGCAGCAAGAGTTTCTTCCTGATTCACCTTGTAAATAGGAGAGCCGTCGTCATTGAAACCAGCAACGTCTTTGACTTGTACCGGGGTGTTGTTAAAGAGTCGGTCAAGAATCTCAAGGGCATCCATTCTTTGGGTGCCCCAGGTATTTTCGAGCAGATCTTTATTGCCCCCTTTGAATTTCGTTATCCATTTGCCAGCTGGAGGGACATAAAGAGCACTGCACTCTTTATCGGCGATGCCAAGGTGGCCAACGATAAATGCCTGAATATCCTTTTGCGGTAGCCAGGTGCTGACCAGTTGAACAGATATGTCGATGGCATCAATATCAGCAGGTAAGCTGGACAGGAGAGCTTCAGCACTTACCTGCAGCTCACTGAGCAAAAGGTCTGTGTCAACCGAGAGAAATTTTTCAGCTGCCTCTGGCTTGAATCTCTGACGCAGGAACGTATCACGAGTCTGTTCTGTTAACGCGTGGATGCCTTCGATAATCCCCCTGGTTCTTTCCAGTTTGAGCTTAACGTTACCGGAAAGGAATGTCTCTGCAGTCTCGTATTCAAGGGTTAATGGGTTTCTGTAAACCAACCCAGATAAATCCCTCAGAGCGACCTCAGGCTCGACTGAGGCAAGGTCTGAGATACGATCGATATCAACGCGGCCACTTTCGTTCAGGCAGATTACAAGCGCGTCTTTTACCGTTTCGGCCGAACGCTCAAGTGTGTTTGGCTTGTTAACGCGTTTAGTGAATATGGCTGCTTTTCTGGCAGAAGGCTTACGAGGGACAGTTCCTTCTTTATCAGCCATCACTTTGGTGACGCCCTTATCGTATTCTACTTCTAGCGACTGAAGTAAGGGATACGCGGGGTCAGTTTTGAGGACTCCCTTATTCGAACGGCTTGAAATGAAGTCATAATTCTTAACGTGCCGGTCATATAGCTTATTCAGTTCACGGCGCACTGCGTCCATTTCTGCCTGGGACGTTGTCTCCTGGGTTTCAAGTTGAATGAGTCGCATGAGGGTATCGCGAATTTTTATTGCGCTACGAATGCGATCGTTTTCTGCAGTGGAGCGAGGGACATAATATTCGTAGTCACCCTTGCCCAACATGTCGGGTTTTCGAATACCGATCTTATCGTCAGGGGTAACAAAGAAACTATCAACTTTGATACCAGTATCCGTGAAGTCCACCTCCGGGCGAGCGTCAGCAACTTCATCGTCCGCAACGGTTGTTTTTGATGTAAAACAGTTGCGCGGCAGGACTGAAAAACGGTTGTTGATCTCGGCTCTGAGATCCAGTCCCGACTCAGCTACGCATTGAGGTGAATGACCAAATGCATTCGATTCGAGCTGCATATTGCCGATAATTTGCTCGGGGTGGTTCACATACCAGGAGTTGACTTCGAATGACTCACCGGTTTTGGGACAACGCATGAACCCAGTATCCACCCAACTACGGTCTGGTTCTTCGCCGGGCCTGGCCTTCTGCAGGAAGACAATATCAGTTGTAACTTCCGTAAGCGCATTCTGGCGGAATGCGTTATTTGGTAAGCGAATGGCCCCAAGGAAATGAGCTCGGTCGGCAAGGTACTCCCGGTGGTCACTTTTCTTTGAGTCCATAAAGAATCGGCTAACCACCATTGCCGAAATACCGCCCTCCCGGAGAGAATCCAGGCTCTTGGCCATGAAAAAGTTGTGAATTGAAAAGCGGCTTATTGCAGGGTTTCGTGAATCGTTTACCCTGAAATCACCAAAAGGCGGGTTGCCAACAGCAATATCAAAGTATCCTTCAGGGGATCGGAAGTCCTCAAATCCTTGCTTTATCGTTGTAAATTTAGGATAAAGTTGGCGAGATATTCTCGATGATATTGAATCAAGTTCGTTCAGAGTCATTTCGGCTTTGAACGGAAGTTTACCTGCGAAGTGGCCTATCCCGGCTGCAGGTTCGAGAATACGAACACCATCGCCTACGCCAAGACGACCAAGGGCATCATAAATGCCATCAATAACCTCAGGAGCGGTGTAGTGGGCGTTGAGTGTTGAAGCGCGTGCCGCTTCATAATCGGCGGAAGGAAGAAGCTCTAATAACCTGTTGTATTCACTCTCCCAGTCCGTATTAGTTTCGTCGAAGGCCTGAGGAATGCCACCCCATCCTACATAACGGGCCAGAATGCTTTGTTCGGTCGGCGTTGCCTGGCGCTTTTCTGCTTCCAGTTTGTGCAGAAGTTCAAGCGCCGCAATATTATCCCTGTACTTTGTCTTGGCACCGCCGGCGCCAATATCTTGAACGCTGCTTAATCTGAAATTATCAGGTTGGTACTGACTCCCTGAAGCTCCAGCTGCTCCTGTTCGCTCATCCCCTGATTCGTGTTCTCTGCCAGGGCGTTGATCTCCTGGTCCTGTTGGTTGATCAGTGTCGAGTAAAGAACCAGGAATCCTTTCGCTTCCAGCATTTGCAGTTCCGCTGGCTGGTTCACCGCCCAACGGGCCAGAATTTTCCAGCCCTGGCTCATCAAGGAGCGATCTCTCTGAAGTTGTTTGATGGTCTCCGGTGAGAGAATTCTTGCTGCTGTGGTTGTGTGACTTTCGTTCCCGATTATCATTTGTTGGCTCCTCAACTTTTTTGGTCATATAACCCTCTTTATTCCAGTTGGTACGTATTAACTGGAATGATGAGGGTTAGTAGTTATTTAGTCAATGAAGCATGATGCAGGGTGCAGTCACTGATTGGTACCTGCATCTCTGGCATTCCTTCGCGTTCCCGGCAGAAAACGTGGACTTCTCCATTTTCTACAATGCTTGGCTTATCAATTAGCTCGAAAACGTCATCGTCAATTTTGACGTAAAACGTAACTTTTTGAATGCCAGCGTTCTGGGGTTCTTTGCTTGCAGTCTGCATGGGCGCTTTGATATCCGCATGCGGTGTACCGTTGTTATCAGTCTGCAGGGGCGCTTTGTTCTCCGGCTGCTGAGTACCGCTATTGTCATTCTGCAGGGGCGCTTCAATATCCGGCTGCTGAGTACCGCTATTGTCATTCTGCAGGGGCGCTTCATAATCCGGCTGCTGAGTAGCGCTATTGACATCCAGCTGGGGCTCTTCATTATCCGGCTGCTGAATACCGCTATTGTCATTCTGCAGGGGCGATTCATTAGCCGGCAGTTGAGTACCGCTATTTTCATTCAGCTGGGGCGCTTCGTTCTCCGGCTGCTGAGTGCCGTTATTGTCATTCAGCTCGGACGCTTTGTTCTCCGGCTGCTGAGTGCCGCTGCTGTCAGTCTGCTGAGCGCTCTTTCCTTTTATGGCTTTAAGGAACTCCTGAGCCTCACTACGACTCAGCTCACCTTTACTGCGAGCCTCATCTACCAGTTCGAGGCCAGATTCTCTCGATACGGCAAAAACACTGGTTATGATGTTCAGGGTCTCGATGTAAGTGACGATGCCATCTTCCATCAGGTTTCGAACCTCTTCAGGCATTTCCAGAAGCTTGAGGTGCTTTGAAACATACGCAGCGGGTCGTCCAATGCCTTCGGCTATCTGACCCGGTTTAAGATTAAACAGATCGCGCATATTACCGAGCTCTTCCGCCATTTCCATAGGGGTAAGAGGTTCGCGTTGATCGTTCTCTTTGATCTGTTCAAATCTAACTTTTAGCTGTTCAGGTGCCAGTTTTGCATCAGCAACTACTTCTTGTGGAACCACTTTTTTCTGGCGGTTAAGGATAATAGCCAGGACTGGTTCGTTATTTAAAACAGCTGCTCGCCAGCGCCTTTCGCCGGTTTTGATCTGATGCCGACCGTCTGCATCAGCTGGATAAACGGTTATGGCCTGAATTTGCTGGCGACCTTTCATTGAAGAAGCCAGGTTCTCAATGTTTATGAATTTTTTTCGAGCCTGGGCAACGCTGTAGACTTTTTCATGGGGTAGCCAGTCCAGAGTGAACTCTTCTTCCTTCTGCGTTGTACCGCGGATGAGCTGAGAGATCAGCGCATCCTTTTTTCCACCCCCGATGGAATCTTTGAAGTTCTTAGCCATGGATTCCTTCCTCTTCAACCTTAATACGGCGCAGTAATTCCTGAGACAGCTGGGTAAACTGCAAAGTCGTCTCAGACTTAGGTGCGTACTCGATCAGAGGAACACCGATAGCCTGTGACTCAACAATACTGGTTGCCAGTTTAAGAGCCGGAGAAAGCATCAGATCGCCATACTGTTCTTCCAGTAATTCGCGGTAGTTCTCCTGAATACGCAGCAGTTCGTTATCTTTCCTGCTGGTATAGGTGATTTTGTTGACAACGATACCCAGCAGCGTCAGATCGGTATTGAATACATTTTTCGTATTCATGGCCGTGCGCAGCTGATAGGTAATACCTTTCTTTGAAAATCTGGCGAGTTCGGTCGGGATAACAAGCCAGTCAGCAGAACGGTGTGCCGCTGCCAGAGCATTACCAAAGCTCGGTAATGTATCAAGAATTACCAGGTCAAAATCTTCCTGAAGCTTATTAATGCTTTCGTGGAAGTTGCTGATCACTGATTCCGGGTCACCAAGCTGAATGTCTGCAAGATCGAGGCTTGAACCTACCAGATAAAGGTTGTCGCTAATCTGTAAGGGGTTAACTGCAACATTGCTCTGGAACATGTTCCAGACGTGAGCAGGGCCCGGTGAAAATTCGTCCCCGTCCGGATCGGCGAGAATTTCAGAAGGGAAATCCTGGTCTTCACGGTAATATTGCTCAGTCAGGTTACCCTGAGGGTCCATGTCGATAACCAGAACCCTGTACCCCATATTGGCGAAAATTGACGCAATGATTGCGACAAGCGAGGTTTTACCGACACCACCTTTCTGCGAGCTGATCGATATGACTTTTTTCTTCGGGAAATAGAGACCAGCGTTATTGCGGTCCAGCTCATGGCCAGAAATGTTTTCAAGCTTGTGCCAGACCTCAGCTGGCATTTCACGATACCCCTTAGTACCTGGCGCCGCTACATAGCTCAGGATTGAGCGTTCAGTGATCCCAAGAGCTTTTGCCAGAGCCTTCCAGGTCATACCGTTGGAAAGCTTGAGGTTACGAAGAGCCTGTTCCTGTGCTGAAATCATTACGTTGAATCCTTATTAAACTTAGCTGTATGCCGCCAGTGTGAACTGGCGACAGACTTAAAATTTTCGTATACGAAATTTTGGGTGAGGGGTTAGCCAGCGGTGGCCATGTTGCGTGAGCGTCGTGCATTCATACGCTGAAGAACAAGGTCACGTGAGGGCTTAGCACCGAAAAACTGAGTGAGCTGTGCGTTAGTCATCACCGGGCACCAGGAACGGCTTTTATTGTCGCGGGAAAGTGCTACAATCTGAGACAGTTTCATTGAAATCTCCTTCAGTGAAATTTGACGAGAAGAGTTCTTGGCGGAGGTCTTCTTGTCAGTGTAGTTAGTGTGTAGTTGATGTTTTACATACTACACACTAACTACACACACCGCAAGGCTAACTACACTCAAATTTTGTCTTACTTCACAACTTTTTTTGCTACTCCCCTACTTTCAAATACTTACCCGCTTAGTTTTGTGAATCTACGACCGGCAAACTAATATTTTCGGCGCCATAAACCTTCCGGATTGTGTTGATCAGCATGTCAGAACGCTGAATGCTGTCGCAGATAAAAAGAAGGAATCGCTTATCCAGTTTGTAGTACTGAGCAACAAATGCGCGTATCTCACGTGTTGAAAAATCACGTCGAAGATGTACGAGAAGCGTATCTTCAGCAACCGTATCGGCGCAGCTCACTCCTTTACTGGCAAAGAATTTATGAACCGTTTCTTCTACTACAGGTAAAACAACTGGGGACGTGCCAACCCAACCGCTTGGCGAGCAAATGAATGGCAGCGGTTCCGGGCTGGTATCGGTTTTTAACAAAAACACCTGGATAGTTGTTCCAAAATCGGTCATTTTTTTGGCCCTTTTCGCTTTGCCGGTGCCTTTTTGTCACTCTTCACCAGCTCTGGTTTCCCCTTTACGTCATTAAAAGATTTCTTACATTCGGGGTAACCGGTACAACCCCAGAAGAAATCACCATCTTTCTTTTTAATACGGCGAAGGATTTTCCCGCAATCCGGGCATTTGGGAATAACCTTATCCAGATTAATAGTGGCCAGATCCCCAGTAAAAATTTCCCGCAATTTTTCCACCATTTCAGATCGGAAACTATCAAGCGATAATTTTCTGTCCGCAATAGCTTCCAGCTGCTGTTCCATATACGCCGTGTTCTCCACGCTTTTTACAGCTGCAGGAAGAATCGTGAGAACAGCCTTTCCTAACTCCGTAATCCGGATTTGTTTGCCCTTTTTGACTACGTAGTTGCGGTCAAACAACGTTTTAATAATCGCTGCCCGGGTGGCATCCGTACCGATCCCACAGGTATTTTTCAGCACCCGCTTCATATCAATATCTTTAACAAGAGACGAACAGTTCGTCATAATCGCGATAAGCGTGGCGTCAGTGTAATACCGCGGTGGCTTCGTTTTTTGCTTCAGGATCGTAAGAGAATCAAAGATAACTTCAGTTCCGGCTGGAAGCTCAGGAATCTCCTGCGAATCTTCGTTTTCGCCAGCGTCTTCGTCATTCGCTGGACGTAAGTACTCAAGCCAGCCAGGGTTTGTCAAAGTTGACCCCTTGGCCATAAAGATGTCGTTGCCTTCGGAGGAATGAATTTCCAGAGAGACTTTCCGGTATTCAGCCGGTGGCATGAACTGGATGATGAAAGAGTCGCGAATGAGGGTATAAGCCTTCAGCTCGTCGCCAGTGAGTTGGGTTAAATCACAACGATGACTGGTTGGTATCAGACCATAGTGGGCACCTACCTTGCTATCATCCCAGGCATCCGAGCGCAAAGATGTGTCGAGGCCGTCAATGGTTTCGGAAATTGAAGGGTCCATCGCCTTAAGCGAATCAAGCGTCGCCTGCAGGTTTTCAAGTTCGCCGGTCGGAAGATAACGGCATGACGTTCGCGGGTAACTCACCAGGTGGTGTGTATCGTAAAGAGCCTGAAGTAAGCTCAGCGTCTTCTCTGGAGAGAAACCGAATTTGTTAGCGCATTCAATTTGTGCTTCTGAAAGGTTGTATGGAAGGAAAGGCTTCTCGCTGGCATTGTTGGCGGAACAACGAACAACTGTCCCTGACGCGCCCTTAAGTTTTTTCTCTCTTTCTTTCGCAGGCTCAATATCGAGAAGTAATTTTTCGGGATTTAGCAGATCTCCAGGTACCAGCCACTGACCGCTAAATGAAGTTTCCGCAGCAGTAAAAGAGGCTTTAAGACGGTAGTGGTCCTTACTGACGAAATTAGCGATCTCCTCTTCCCGTACACCAATGATGTTAAGCGCTGCGCTTTGCACCCTTCCTGCCGACAGGACAGCATTCATTCCCTGCTGCTTGCCCAGAATTGTAGCCATACGGGTTAAGTTCATCCCGTATAACCAGTCTACTTGTGCCCGCGCCAGGCCTGCATAATACAGAGGCATACCAGTGGTGCCGTCAAAGGTAGAATTCACGGTTTTTTGGAGCGAGGCTTTGTCCATTGCGGTGATATTCACCCTGTGTACTGGTTTCGTATAGTTGCAATAAACCAGTAGTTCTCGACCAATCACCTCCCCTTCGCGATCAAAGTCAGTGGCAAGGACGATTTCATCAGCCTGCTCGATCAGCTTTTTGACTTTAAAGAACTGACTTTTGGCGGCTTCGAAATTCGTAACAGCTTTGCGCCATTTCTCCGGCACGATAGGTAATGTTTTCAGATCCCAGGTTTTGAACTGCTCGGAATACTCTTCAGGTTGAAAATCCCGAAGCAAATGACCGAAGGCCCAGGTGAATTTGATATTACCGTCCGCAGAAATGTATGCACCTTCTGCATGGCTTTTATTGCCAGAAAATCCCATCGCGTCGGCAAAGGCCGCTGCAACCTTCGGCTTTTCAGCAATCCAGACTACCAACTTTCCCATCATTTATCCTTGGTTGTACTGTAAGGTTAGTTCCGTATAATACGCATTATGTGTAATTTTTAAAAGTGGGTGTTTTATGGCTAATGATGGTCAGGGAAGCAGCTCTGATGACAGCATGTGGATCATGTTCATTATGATTTTCATAATTTTCGGTCTGCCGGTGATCATTTGGAATATGAATCACACAAAGTTCAGCTACTGGGGATTGTTTTTTGCCTGGAAGCAGCTCGCAATTGTTGACTGGCCATTCCTGCCCTGGGTGCAGGAACTGAGGGCAGAAATAGCCGCTCAGGCAGCAAGGCCGTCAGTGGTTTCGTTCGTGGATGTTTTCTGGAGGATGACACAGGCAGGCGTTATCTGTGGCTGGCTACCGGTTATGGTAACCGTCTATACGATAAGAACAACGATACGCCATCGTTCTGAGAAAATCCGCAGGGCAATCACGGTTAATTCATTGCCAGAAATAATGTCGGTGCACTGCCCTGCTGTAATTCCAGTTGGATACTATGGTGATCTGATGAATGAAAATGTTCCCGGCCAGGAAAGTCGAGAACATCCAGCAGAATATGCAAGACGTAACAAACTTATCAGCAATAATGAGCTAGATGTTGAGAAAACCCGTTCAGTGCTACTGAATCAACTCGGTAGCAAGATTCAAACGCTTGCTGATCTGACCATATATGAGCAAGCCCTGTTTGCTATTTTTGCAAGCCGTGTCTTTGATACTTTCGAAAATAACTGGAAAGCTCAGGATATGCTGGACAGGCTTAACCGTTCTTGTCATTCGGGAAAATGGAAAGGAATGCCAGGCTATCCCGATTTCTCTGTTATTAATTCGGAGATAAAAAACTATATGAATGTTCCTGAAGCGAAGGAACTTATTCAATATTTCCAGTACAGCTCAACATTTCTTCATATGCTCCATTTAAAAGCGATGGAGCGAGGAAAGCTCGTGAGCTCTAACTTCCGCTGGTTAAAAGGCATCGACAGAGGCCTGTGGTATGTACTCAATGCCACTGGCCGAAGGGTTCCCTGCATAGAAAGTCTGATACAAATTCAAACTTATCGCACTGAGCACCTTGCATGGAAACAAGGGTTGAGACTGGTAGACCCACCTGTTGACCAATGTATCGACGCTTTGCGCTTAGTTCTTATTAAAGAAGGTGTACTGCCAAAACCGGCTGTACCAGTTGAAAATAATTCCTCTGAGGAAACAGATAATGTCTAAATTTACTGAGGCCATGAACATTCTGTTCGCAAAAAAGAATATTGTTTTAGGCAATACATCTTTCGAACAAAAAAGTGAAGATGTACTACAGCTTTGTGATGGGGGTAATCGTTGGAGCATAGACCCTTCTGAACTAGGTGTTATTTATGTCAACGAGAATATTGGTGATATTTCAGAAAGCCAGTTGGTTATTGGTTTTGCAGGTAACAGTTCGGTACATGTTTATCTTAAAGATAGCTATGAGTTAAACGAAAAAAAATTAAACTATCTTTTAGATCTAAAACGAAATGGTTGTAAAAAAGGGTTTGCGTCGAAAATTGGAGTCGCGGGTCTCTTAACAATCACAAATTCTATACTTGTCCTTTTAACGGCCATGATGCTGTTTAATACCGCAACCGGTAGCGAAGGGCATAAAAGGATAGATGATACCGTTACCCCAAATCACACGGTTGCATCAGAATCAACTGGTGGCGTTCCGATTACTCAAAATCAGCCCTCTTCTGCGACGCTAAATTTGAGCCCTGAGCAGCAACTACGTGCTCGTAATGAGCAGCTGACCCAACCTAATCCTGAACTGGCAGCACTCCTTCAAAAAGGCGTCAATGCCGGTGATTACTCATTCACCCTAGGAGATCCGTTAAAGCAGACGGATAAAGGGACTTTGTATGTGTTTTCCGACCCGCTTTGCCCGCGATGCCAGGATCTTGAGCCACTATTGGAAAAGCTGTCAGCTGATTATCGAATCCAGGTATTTCCGGTTTCGGTGATAGGTAATTCTGCCACGATTGAGGCTTCTTCTCGTCTGGTTAAATCGGTGTTGTGTGAAGCGCCGGAAGCTCGTTCAGCGGCCTGGCAGAAAATCATGCGGGACCCAAATGCGTCAACGGCAGATTGTGAGGCAGGACCGATCGCGCTGAAAAATAACATTGATACTTTCCACGCCTACAATTTTATCGGAACGCCAGCGCTTGTAAGAGCCGATGGGGCATCATTTGACCTCACGAAGAGAAAAAGTGCTGAGTCTGTTACTCATTGGTTAGATGAGGCCGCGAAATGAATATCCCGGTCTCTATCCTTAATGGGATAAAAGACAATATTCAGCTTTCTGAGATCATTGGAGAGAAAGTTAAGCTTCTGAAAAAGGGAAAAGTCCATAAGGGACTTTGTCCCTTTCATGATGATAAGAACCCATCATTCGTTGTGGATGATTCGAAAGCACGCTTCCGGTGCTGGGGATGCGGTGAATCAGGGGATGTTTTTGACTGGTTAAAGAAGACCGAACATGATCATTTCCCTGGCGCGGTCCGTAAACTCGCAGCCCGGATTGGAATGACTATTCCAGAGACAGAACAGAGTTCGGAAATAACCGATAAGTCTATGTTTAAGGTTTTGTATGCAGCACAAAACCTATATACCGGTGGATTGAGTCGAAATCCACCGGCTGCCGACTATTTAAAATCTCGCGGTATAACAGACAAAACCTGCAAGGAGTGGGGATTGGGTGTTGTGGCAAGTGGGATAGCACCCTCTTTGTTGAAACGGTTTACCCAGGAAGATCTCCTGGGGACGGGTATTACGGCGATATCAGGCGATGGAAGTGTGTATGAACGCCTGCGCCAACGAATCACCATTCCCGTGTATTCGGTTAGCGGAAGACTGACCGGATTTTCCGGTCGCAAAATCCACTCTTGGGACTCCTCCCCGAAGTATCTGAATCCGCCACAGACCCCATTTTTCAATAAGTCACGGCTACTTTTTGGCCTGAATAAGGCGTCTGCCTCTATTCGCAAAACCGGCACCGCCGTTATCGTTGAAGGCTATTTTGACGTTATCGCCCTGCACCAGGAGGGTGAGTCTCGTGCTGTGGCCGGAATGGGTACAGCGATAACAGTCGAGCAGCTGATGATCCTCTGTAAGATGGCCACCAGGCTCTATTTCTGCATGGATTCTGATAAAGGTGGTCGCGCAGGTATACGTCAACTTCTGCCTCGTTTGCTGGATGTCATATCAGATCGCCATGACGTCTTCTTCCTGTTTATGCCCGAGGGAATGGATCCCGATGATTACATTCGAACGAACGGATTGTTGTCCTGGGAGAATGCTTTGGTTGCTGCGGTACCGTTGAGTTCTCTTTTACTGCAGTACGCCACACGCAACTACAAAATCGAAACTATTGAGCAGAAGAAACAAGCAGCTGTAAGGGCTGAGGAGGTCTGCCGTTCGATTAAACATGCTCCCTATCTTCGCCAGTTACTCGTTGATGCCTTCCGTAAGGAATGCGGAATTACGCTAAATCTAGAGGATAATTTATGAGCCAACACGAAATTGACTCCAGTAAATTACGGAGAGACACGCGTTCATTTGAGGAGAAAGTCTATGAATGGCTTCTCGATCTTAACAATGTCCGCCTGCTGCTGATAGGCAGAGTTGTCTTGCAGATTCTTTTGCTCGCTATCTGGCCCGTTTCGCTTATCACCTCGCTCATCTTCTGGGCCATTTTACTGGACAGAAAAACACGGGCCCCAATGCGTATTCCTAAAGACGTGGGTGGATACGACATTTCTGAGTATTACACGATAAGGACTGAATGGAAGACCTGGATATTCCGGGGAACACGCGAAAGAATTAAGTATGCAACCGCAGGGGGCATACTCTATTGGGGAGTCTTACGGACAAACAAAAAATACCTCATGGGAGCTGAGATCTGGTCCACTAACAGTGACTGCCGAACCCACGTATTTCTGGCAGGTACAACAGGCTCGGGGAAATCTGAATCACTTTATGGCATGGTCTATAACTCGCTGTGCTGGGGTTCAGGAGCTGTGTATGCGGATGGCAAAGCAGACATCAGTTTGCCTTTTACTATCTGGTCTTTGTGCCGACGTATGGGGCGGGATGACGACTTCCTCCATCTCAATTTGTTAACTGCAGGGCGTGACCCTTACCTCGATCTTCTGGAAGAAGAAAAATATCGCCGTATGGGCGAATCCTACTTTAACCCTCAGAACGGCGCCCGATCGAACTCACTTAATCCATTTTTCTCCGGGACCGCAGATTTTCAGGTTCAGCTAATGACTTCCCTGCTTCCAAAGGCAGACGGAAGTGGAGCCCAGTGGCAGGAGAAGGCTGTTAACCTGGTAGATGCCATCATCAGATGTCTGCGTTATAAACATTTGCGCGGGGATCTTACCTCCGGCATCCATGCCATTCAGAAGTATCTTGGCCTTGAGGATTTGCTGACACTCTACAAGGAAGGGGAAGCCGGACTTTTACCTTATGCCGCATACTCGCCTATTGCGAACTACCTGAAAACCGGTTTGTCGTTTGACTTCAGCCTCATTGACGAACCACAAAAATGGAATTCAGAAGTAAGAACCCAACATGGTTATCTTACCTCTCAGTTCCAGCGTACTCTGCAGATGATGATCGAGTCATACGGCTTCGTCTACAACGTTAAGCATCCTGATATTGATCTTAGCGATGTGTTACTTAATAACCGGGTGCTGGTTATCTCAATACCCTCTCTGGAAAAATCCTCTCAGGAGGCTGAGGCGCTCGGGAAGCTCGTGCTCAGCTGTATACGGTTAATGATGGCCGAAAACCTCGGTACAAAGTATGAGGGCACTAAGGCCGAGATACTTCAGGCCAGGCCAACATCTTCGCCGGTACCGTCGATAATTATTACGGACGAACTTGCTTATTATTATGCTTCCGGTCTGGCTGTCATGTACGCCCAGGCGCGATCGCTTGGCTTCATGATGGTTGCGGCCGTTCAGGACATCCAGGGACTGAAAAGAGGTTCTGCAGGTGAGGAAACGGCTTCCTTGCTTGCCAATACGAAGTTCAAATACTGCCTGGCTCTGGAAGACGGTGATGATACTTTCTCGCTGATTCAAAAGGTGTCCGGTGAGGGATATTTTTCAACTCTTTCTGGGTTTGATTATCAGTCGGGTACTGTCGGTTCCTGGTCGGCGAGAAAGGATTTGCGTGTTGAGTCACGAAATCGCATCAGCATTACAGACGTTAAGAGATTAAATTCAGGTGAAGGCTACTTAATCTTCAAAGATTCGTTAATCGAGATGGCGGCCTTCTATATCCCGGATAATGAAAAGCATACGAAACTTAGCCCACGAATTAACCAGTTTATCGAAATAGACCCTCCAGTATCGCTCGAAGGGTACAAAACGGAAAAAATCATCGCTTCGTCAGATATTCCTCTGGCCCCCCTTCTGCTTGCCGGCATCACGGCCGCTAATACCGATTGCTCGATTAATGGCGCCATTGCCGATGTTGAGTATCAGATCGAGGAAGAACTGCGTAGCAGTTATAGCGACGACACCGAAACCTTCACTGTTTCCAAATCACTGACCCTTGAAGGTCAGAAGAAAAGGCTACTTCAGGCGGCATTGACCGCCATGCGCGAAGCAGCATAACTCATTAATTAAGGAGAAAGCATGGCTACTCAATTCACCGTAGGATTTAATGATTTTCAGCTTAGAAAAGGTATCAAGGAGCCATTTATCTGGAACCTGGGGCAGCTGGCAAATGGCCATGTTGGTATTACCGGTACATCAGGTTCAGGCAAAACTTACCAGATTCGCCGGTTCGCTGAGGCATTTGCTTCAGATCCGCAAACGCGAATTTCTATCTTTGATTACCATGGCGATATCGAAATTCCAGGCGCCAGCGAAGTCCTTTTCAGTGAATCGACCCGTTATGGCTATAACCCGTTTGTGGTAAACCCTGATCCACATTACGGCGGTCTGCGTAAATCGGCGAATCATATCATCGATATCATGAGCACGAACCGCAAGCTGGGTGAACAGCAGGCAGCAGTGTTACGCCAGCTGGTAATGGATTGCTACGCGCTTAAACGCATGTATCAGGAAAAACCGGCCAGCTGGGTGAAACGTAATGCCCCAGAATCGGAGTGTCAGGATCTTTATAATAAACGTGAATGGAGTGCACTTGCGCAGTGCTACCCGACGCTCACCGATCTGGAGCGACTTATTGCCAAGAAGCTCAAGAGCGGTTTATTTGGGCTCGATGAGAACAATCAGGCTAATCTGGCACTCAGGGGTTTTGAGGGCTTTATGCGGGCCGCCAGGGCGCTGGATAAAGCGAAGGAAAGGAATATCAGGGAAGATACAGAGAAGACACAGCAGGCGCTGGAAAAAGCGAAAGAGAATGCCCTTAAGGAATATGAAAATGCACTGAATCAGACGCGCACGGGGTCCGAGTTTGATGAAATTCTCAAATATGATTCAGTAGACACCCTGCGCTCTCTCTCAACGCGGCTGGAGAACGTTAAAGCATTAGGCCTGTTCAACGCAAACGAACCGCCATTTAGCGGTCGTATCCAGCGATACAATATCAAACCTTTAGCCAGCTCAGAGGATGAGCTGAAGATGTTTGTTTACAGTCGTATGATGGCCATCTTCCATGAGGAAATGCAGCGTGGTGAGAGTCATGGCAAGGTTCGCCACGTCATCATCCTCGATGAGGCGAAAAAATTCTGCGATGAAGAAAGTTCGAACCCAATAAACATCATCGCTAACGAAGCACGAAAATTTGGCATTTCACTGGTGCTGGCCAGCCAAAGTCCAAGCCATTTCAGTGAGGATTTTATCAATTCAGCCGGCACACTTCTGGTCCAGAACATGGCTCCTGGTGACTGGCAGCGCGCAGCGAACAAACTTCAGATTGAGAAATCAAAGCTCGAATATCTTAAGCCAAGGGAAACAGCCTTGCTGAAGCTCCAGCGGGTGGGTGAGCGGATCAATTGGTTCCAGGTGAATCTGAAAGAAGCTGCATAATGGTCCAACGAAACCCCGGTAACTCCGGGGTTGAGTGTTATCAAATCAGCATTATTCCCACACAATTTTCGTGTTCTGATTGAAGCGGCAGCTCGCACTGACAAGTCTGGCTTTAACCTGATCTATTCTTATACTTGCCACTGTCAGTGTCGGGGAGGCATTGGGCTTTATGGAATGAATAATCACAGAGTCGCGGAAGCGGCCAAGATGATTCAGCATTTCAGGGAGGAACAGTGGATTATCAATAAGTGCCTTTTCAAAGCTGCCGTGCATTTTTATGCTGCTAATAAGTTCCGGGCTGCTTTCGGATATTTCATGAGAAAGTGGCACCTGTCTTGCCTTGGTCAGTTGTTTGAGATTTATCATCATTCCCGGAGGAGGGCTTTCGGTCTCAGTAAATTCACTGCATGAAAGCGTGAAATCAACAATTGTGTATCGTTTTCCTAGGGAGTCTGCAATTTCTTTAACAGGCTTGAACCCCTTTGTTTGAGCAAAACTTCCGAAATATCCGCTCAGAAGGCCGGGGATACCGGTCGCCAAAGTAGTATCTCTGAGATTTATCACTTCTGGTTCGACTTCAGTGTCATAGAAGAATGCTGTGGTAAGCTTGATAAGCCTTTGTCCATCTTGTTTCATTTGACGTCTCCGCGGTCAATATTTTATATGCTTGTGTTACGGATAATACATATTGAATGGAATTATTCAATAAATTACCGCCACACACAAACAAGATCTTACGTTCGGCTGCAGTGTTACGTTTAAAACAAAAGAGATAGATACGTCTCAGACGTTTAGGTAAGGGGAACAGGTCAGATGTGATATTAGGAATATGACTTAAGGCAAATGTAATAACGTTACAAGGCTCAAGATTTTTTTTAAAAGGGCACTTCAGCAGGCTCCAGACTCCAAAGTAAACTATCCCCGCTTATCGTTTGATTTCGCGGGGCAGGAATAGTTTACAAATGGCTATTTTGCATCCCCTTTAACTTTTTTCTTGCTGGCTTTCTCCTTCATAGCTTCTTCTCCAGCTTCAATGACTGTTTCTGACTTCTGAGAAATTTTTCTCATTAGAAACAGGAGATCTTTACCTTTTGCCCCCGTACGCTTCAGGGCCTGAGCGTAGGCTTCAATGTCACGCTGCGCGGAGTTTTTATCCATGATCCGGTACGTTCCAGGAATGGACATACCAAATAGTCGAGCAAACTCTTTCTTGTCACGAGTGTTGTTAGCAAAGCCCAGTTCATTGAACAGGCCTACATAGTCAAAGCTTGGCGCGACTGGAATGGTTTCGGGGAACTGCGTATAAATATGGAAAAGGTTGAGGATCCTTGCGTTGGTGATAATTTCATCATTGCGTACCAACGACTCCCACTTGGCTCGTTGGATGCCGAAACACTCGGCTGCAGTACCAACGACGAAGCCGTGGTCATAGCGCCAGCGCTCAAGATCCTTCCCAGTGACAATCTCTTTTGCCATTTAATCCTCTTATCAGCTAATTTTTAACTGGTATTTACGTTTGGTACGTATAAAATGTAAGCGTTGCAACAACAGATCCGGTTATTCAACCATACATTCAACAATATAACTATCAGCTTACCATGAAAATTCAAAAGATAATCATCATAGCAGGCCTACTGATTTCGTCTTGTTCTTATGGTGCTTCCTGCCGGAGTGGAACAGCAGCCGCAGAGGGTGCTCAGAGTGCTTACGAATCAGCAATCGCGAAGATTAATTCTGAAACAGATGCACTCAAGAACTCATCCGAGGTGATAGGAACGTGCATTAGCGCCGTCACCGGCGTTGTAACGATGCCTACGTTCCCTGACCTTGGATCAATCTGGTCAGACATAATGAACCAGGTTTGTAAGACTGCTTCAGATAAAATCTCCGACTCATACAATGACGTTATTGGAGGTATCAACAATAATATTAGCGACCTAATGAATGGTGTTAATAATACGGTTGATTCCAAAGTAAATGATGCTAAGGATAACGTAAAAAACATATGGAATTAATATATATCAAAAGCCGGGCTATACCGGCTTTTATTTTTAAGTAATGTTAAGAACATCTTCAATCTAAGGCGCGTTAAAGTTTTCTCCAGCGGCCATTGCTACAGGACATTGCCCTACCCTGCTTGTCTCTGCTTAATACCCCTCTTTCTGTGCATTTGTCGCCTAGTCTGGCCGCTTCGTGATCCTGAGGGATGGTTGTACCACCACCATTGAACAAGCCATTACCGCCTTTCGAAGGCGCTGTTGTACTGCTGGCGGTAGTAGTAGAAGAGATCACTGGTGAGCCAGGGCGATATGGAGCTGCTGAAACCGTGCCGGTGCGAATAACTTTCGCAGAAGAGGATGCCTCAAGATTGGGTGTATTGTAGTTAAGTGTCATCGTTCGGGTAGAGTTGTCAACAATGATGGAAGCACGGTAACCGATCTGCGTCTGTATGCTATCCATAACTTCTTTATACTGGGCCCCCGAAACTTTGAGTGATACCGGTAATGGCAGCTTTGCGCCAGAAGACCGGAATGTAAATGAGCGCTGCCTGGCCATTTGTGCCAACAGTTCATACGCATCACCGTTCCAGTTCATATCAATGCGCACGTTGTCATGATAGATACCACCGGTGATACCAACGGCTTTTTCATTTATCGCACCATACTGATACAACTCAGCTTGCGTTTTCTGGATTGACGAGATTGCCAGTTCGATATTTTTGTTAATGACCTCATCAGTTGTGCTTACTGGATCGGACTTTTTTCCCATAAGCGCACATCCTGAAAGTAATGATGCACAGGCAGAGATGGTCAACATGGTTTTTAAAGTGCTCATAACTAATCCTGTTATTTAATGTGAAGTTGGTTGTTCGATTAAATGAAGTAATCTACGGTATTCAGCTTCATCTTTTTGAATACCAATACCATGCTTGTATATCTCAGCGAGTAGCTTGATTGCTGAAGGGTGACCTTCATTTGCCTGCTCTTTAATTGCTTTTAAGGCAAGATCGTAATTGCCATGCTCAAGCTCAAGCGTGCTTAACTCAAAGTGAGTCATCATCACCTCCCCATTGTTCACGGAACCACCAAGGACGTGAATAGACTATGTTTCC
Organism: Enterobacter sp. K510; assembly: GCF_055804875.1. Lineage (NCBI taxonomy): Bacteria > Pseudomonadati > Pseudomonadota > Gammaproteobacteria > Enterobacterales > Enterobacteriaceae > Enterobacter > Enterobacter sp. K510. The sequence goes on along the minus strand of NZ_JBNRLQ010000010.1, from coordinate 77,099 downwards.
TCGAATTTTACTCATGAGACTGTAATATATTCCTGAGACAGAATAACCGCGCCAGTGTAAATAAGCATAAAACATATTTAGACATGTTATTACCAGGAATAAAGTAGAACTCCAGTAATAAATCAAGAAGAGATATGCGAATAATCCTGAGAAAGGAACTCCAAATAAAGTTGGATTGACATTGTTTCGCCATTTATTAATCATTATTGATACCTCCTGAGCGTTTTACAAATTCGTGATAAGAAGCCTTTGATATAAAGATGTCTTTATCAACTGTTCCTTCTTTATAGAGGACCCATAATTTATCGATGATAGTGGCATTCTTGTTGTGCAAGTGGCTTTCAACCCAACGCGGCCATTTACTGTAGTGAATATCTTCCAGTTCATTTCTTATCTCCTGAGTAAACACAAGGCCCTCGCGGAGCATTACGCGTTTACCATCAGTCGATTTGAAAAGGTTCTGCACAATGACAACGCGTAAAACTGACAGGAGATCGAGAGCAACTGAAGCCTGCTGATCGACTGGGAATGCCTGGATGATTCGACTGAATATCTCGCCAGTTTTATTGATGTGGGATGTGAAGTTTAAAAGATGCCCGGATTTTGCAGCATCGATGCCGGCAAGATAGGTTTCCTTGTCGCGAGCTTCCCCTATCCCTATAACTTTAGGTGCACGACGCAGGGCATTGCGAATACCAGCTGCATACGAAGCTATGTCACGGGGAATTTCACTCTGACAAGGCTGCAGACCCACCCACATCGGGCCACCCAGGATAAACTCGACTGGCTGTTCGAAGAGAATTACCTTGCGGTCAGGCATCTTCATCCCGATTTCCATATACAGGGCCGTCAAAGTGGTGGTTTTTCCGCTTCCAGTAGGACCGGCAATAACATTTAGGCCGTCAGCGGAAAAGAGCTCACGCACGAACTCTTCTTCTATTGGGTATTTTTTTAGAGTCGGTAACTCTGAAGGAATTATTCGCGCTGATATTTGAATCGATAACCCACGACCCACGTGGCCCTGAACAAAGTTCGTTCTGAGTCGAATAGATTCCCCCCTCTCAAGCCCATATTGTTCGCCAGTTATTGACAGTGGCCTGTCCTGCTCTTCTCCACTGACTACAATGGTGACGATATCCGCGCCCCATAACAAAGTTATTAACTCTGAAAGATGAGAGTGGCCTATTACCATGTTTGAGGCTTTCACTAGGCGCCCATGAAGCTCAACCCAAATGTAATCACCTCCCTGAATGGTAACGTCTGAAACGTTGTGTCTCCAGCAATGAACGAAAAATTTCTTCATTATTTCTGGATAAATCTCACCATTAGGAAAGTCATAAGGAAAGCTGGAATGCAAATTATCCACTATCTGCCTCCGTACTGATACTGAGCTGACGTATCTGAAGTCGGAGACTTAGTTATAACTGGTTTCCATTTATCAGGGTTAACTTCGAACTGCGCCTTTTTCATGATCTCTCGGTGTTTTTCGCCGATTGTCAGACTATTTTTATTACTCTCAGGTGAAACGGTATATACCTTCGATGCTATTTCAGTACGGGAAATCATGCCCATTCGAAGTAAAGCGTTAAAGCGCATCATTCCGTTGTAGTCGCGTCCGAGGCGACTAAAATTCTCATCAAGAATACTCTGCGCCTGGGCAACGCCATCGTTCCAGCCTTTCTTTAGCGATGTCTCCCAGGCATTTTTCTCAGCGCTTGTTTTCGGGCGTGCATCATCTGAGGGATAGATAACCTCTGACTGTTGTAATAGTCCGGTGAAAAGATAGTCACGCCAGGTAGGAGGAACGGAGACGAACTCTTCGGGTTTAACAATGTTAAATGCTTTATTAGCCGTTCTGAACTGGTCCTTAGAAACAGAAGCAAGATCATTTGCTTCAACTATGACTGGAGGCAAGGAGCTGTCATTGGTCATTAACGAGCCGAAATTGTAAAGGCGGTCCAGAACCGACTCTTTTTTCTTAAGACCCTTCGCGATGTTTTGAGCTTCCCACACTAAGCCTGTTCTGAAGCCGATGGTTTCCCCCATATCACGTAATACAGTGATCCGAACTGTATCCCCTTCAGAGTTATTAAAGCCATTCAGGACCTCATTAAATGAAGGTGCCGGATTCTCGTCATATGGAGCGTCTGCGGCAGCTGCACCTGCCCAGGCTAACGCCAGTGAACAGACTAAGAGTTTGATTCTAAACATGGTGCACATCTCCAGATTACATATAGTGCGTATTATACGTAATTTTTCAATGTCAACAAATAGAAGGGGAGAAAAAATGAGGCTTTTCGTGAGGAACCCCACTGTGAATGCTTTTGTATATGAGTCTTGTGTATGAGCAAACAGCTTCAAAGATGTGCTTTCTTTGTGTTACATCCAATACGTATCAGTTGAAATTCTTTGATCCGTTGTGCGATAATCAAAACGCATGTTTCTATATAGGTTTTGTCCACTTCGGTACGTCGTGGCACACAATTTTACCGATGCGCTGGAGTTTTGAGGTCTACATGAAAGTGTAAGGCATGGCGGTAGCGTGGAAGACGGGAAGGTTTGAGCCAATGCTTCAATGGGAAATGACCAGATATGACTAACAGAAAACTGATAACAGCCTTAGTTGCAGCTAATGGTTTATTAGCCTGCAGTAACGGCCAATCTGCACCGGTTACAAAGCTCGAATATGAAACTGGTTGGATTAGATTCACTGAGGATGTGCCGGAACCGAAACCTGTCATATCTTCACAAACACCTGTGGTGCGTCATAACTCAGTAAACCAATCAAGAACTTTGCCGGTTCCGCCAGTGCAAGTAAATAAGACCGAACTTACGCTTCCAGTGCCGGATAAGAGCGGATTCGTTTATGTGAGCGGAAAGGATGTCCCATTGCTACAGGCAATGCACCAGGTAGTTCCGAAAGAATGGCGTATTCGCCTTTCACCAGATGTCGCACGCAGTTTCAAGAAAACTGTATCCTGGCCTGCGGGTGCACAATGGCCGAAGGTTTTGAATGACATGCTATCTGCTGTGGGGTTACATGCAGAATTTGCAGATCAGGACCGCGAAATTAAAGTGGTTTACCGGGTGAGTAACAAATCAGAATCTGTGTCCCCTACGTTATTAGCGGTAAACAAAGCCAATGCTAGTCATTCCCCAGTATCTAAACCTACAGAACCGAAAATGTGGAAGATTGATAAAGGGTTGACCTTAAAGGATGGCTTTATCGCGTGGACCAAGTCTGATAACTGCCCAGGTAAAGATCATAAATGGAACGTGCAGTGGAAAACCGATATTAACTACCCAATCGATTATCCGCTCAGTTTCTCGGGCAGTTTTGAAGAAGCTACAACAAAATTATTCACTTTATATCAGAAAGCACAATCGCCTCTTTACGTCAGTGCGTATCGCAATCAGTGCATTATCATCATTGATGACAGGAATTAAAGCATGACAAAAAAATTACTCTCTATTGTTATTTGCACCATTCTGGTAAACGGTTGTGCAGTGCAAAGGATGAACGAAGTAAGAAAAGATGCCGAGGACACTGGTGTTAAGGCTTCATCTCTTATAAAGCAAATGGGTGATAATGCCCCGGTAGTTCAATTCACAAGCGGTCAGTATATTAATACCACTCCGCTACCAAAACCGAAATATGACGCTCCGCGCGAAGTGGTAAATTGCCAGGTGACTTACAAAACAGCTAAGCCACAGGATATTTTCCAGTTCGCCCAAGATATGAGCGAGCAGTGCCATATCCGTGTTCGAGTTACTCCGGATGCCGCGGCGTATTTAAGCGGCGGTGGCGAAAGCGGTTCTAAGACACAACGGTTGGCGACAGTGCCATCCCCTGTAATGAACAGCGGTGAAATGAAACCCTTGGCCATGTTTGGTGCTGAGGCTAACGGCAATACAAGCCCTTCTCCTGCGGCCGCCAGTAGGTACATAACAGACGTCAGTTATTCAGGTAATTTCGGCGGGGTCATGGATCTCGTTACTGCGCGAATGGGTGTGTCATGGAAATACAGTAATGATGAGCCCATCATTTATTACCTCGAAACCAAGCGATTCGATATACAGCCGGCAGATGCAAAATATGATCTGACAGGGATGGTTACAAGTGGCCTCTCTAACGCAACGGGTACTGACAACGGCAGCGGCAGCGGTTCCTCAAGTTCCGGTGTATCTGGTTCTGGTGGGTCAACAATGTCGTCCACCGTGGCAATGGGAAATAACCTTTATAAGGACCTTAAGGAAACTGTTCAGAGCATGTTAACCCCGGGCGTCGGGCGTCTGAGTCTGAACGCTACCACTGGTACGTTGATGATTACAGATGTTCCCGATGTAGTCAGTCGAGTGGGTGAGTATCTCGATGATGAAAACAGCACCCTGAGCCGCCAGGTCGTTTTGAAGGTAGTGACTTATACCGTCAATACAGATGTGAGCGACATGATCGGTATTGACTGGAATTTAGTCTGGAAATCCCTGAATGGAAATTATGGAATCAAGCTCGCTAACACAAACAGCGGCGTTTCAGGCGACGCAATTTCTGGTGGTTTTAATGTCCTTGATACAGCAACTGGTTCCGCAGCGCAGTTCGCTGGTTCATCATTCCTTCTTGATGCACTTTCAAAGCAAGCAAAGGTATCGGATGTTAAAACCAGCACGATCATGACCACAAATATGGCTGCCGCACCTGTACTCGTCGGCCAGCAAACAACTTACCTGAAAGATGTTACCACCACGGCGTATGCCACGGGCGATGCAACCGTTCCTTCACAATCATTGACGCCGGGAAGCGTAACCACGGGGACGAATATCACCATTCTCCCTAAAATCCTGAAGGATTCAGATCGCCTGATGCTGAATATGTTCATGGATATTTCAAGCCTCAAGCAAATCCGTACCATCACATCTGATACGCAAAAAATTGAAGCACCAGATATTGATACACGATCTCTGCAGCAGCGTGTTTGGTTAAAGCCTGGGCAGACACTGATCATGTCAGGTTTTGAACAGAACACTGATAATTCAAATCGGCAGGGCGTTGGCTCACCAAGTAATATTTTATTTGGCGGTGCGTTGTCTGGCGCAAAAACAAAACAGAGCTTTGTTATTACGGTGACTCCATATGTACGCTAAAAATAAAAAAAAGCGCGATAAAGCTGAGTTATACGTAAGCGATGCATCAATACGTGTATTGACTATCAACAACCATCGCTTTGTCGTTGGGCTGGAATGGGAAACTATAAAATCTCACCGGAAGGTGATGCAAGAAGTTCGCAGGATAGGCAAAGATCGAAATCTTGATGTAGTTGCTATTAGGAAAGCTGAAGCAATCCAGGCTGGCTTTGCTCCTAAATCCAAGCAAAAATTAAGGGGGGCCTATTCTCTTATTGTCGCGTTAGCTACCCTTCTTCAGGGGAGTTGTATCGCAGTAATTTCGCTTGGCGCGAATGCCGAAGGTGAAGAGGAATATACTTTAGTCGGTCGTACTGAGAAAGGCGCGATTCACTCCAACTCAGATATGATCTTCCCTGAATCAAAAATTAAACAGGTGGTGTTAGACCTCAAACAGGATTTAAGAGGTAGTAAACAAAATACAGAAATCCCTGTTTTTGGAGATATTAATAAATTTGAATGGGTTACTGATGTTCTGGACCTCAATGAGATACTAAAACCCGGTAACGTCAGAAAAGATTTCCGTCTTAAGCCTCTTCAGTGGGGAATGACGAAAAATCAGTTAATCGGTTTTGCAGCTGCGCTGGTGATGTCGTGCGTGGCTGTATTTTTTATTCAGGATCATCTGGATGAGCAGGATAGAATAAAAAAAGCTGCCATCCAGGCTCAGATTCTTAAGCAGGCTGAGATAAATAAAATTGCCCGGTATCAGGCTGCACTGGACAAGTTGAAGCATCCGTGGATATCAACCTCCTCAATCCCTGTGTTTTTGGCAGCGTGTGAAGAGGGACTAAAGAAATTTGGGCTTTCTCAAAAGGGATGGATGCCAGCAACCATCAAGTGTAGTCAAGATGGATTTGATGCTAACTATAACCGACCGGATAATTCTGCGGTTACAGCACAAGCTTTTGTAGATGCCGTGAGAGAGAAATTCGGTACTGAACCGGCATTCAATATCACCCAGACAAATGTTTCTGCATTTTTCGTAAAAAATACTTTGCCCCCCAACGGCGATGATCCGTTACAAGACTTGGGGGCGCAGTTATTAAAAATTGTTTCCCTTTTTCAGTCAGTAAACATACCGGCAGTTCTTACTGAAGTCTCAATAAAAGACATTAAAAAGAATGAAGAAGGAGAGGACCTGCCTCTACAGGACTGGCAGGAGTTTACATTCAATGTCGAAACCACTGTCCCACCACAATTAGTTTTCAAGGAGGGGGAGTATTTAGGAATGCGAATTAATAGCATTATCTATGAAATCGCTCAGGATCAACGTTCTATCACCTATAAAATTACAGGGTCTGTCTATGGAAAACGTATTTCTAAATCGTAAAAATTTTATCCTTGTGTTTTTCTTAGTGTCATTTGGTGCTCTTGCAGAAAGTGGAACCGTATGGGATTTGGATAATATGCAAAAGCAACGAGTGTTATATGAAGCAAAAGCGGCTCTTAATAAGGCTAAAGCTGAGGCTGAAATTAAGGATTATGGAGCAACGTCACAGGCTAACCCATCGACTGTAGCAGGTATTTCGGGAGTCTCTACTTCTCAAGCGGATGCTCTACCGCAATTGGTAAAAATTAGTGGAAAAAATGCAGTTCTCAGCATGCAGGATGGAAATACCACTTCTGTGACTGCTGGTCAGCTGCTCCCTGGAGGCCGGTGGCAAGTTCTGAGTATAGGTTTAGGCGGGGTCAAAGTTAAAAACATTAGCACACAGAGTATTCAGGTTATTAATTAGAGGTGGGCAATGCAATATTCTGAGCATACGCATAGCTTGGTAAACATCGCACAGTATTTACCAAATATTAAGATTCCATCAGAAATAATTGAAAATGTGCGACTTCTAAAAGATAACTCCGAAGGAGGTTATCAACTATTTGTTGTAGATCAGTTCGATGGTAATACTCATTATTTTGATTTAAAGAAGCACTTAAACAAAAAAGAAGTATTCCCAAGCGTTAATTGGGTTACAAGAGAGGAATTAGCGGACGTTTGTAATGCTTTTGATGATTCAACAACTTCATCGTCAGAAACTAATACGCCATCTCAGAACAAAGTCATAGCAATTATCAAGCATGCCGTCGATATGCGTGCATCAGATATTCATTTCAGAATCGACTCATCATACTTTCAGGTATCGTTTCGTATTGATGGAATCAAGCGACCAATGAAGATGTTTGGGGATTCTACGGAAAATGGCCGGTTGCTTGTTAATACCCTCTTCAACTCAATGTGTACAGAGCAAAGCACGCCAACTCTGAGCGCCACTGAATCCAGTGATGCTCGATTGAAAGAAGAATTTGTGTCAATGCTTGGATTGAGTACAGGTCGGTTTGCCAGTCGTCCAGGTAACTCAGACACCCTGGTTGCAGTAGTGCGACTGGTCTCGAAGCGCAAGCAGCAACTGGAGCTCGAAGATCTGGGTTTAACCCCTAAGCAAGCCTCGGCGATCAGACGAACGCTATTTAAACCTTCAGGTGCGATTTTTTCCAGTGGGCCGACTGGTCACGGCAAATCAACGCTTTCACAGTGTATGGCAGAGTCTATTACACGAGATGATTCAGGTATAAACCTGTTAACGGTTGAAGACCCTATTGAATCACCTATACGTGGGGCGATTCAAACCCCACTCATTCTAGCCGACAGAAGTGACAGGGAGCTAATGGCCAAAGCTTGGGGTAAAGCAATTTCGAACCTCATGCGTCTCGATCCAGATAGCATCTATATTGGCGAGGTCAGGGATAGTACATCAGCAACCGGTGTTATAGAAGCTGCACAAACCGGACATAACGTGATTACTACCATTCACACAAGTCACCCTATTGATATTATTCAGCGCTTAAGAAGGTTTGGTGTCGACCAGGATTTATTAACAGATGCGACGTTGATTACGTGTCTTATTGGTTTAAGACTTACTCCGCTCTTATGTAAGCACTGCAGGCGCCCTTATGAAGAACATAAAGATGAGGTCGACGATTATTTGAGAGAGCTGATCGATAAATATACAGAATCTCAGAATGCTTTCCTGATTAATGAATCCGGTTGTGAGTACTGTGAAAATACAGGCATAAAGGGCCGCACAGGAGTATTTGAGGTAATCGAAACTGATTATAAATTTATGTCTCTTTATGAACGGGAAGGCAAATTCGCGGCATGGAATTATTGGCGCTCAAAAGGCGGGGAAACATTATGCGAGAATATTACAGCCCTTATTAATCAGGGAAAGGTTGATCCTGTTATAGCTCATAAGAAAATCTGTAACCTTGACAGGGATGATAAATTTAATGAATAACTTTGAACGTTATATTTATAGCCGCACATTTAGCGCTACTGATAGAGTGGAGTTGTATGATGATTTCAGACAGTACCTGCTGGATGGTTTAAGTGTACTTGCCACATTTGATAAGCTAATTGAAAACTATACTCGTAGAGGGCGAAATCCGGGTAATCCGATTGGTAAAATTCTCAGTGAGTGCAGACAAAATATCATGGCCGGTTATTCTCTTGCGGATTCACTACGCGAATGGATACCAGATCAGGAACTTAGCATTATAGACTCATGTGATGTTGCAGGTAGAGTCGCTGATGGGTTCCTCAATGCAATTTTTATTGCCGAAGGTACTGATAAAATCTTTCGTTCGATAAAGTCATCTTTGATGATTATTGCATATATGTTTGCGCTAACATTCGGCATTGTAGTTATGTTCTGCGTATTGCTTGTCCCACTTTTGAAACAGAGCGTACCGCTTGAAAAATGGAATGTTGCTCAGTTGGGTGTCTGGTATTTTTATGTTACAGTCACAGAATACTGGTATTTGATTTTATTTGTTCTGGTCGGTGTTAGTGTTTTAATATTTAAAACACTTTCGCGCTGGACAGGTAATGTAAGATTCTGGTTTGATAAATTCCCTCCATTTTCCATTTATAAGCGTTTAAATGGAGCAACTTTTATTTTAAACGTGAATGCTATGCTTTCCGCTGGTATTCCTATGGAGACCGCAATAACGAATATGGTTGACTCTTGTGAGTCTCCTTGGATGCTTGAGCGTTTGGAAGCAATGCGTGGTGCAATTGAAGATGGTGAGGAGAATTTAGGATCAGCACTTGACGTTATTGGTTACGAGTTTCCTGGAGACGCGGCCATCATTAAGATGAAGAGCCTTTTTGAAACCTCGAACTCAGAGGGGTCATTGAAACGCTTTGCCGGGAAATGGCTTGAAAAAACAGTTTCATCAGTTGAAAAAACAGGAGAGGTACTCAGGTTATTAGGATATTTCGGTTGCGTGGGTTCCATTTCGTTACTCATTTTAGTTATGTCTGACTTAATTCAACAAGCATTCTTCCATTAAGGGGAAAATATGAAAAATATGAACATGAAGCGTGGTATTGCAAACATTACTGATTCACTTTCATCACTTGGCATTATGTTGGTGCTAATCGCAGCTGTGATGGCGTTGGTTTATATGGGTTATTCTAAATACTATGCCACCAATGAGGTCACAGTTATCAGTAACCTTATCAACGAAACTAAAAACATGAGAGCGAGTAACGGCTACGGCACATCGGACTATAACCAGGCTCTTATCAATGCAGGTGCGTTACCTAGCACAGTCGCTACATCAGGAAGCACTATCAACAACCGTTCTGGAGGTACAATCACTGTTAAAGGAGCTGGGGTCGGGTTCACGATAACCGATACGATGTTGTCTAATAAGGATTGTATTAATCTCACACAGAAATTAGGCACGTCTGAAATGGCTTCTACCAAAATTAACTCCCAGTCTTTTACCGGTGAAGTTACTGCTGTCATGGCTACAACAGCCTGTACGACAGACCAGAACACTGTCGTGTTCACTACGAAATCCTAATTCTGTTTAATCCTAAATGCCCCTAGTGGGCATTTTTACGGTAGAGAAATGAATAAGCTAAATGACCTTGATTTTATAGATTTACTTCTTGGAAAGGATTATTCAGAAATTAAAGGCCTTAAAGGGGCGGCATCATTTATAACTGACCTTCCAGAGCAGTTCTTACCTGATGCAAACAAACTTAAAAATGAATGCTTACTTGTTTTTCAGGATTCAGGAAAGACAGAGTTTTCTCTGCAGTATGAGGGGCGTGTTTATAGGATTACCGTCTTAACCAGCGTATTTGACGGTATAAGTTTTGTAATGCGTCAAACTCCAAAAAATATTGTAGATTTTAGTGAAATTGCTTTCTCCACAGACTTACGTCATTCCATTGAGCTGCCAAGTGCGACAGGGTTGTGTCTGATTGCAGGAGAAATGGGGTGCGGCAAGACCACTACGGCAGCTTCGGTTCTTAAACACCGTATCGAGACAACCGGTAGTCTGGGTGTTTCGATTGAGGATCCTATTGAAACACTACTCAATGGGCGCCATGGAACTGGCCGATGTATGCAGATGGAAGTTGGACAACATGAGTCCTACTCTTCTGCGACTAAAAAGGCATGGCGAACTGGAGCTTCTTGTCTTCTTCTTGGCGAAATTCGTGATAGTCATACAGCACATGAAGTGCTTAAAGCTTCTCTGACTATGTTTGTTGTTTCAACTATTCATGCTTCTTCAATATTTGATGCAATTGAACGGTATGTGATGTTTTGTGAAGAGGTTAATCCCAACGCTAAAAATAACATTGCTAACACGCTTTATATTATTGCCCATCAAACAATGAATCCAGTTATTAGGAATAATGCAATGATTGGCCGAAATATAGATATCAACGCTTATAATCTTTTTCATTCTACTCAACGTGATTCTATAAGAACTAAAATATCTAATGGGAATTACAAAACACTCGCTGACGATTTTAATCGTGCAAATTACAAAATCAAAGGGGACTGAACATGAAAAAGGGCGTAGCACAAATGAGTGATGCTCTCGGCGCTATCGGTTTATTGCTGGTAGTTCTTGCTGTTATCATCCTTCCAATGAGCAGTTGGATATTAGATCAATCCAGAGCGACCGTTGCTGCCTCTCAGGCAAAGAAAGTGCAGCAAGCTGTTAACCTCTATATAAAAGATAATCATGATACAATTGCAGCTTCCGCTACAGCAACAACACCTTTTATATTTGGCGTTCCAGAGTTAATTAGTGGTGGTTATCTTCCTACTGGATTTTCCTCACAAAACAATTTTTCAGCAACGTATCAAACCCGTGTATTTGAGCCAACAGCCAATAAACTCAACTCTATGACCTTTTTAAATGGTGGAGTGCAATTGTCGAAGAGTCTTGCTCGCAAGATTGCGATCGGCATTGGTTCAGATGGAGGGATTATTGATAACGGAGTCGCACAAGGGGCACTTGGTAGCTGGACTATGAGTTTGGCCTCTTTTGGCGGTTACAACCCTGGTGACGGGAGCGTTGTCATTGCTGGTTTTTATGAGGATGGCAATAATATAAGTGATTATTTATACAGGAAGGCCGTACCCGGTCATCCTGAATTAAATACCATGAGTACCGCACTGAATATGGGTGCAAAGGATATTAATAATGCGGCCACGACAACAACAACGACTCTTAACGCTACGAATGCAAATGCAACAACTGTGACAGCGACCGATGTTAATTCGACCAATGTTAATGCAACAAATGTGAACGCTCAGACAACCCGCACAGCTGGAGAAACTTATACCGGCGGTTGGTTCCGTACTACAGGTGATACCGGGTGGTACAACGAAAAATGGGGAGGCGGATTCAACATGACTGACAGCACCTGGATTCGTGCTTATAACAACAAGTCAATTTACACGGGTGGGCAGGTTCAGGCAGGCACAATTCTCTCGAACGGTCGTATGACTGCCAATGAATTCGTTCAACTTAACGGAGTGGCCACAGCAGGCGCTGCATGCTCTCCTAATGGGCTTATAGGCCGTGATGCAGCTGGCGGGATACTTTCTTGTCAATCCGGTGTGTGGACATCAGCTGCTAATCACAACGGAAATTACTCATCACTTGGGGCATTTGTATCTGTCTATACCTCAGTCAACAACACTGGTAGACCAATGACCATTTATGCATCGGGAGGCGTATCAACTGTAGATCGTAAAATTAAAGACGGTGACAACTGCCGAAATATGAATCGCCACGGATAATCTAGACACTTCCTAGCCGTTGATAATACTGGTTTTCATATTCTGTCGGTGACATCTGATCGCTGGAACCATGCCGACGCTTACTGTTATAAAACATTTCGATGTAATCAAAAATATCGCTGCGGGCTTCTTCCCGCGTTCCGTAGCTCTTTTTCTTTATCCGTTCGCGTTTCAACAACTGGAAAAAGCTTTCTGCAACCGCATTATCATGGCAGTTACCGCGACGGCTCATGCTGCCCTCCAGGCCGTGTGATTTCAGGAACGACTGCCACTCATGGCTTGTGTACTGACTGCCCTGATCCGAATGAACCAGCACCTGTTTTTGGGGATTACGGCGCCATACAGCCATCAGCAGTGCGTTCAGGACAATGTCCTTTGTCATCCGGGATTGCATGGACCAGCCGATAATTTTGCGTGAGAACAGATCAACAACCACGGCAAGATACAGCCAGCCTTCGTGGGTCCTGATGTAGGTTATGTCCGTTACCCAACGCTCATCCGGAGCATCCGGATTGAACTGTCGCTGGAGCCTGTTGGGCGACACGATACTGGCCTCGCCTTTACGTGCCCTCGGGCTCCGGTATCCGACCTGAGCCTTTATCCCGACACGTTTCATCAGTCGCCAGACTCTGTTCACTCCGCACTGTTGCCCGCTGTCCCGCAGATCCAGATGGATTTTGCGATAACCATAGACGCATCCCGATTCCAGCCAGAATTGTTTAATCTGTCCTGTCAGTCTCAGGTCTGCCTGATGGCGTTGTGAATGCAGCTGCTGAAGCCAGGCGTAAAAACCACTGGGATGTACATCCAGCACCCGACAGAGCAGGCGAACAGGCCAGCAACAGGTGTTGTCACGGATAAAGGCTTACCTCAGTCGGACAGCTTTGCGAAGTACGCCGCGGCTTTTTTTAATATGTCCCGTTCGTCGGTAACCCGCTTCAGCTCTTTCTGGAGACGGCGGATCTCGGCCTGAGCATCTGACTGTTCTTTATTAGTGGAAGAATCCGGACCGTAGTTCTTTATCCAGGCGTAAAGGCTGTGGGTGGTGATATCGAGACGCGTTGCAACGCTGGCAACAGAATAACCGCGATCAACAACCTGTTTGACTGCTTCAATTTTAAACTCTTCGGGAAAACGCTTACCGCTCATGGGCACCTCTCTTTAAGCCATCTTAAATGACTCTGAGGTGTCTGTTAAACCCGTGGCGATTCAAAAGTTCTGTATTACCGACAGGTCAAGAAACTGAGCATAAGAGAAACTGCTGAAGCCACCGGTTACAGTACATCTCAGGTCTGCAGGATTCAGGCCCTGTTCAGGCCTGAAAATTAAGCACATTTTCTGAGGCTGGAAATCAACTCATGCTGACAGCCTGAGCCTGTTGGCATGGTAAGCAATGTGCTCACCAATAAAGCTGGAAATGAAATAATAGCTGTGGTCGTAACCAGTATGATATCGGAATGATGTGTTGATGTTCATCTCGTTGCACACTCTTTCAAGACTTTTAGTGCGTAACTGATCTTCATAAAAGGCGTCACTTAATCCCTGGTCAATAAAAATTTCTGGTAATTTCGCACCCTGTAAAATGAGACTGACGGGATCGTAGTGCTCCCACGTTTTTTTATTTTCACCCAGGTACGCGGTGAATGCCTGTTGTCCCCATGGCACCTGAGAAGGTGACACTATTGGTGAAAATGCCGATACACTCACATATTCATCAGGATTTCGCAGCGACAGAACCAGCGCTCCCAGCCCACCCATGGAGTGACCGGATATTGATTTCCTTGATGTTACAGGTAAATGCTCCATGACAACATCCGGAAGCTCATGGAGAATATAGTCATACATCCTGTAATGGGTGTTCCACGGATGTTCCGTCGCGTTCAGATAAAATCCGGCACCCTGGCCCAGATCGTAGCTGTCAGCATCTGCGACATGCTCTCCACGGGGACTGGTATCAGGAACAACGACGATGATGTTGTTCCTGGCTGCATAATGCTGCATACCCGATTTGGTGATGAAATTCTGCTCCGTACAGGTCAGACCCGAGAGCCAGTACAGCACCGGCAGTTTTTCTGTTGCTGCTTTGGGAGGAAGATAAACACCGAAATTCATCTCACAATTAAGTGTTTGTGAATTATGGCGGTATACGTTTTGCCAGCCGCCAGCGCTGGCATGCTGCTCGATGAGTTCCATCAGCCTCTGTCTCATGGTTATTTCCCCTGACAGGGAGTCAGGGGAGGTCTATTCATAGCCGGACGTCAGATGAACGTATAAGCCGTGATTTTGTTACCCGCAGGGTCTCGCAGGTAGGCTGCATAGGCTCCAGGGAGATGGCTGCGCGGGCCAGGCTGACCTTCATCTTTCCCTCCGGCGGCAAGGCCGGCGGCGTGGAAAGCATCAACTTCTTCCGGACTTGCAGCTGCAAAGCCGACAGTTACGCCGTTGGCCGATGGCGCTTCACCGTTGCCAGGACGTGCAATAATAAAGGCTGGCTTTTCGCGACCATAAAGTACCCAGCCATTGCCAAACGGGCCGAGGTTATTGATGCCAAGCGTACCAAGAACAGCATCGTAAAAAGCAGCGGATTTTTCAACATCGGATGCACCGATGAAGACGTGGGAAAAAACCTCATTACCAGAAATTACAGGTGTTGCCATGATCCATTTCCTTCAGTTGGTTTGACTCAGTTGAGACGCTATCAGTAACGGATTACCGTACGGATTGATTTACCTTCATGCATAAGATCGAAGGCCTCATTGATTTCATCCAGCGTCATCGTGTGGGTAACAAATGGCTCCAGTTCAATTTCACCCTTCATGGCATCTTCTACCATGGCCGGAAGCTGCGTACGGCCTTTCACTCCGCCGAAAGCAGAACCTTTCCATACGCGCCCGGTAACGAGCTGGAATGGACGGGTGGATATCTCCTGCCCGGCGCCGGCCACGCCGATGACAATGGACTGGCCCCAGCCACGGTGAGCACTTTCCAGCGCCGCACGCATAACGTTGACGTTACCGATACATTCAAAAGTGTGGTCAATGCCCCATTTGTTGATTTCAAGCAGCACATCTTTAATCGGTTTGTCATGGTCGTTCGGGTTGATGCAGTCGGTTGCACCGAACTGACGGGCAAGTTCGAATTTGGCCGGGTTGGTGTCGATAGCGATAATGCGTCCTGCTTTTGCCTGACGAGCCCCCTGAACGGCAGCCAGACCGATTGCGCCAAGACCAAAAATAGCGACAGAATCTCCAGGCTGTACTTTCGCTGTGTTATGAACAGCGCCAATCCCGGTAGTCACGCCACAGCCCAGCAGGCAGACGTGTTCATGGTTTGCCTCCGGGTTAATTTTTGCCAGAGAAACCTCGGCCACTACCGTGTACTCACTGAAGGTGGAGCATCCCATGTAGTGGTAAAGAGGCTGGCCATTGTAAGAAAAGCGGGTGGTTCCGTCAGGCATCAGTCCTTTTCCCTGAGTTTCGCGAACCGATACACAGAGGTTCGTTTTCCCGGACTGACAGAATTCACACTCCCCGCATTCGGCGGTGTAAAGCGGAATCACATGGTCTCCCGGCTTCACGCTGGTCACGCCTTCACCGACCTCCACGACGACACCGGCCCCTTCGTGGCCGAGAACCACCGGGAAAACGCCCTCAGGATCGTTCCCGGAGAGGGTAAAGGCATCGGTGTGGCAGACACCGGTGTGGGTATTTTTAATCAGCACCTCGCCTTTTTTAGGTGGTGCAACATCAATTTCAACAATCTCCAGGGGCTTCCCTGGTGCAAATGCAACGGCAGCACGTGATTTCATATGTAAATTATCCTCAATGTGATGGCTTAGCTATTTAAGATAGGCGCGAACCAGTTCAATCGTATCGTCAACGGATTTACTGATTTCATGGCTGTAGCTGTCATTCTGGTCAAAGGTTTCCCGTATGTGGCTCTCGAGCACCTCTGCCATAAGACCGTTAGCTGCTCCGCGAACGGCAGCTATCTGCTGAAGAATGGAACGGCATTCAGCACCATTTTCCAGCGCTCTTTCCAGAGCATCAATCTGACCCCGAATGCGGCGAACACGGGTAAGGACCTTTTTTTTCTCTTCAGGAGTACTGGGCATTATTTACCTCACCATTTTTGATTTTATATACTATAGTGGAGTATATAATCATCGTCAATGCATACTCCACTATAGTATAGAGAAGGATAAACACAATTGTTTACATTTACGATATAAATCATATATTTATATGATTTCTGGCTGTGATGCTGTCGGAAGGAAAGTTACTACAAAAATGATATCTACCGATACGGAATTTGGGGCATAGGCGGTTCTGTTAAATTTCGGCAGATATTGGCTCATCATTGATGGTCAAAAAATGAGCCTAACGTACAATAATTTTCGATATCCAAACTGACCCCTAATAGCGCTCAGCGCTCAGTGCTTTGGCATTCCACTTTGAGCGTTTCACGTACCATGTTGAGCAGTTTCTTTCATCAGTCACGGTACGATTATCCCGGTAATCTCCCTGTAATCACATCATCGAAACGGAGTAACACATGACTTCACAACTTAACTGGCAGGCACCGGCCATAAATCGCAAAAAAGTGGGCGACATGACTGTGACCATGCTCAGTGATGGTTACCTGGACGTATCCTTCGAGCTGCTGTCTGGCATTGATGGCTCTCGTGCTGAGGCGCTACTTCAGAAGCGCGGCGCTCCGACATTGCCTCGTATCAATATCAATGTTTATGTTATCCAGACACCTGATCGTACCATTCTGGTAGACAGTGGCGCAGGCGGTATTAATGGCTGGGGAGGTCGTCTTCAGGTTGCCCTGGCAGCAGCAGGCATTGACCCGCTTGCGATTGATACCATCCTGCTGACTCATGCACACCCGGACCACATTGGTGGCCTTGCCGGTCCTCTGCAGACGCCGGTGTTTCGTAATGTTCAGCAGCTTTATGTTCATGAGAAAGAGCTCGAATTCTGGCGCGATGAAACTATTTCAGCTGGCGCACCTGATGCTTTTAAACCTTTCTTTGAAGTAGCCAAAAACGCTTTTAACGCTTACGGTGACAAGCTGATGCTGTTCCGTGAGGAAGCTATCCTGCCGGGCATTCAGACTGTAGAACTGTTTGGACACACACCGGGCCACAGCGGATACCTGCTGGGCGATGAAAAAGAGTCTCTGCTCATCTGGGGCGATATTGTACATTTCCCACACGTCCAGATTGCTCAGCCTGAGGTTACTATCGCATTCGACAGCGATCCTGTTGCCGCTGCTGCTGTTCGCGTCAAACTGCTTGACCGTGCGGCGAGTGATAATCTGGCCGTGAGTGGTATGCATTTTAACCTGCCGACGACCGGTAAGGTTGTACGTGACGGCAGTAGCTATGCGCTGAACTACGACCTCTGGTCACCCGCAGTCTGATCCTCCGCCTTCCTTGTGCGGCAGTGCCACCGGGGAGGGCTCCTTTCCCGGATATCTTCTGTTAACTCATGAATATGACATCCTCACAAAAGAACTGGCTTATTGCCATAACTGGTTGTTTGTCTTTCTCTGGAGCACGGGCTTTGTTGCAGCTAAATTCACCGTTCAGTTCAGCGGGCCCTTTCACCTGCTGTTCTTACGCGGGGCGTTTTCCTGCCTGATATTCCTGTTATGCACTGGCATTCAGGTCGCGCTTCCCTCCCCGGGCAGGTATTGTGCGCAATCTGATTGTAGGGCTCTTTCTGCAGAGTTTTTTCCTCGGAGGGTGTTTTTACGCGATTCACCGGGGTATGCCGGCAGGGATTGTGGCTTTTATCACGGGTCTTCAGCCGGTGCTGACGGCCATACTGGTATCAGTGCTGCAACGTAAGCACCTCCGACCGCGTAAATGGTTCGGAATTGCGGTCGGCTTTGCCGGGGTATATCTGGTTCTCTCACCTGGTCAGCACAGCTTTTCATTAGATCCAGCGGCTTTTGGATCAGTAATTATCGGTGTGCTGGGTGTGACCATTGGTGCGCTTTATCAGCGTCGCGCACAAGGTGAAGGCCATATCTTCGCTAACACGTTTTTACAGTACGTCACGCTGACCTTCTCTATGGGCCTGATAGCCAAAACGCCTGCGCTCCAGTGCCAGTTCAGTAATACGCCCTGATAAATGGGCATCAGCCGCCGGACGCTGAGCGTCATAGCGGCAGGCCGACAGGAACAAACCTGTGAGTCTGCAGGCACGACGTTGCGACAGACCGGTCGCATCACACATCAACACCACGACTTCGCGCTTCTGGTCTGTCGTCAGTACTTTCGCCCCAGAGCCACCTGACGCGCCTCCTTATCCAGCATGGTCTCGGCGAGCAGCTTCTTGAGTCTGGCGTTCTCTTCCTCAAGTGACTTCAGGCGCTTAACCTCAGGCACCTCCATGCCGCCATACTTCTTACGCCAGGTATAAAACGTGGCGTCGGAAATGGCGTGCTTACGGCAGAGTTCCCGGGCTGAAACGCCGGCTTCAGCCTCGCGGAGGATACTGATGATCTGTTCATCGGAAAAACGCTTCTTCATGGGGATGTCCTCATGTGGCTTATGAAGACATTACTAACATCGCAGTGTATTAATCAACGGGGAGCAGGTCACGCTTCTAAATATTCATCAACCGACACGGGCGGTTTCCGTAAACAACTGCGCTGCGTAGTTACGGCCGAAAGCACAAGTGCTCTATTTAAATCGAATAAATCCATAACAAAATCGTCAGGATGCAACGCTTCGATACCAAAGGCATCAAGAGCAGCTGCCAGAAAATCTTTAAGATTAAACGTCACAATGATTTCAGCATTGCTACGGACAGCAGCTGCGGCAACATGCCGATCATCTACATCAGGTAAATCAATGCTATCAATCAGAGGCTCAAAGCCGGTGACCATCGCATCAGGAACGGCTTTATTCATTAGCATGGCAGTGCGTTGAATTTGATCTTCAGTTAGATCCGTTCTGTTTGCTAACAGGTGACGTTGCCACTCATTTTCGATAATGGCTGACCATTTTGGTTGGTACAATCCGGTCAGCCCCAATCGAATCAGTAATTCCCTTAGAAATGACGGGTACAGTACGCAAGCATCTAAAACTACGGGATAAGGTGTGTGGTTCATTAGTAAAGTCCATGCTCTTGGCTTAGATCTGCCAACTCCTGCATAGCTTTATTGCTATCGCTATCTCGCTGATCCTTGTAATTCATCAAATCGGCGAAAAGCACGCGGCGATGGCGACCTGTTTTATGAAAAGGCAGCTTCCCATCTTCCAGCAGTTTCACCATATGAGGGCGTGAAACATTCAGAATATTGGCGGCTTCCTGCGTGGTCAATTCAGCATGCACAGGAACGACTTGCACCGCGTTACCAAGTGCTAGTTCACCCAAAATCGACATAAGCAACGTCAGTGAAGACGTCGGTAGTTCGATTTGATGAGTTACGTTATCTGCATCCTGAATCGAAATTTTCTGTGTTTCCATTTTTGTGGAGAGGTAGGCGGCAAGCTCCCTTTGTCCACGTACAGCTGCCTCAATCTCCCCTTTAGCCGGAAGGCTAAGGCTATCAAGAATTGAGTTTGTCATTGTGTAGTATTCCAATTGTTTAAGTTTCGATTTTACGGTTTCGGTTTACAGTTTCGGTTTTACAGTTTCGGTTTTACGGTTTCGGTATTGATATGACGACAGCTGTTATAACTGAGATTATACGAAATAAACGAAAAACGAAATAAACGAAACAAACGAAAAACTGGGTAAATCCTGCTGACTGCAAAGTTGTAGGTATGTACTAAATTTTCGGATCTCCAAACTGCCCCTTAAAAGAACGTAACTACCCGCCAGTAGTCCACGTCCCCTTCACCCCGGAGCGTAAGGTGTCCCCACTCATTCCTGTGTCGTTGCGCTTCCTCGGTCGTTCGCTCGTAAACTCGGTCACTTCCTGCGGCGAGCACTGAATATCTTCAGGTGCCTTTACGGGAATATGAGATACCCGTCGCGGTTTTATTTCGCAAGCTAACAAATTGCACCACGCATAGCCGACGTGGTTCTTTTGGGCTAGAAAAAAAACGATGAACCAGGTAGAATCTGTGAGCCGGCAAAGCCTTGTGGTGGGGTTTTTGCCGGAACATATATGATCAACGGCGTCAGAACGGATGGGTTTTTTAACGTCACCGTTTATAGTCGGCAATCTTGTGGTGAGGTAAGCCTAAGACTGGCCGGGGATCAATTTTTCTGTCTGTACATGCGAACGGGCAGGAAAGCAAAGGAATAAAGGGATAGGGCGTATCCGTAAACGTCCGGGAGAAGGTACGGCAGAATGCCGGGACCTGAATGCAAAAACCCCCTGAAATCTGCAATCAACTTGGCGGAAGGTTCAGATATTCAGGGGGTCATAAAGCAGGCGCGCTGCCTGTGAAGGATTATAACGCATGCACCATATAAAACAACACCCGGCCGCCATAAGTTCTGGAGCCGGTGACTGAACAAATTAACCTCACATCAAGACAATGTTATGTGGTCAATCCCGCGCCGGTATTTACCCGGCCTGCACACCACAGGCACAATCTCCCTGCTTATAACAAGCAGCTCGTTGACACGGTATCCGGCCGTGACGTAGCGCGCTGGGCAGGCTTCTACTTCTATGATGCCTTTCATCACAGGACAAACAAGCCTGTGGTGCGTCAGCGTCACTTCAATAAACATCGTGCCCGCGCCATCAATGCGCTGGTTCAGGCGATGGTCTATCACCTCAATATCGTCAGCGGCACCATTCCGGTCAGCTTTACGACGCTTGCGCGTGAATCCGGTCTGGCCACAACCTCAGCCGCCGGTAATGAATCGATTACGCGCGCGACCCGGGCAGCCCACGATCTGGCTGCGTTCGGCCTCATCACTTACAAACTTCTCTGGGACAAAGTGACCCGCCAGTTCTTCCCGGCAGACATCGAGGTCACAGACCGGTTCTTTGATATGGCCGGCAGTAATCCGCAGGCCTGGGAAAAAGCGCGTAACCAGCAGCTGGCCTGGATTAACCTCGGGCTGGCCAAAAAAGGCGAGAAACCGCTCACCCGGACTGAGGCCACGCGCCGGCAGAAGGAAAAGCTGGTCGAAATCGCCTGGCAGCGGCGCAAAACGGCACAGGACATCCGCCGTAAACGCAAAATTGCCGCGCTGGCAGCCCGAAAAGACGAAACCGATCTGCGACACCAGATATCCTGCCAGATCCAGCACGAGCTGAGCCAGGGCCTTCACGAAGGCCTGACCCTGGACGGCTTCCGTAAGCTGGTTAACCAGCGTCTGCTCTGGATACAGACGGTGGCCCGACAGCAGGAATAACCCCCCTCCCTTCATTATCTGCCGGAAGGCAGAGGCTTACCCGTATCCGCGCGCCGGCGCAGCCTGTTTTGTAACCACATTCCCCCCTGTTTCCCCTTTTCTGTGCGATCCTTTTTGCCTCAGCGCGATCCTTTTTTCCGGTTATCTCCATATAGTTGCAAACGGCTCAGAAAATTCTATGCAATCAGAAGCATGGATGCGTAGTGACTGTCTTTACTTCCTAAAGGTATTTTAAATATAAGAGCCACGGCTCTGTTGATAATGCCTTCGCCGGCAGCGGCCTGACGGCCACGCGCTCAGAAAGAGGTAGCTCCCGCCGCAGGCGGCGGGCCTCGTCCGTGTCAGACGCCGGCACCCGTGAAAATTTATCCCCCCGAAAAGCCGCCCCGCCCCGGGCCGCAGGCCCGGAACAGAGTGGCTTTATGAGGGATGTTGTAACTAGGAAAAGGAGTGGCGTCAGGAAGTGTGGCGTTGAGTTCTGCTTACACGCTCGTAGCTCGCGTAAACGCTCGCACGCGGAGATACGCTTCCTCTGCGGCCTCCGGCCTTGATGAAGCCACTCCGGCCGCGCAATGAAGCGCCTGCGTCGTTTTAAGCGGGGTTAGTCTGGCAGGAAGGGGGGGGTATCAGGACATCTTCATGTCACCAGGCGGCAAAGCCGCGCGACGGCGACACCGTACTTCAGCGTAAAACCAGACTGCCTTTGTCGCCTTTATGCGCTGCGCGCATCAAAAGTCCGGACGGTCTTAAGCCTCACACAAAACACCCCAGGACCAGCAGATGCAGCACGTACATGACGTAAAAGAAGCGCCCCGGTAAAAAACGCGGGGAGCCGGCAGGCTGAAGTGAACCGGCTGTGATGACAGCGGCGACCGGCAGCACCAGTGTGGGGAGCACCGCCACAGTCAGCGTGTCCAGGGGGCGGCTGAGAAGATGCGCGGATCCGTTCAGGATGATGAGGGATATTACGGCAGCCGCAGCGGAAAACGCCTGTATCCTGCCGGTACGGGCGGCAAAAAAGGTGGCCAGCGACAGACTGAGAACGATACCCTGGATACCGTAACTTGCCGGCATCAGCGGGAGGACAAACAGTGCGAGCAGCCCTGTCCCGGCTGTAACGCCGGGCAGGCCGTGCCGGTGTCGCAGGGCAAGCAGCTGCGTGGCGGCGGCGAAGACGAACAGTATATTGAGCGCGTACCACGGCTGCTGCTCCCGGAAGGCAAACACAAAGACCGGCTGCGTCAGCAGTGCCCATCCCCAGAGCCGGTTTGCCCGGCGCTGGAGACGTTCCGGTCGCTGTCCCGCATTGATCGCCCAGACCAGGACGAACAGCGGAAAGGCCATCCGGCCCAGCGCATACAGTTCCGGTACCGGCGGGTGCAGAAACAGGGTATTGATGTGATCGACCAGCATCGCGGCCAGTGCCATCAGCTTGAGCAGGTCCAGCGCTCCGGGGCTGCTTATGCCCGGACAGTTCCTCATTTTTATAAACAGAGGCTGCAGTGACATCTTGCTGACTTTCATAGCGATCCTTTTGTGGTGAACACTGCGAAGTAATATAATTTTGCGCCCACAGCCAGAAGGCACGCCCGTAATAATCGGGAACCTTTACTCTGGCTTTAATGAGTATCTTTTTTGCGACAGATTCTGTTCTGTCCCGGAGGATCAACATTGCCTGATTTTTGTTGCCCTGCTCAATGGCTATAGTAAATAAATGAAAACAGTTCATAACATTCCTTCCTGATGACATTATTGTTATCGGCAGCGTTTCGGAATGTTTTATGCTAAATCTTGTTATGTCGCGTATGTTTTCATGTATCAGCGATCCACCTTTACTATGCCACAGTCAAATACATAATTGCGAAAAATTTTATATGATTATACGGTTTACCAGCAGATGCTGTTCGTTCATTTACATGTAATTATATGGTACAGTCAAAGATAGCGTAATAGTATCAACATCTATACTTTATATTAGTTTGCATAAAGGAGATTCAGGTAACAGAAAAGAGAATTTCTGATTTTACTGAGAAATATTTTGTGAGCTGGGTTGCTAAAATTATCCGGGCAGACTTCAGTTCTGAAAAGGAAAATGATGACGCTATCTTTCATTTCGCACGTTTAACGGAACATCCTGCGGGCTGGAACCTCATTTTCCGTCCGGAAGCAGGGTCAGATGCTTCAGCTGAGGGTATCGTTAATACAGTTAAGCAATGGCGGGCTGCTCACGGCAAGCCGGGTTTCAAAGCGGAGTAAATTATATGGCTGTAAAAAAACCAATCAGTCATCTTCACGAGTGCACGCCTTTTTTGCGAGTTAATGAATATTAGAGGTAAACCACGGATACGGGGATTGCCACAATAAAAATAGCCATGTAGTAAATGGCGTAAATAAAATTTTTCATAGGCGTTTCGGTATAGAAGCCAGTCATCCAGGACTCGCGGGATGAAAATTTAAGCGCGAGTTTCTCTATGGCTTTCTTGCAAAAGGAAATAACTGGCTATTGATAAGTAAAATGATAATAAGCACCTTAACGTCAGGTTGATCGAGGTCCTCACGAATTAAATAAACAGCTATAAAATAAGTTATAAGACCCCAGTGAATGTTCATGAAGCAATACATCTGTATCGCATCCTTCTTTTAAAATTATTCATATCCATCATCATAGCGGCGCGGATATACAGCACCTTTTCTTCTGACTCGCCCTTATATTCATTTGACGAGACTACAGAGAGCGACTCAGGGGAGGAAGATAGTTCCCGGCCCGCGCAAAAATATCTCTCCTTGCCATCAGATTTTCTTTCACTTCTGGCTAAATTCACGCCTCCTTATTCTCTCCGGGCTGGAGGCTGGATTTCACGGATACTGCTTAGATCAAGGCGATAGGGACTCCATGCGCCGCTTCCGGTTGCTATGCCTGTGGACTTTCTGAAGCGCCGGCCGCATTCACTGATCCACATTGTTCTGGTTTCACGCAGCCTGACCGGTCAGGGCCTGTAGTGTTCAGTCATAATCCCCTTATGAGTCATCGGCATACGGTTTTTTTTCGTCAGGTACTGGATGTTCCTTATCTGACGAATCGCCACAAAGTCTATTCATCCCCTGACGGACAAATTCATCTTCGCTCATCAGTGGCCAGCGGATACGGTGTCGCTGCAGCTCCTGTGCCTGGCCGGGGGTGAAACCCGCGCGGTCCAGCAGGTCAGCCAGCGCGGCTTCTGTGTCGTCTTCACTGGCGGCAGCCGTAAGCGGAAACGCCTCCGGAATTGAACGAAGAATGTGCAGCCGCCGCGCTGGCGCAGGCTGCGCCCGGAATGATTCACCGGGCATCACCATGACCCGACGTATCGTGTCCGTCAGGCCGCTTATCTCAAGCGCCCGGAGTTCCGCGTCCAGCTGGCGGAACCAGGTACCTGTCTGGTCCGCCGGTGCGGTGCTTTTCAGTGACCCCTCATCCGGCGTGTCGCTTTCGTTGATCTGCATCCGGACAGGAATACCGACATCATGGCAGGCATGCAACCAGGTTGCCACCTGCAGGGGATCGCCCGGCAGACGTGTCACCTCCCCTGCTGAGTTCCACAGCTGCAGGGAGGTGGTGCCGTCGAGGCGAATAACGTAATCGCCCCGGCATAACATATGCCAGCGGCCCTCCAGCTGCATCGGCCTATCGTCAGCCTGGGTACCCAGGCAGATCTGCCCGTACAGGTGCATTATACAAGGTAGAAAATGCTTCACATATGCCTAGAATATGCCTTTTTGTTTACTTTCATTTCTGGCAGTCGTCTCCGTCGTGACGCGATCCTGAATGGGGGGAGTTCCCCGATACCGACAGGAGTTTTGAAATGTTTAATGACATTATCCCGCTGGCACAGCTGGCATACAGAACGGAAGTGGCAAGAAGTGAGTACCGGGAAAAAGGTACCGAAAGTGCCTGGCGTAATTATGAGGACCTGTACCTGGCTCTCGGATGCCGGGCAGTGTATCCGGGGCGGTTGACTGTCAGGTGCCCGATCGCGTTACTGTTGATGGTATTGCTGGCCATCAATGCAGAGTGAACCGGCAGCGGCGCCTGACTGCGAACACAGCCCGGAAACGGGCTGTGTTTTTAGATAAAAGACTTTTACCGTTTACTTAACTCATTTGGGGGAAACATTTCCCGAAGAGCTTTAGTTGTAAGATCGTCGATTTTCTGTTGAAGGGCTTGCCTTTCTTCATCTTCATCAAAAATTTTATCTGCCTTATCGCGGAGCCACGCGTACATATCCTCTCCACGTTTATTAAAAGACGAGAGATTTATTGGACGCGTTTCTATAGATCCTTCGATTTCCCCAATTCTTCGTAACAGGGTACCTATCACCCCTTGCGACTCGACGGCTTCACTCACAATATAGTCCGGATACTCATCAAACTGATCCAGCGTCAAATCTATGTACTCTCCGTCCAGCATGACAATTACATGGCCGTGAAAAGTTGAGTTTTCCAACCCACTGCCATTCATGTAAATAATGAAGGGATGGCCACATTTTTTATCCGTGAGATACTGTGCAAGACAATTACTGGCCATATCGCAGCTGCCGTGCGGAAAATTATGCAAATCAGTTGTCCATCGCCCCAGGTGACGGCATTCCTCCGAGCATTCCCCTTTAGCCAGTACCAGAGCTTTACGAAAAGCCCGGACTCGAAACTCAATATCTTCTCTCATACTCTTTCCCTCCGATAAAATTATCTGACCGGCATCGATGTTCCTCTTGTCCCGTTCTCACCGGTGTCAGTGTTCCTCATTCATGCGGATGGCATCCTCAATTGCTGCTGTCATTCCGGATAAGGGGGGTATTTGCTTCGCTTTTAGTTCCCGAAATTTTTCGCGCGCAGGGATGCCTAAAAAACGGTTCACATGATCAAGGTTAAGCTTCAGATACTGACCCCGGTTGCTGCTGACGGGCGTTCTGAGGTTAAGCAACATCTGCAGAAAAGCCCTGTCGGTCAGAACGATTTCGCTGGCCCACTCTCTGACAACTTCATCGCCCGCAAGCTCGGCCCAAGCTGACAGGAAAATTGACAGGTAAGGAACTTGTGACAGTTCTCTCCGGATCCGCGTTTCTTTAAGCCGTGTAGTTAACGCCAGGCGTAGCTGCTCTGCCTCCTCGGCAGTAAAAATGTCTGTCTTATTCGTGCTTTGTGCGCTGCGCTTCGGCAGAAAATCACGCAGATATAATGCGGCCCATGCAAAGGCTTCTGCCTTACGGAAAAGACGGGAAATGAAACGTACCGTCTCCCTGCGTCTCCCTGACAGCAGCTGTTGTATCAGCTGCGTGACGAGTAAGTCGATACCGATGTCTTCCTGACGAAAAAAAAGATTTCTTTCACGATAAAAGGGCAGGATGCGATCGCTACAGCGGAAAAAGAACGTCAGAAGATTGCGCTGAACCACGTCACCTGAGTTTTCTGTGAGCCCGGGAGTGAGGCGCGTCAGGATATGCTCAAACCAGGTTCGGGAGGATATGCCGTTATCCGTAACGCTATTCAAAAGGCGTGCTTCCAGCGCAGCATAATCACTGGCCGCAAGCTCAATAATCTGCTGAATATCGGCGTCAGACATCACGTTCTGAGGAGCTGAAAATGAAAAATAATAGCGCCAGTAGGTAATGCTCCCCAGCCGGCGCTGATTTGTAGCCTGCTCCGCCTCGGCTGTACGCTGGCTTTCAAAGATCCGCAGGTGCTCTCTGTCAAATCCGGTAATGCCTGGCAGCCACGTAACCAGTTCCCACGGAGAAGCGGCCCTGGATGCTCCGAACTTCTCCAGTGAGGTGAAAAGCCTGTCGATCAGTATCTTCGTCTCTTCCTCCCCAACCGAACCGTCACGACTGACAACCACTGACCATGCAGTCAGGTAATCTTCAGTCCAGGAGGCAAACTCAGGATTTACGGTATTAATAAGCTGCAGAAGACACAAATCAGGAAAATACACATAATCCCGCAGTCCGTGGTACCGGAAACGTATGGCATTGAGTGCCTGGTTTACTTCCCGTGGTGTGGAAAGCCGCTCTCCGTAGACCTCGACAAATTGCTCCAGCAACCGCTCACTGTATGCATCAGGCTCACGCCCGCTGACCTCGCGCCCTATTAGCAGGGCGCTTTCACGAAACTGCCTACGCAGGGTAAAGCTCTCCGGTCGGGGAAGAGCAAATGACAGCGGGATTATTTTCTGCAGATAAAGCCGTCCGTCCGGTACACCCAGCCCGCGCTCAACAGCATGTGCCAGCACCTCCCTGTCATAACACATGACATAGCGAAACCTGGAGAAATCAGCCACTGAACGAACCATACGTAATATTTCGACCGCCTGGGCGGGCTCAAGTCTGTCCAGATCGTCAATAACGATGATAAAACTGATCCCAAGGGCTGTGATTTTATTTTCAAGTTCTGCGCGCAGTTCTGCTGCCGTTTTCTGCCGTTGTTGCAGGTCTGTTTCTCCCAGCGTCTCCATCACATCGGCGGCAATCTCAAATCCGGGCACGCCTAATTTACCGGCCAGACGAGCAACCGGGGCAAGCCTGCGGGAGGTCTGCTGCGCATAGTTAACCAGCGTACCGGTTACCGTCGTCACGTTACGTATATCCTCCTGAGCCGCGGTTTCATACTTCGCCAGCCTGCCCGCAATGGTCAGCAACAACGACGTTACCGGACTCTCGTCCGGAGAAATAAGCCACGGTGAAAACGGCACGATTTCGGTAGCAGCCGGAGCCTTCTGTCTGAGCCGGGCAGTCAGCAGGTTAAGGAGACTCGTTTTCCCTGATCCCCATTTGCCCTCAATACCGATAACGGTGCTGATATTTTCATCCAGTTCGCAAATGCTCCGGGCCAGCCCGTCCGCAATGGCTGAAAAACCGTAGCGGTCATCTTCAGCTTTTATAACCGGCCCCTCAAAACCGGCACGTGCAAGTTCTGTTCCGGCAGCCATTTATAAATCCCCGTACAGGGCGCGCAGCTCTGCTAGCACAGGGGCAGCGACCGGCGCGTTCACTTCGGCCAGAAATGCAGTTTCCAGCGCCAGATAGTTGTCGGCCGGCATAGAGATATGGATGCCGTTCAGACCGAGGATGGCATCAATGCCTTCCGCACGCGGAATATACACTGACACGTGCTTATCCCGGCTGTGCCAGCCGTGCAGCACCGGTTGCGCCGCGCGAGCCTGCAGCTGGCGAACCAGTGCGCTGAACACCTCCCAGCCCATCGCCGTCACCACGCACCCTGCCGCAACAATGAGACCAAAAGTGGGTGCCTCCCACCCCCTGCCAGGCAGCTGGGGCGCGCGGTTACCGCTTACCTGAACATGCAGACGGATACCACCGACCTCAGCCGTCAGATTCAGATCCTCAGTGACCAGTCCGGTCGCGGCCACCCAGGCCTTCATCTCCTGTTCATCCAGGGCCTGCGCCTTCACGACCAGCGGAAATATCAGCCGGAGACGATCAGGAGTGCAGATCTGCGCCAAGGCCTCGTCGGGAAAGTTCTGCAGCTCAAGCGCACCGGAGGAGAGCGGGCGAAGCAGGTACTCTGCCCAAGATGGATCCACATGTCGGGGCATGACGGCCATAAAGCGCTGCGTTTCTTCCCGGTAGTTCTTCCCCGGCAGATCGAAGGTCCGGTTGATGTAAAAGGTGTCCACCTCAATCTTATGCGCTTCGGCATAAAGCAGCGCGTCAAAGGTGATGTTCATGAGAGCCTCAATAACCGGCCAGCTCACGTAGCCGCTGCCGTAGAGGCAGGCCCGGTGAGCATGGTCAAAAAGCCAGCGCAGCTCTGCATGCCTGAGGGTCTGCCGTCCGAAGAACTCGCCGCGGACGATTTTCTTGTAGAGCGATTCACTTGTGCCGGCAGGATCGGCGTTCAGCGCCAGCGAATCGTCGTCCGGCACCGCAGACATGAGCTTCTCCTCGATGAAGCGGCCCGCAAGGGCATTAACGGACGTGGCCTCGGCGGACGCACGGGATTTGAGGCTCTCGATCAGTTTTTTGGGAAAACGCAGGTTCAGCTGGCTCAGCATGGGATATTCCATATAGAAAAGACAATTAATGCTATCATAGCACTATGTCTGCTTCGGTATCTTTCATAATGCTTATTTTTAAGCATCTTGTGATGCGACGAAAAGTTCTGCCTGCTTGAAGACATTATCTTTCATCACACCGGCTATTCATTTTTCCCGCTGAGATCCGAAAAAAGGCAAAGTCGGATCAATGACAATGAGCGGTCTGGAGAGATGAAGGAGGAAGCAGCTGGTAAGAATTGTCGTACGAAGGGGATGACTTCCAGAACTGGCAGACAGTTCGCCTTGAGCGAACAGTGGACATATGATGTTTAGAAACTGCGCGATTTGCAGTTACGCAATAAAGTAAAGATGGTTAATTCCAGTTTGACTGACGTCATTACTGGCCATTATTTCCGCATGTGCTCTTTCTTCCTGATTGAGGAGCACGATTTGCACGGAGCGAGTGCAATCAACACGGCGGAGACTGGGACAGGGGCGTCAGATTCGTTTATTCACAGAAGCGGGGGATAAGCTCGTGGGTAATGGACAGAAAGTGCTGTCTGTAGAATCTGCCGGGGATTTATACTGACAGCCATGATCATCACAGAAAGATACGGGATAGCAGATGTCAGTTGAATGGGTGGATGTGGCTGATAGTGCTGTTAAAATCGGGCTGGGTGCGTTAATCACCATTGTTGGCGGTTGGATTACATTAAAATTAACACACCGCCATGAAATCAGGAAAGAAGCAGTGGCTCAACGACTGCGAGATATAGAGAAAAAAACAGACCGCTATATAGATTTCCTTTCTTCATCGCAATTGCTGATGCAAAAATATCTTTATGATTCATGTAACCCAGGCAGTGAGGATTACACCGATTATATGCGGTTACATAATGTTGTGAGTCTCACATCTACGTCAGAATTGCGAGCCTATGCTTTTGATACTCAGGCAAAAGTATCGCAATTTATCCTGCTCAGAAAACCCAGTGATATTATTGACTCCTGCCGTGATGCCGCGAGAAATTCCGTTTCTGTGCTTCAGGGGGTAGTGAGTGCCGAATTGCTTCAAGATAAAGCTGCACTTCAGGGCAAACCCCATGCATGGTGGGCGTTTTGGCAGAGGTAAGGCAGAACATGTAGACAGAAGTTCCTGTTTGCCCAAGGGAAGCAAAATTAGGTCATCGGCGTAGCTGCGCAGAGCGGGTGAGGTCGCTTTACCGGAACACCTGTCCGGGCGACACTGCAGGACACGGGGATCTCTACCGTTATTTGTTGTAGGTATCAAAGCCTAACTGAAATGCTAGGTCAGCCAGCTCAAGTACTGCCTTATTTCCGTCTGGAATTTTCCTTGCCATCTCATTACGGTACTTAAGATTGGCAATAATGGCATCGTTTATGTTTTCGCCCTTTGCAGCTGCACCGCTTCCAATATTACACATGGAGATCAGCTGCTTTTTCGAAGGCCGAAAATCGTAGGCACTGTTTGGTGTAATCATTGCTGCACGGATTAAAGATGAAGCGATGGACTCGCATCGCTCTGCCGCTCCGACTACGCTGACATACATGCAGCCAGCAATAATGAGAGTAGTAATAGCTTTCATTGAGGATCCTGTCTGTTAAGAGTTAGGAATTTTACCAGATGCCACCGCTGGACAGAAACACCTGAACAACCAAAGAGCGCGCAGTTTTATGCCAAAAATTGAACAGCTGAACATCTGCTCCTAGCACTAAGCTGAACTCCATCCGCCGGCTTTCAGCCCCAGAGGAGGTTCCTGCTTTAACTCCCTCACATCATTTATTACCGGCATGAAGCCAACGACATATATACCGTATCCAGCTCTTGTCCATTAATACGTGCCAGACTTCTGGGCATGAGACCATAAGTTAAGCATAGATGGAATATGAGCTGCCAACCGCGACGAGACAGCATTAACTACACAATCCATATTTCCTGAACCAAAAGACAAAAATTTTAATAAAGTATACATGCCTATCAATTTTGAAAAAAAGGTGGTTGCTGCGTATATTCTTTCCAGGAGCTTTGATATGGTCTTGAGAATCAATTCGTGAGGTACTTAATGGCTAATAACCCGATAACAATCAGACAAAATTTTAAAATCGGTGAGCTTGATGCTGAGTCAGACTCGGTATTGCTTGACAGTTGTTTCATTGACAGTGGTTATCTAAAAAAGTTACTTGATCCCCATGATAATTCCTCAATCGTAAGGGGAAGAACCGGGGCAGGTAAAAGTGCTCTTTTACATATGGTTACGACTCATGCCTATAAGTGTAGGCGACTGGATCCCAATGATATATCTATAAGATTTCTGGAGCAATCTGATATAATTGCATTTTTTGTAGCGCTCAATGTTAATCTGGACATGTTCTATAAGATATTATGGCGACATATATTAATTATGGAGTTGCTTAAGTTACGGCATGATATTAGGAGTGAGTCAGACACGAACAACTTCTTCACTGGCATTATGAACCGCCTAAAAAAAGATGAAATCAAAAGAAAAGCCCTGGAGTATTTCAGAGAATGGGGGGATAAGTTTTGGATAGATACTGACGCCCATCTCAGGGAAATTACGCGGAAACTTGAGCGAGATACGAAAGCCTCGATCGGAGGTGAACTAAGCGGTATTGCGCTTAATGCTGAATATGCAAAAAAGTTGACAGAAGAGCAGGTCCTTGATGTCAAGAAACGTGCAACGGAAGTTGTAAGCGGACTGCAAATTCAGAAGCTAAACGAAATCTTGACACTTCTCGCTGATTATTCATTTGATGATCCACAGAAAAAGTATTTTATTGTTATCGATCAACTTGATGAAAACTGGGCAGAAAACGAAACAAGATATAAATTTATCCGGGCACTTATTGAAGAGATAAAGGTGTTCCGTAAAATTAAGAATATTAAAATTATCGTCGCTTTAAGGCTGGATCTCCTACGCTCGGTGTTCAACCTTACAAGAGGCTCTGGGTTTCAGGAAGAAAAATATGAATCTTATATCCTTGATATTAAATGGACTCCAGAGCAACTTATTGAGTTAGTTCAGAAGCGAGTGAGTGAAGTCTACCGAAGACAGTACACCCGCGAGAACGTTAAAATTCAGGATATTTTTCCTAAGCCTAAAGGGGGGCCAACCGGTCTGACTCCACTAGAATATGTAATTGAAAGGACACTTCTCAGACCACGGGATGTGCTGCAATATATCAATGAATGCTTCAGTATTGCTCTCGATCGAGAACGCATATCGTGGGGGACTATCCAGAAAGCAGAGTCGGCCTATTCACTGAAGCGTTTACGTTCTTTGAAAGAAGAGTGGGGAGACATTTATCCCTCATTCGAGGAGACAATAGAGTTACTTCGTAATCTGCCTGATAAATTTTCAAGAACGGATATTACACGCAGCAATATAGATGCTGTTATTACCGAACTGTCAATACAGGGAACAATAGATCCCTGTGCCGTCATCGCAAACAAAATGTTAAATGGTGAAAGTCGGGAAACAGATGTTATAAATGAAATCTTGTTGTGTGTTTATAATCTTGGTGTAGTGGGCTTTAAGATTAGCAGCCTGACCCCTTATAAGTGGTCATTTAGGGATAGTACACCTGCAACTAAAAATGAAATTAAGCGGGCCAGTGGTATGAAAATCCATAAAATGTTGCATTCAGCCCTTGACATTAGAATAAATCCAGACAGACGTTTTGAGAAAGAAAAAGAGGAGTCGGAGGATGAAGAGGACAATGTATAATCAAATTCAAGATTGAAGGGATTTTCGCTTATAGAATCATATGTTCACGTTCGTGCAATGATTTGCAGTGGCTATAATATACCGTAGATTAGAGGTGTCAGCTGCTTGCCTGCAACTGACACTCCTATAAAAACGTCCGGGAATCCCCTAATTCACCCAGTCTTCCAGCACCAGGTCCGGCACCCGCTCAAACTCCCTCACATTATTCGTCACCAAGATAGCACCGGCGGCAATGGCATGCCCGGCGATCGCCGTATCGTTCGGCCCGATCGGCGTCCCGGCGAGGCGCAGCGCCACCTTTATGTCCGTGGTCGCATCCACTGCGGCGCGGTCCCAGGGCAGGATAGCATCGAGGCGGGCGCAGAACGCGTCGACCAGCTCGATGTGCCGCGGTGAGGCCTTCGGCCCGGTGGAGCCGAAGCGCATCTCGGAGTAGGTAATGGCCGAGACAACGATGCGCTGGTTGCGCAGCACCGCCTGCTCCAGACGCTTCAGTACGGCTTCCGGCTGCTCGCGCATGATGAACGAGCAGATACAGGTGTCGAGCATATACGTTTTGTTCACAGGTCAAATCGTCCTTCGTCGGTGACAACGTCCTCACGCTCCGCCATAAAGTCCGCATCGGCCTTTTCGAGCTGCGCGAATGAGCCCCAGGTCGGCCGGACGGGACGCAGGATGATGCTGTCCCCTTCCCGGACGATCTCCAGCTCGCTCACCCCCTCAAAATCCAGGTCGCGGGGGAGGCGGATGGCGCGGTTGTTGCCATTTTTGAAAATAGATACGGTTCTCATAGGTTTTATCCCTTGAAGTCCTTAGCCCGAAAAGTGAGCAAGGTCTGCTAATAATACAGACCAGTAACGTTGAGACGGCCAGAGTAAAGCTACTGCATATGTATAGTATATGCAGATACAACACATATGTATAGGGTTTGCATATGCAGATGGCAGGTATATGACTATACCTTACATATGCAGATGCCACGTATATGGATATGTTCAACCTATACGGGTTCCTCTCTTTTTCACCCAAGATCCGAAAACCGGTAAAGTCGGATCTCCAGACTACAGCCGGGTTGCTTTGGCTAAAAAAGCCTGAGATGGAAGCAGGGGAGTAAGCTGATATAATGATGTAAGAACAAATCTTACATTAAGAAGCGGAGGGGTTATGGCCCGTACGATGACGGTGGACGTGGGTGATGAGCTGCGGGAATTTATCGATTCCCTGGTTAAGGCCGGTGATTACCGCACCCAGAGCGAGGTCATGCGTGACGCGTTGCGTCTGCTGCGTGAGAAGCAGGCTGAATCCCGTCTTCAGGAACTGCGCGATCTGCTGGCTGAAGGGCTCAGCAGCGGCGAGGCGAAACCCTGGAACAGGGATGCATTCCTGAATAATGTCAGGGCCAGGGTGGCAAATGAAAGAGATTGAGCTGACTTCCAAAGCAGAAGAAGATCTGGAAGCAATCTGGGACTACAGCTTCCGACAGTTCGGGATTGTTCAGGCGGATGCGTATATCGGGCGTATAGCAGCGGTGTTTGACGTTCTGGCCATGCATGACATAGGCACGCATCGCGCGGAGCTGGGAGACAATATCTGCTCGCTGCCGGTGGAACAGCACATGATCTATTTTGTGTCATCACATTCGGTGGTTACGATCATTCGTATTCTCAGCCAGTCTCAGGATACGGCGCGGCATGAACCCTGGATATAGGATATAACCAGGAACAAAAATAATAATTAAAAACAATATGATACTGATATTTTTTTCATGAACTGAATTCTCGCGCAACATAAGTTAAATTTTATTTGATCAGGGCCAATTATGATAATGGTGATGGATGCTTTTAATGACACTTATTAATTACGAAAAAAAACGCTCCCGGCGGGAGCGTAAGCCAGTGATTTCGGCGTCAAATGAGGGTCTGACAAGTGGAGCTGCGGGTTAATTCTGGGTGATCTGGCTGCGATGCTTTTCAGCCTGCTGCTGATGAATCACTGAAGACTGACCATTATTCGCCTTCTCGTGTACAACAGCGGCTTTCTCATGCTCGTTCATTTCGGAAAATGATTTTGCTGTTTCGTTAGAAGCTGCTGGCTTGGATTTCATCATTTTTTTATGCATTTCAGCCATGTCCTGATGGGCAGTAGCGTTGCCGTTTTGCATCATTTCATGGGTCATTGCAGCCTGATCGTGACCGCTCATATCCATCATTGTCATACTGTCTCCCTGAACAGCGCTTTTTTCAGAGGTTGACTGCATCTGATGGGCGGGTGCCTGGGCATTATTTACCTGGTCATGCATGTTCATTGTCTCTGCAGCCATGGCGGATGAAGCGACAGCCATAATGGCAACAAATGATACAAGGATCTTTTTCATGGTTGGGTCTCCGGTGTTTTCATACCCAAACAATCAACGGCTTATAACAGAGAAAGCATTTGATCTCAGGGTGGGTTATTCATCACGCCAGGAACCAGACGACTGAGTATCTCGCTGCTCCTGATTTATGAATGATTATAAAAAACCGCCTCTGTTTATCGCGTGACTGAATGATGACATTTTTGTCACCTTCAATATTTCTTCTGAATAACGGTATTAACTTCTTAACAGACGCACACTGAACACAATTTCCCGCCCCTGCTGTACTGCTGACAGCTCGCCGCCGTGAGCATGAATGATCGACCTCGTAATTGACAATCCCAGCCCCGCGCCTTCCGTGTTATGGACCCTTGATGAGTCTGCGCGATAGAACCGGTCAAACAAACGTTCCAGATTAGCGGGAACCGGGCCAGACATCGTATTTGTAATCATCACGTTCACACAGTCGCTGTCACGCTCAAGGCGTATCGCTGTACAGGTGTTATCGGGAGAATACTTGATTGCATTGGAAAGCAGGTTACTGAAAGCACGGCGCAGCATATCGCTGTCTCCGGCAACAACGCCCTCTCCTTCAACCGTGATTGTCTTTCCTGTTTCGTCTGCCAGGGGCTCGAATAACTCACGTAATTCATTCAGTTCGGCGGTCAGATCCACATCATGTTTATCCAGCTGCAGCAGACCATGCTCTGAACGTGCCAGAAAAAGCATGTCACTGGTCATTCGAGACAGCCTTTTCAGTTCTTCCAGGTTAGCGAATAAAATTTCGCGATAATGCGAAACATCCCTTTCCTTAGCCAGTGCAAACTGCGTCTGCATCATCAGATTACTGACCGGGGTGCGCAGCTCATGCGCGATGTCAGACGAGAAATCTGACAGTTTCCGGAATGACCCCTCCAGGCGATCGAACATGTTATTGAACTCCTGCATGGTCTCAGAGATTTCCGGCGGAGCCAGATCGGGATTAAGACGCTGATCCAGGCTGTGTACGGTCATGGAGGAAGCCAGACTGGTCATTTCCCGTAACGGTTTCAGACCAATACGTGTGGTCAGCCAGCCCAGAAAAATAGAAATAAAGACCAGACCGATATTGAACCAGAACAGCCAGGTACTGAGCTTATCCATAAACAGGGTGTGATACCCAGTATCCGTGGCAACCGTAATGATGAAATGTTTGCTTTTACCCTGTTCCGGCGTCACGGCAACCCGCCGCGAGATACTGCGGTACACGGTATTATTTTCTTCCGTCTGGATCATATAATCGAGAATATCACCCGATTTATTAAGCAGGATCGCTGGAACAACAGAATTTTTGGCATACAGTTCCACAATTTTTTCATTTTCCATATTTTTTATAGAAATAAATAAGCCATTGTGCCCCACCATCGCATCGTTTATTTTTTCTGATAATGACTTAATATCCGTTTTGTTCCTGAACGTCTCCGTTTTAAGGAATTCTTCGGTGAGCTGAAGTTTACCTGTCAGAAAATCGCGATCCTGATTATCGAAATAGCCATTAAGGGTGCTAATCAGGATAAAACTTGATAACCACCATACCGTAAGCATCACTGCAGAAAAAATCAGGCTCAGGCGTGTGGTCAGGGAAATTTTGAACCTCACTCTTCTCTGATCTCCAGGACATATCCGGCACCGCGAACGGTATGGATCAGTTTTGGCTCAAAGTCATCATCAATTTTACTTCTCAGACGTCTCACGGCGACATCAATCACATTCGTATCACTGTCAAAGTTCATATTCCAGACCAGGGACGAGATAAGACTCCTGGGTAACACTTCTCCGGTGCGTTGCAACAGCAACTCAAGCAGAACGTATTCTTTACCGGTGAGATGGATCTTCTTCCCCGAACGGATCACGGTCCGGCGCACCACATCAACTGTCATATCAGCGATGGTGCAAACCGTGGCGGCCTGCGAGCGTGCGCGGCGCAGCAAGGTTCTTACACGTGCAACCAGCTCCGTAAAATCGAAGGGCTTAATCAGGTAGTCATCTGCACCAAGCTCCAGTCCTTTCACTTTGTCCCGCACGTTGTCCTTTGCGGTTAAAAACAGGACCGGCTCTTCGTGCCCGGACGCCCTCAGGGCACTGATGATTTGCCACCCGTCGAGGAAAGGCAGCATCACGTCCAGTATTATCAAATCATACTGTCCCTTCGACGCGGCCCCGAGACCATCGCGGCCATTATTAAAGAGATCGGCCTGATAGCCTTCCTCAACCAGTCCCTGCTGCAGGTAACGACCTGTTTTTTGTTCGTCTTCAACGATTAAAATACGCTGCATGGTCAACTCGCTGATATGAAAGTAAAAATCTCACGCATGAGCTTTGGCTGTCCCCTAGCTGACCTGAGACGGAGCAAGCATTCCGAGCCACGCTACGGCGCCCAGAATGATAATCGCAACAACGAATTCTGTCAGGATGCTGTTTCGCATCAGGGCAACGCTGCGATCATAATTCCCTTCCCTGACCATAACTTCAAGCCGGGGACCCAGGTGAAACCGGTTTGCTGCAGCCAGAAGAAGCATCAGAACAAACAGAGCCGTCTTGGCAAGCAATATCCTCCCCCAGGAACTGTTGAATAAGGGAGTTAAGTTACCCTCAGCAATATACAGATAGTTGACCAGCGCACTCAGGCTCAGGGCTACAACAATCACCGTTCCTGCCGTGGCAAATTTTGCCAGGGAGTCAGATATCACAATGACGCTCTGTGCATTATGCTCGTTTCTGCGCATCAGCAGGATAGCAAATGCAACCAGAGCACCTGTCCAGGCACCTGCAGCGCCGAGATGGGTCAGATCGCTCAGTAAATGGAGATAGTAATGCAGACCGTCATGCATAACGGCGTGTCCTCCCCAGGCAAGTGTAGCCAGCGCCACGCCCCCACTCATCGTCATCAGCAGGCAGGACAATACTCTCTTATTAGTGTAAAGGAACAAAGCACCGAGTGTGGTAAACAGGGCACAGAGCCTGACAATCCAGCTAATACCCACATCAGTTTCTTCTATCACCATCTCGATAACATGGATGGATAATTCTCTGAGGTCAGTTACTCCACTCATGGCATTAGATACCAGGAGCATATTAATGCCAGTAAGAATGATGCCTGTAACAACAGCAAAGGTTATAAACGACCTGAAATTAGTCAGGTTATAGGTTTCATGTCTGACACCGCTTATTCCATATATCTGAAAAAATGGCAATCCAAATATTACCATCAAATCCAGATAAAGAAGAAAACGAATAACAATCATAATCAGGTCGTTCATAATATTACTTCACTGTAAAGGTGTAATTACCGGTAATAGGGTGCGTATCTGAAGAAACCGCGCGCCAGTCAACACGATAAGTGCCAGCGGGTAAAGGCTCTCGCGGAATAATGACCATCGATTTAGGGTCAGCGCCTGGCGCCACTTTTGCCGCGACCGGCATCGGAGAATGTGATGACATGCCTTTCATACCCGTCATCGTTAATTTTGCACCTGAGAATTTCACGGTCAGATTTTCCGAGAAATTAAGCTGAATCTTTTCCGGGGCCGCTACGGCTGAATCAGCCTGTGGCACAGAGCTTTTTAATTCCGGATGGGCCATAGCAGAGAAAGCAACGCCCATAACGAGGCCACCTGTAAGAATGGCTTTATTTAAAATCGACATTTTATTTACCTGTTTAGTTGAGTGTTTTATATCAGTGCGTTAAAACCAGATTCTGGCTCCCGCCAGGAATACTACCTGATGGTCTTTCTCACCTTCTCTTTTCGCCATATCGGATGTTTTCCCGTAAAGTTGATTCCAGGAAACGCCTATATAGGGTGCAAACTCACGGCGTATTTCATAGCGCAGCCGGAGCCCCAGCTCTGTGTCAGTCAGTCCCCTGCCGCGACCCCGCGATTCATCATCCTGACTGTAGAAATTCACCTCATAGGATGGCTGGAGTATGAGCCGGTTAGTCAGTAAAACGTCGTATTCTCCTCCCAGACGAAGGGCTGCTTTTCCGCCATTACTGACAAAACCCGTAATTTCAGACTCAAAATTATAGAGTGCCAGCCCCTGAAAACCGACAGCAGCCCAGGTCCGGGCAGAAGCAGGTCTGAAATCCTGCCTGACACCCGCAACCAAATCCCACCATGGGCCAACCGCATGTCCCCAGAGTAACTGCGCTTCAGCCGCCTCCGTTTCCCCATTGCTTCGTTCACCTTCACTCTTTAGCCAAATCCGATCTGTGTCGCCTCCAATCCAGCTGTTAACACTCCAGCTGAAATTGTTGGTGTTATCCGACCGTTGCCATTCCAGTTGATCCAGCAGAACCAGATAATTAATCGCACTGTCGTGAATCGCATGCCCCTGTAAATTGCCGAATGCAGCCTTCCGGTCGGCATCGGTAACAGGCGGAATTGGCGTTCTGCTCTCAGTTACAATGGGCTCCATTGACGTCATCTCAGTGAAATTCTCATCTGCTGGCATCTGCATGGCAGACATGTCGTGCCCGGCGTGGGGATCTGCAGAGACGGAGCCCGCCGCAATAGAAAGCTGTGAGGTAAACAAACCGGCGACCAGAACAGGTATGGCCTTCAAATTTCTCTTCATTCGCATCATTCCTCCACCCGGACTTCACGAAACATTCCCATTTCCATGTGATAGAGCAAATGGCAGTGATACGCCCAGCGGCCAAGCGCATCTGCTGTCACTCTGTAACTGCGTTTTGTACCAGGGGGAACATCTATTGTGTGTTTACGAACCATGAAATTACCGTTTTCATCTTCCAGATCGCTCCACATACCATGCAGGTGAATGGGGTGAGTCATCATGGTATCGTTGATCAGCGTGATCCTGAGCCGCTCACCGTATTTCAGCAGCACCGGTGCGGCATCTGAAAACTTGATTCCGTTAAATGACCAGGCAAACTTTTCCATGTGGCCGGTTAAATGCAGTTCTATGGTACGGCCAGGTTCACGTCCGTCAGGATCCTCAAAGCGGCTTTTCAAATCCGCGTACGTGAGAACCTTTCTTCCGTTATTTCGAAGACCAATACCCGGATCATTTAATTTCGGAGAGACGCTCATCGCCTGCATATCAACCAGTGGGTTATCCGTTTCTGACGCAGGATGACTTTGCATACCCGGCATTCCGGCCATCCGGGAATGATCCATACCGGCCATGCTGCTGTGATCCATGGGCGCGGAGGATGTCCCGCTATCCGGAAGGTCAGCACCGTCCATAGACATCATCTCTCCGCTGTTATCCATGCCTCCCATCTGGCTGTGGTCCATTCCTGCCATATCATGTCCCATTCCCCCCATACCCATATCTTCCATGGTCAACAGAGGACGGGGATCGAGGGGGGGAACGGCAGCACTTAACCCCTCTCTCGTGGCCAGTGTCCCTCGAGCGTAACCGGTCCTGTCCATGGATTGTGCGAAGATGGTATAGGCCTCACCCTGAGGCTCCACAATGACATCATAGGTTTCGGCAACGGCAATCCTGAATTCGTCAACGGTAACCGGGTTTACATACTGGCCATCTGCAGCCACGACCGTCATTTTCAGCCCGGGGATACGGATATCGAAATAGGTCATTGCCGAGCCGTTGATAAACCGTAAGCGTATCTTTTCACCGGGACGGAACAGTCCGGTCCAGTTTTTCAGCGGGGCCTGCCCGTTCATGAGATAGGTGTAGGTGTAGCCACTGACATCCGCGAGGTCAGTCGGATTCATTTTCATTTCAGCCCACATTTTCCGATCGGCAATGGTGGCTGACAGCCCCCTGGTATTCACGTCGCGGAAAAAAGAGCCAACGGTTGGTTTATTGAAATTGTAGTAATCCGACTGTTTTTTTAATTTTTTCAGCAGGCTGTGAGGATTTTCATCGGTCCAGTCAGACAACATGACCACATGCTCACGATCGTAAGCAAACGGTTCTGGCTCCCTGGCATCGATGATAATGGCACCGTATACCCCCTCCTGTTCCTGCAGACCGGAATGGCTGTGGTACCAGTAAGTCCCGTTCTGCTTAACCTTAAAGGTGTAAACGTAGGTATCATCAGGCTCTATGCCCATAAAACTCAGCCCCGGAACACCATCCATATTGGCCGGAAGAATAATGCCGTGCCAGTGAATGGACGTCTGTTCATTAAGACGGTTTTTGACCTTCAGGGTAATGGTGTCACCTTCTTTCCAGCGAAGAACGGGCCCCGGCAGGCCTCCATTGATTGTTTTGGCCTGACGCTCACTGCCCGTGATATTGACGGCCGTTTCACCAATGGTCAGGTCAAACTGAGTACCCTGCAGGGATGCGGCAACTGGCAGGCTCAGACTGGAACGCGCATTGAAACTCCATACGCCAAGACTTCCGGCTACGCCAGAGAGGGTTAACCCCTTCAGGAAAGTTCGTCGAGACGTTTTCAACAGCATGCGCATTCCCTTATTTAAAGTATGGTTACTGACAGAATTCGAGAACCGATTTAAATTAAATTACTGGTTCATCCACTTACAATGAAATGAAGCTAGCACACCTTAAGAAACAAATTCATTACAATCGTGTAATGTACATAGCTGTATTACATTTACGTCATCTTCCCCACAGGTTGATTATTTTTATATATGATCATAAGGACATCTTTTATGTACCTCAGAAGGTAATTACACATGAATATATTAATCACGACCACTGCGTTTACAGCTTTATTTTGTGGGGCAGCTTTTGCTCAGTCCAGTGATATTGCCCATGAAGCACATCGATTTGTTAATAATGCCTCAGCCGTCAGTCATGTGAATTCCTCGACGCATGAAAACTTACCGGACAGGGTTAATAAAAACAACACGCCCTCATTCTCTGAAATGAATGAACATGAAAGGGCCATTGTTGCTCATTCATTTATGAACAACAGCGCGTCCTATGCGCATCAGAAAATGATTGAGGAACATAAAAAAATGCTGTCCGGCAGTGATGCAAATTCAAAGACCTCGTCTTCTTCTTTTAACGAACTGAATGCCGGAGAAAAAGCCGCTCTCGTGCATGAGCAGGTCAATAATGCCGGTGCGGAAGCACATCAGACGCAGGCAAGAAAGCTTCGCGGGCTGTATTCGACCAGGTAACTGCAGGCGGGTTAGTGCTTAGCGTCAGGTGCGCAGCAGGGCTTTACTGACGGGTTACGTAGCAGGACATGAGCCCCATATTGCTCTGCCGTAACCTGTTTCAGTCCCGTTAATCATCACCGTCGGGCTGGTCATACAGTTCCCAGAGCTTCAGGAGCAAACGGGAAACAAGATATGTTACAAAAATGACGACCATCAACGGTGCTCCCGATTAACTGACAGATGACACGCCTCCTGAAAACCCCTAGCATACGCCGCAGTGTTCATGCTAACGGCGAATTCCAGTAAATGTATTCTACCGATGTCGTAAAAGAAAATGCCTACCTTTCAGCCACCCGCTCGGGGCTGGAATCGAACGAGATCGCTACTCTTCAGCGCTCCTTGCCTTCCCGGTTTAATCTGCGGCATTTGAAAAAAAATGAATCATTAAAACTCGTACTGCAAAAGAAAGCGGGAAAATCACGTGTCGTGGCCTATAAATTTACGTCCGGTTCATTTAATTACACGGCGTATCGTATATCAGATAAAAAGTTCTATAACCTTTCCGATACTTCCGGGAAAGGCAGTCTCGATTATCCGTTACCGGCCACAGCAAGACTCAGTTCGCCTTTCAATCCTGCAAGACTTAACCCGGTATCGGGAAAAGTGAGTCCCCATAATGGCATTGATTATTCCATGCCCATGAACACGAAAATAGTCAGCGTCATCGACGGAAAAATCACCCGGGCCGAATACAACAGTACCATGGGATATTTTGTTGAAGTAACGGGAAAAGCCGGTGTTAAAACTCGCTATCTCCACCTCAATAAAATACTCGTTACTAAAGGGGCCAGGGTTACACGGGGAGGTGCTATTGCGTTATCCGGTAACAGCGGACGTTCATCCGGTCCTCATCTGCATTACGAGCTGGTCATCAATAACAACTCTGTTAACTCTCTGGCGTTCCGGGCAGCGGCACCCGCTGATAACAAACTCGAACAGCATGCCTTTGCGCATGCCAGAGACTACGAACGATACCTGGACTGATAACGGGACCGCGACGCGGCCCCGTCTGCCGGATTAATTTTTTTTATCGTTTTCACTTCCGTGATGTTGATGATCTCCATGCCCTCCGTGGCCGTGGAAAAGATGCATTAGCGGGCAGACCAGCAATAACAGATATGGCCAGTAACCTGCCACATGTGACCAGTGTTCGCGCAGGAGAGCAAATGCCGCGATCGCGGCGACAGCAATAAGCGCATAGGTGGTACTTTTCATACTGGACTCCTTCTGTTCGTAACTGACCCTTCACTCAGTGTTATTTCCCGAGCCTGACACTTTTCAGACGCAACGCATTCACAATGACGCTGACGGAGGAAAGAGCCATGGCCGCCGCCGCAATAACTGGCGACAGCAGTATTCCATACACAGGATAAAGCAGACCTGCAGCCACAGGCACGCCAAGTGCGTTGTAGATAAATGCAAAAAACAGATTCTGACGGATATTTTTCATGGTGATCTCTGACAGATGACGGGCCCTGTTCAGTATCATCAAGTCGCCTTTGAGAAGGGTGACTCCGGCACTTTCAATTGCCACATCTGTACCCGTTCCCATGGCTATACCCACGTCAGCCGCTGCCAGCGCCGGGGCATCATTCACACCGTCTCCGGCCATCGCAACCACATGGCCAGACGCTTTCAGTCGGGTTATCACTGCTTTTTTGCCATCCGGCAGAATTCCGGCTTCAACCTCATCTATTCCCAGTTTCCGTGCGACTGCTTCAGCAGTAAGCTGGTTATCCCCGGTGAGCATAACAATGCGGATCCCCGCCTGACGCAAAGCTTTAAGCGCATCCGGCGTGGTTGTTTTCACGGGATCCGAGATAGCTATCAGGCCTGCAAGGTCCCCGTCTGTGGCCACATAGATAACGGTAGCGCCTTCCATCCGCAACGTATCCGCAACGGCCT
Organism: Enterobacter sp. K510; assembly: GCF_055804875.1. Classification (NCBI taxonomy): domain Bacteria; kingdom Pseudomonadati; phylum Pseudomonadota; class Gammaproteobacteria; order Enterobacterales; family Enterobacteriaceae; genus Enterobacter; species Enterobacter sp. K510. Next base: position 32,248 of record NZ_JBNRLQ010000010.1, on the reverse strand, counting down.
TTTGATTATCAATAACGATACTGTTTTCCTGCATAGCCAGTTCATTACCAATAACAACCCGTTGACCTTCGACATCGCCTGAGACACCTTTACCCGACGGTGCATCGAAATGAGTGACTGCGGGTATTGCGATCCCCTTTTCCTGTGCTGCTTTAACTACAGCCATACCCAGCGGATGCTGCGAGCCTTTTTCCACTGCGGCTGTTACACGCAAAAGAGATGTTTCCCCACCCGGATTGAGACTGATAATCCCTGTCACCGTAGGCGAACCTTCCGTGAGCGTGCCTGTTTTGTCGACAACCAGCGTGTCCACTTTTTCAAGACGCTCAAGGGCTTCGGCATTCCTGATTAACACCCCGGCCTGGGCTCCTTTGCCCACCCCCACCATTATCGACATCGGCGTGGCCAGCCCCAGCGCGCAGGGACAGGCAATAATCAGGACCGACACAGCCGCAATGAGACCGTGCGCCATCCTGGGCTCGGGCCCCCAGACAGACCAGATCACGAAAGCAACAACCGCGATAAGTATCACCAGAGGAACAAACCAGCCTGAAACGCTGTCAGCCATTCTCTGGATGGGGGCACGCGAACGCTGTGCATCAGCGACCATCTGAACAATTCGTGAGAGCATTGTTTCATCACCGACTTTCTCTGCACGGATGATGAGACTCCCTGTCTGATTAATGGTCCCCCCGATGACAGGGTCACCCTCCGTTTTGGTAACCGGCATAGATTCCCCGGTCACCATCGATTCATCAACGGTTGTTTTGCCTTCGATCACAATACCGTCGACCGGAATACTCTCTCCAGGTCTGATGCGGAGCTTATCGCCAGGCAGAACATCTTCCGCATTAATATCCGTTTCATGACCGTCATGATCCAGCCGCCTGGCGGTTTTGGGGGCAAGATTCAGTAGTGCAGTAATGGCACCTGAGGTTTGTTCCCGTGCCCGCAGCTCAAGAACCTGTCCCAGCAGAACAAGCACCGTAATAACTGCTGCGGCTTCAAAATAAACGGCCACCAGGCCATCCATGTTTCTGAACGATGCAGGAAACCAGGAGGGGAAGACGGTTGCAATGACGCTGTACACCCAGGCTACGCCGGTGCCCATTGCAACAAGGGTAAACATATTCAGGGAGCGGTTACGTAACGACATTCCGGCCCGGGCGAAGAATGGCCAGCCACACCACAACACGACAGGAGAGGCCAGAAGCAGCTGCAGCCATGTGTTGTACTGTGGCGGTACTGTATTCCTCAAGGCGGGAAACAGATGAGATCCCATTTCGAGTACCAGAACCGGAAACGCCAGCAACAACCCCAGCCAGAAGCGTCTTGTCATGTCGCGAAGTTCATCACTTGGCCCCGTGGATGCCGTAGCTACGAGCGGCTCCAGTGCCATTCCACAGACAGGACAGCTTCCGGGACCACTGCGGCGTATCTCCGGGTGCATCGGACATGTCCACACACCTTCAGAATTCTCTTTCTCCGCCTGGTGGTGAGGCTGTTTTATCTGATCAGGGCTGACTTCGTGATGATCGTGGTGATGGTGATGGGAATGTTCACTGGCATCTTCGGTAAGATAACGATCGGGATGGGCTTTAAATTTACTATCACAGCTGGCGGAGCAGAAATAAAGTTGATGGTCCTGGTATCGAATGCTGCTGTGCGCCCTGTCGGGCAGGATGGCCATCCCGCACACGGGATCTCTCACCTTATGCAATACGTGGCTCTCGTCCGGGGATAATGTCTGCTCAGAAGCAGTCTGGTTGTTGTGTTGCACTGCATTGTCATTTTTCACAGTAACTCTCCTTATGCATACCGAAGCATCTTCTGTCTTCAGGGTATGTCATGGATGCGATTACCACGAATGCCGCCGGCATAAGAGTGCCTGCTGCCGGCGTCCCGTTATCAGCCGTTCCGCTGACTATTCGATTCGCTGGAAGACTTTTTTACTTCCATCCGGTGAGAATGCGATAACATCGTAAGCCTCTTTTCGGGCTCCCATCTCCATTCCAGGACTTCCTGCTGGCATACCGGGGGTGGCGAGACCGTATATACCTGAACCAGACTGCATTGCCTTATGTATCGTTGTCGCAGGCACATGGCCTTCAATGATCAAATTACCGGCAACCGCGGTATGACAACTTCGCAGTCCTGCAGGAATAGCATGCTTTTCTTTCAGGGCTGACAGCGCCTGATCATTCATGACGTGAGTTCGTACTTCAAACCCGTCCTTTTCCATCGCCTTGCCCCACAGGGAACAGCAACCACAGTTTTCAGACTTGTACATGTCTATTACTTTTTCACCTGCCATTGCAGGAAGTGAAAGGCCAAAAGCCAGGGTCATTACAATTATTTTTTTCATACTCACCTCTGTATGTTATCGATATAAACCCTGACGTCAGGGTGAATTTATGCAAAAGGACACCCGCAGGGGTGCCCTTTCAGGGTTATGACACGCTCTTTTTATGTCTGCGCAGCCAGATGAGTTTATAGGCGGCAGGAATAATGAACAGGGACAGCAGCGGAGCTGTGATCATCCCGCCAATCATGGGGGCCGCGATACGGCTCATGACTTCTGAACCTGCGCCGGTACCCCAGAGTATCGGCAGCAGACCCGCGATGATCACCGCCACGGTCATGGCTTTCGGCCGGACACGCAGCACGGCACCATGATAAAGGGCTTCATCAAGACCTTCCGGTGTGAACGTTTCTTTGTTTGACAGTTCCGGATGCGCTTCAATGGCATGACGCAGATACATCAGCATGACCACGCCAAACTCTGCTGCCACACCGGCCAGGGCGATAAACCCGGTTCCGGTTGCGACTGACATATGGAAGCCCTGCCAGTACAGGAACCATATCCCGCCAACCAGGGCGAACGGCAGACTCATCAGGATCAACAACGCTTCATCAACCCGGCGGAACGCCAGATACAACAGGATGAAAATGATCATCACCGTCATCGGCACCATCAATTTAAGTTTCTTGTTGGCGTGCTCAAGCAGTTCAAATTGTCCGGAGAATGACACGCTGGTACCCGGTCTAAGTTTCACTTTCTGACTGATAGCCGTTTTAATATCATTAACCACCGACACCATATCCCTGCCGCGCGCGTCAATGTAAATCCAGCTGGCTGGACGGGCATTTTCCGTTTTCAGCATAGTCGGCCCTGAAACGACCTTAATATCCGCGACATCGCCCAGCGTGATCTGCTGCTTCATCGGGGTCAGGATCGGCATCTGTTTCAATGCATTTGGACTGTTCCGATAATCCTGCGGATAGCGAATATTAATCGGGTAGCGGGCCACGCCTTCAACCGTTTCCCCTACCGTTGCGCCGCCGATGGCTGATGAGACAAACAGCTGTACATCACCAACAGTCATACCGTAACGGGACGCTTTTTCCCGGTTGATATCGATATCGATGTAACGCCCGCCTTCAAGTCGCTCAGCCAGGGCAGACACCACGCCCGGCACGGTTTTGGCTACCGCCTCGATACTCTGCGCAGTCGCATCAATATCGGCCAGGACAGTCCCTGAGACCTTGATACCTATCGGGCTTTTGATCCCGGTTGAGAGCATATCAATACGGTTACGGATTGGCGGAACCCAGAGGTTTGCCAGACCCGGTAAACGGACGGTCTTGTCGAGTTCTTCAATAATCTTGTCAATCGTCATACCCGGACGCCACTGATCCTCAGGTTTGAGCTGGATCGTGGTTTCCACCATTTCAAGCGGTGCGGAATCCGTTGCGGTCTCTGCTTTACCGGTCTTGCCAAATACAGAGGCCACTTCAGGAACGCTTTTGATTAACTTGTCCGTCGTCTGCAGGAGTGCTGCAGCTTCTGCCGGAGAGACGCCAGGCAATGTTGATGGCATATACAGCAGGTCGCCCTCATTGATCTTCGGCAGAAACTCCCCCCCCACCTGACTCAATGGCCATATAACGGTGAAAATGGACAAGGCCGCAACCAGCAGGGTTGTTTTTGGCCAATGGAGGACCCGCAGCAGCAATGGATGATACGCTTTGATCAGCACCCGGTTCAGGGGGTTACTGGTCTCGGCAGGAATTTTTCCCCGGATCCAGAATCCCATCAAGATCGGAATGACAATGATGGCCAGCGCGGCCGCTCCCGCCATGGAGTACGTTTTCGTGAATGCCAGCGGGCCAAACAGACGTCCTTCCTGACCTTCCAGGGTAAAGATAGGAATAAAGGACAGGGTGATGATCAGCAGGCTGATAAACAGTGCGGGTCCCACTTCCACGGAGGCGTCGGTAATCACCTTCCAGCGGGTGGCGTTGTCAATCTGCTCACCCGGATGCTGATGATCCCACTCCTCAAGCCGTTTATGCGCATTCTCAATCATCACAATGGCGGCATCCACCATCGCACCGACGGCAATAGCTATCCCTCCCAGCGACATGATATTGGCGTTTAGTCCCTGGAAGTGCATGACGATAAAGGCGATACACAGGCCAAGCGGCAGAGAGATAATCGCCACCAGGGCAGAACGTACGTGCCACAGGAACAGGGCACAGACGATGGCCACCACGAAAAACTCTTCCAGAAGTTTGGAACTGAGGTTATCAATCGCCCGGTCGATTAACTGGCTGCGATCGTAGGTGGTCACGATTTCAACGCCTTCCGGCAGACTGGCCTTCAGCGTGTCCAGTTTATCCTTGACTGCTGTGATAACGTCGCGCGCATTTTTACCCGACCGCAGGATCACCACGCCGCCAGCAACTTCCCCCTGGCCGTTCAGTTCGGCAATACCACGCCGCATTTCAGGCCCGGTCTGCACGCGGGCAACATCCCGCAAATAAACCGGCACGCCGTTCTCGCCTGTTTTCAGGACGATGTTATTAAAATCATCAATGCTCTGCAGATAGCCGCTGGCGCGGACCATATACTCCGCTTCGGCTATTTCAACGGATGAACCACCGGCTTCCTGGTTAGATGATTCAAGAGCCTGTTTCACTTCGGGCAGGCTGATCCCATACTGGGACAGTTTTACCGGATTGACCTGAATCTGGTACTGCTTCACCACGCCACCGACCGAGGCTACCTCAGCCACGTTCGGGATGGTCTTCAGTTCAAATTTCAGAAACCAGTCCTGCAAAGAACGCAGTTCTGAAAGGTCGTGTTTTCCGCTGCGATCGACCAGGGCATATTCAAATATCCAGCCCACTCCCGTGGCGTCCGGGCCGATTTCAGAGCTCACACCCGCAGGCAGTTTGCCCTGAACCTGATTCAGGTATTCCAGCACGCGCGAACGGGCCCAGTACAGATCGGTGCCGTCTTCAAAAATGACATACACATACGAATCACCGAACTGTGAAAAGCCACGCACGGTTTTTGCGCCAGGTACGGACAGCATGGTGGTGGTAAGCGGATAGGTGACCTGGTTTTCTACAATCTGCGGGGCCTGTCCGGGATAGCTGGTTTTAATAATGACCTGCACATCTGACAGGTCAGGCAGCGCATCGACCGGCGTGTTAATTATCGTCCATGTGCCCCAGATGCTGAGAAACAGTGCGCCCATCATGACCAGGAAACGGTTGGCGACAGAGCGCCGGATAATCCATTCAATCATCGTCGTCTCCTCAGTGCCCTGAATGCATATTTACAGGCTGCTCAGACATTGCTGGCATACTGTTTTCTGTTTTTTCAGGGTGGCGCATACGTTCCAGCGCGCCCGTAATATTGGCTTCGGAGTCAATGAGGAACAGGCCACTGACCACCACGGTATCGCCTTCATTCAGGCCGGAGCCAATGCCGGACTGTTGCTGTGATTCATGCAGAACGTGGATCTGTTTCGGCACAAACTTGCCTTCATCATCAACAGTAATCACGCGCTGTTCTTTGCCGGTATCGATAACGGCCTGGCTTGGTATCAGCAGCATCTCCTGGCTTTGGGTATTCAGTTTGAGATAGGCATTCATGCCTGGCTTGAGAAACTCATCCTTGTTAGAAACCTGGAGGCGGACCTGAAGCGTGCGGGTTGTCTGATCCACGCTGGGAAGAATGTTCCATTTTTCGACATGGAATGTTTTATCCGGATAAGCCGGTACCGAAATTTCAAACTGCGACGTATCTTTCAGCAGATAGGCGATAGATTCTGGCACTGCAGCGCTGATCCAGACCGGGTCCATCCCCTGAATCTGAGCCACCACCTTATCTTTGGAAATATTCATGCCGGTGCGCAGGTCAAATGCAGTAATGACACCATCAATAGGTGCTTTAATGGTAAAACGGGTCTGGATTGTGCGGGTTGAACGCAGCCTTTGAATATCTTCTTCCGGCATACCAGCCAGACGAAGTCGCTCCAGAACCCCTTTTATCTGGGTTGGCGTACCGCCTGTACCGGATAACAGCAGAAACTCACTTTGTGCCTCAACCCATTCAGGAATGGTGATATCGATAAGCGGAGTGCCTTTCTTCACATGATCGCCAATCGTCAGGGGATACACTTTTTCGACGAAACCATCAGAACGCGCCTGCACAATGACAAACTGATATTCGTTGTAACTGACATTAGCCGGGATTGTCTGAGAATAATTCAGCATTCCTCGCGTGACTTTTTGCGTTTTTAATCCCAGATTCTGAACCTGAGTTGGATCGATACGGATCCCGCCACTGCTTTTATCGCCACTTTCATCAGCATATTTCGGCACCAGGTCCATATCCATAAAGGGAGATTTTCCGGGTTTATCAAATTTAGTATCCGGTTTCATCGGGTCATACCAGAAAAGTACCTTTTTCTCCGGTGCCTTTTGTTCTGTTTGTACTGTTTTTTGTGATGAGTTTAAATACTGCCAGGCAGTAACCGATATCAGCCCTCCTGCTATGAGGCTGCTGATAATTATTGCAGCATATTTTATCTTTAAAGAAGCCATACAATTTCTCGCTGAAAAATCAAAACACCTGGCATATGCGCCCGATCATTAATTCACAGTAATCCCATAATGAATGTTCAGGCGCACTGGATGTATTCGCTCCGGAGTGTCAATCAGGATTGCGTAACGTTAATGCTTTTGAGTAAGGAGATATTGCCCTGCTGAATAAACGAGAAATCGACATGGTTGCCGGTTTTCAGGGCATTGATAGCGTCGTCTGCATTAACAAAAGTGAAGCGCATGGTCATTGCAGGCCAGCCCACCGCCGGGATTGCTTCATGCGAAATGGTGATCTTTTTACTATTCATATCAATTTCTTTAACGATACCGGTGCCCTTGATAACCTGCTGTACCGAAGCATCACTGGCAGCATTCATATCGCCATGCTGATGTGTTTCAGCATTAAGACCGGCAGAAAACATGACAGAGAAGGCACCAAATAAAACGGCTTTAAGTGAATTACGCATTTTTAATTTCCTGATTAATTGAATCAATTTACTCTACCCAACCGCCACCCAGCGCGGTAAACAGATTAATTTCGTTAACCTGTCGGGAATAGGTAAGATCGAGAATGGTTTGCTGCGTCGCGAAGAGGGAACGTTCTGCATCCAGCACTTCGATGTAACTGACAGCACCACTTGCATACAATCCTCTGGCACGCTGTAGAGTTATCTGTAGTGAATCAAGATAACGCTGCTGTGACTCAAGTTGCTGGCTAAGGCTGTCGCGCAGCGCAAGCGTGTCGGAAACATCTTTAAAGGCTGACTGAATTTTTTGTTCGTAATTAACCACCGACTGTTGCTGGCGAATTTCAGCCAGCTTCAGATTGGCTTTGTTCCTGCCAGCATTAAATATAGGAATTTCAATTTTAGGAATAAAATTCCACATTCCACTTCCTGACGTAAAGAGGCTGGACAGCTCCGTACTGCTTGAGGAGAGACCACTGGTCAGGGTAATGGACGGGAAAAAAGCCGCTCGCGCTGCGCCAATATTGGCATCAGCCGCTTTCAACTGGTATTCCGCTTCCATAATATCCGGACGCTGCAGCAATATTTGTGACGACAGATTTGGTGGCAATTTTACTGGTGCGATCTCCCCACCTTTCATCCCTTTTTCTGACGGAACTGCGCGGTACGTTCCAAGCACCAGTTGCAGGGCATTGTTTGCCTGAGCCAGATCGCCTTCTCGTTTGGCTATTTCGGCGCGGGTACTTTCGATTTGCCCCCTGGCTTGTTCAAGCGCCAGAACGTTCGTACTCCCGGTCACCAGTTGTTGCTCAACGAATGCATAAGACTGTTCATAATTTTTCAGCGTTTCCCGCGCAATACGGAGTTGTTCGTACGCCAGTTGCTGGCTGAAATAGCTCTGTGAAACGTTGGAGACCAGCAGGATGTGTACGGCACGACGGGCTTCTTCGCTGGCAAAGTAGTTCTGGCGATCAGCCTCACTCATGTTCTTAAGTTTGCCAAAAAAATCGAGCTCATAGCTGAGCTCCAGACCCGCGTCGTACTCCTGCGTGGTCGGCTTGTCACCTTTCAGACCACCGCTGTATGTAATCCCGGATGAGGCATTCAGTTGGGGATAACGATCTGCATCCGTGACGTTGAACTGGGCCCGGGCCTCTTCAACCTTCAGGGCAGCCATTCTCAAATCACGGTTATTATTCAGGGCTTCACCGATCAGCCTGCTGACCTGGGGATCGACAAAAAAGTTTCGCCAGCCCGTATCCTGATAGCTGTTTACCGCAGGCGTCAGACTGTTTTTAGACAATGAAAACTGCTGGGGAACCGGAGCTGGCGGACGCTGATATTCAGGTGCCAGAGAAACACAACCTGCCAGGATGAATATGGTACTGATGCTAAGTAATTTTAATTTGAACATAACGCTTCTCGTACAGGCAGACCTGGTAAATGGTTCAATCGAAGTCCAGAGTATTGATAGGGATACTTTACCGAACGCTCTCTGTTTGCCGGGTGACAGGATAATGACAATGTTGTCATTTTTGCTGTAATCCGTTGATAACGATTGTGGGCGCAATAGAATGACATTAGCAGCCAGCCGGGGAGCAAGATGAAAATATTGATCGTCGAAGACGAAATTAAAACAGGTGAATATCTCAGCAAAGGGCTTACAGAAGCAGGGTTCGTAGTGGATCACGCTGATAATGGTCTTACCGGATATCATCTCGCCATGACCGCCGAGTATGATTTAGTCATTCTGGATATCATGCTACCTGATGTGAACGGCTGGGATATCATCCGTATGCTGCGCACTGCCGGAAAGGGTACGCCGGTCTTACTGCTGACGGCCCTGGGCACGATCGAACACAGGGTCAAAGGACTGGAGCTGGGTGCGGACGATTATCTGGTTAAACCCTTTGCGTTTGCCGAACTGCTCGCCCGGGTGAGAACTCTTCTGAGGCGGGGAAACACGATGATCACGGAAAGCCAGTTTAAGGTGGCTGACCTCTCTATTGATCTCGTATCCAGAAAAGTCAGCCGCGCCGGGAACCGCATTGTGCTCACCAGTAAAGAGTTCAGCCTGCTGGAATTCTTCATTCGCCATCAGGGAGAAGTTCTTCCCCGCTCCCTGATTGCCTCTCAGGTCTGGGACATGAATTTTGACAGCGACACTAACGCGATTGATGTCGCAGTAAAGCGACTCCGCGCTAAAATAGACAACGATTACGAGACAAAACTGATCCAGACAGTGCGGGGCGTGGGCTACATGCTGGAGATCCCGGATGCATAGCAAACCGTCCAGACGACCTTTCTCACTCGCTCTGCGGCTGACCTTTTTTATCAGCCTGTCCACAATACTGGCGTTTATCGCCTTCACCTGGTTTATGCTGCATTCTGTTGATAAGCATTTTGCCGAGCAGGATGTCAGCGATCTGCAACAAATCAGCACCACACTAAACCGTATCCTGCAGTCTCCGGTTGATCCGGATGAAAAGAAAATAAGCAAAATAAAGGAATCGATCGCCAGCTACCGTAACGTTGCTCTTTTGCTACTTAATCCCCGGGGAGAGGTGCTGTACAGCTCTGTGCAGGGGGCTGCTTTACGCTCTGCTGTGAGTTCAGCCGATTTTAGCGAGCATAGCCGTGCACGTGATGTCTTTCTCTGGACGGTGGAGGATCCTGCGAGACCGATGGATACCGGGTCCGGAATGAAGATGGAAACATACAGAATTATTGCCTCCTCTGGTCAGGCGATATTTCAGGGCAAACAGCAGAACTATGTCATGCTGACTGGCCTCTCCATTAATTTCCATCTCCATTACCTCGATGCGCTGAAAAAAAATCTGATTGCGATCGCTGTCGTGATAAGTCTGCTAATTGTTCTGATCATTCGCATTGCTGTCCGTCAGGGGCACCTGCCACTTCGTAATGTCAGCAATGCCATTAAAAACATCACCTCCGAGAATCTTGATGCGCGGCTGGAACCGACACGCGTTCCCATTGAGCTGGAGCAGCTGGTTATCTCGTTCAATCATATGATTGGAAAGATTGAGGATGTTTTTACCCGCCAGGCCAATTTCTCTGCCGATATCGCGCACGAGATCAGAACACCCATCACCAATCTGGTGACGCAGACTGAAATCGCTCTGAGTCAGGATCGAACCCAGAAGGAACTTGAGGATGTCCTCTATTCCAGCCTTGAAGAGTATAACCGGATGACAAAAATGGTCAGCGACATGCTGTTCCTGGCGCAGGCGGACAATAATCAGCTGATACCTGACAGGGTTCGGTTTGACCTCAGAGCAGAAGTCATGAAAGTCTTCGAGTTTTTCGAAGCCTGGGCCGAAGAACGAAATATCACGCTCAAATTTAACGGGATGCCCTGCCTGGTTGAGGGAGATCCACAAATGTTCAGAAGAGCGATCAATAATCTGTTATCCAATGCCCTGCGTTATACCCCAGAGGGACAGGCAATCACCGTCTCAATAATAGAGCAGGAGAGCTTTTTTGACCTTGTGATTGAAAATCCGGGGAAACCAATCCCTGAAGAGCATTTATCAAGGCTGTTTGACCGTTTTTATCGGGTGGATCCGTCCAGACAACGAAAAGGAGAAGGCAGCGGCATCGGCCTTGCGATTGTGAAGTCCATCGTGGAAGCACATCACGGAAGAGTGCAGGTGGAATCGGACGTACGCTCAACTCGTTTTATCTTATCCGTGCCCAGACTTGAGAAAATGCTTCCGGAAACCCAATACTAAGAATAAAGATTTAAATGACAAAGATGTCATTAGCCTGTCATGCAGCAAACAGAAGCCATTCGATATAATTAGTGCAACTTATCAGGAAGGCTGGATTGCTTCATCAATACCCGGCGTCAGAGTACGCCAGGAAATGAATATCCAGTCCTCTCCCGGAGAAATAAACACTGCCGAACCTGTTTCAGTTATGGAACTGAAAACACCGGTTGTACTTCCCCGGACATCACTAATTCAGAAATGGAGATTTATCATGAAAAATATCGTATTAGCATCCTTGCTGGGCTTTGGTTTAATTTCGTCGGCCTGGGCCACTGCAACCGTGAATATTCATGAACGCGTCAACAATGCACAGGCTCCTGCTCACCAGATGTTGTCTGCTGCGGCTCCTGTCGGGATCCAGGGGACTGCTCCTCGTATGGCCGGTATGGACCAGCATGAACAGGCCATTATTGTTCATGAAACCATGACGAACGGATCGGCGGATGCGCACCAGAAAATGGTGGAAAGTCATCAGAAGATGATGAGAAATAACACTGTATCCACGCCCGTTTCGTCAACGTCTTACGCTGCGATGGATGAGCATGAAAGAGCAGCGGTTGCCCACGAATTCATGAATAACGGTCAGTCCGGCCCACATCAGGCCATGGCCGAAGCGCACCGCCGTATGAGCAATGCAGGCTGAATGCGACTGTAGTATCCGTGCTTTTACCCTTTCCTTGATAGATTATTCCTTGACCGTATATGTGGCTACATTTTGGCCCCCATCAGGGGGCTTTTTTATCTGACTCAGCTACAATTAACCGGTACCTACCTTACAAGGAACTATTGTATGAAAATCAAAAATTCCCTCTTTGTAATACTGATGTTATCCCTGCCTGCAATTTCTGCTGAACATTCTGAAATGAACATGTCAGATATGACCTCATCAGCATCGTCACAGGAATACATGGCGGGGATGAAAGATATGCATGACAAAATGATGGCCGCCGTTAATGAGCCAGATCCCGACAAGGCCTTTGCAAAAGGCATGGTTGCACACCATGAAGGGGCAATAGCAATGGCTGAAACCGAGCTGAAGTATGGAAAAGATCCCGAAATGAGAAAACTCGCACAGGACATTATTAAAGCTCAAAAAGGTGAAATTGAGCAGATGAATAAATGGCTTGACAGTCATAAATAATGAACACTGGAGTGTTGTCTTGCGCACCCTCTTAGGGTACCCCCGGACACGAAAACATATAGTACTTAACTAATTAAAAACCCGAATAATTTCGGGTTTTTAATGTAACTTTCTTTTCTGAACGAAAATAATAGTCATACAATTTAATTTTTTTGTAATTATTCCTACTTTTAATCAGGTACTGGACAATGGATAACGACTCCCGCCTGAGAGGGAAAATCCGTCTGGTTACCTGGCGCTATACTTAACCGATTGATCGACATGCCATGCTGGTAAAATATTAAAATCCTCCCCCATAAATCTGAACCACATGACAGGATTGATAGTCAGGCAGTAATTCACATTCATTGCTAAAAATAAAAATAAGCATGCATCTTCTCGAAGATTAATTACCTTCCATCTTGTAAAAAAGAATCAAATCCTCTAATAATATCTCGATTCCCGCTTTTTTTAATACATCTTTCCGCTCGGCATATATTTTCCTCAACATATCTTCAAACCCCTTGCCAAGATGAATTTGTTTATGGCAGTTGCAACATAGTGATATGATATTCTCTTCCACATCCAGTGAATTCTCAAAATAGTCTTGCTTTGACATCGGGACAATGTGATGAGGTTCTGTGTAATTTAGGGGAGAGTTTCGCCTTCTGAACGTTGGATGGTCGCAATTAATTTCACATTTATAATCAGCTTTGTTAAGCGCATTTTTTGAAACAGATTTACTTCTTGGGTATGAGAGTCCATTTTTGACTTCTATTGCAGCTTTCTTAGGTTTCGCTTTTTCGCTATACTCAAATGTCTGAGTAACGTCAAAGTGATTACTTTCTTCTAGAGCAGTGATCAAATCATTATCTGAGTAAAAATCAATGCTTGAGCTTTCGTTCGTACTAAAAAAATCTAGTTCTTTTATTGCCTGAACAAGTTCTTCACGGATAGTCCATAAATTTCGCTTTGGGTTTCCTTTAATTTCTCTACTTTTCATGACTGTAATGAATTTTGTCCCGGAAGCAATCTTTCCGACTCCTTTAACCTCGAATCGGCCAAGCTGCTTCTGAACTCTTCCACCCAACCCATTGATTACACCATTAGCACTCATACTGTGCAGGTCGTACTTCTTGCCGATATCGAAACATGTACAGGAATGGTCTGGCTCAATGAACCATTTTTTTAACGCTGCAATACTTTTGTCATCAAAAACTTTTTTATCCCTTAATAAAATCTTCCATTCTTCAACGCTAATATCTATATCACAGACGTATTCACCATCAATTACTTCACATATTTTTTCAATCATGTCCATAACTCTCTTGTAACACAGGCTTTGTAATAATGTAAAATCCGTTACACGGCGTTGTATGTAATGTCATTGTCTCTTGGACTCCTACAGTCCAAAACAACTTTGTGTTTTGTTGTCCAAAAACTTTTTGTTGCCGTGAGTTCTCACTGAGATAAATCTCGCCTTGAGCGTATCACATCAGCAGACTTCCTCTCAACCTTATGGACTTAACCCGGTCATTCTTCACGACAAAGAAAGTACGGCATTTTACATGACGAAGAGACGGTCTCAGCTTCACATGACCGGATAACGTTTTTAATGTACTTCATTATTACGGCACGGGTGTTCAACGAGTATTTTTAAATATTAATCATTTTGTTTAACGGGTGGATACCTACAAATTTTAACATTTACTAATCAAGATAGCAGTTATACGTACTTTCCCGGCAAAAATCCTGAGGTTTACAGATTCCCTCACCGTAACAGACCCGGTCATTCCCCTGGTCCTCCGGAGAGTCTAGTACGAGTGATAAACGTGAATTCCTGTACCTGAAGTTCAGCCGCTGGCAGATAAGTCGTGAACTATAATTACACTCAGTCAGATCCAAACACCTTTTCATCTGCATATATACTTTGTACATACCAGGAGATTACATGCAGGCACCCGGTATACCGGAGAATGAAGAACAGAGGCTGAAGTCCCTGTATATTACCGGCCTTCTTGATACCCGTGACGATGAGCGTTTTGAACGCCTGACGCGGCTGGCCCGCAAAGCCTTTCAGGTCCCGGTGGCCCTGATAAGCCTGCTGGATCGCGAGCGCCAGTGGCTCTTCGCCTGCCAGGGCGTCGGCGTGCGCGAAACTCCACGTGATATTTCGTTCTGCGGGCACGCCATTCTGCAGGAAGGGCCTTTTATCATTCACGATGCGGCTGCCGATGCGCGATTTCACGATAATCCCCTGGTTACCGGTGAACCACACATCCGGTTCTACGCCGGCCTGCCGGACGGCACGGTGGCCGGCACGCTGTGCCTGATCCACACCGTTCCCCGCGCCTTCACGGATGAGGATATTGCGTCCCTCCGGGACCTGGCCTGTATCGTGGAGGACGAATTCGAGGCCATCAACATGGCTATGACGGACAGCCTGACGGGCATTCCCAACCGGCGCGGGTTTTACCGCGCCGGCGACAAACTCTTCCGCGCAATGAACCGGCAGGATGCGTCGTTCAGCCTCATCTATTTCGATCTGGACAGGTTCAAACCGGTTAACGATCTCTGGGGACACGCTGAGGGTGACGAGGTGCTTAAGGTATTTGCCACCTTTTTACATCAGCACCTTGAACCGGGCGAAATTGCAGGCCGCCTCGGCGGGGATGAGTTTGCCGCCCTTCTCCGGCGGGACGGCGACACCCGCTATTTTCTGGACGCACTGGGTGCCAGTCTGGATCATTACAATGATACCTCAGGTAAACCCTACAATATCAATTACTCCTTCGGTGCAATGATTAATAACGCAGACCAGTTTACGACGCTGGCGGAGATGATCGGTAAATGTGATGAAGTGATGTACCTGACGAAAAAGCGAAAGACCCTGTCACTGAAAACAGAACCGTGACACGTCTCTTTCCCGGGGGACCTGATCTCCGGACAAGAGGTTTATCGGTACAGGCAGACAGACTATTTTTGACTATCACGCGCATAAAGTCGTTTTTTAATTGCTGTTTATGCACTAATCCACAAATCACAACAATCTGAACTTATTTGTGATTATCCTGCATTAATCTCCCTTCTCTTACCCTGAGATCCGGAAACCCCAAAAGCCAGAAGTGGTTGATATCCACCTTCACACTCATATTGGGTGTAAGAGTGACTGAAATAGTCGTCATAGCCAAAACGACGCAGACAATATATGATTACCGGTGGTCATGAAAGTGGCATTCCTAGATTAATTATCATATCTTATATAAGAAGCTGGTTAAGCAGCCCTTCCGTTCGAATCTAGCTTTGCAAGCTTAAGGGGTGTTAATGCTGAACCTGACCGAGACTAAAAAAAATTTCATTATTGCTTTCTTTAACAACTTGAATGTCATCTTAAAAATAAATATTAAGGATTTCTTTTGTGGCAGATAATATAATTATTGATGAGAAAGAGTTAGTTACCTTAGTTGAAGTACCACTTGATATTATTGATCCTAATCATCGGAGTATTACTCCAGAAATGCGTAGAAAAATTTTAGCGCAACGATTCAGAAACCAGCTATAGGGGTCCGCTTGGAAAACGGAAAATATCCTACGTTAAGCCTGTTTCTTTAGCTGGCATTACAAAAAGCGAGCGTCTGCATGGTACAGACAGACACCCGAATACGATAAAAATGAGACGAAAAAAACAGGTTACTTAACCCGCTTCCCCGTTTCGTCAATGACCTTTTCGCCGTCCTCTTTGGTAAACGCTCCTTTCTGACCTTCAGGTAGAATATCCAGCACTATTTCTGAAGGGCGGCAAAGACGAGTGCCAAGCGGCGTAACGACTACCGGCCGATTAATCAGGATCGGATGTTGAAGCATAAAATCAATCAACTGCTCATCACTGAATTTCTCTTCATCAAGGCCCAGGTGTTCATAAGGCTCAACATTCTTACGCAGCAATGCACGCACCGTAATTCCCATATCTGAAATAAGTTTAATCAGCTCATCACGGGTCGGTGGCGTATCGAGACAATAAATAATGGTCGGTTCGTTACCGCTGTTACGGATCATCTCCAGCGTGTTGCGTGAAGTGCCGCAGGCCGGGTTGTGATAGATGGTAATGTTGCTCATATCTTTATCTCATTACAAAGTGATGGAAAGCCGCAACGCCAGCGCGGCCAGAGTGACAAACAGCACGGGCAGAGTCATGATAATGCCGGTGCGGAAGTAATAACCCCAGGTGATCGTTATATTTTTCTGGGCAAGCACATGCAGCCAAAGCAGGGTTGCCAGACTGCCAATCGGGGTGATTTTCGGGCCTAAATCGCAGCCAATCACGTTGGCATAAATCATTGCCTCTTTGACGACGCCAGTCGCCGTACTCCCGTCAATCGACAGCGCGCCAATCAGCACCGTCGGCATATTGTTCATCACCGACGACAGGAACGCGGTCAGGAAGCCGGTGCCGAACGTTGCTGCCCATAACCCCTTTTCTGCCAGCAGGTTCAGTACACCAGACAGATACTCCGTGAGCCCGGCATTGCGCAGGCCATAGACCACCAGGTACATGCCCAGCGAAAAAATCACGATCTGCCATGGCGCACTGCGCAGGACTTTCCCTGTGTTGATGCCATGACCTCTTTTCGCCACGATAAACAGTACTGCTGCGCCAGCAGCTGCTATCGCGCTGACAGGGATCCCCAGCGGCTCCAGAACGAAGAAACCGACAAGCAGCAATAACAGGACAATCCAGCCCGCCCTGAACGTTGCCGCATCCTTTATCACACTGGCAGGCGTCTTCAGCAGCGAAACGTCATACGTTGCCGGAATATCCCTGCGGAAGAAGAGATGCAGCATGATCAGCGTGGCCGCAATCGCTGCCGCATCCACGGGGATCATAACGGAGGCGTACTGCGTAAAGCCCAGATCGAAGAAGTCCGCCGAGACGATATTCACCAGGTTAGAAACAATGAGTGGCAGGCTGGCCGTATCTGCAATAAATCCTGCAGCCATGACAAAGGCCAGTGTCGTGCCCTGGCTGAACCCCAGTGCGAGCAGCATCGCAATCACAATCGGCGTCAGGATCAGCGCGGCGCCATCATTGGCGAACAAAGCAGCAACAGCGGCACCGAGCAAGACTATCCAGGTGAACAGCAGGCGGCCACGTCCGTTACCCCAGCGGGAGACGTGCAGTGCGGCCCATTCAAAGAAGCCGGACTCATCGAGCAGCAGGCTGATGATGATGACCGCAATAAATGCCGCTGTCGCGTTCCAGACGATATTCCAGACAACGGGAATATCAGCGATATGGATGACACCGGTTCCCAGCGCCAGCACAGCCCCGATACTCGCGCTCCAGCCAATACTCAGGCCTCTGGGTTGCCAGATCACCAGTACCAGCGTCAGTAAAAATATACTCCCTGCCAAAAGCATCTCAGACCCCATCATATATGATTTTGTAAATATGTTTTCCTGCCTCAGCAGGAGGTGCAGGCTGATTTGTCCAGCCATTCACGTACATCCTCGCGCAGACACTGCCAGGTCGTCGTGATTGTCTCTGCTGCCCACGCCGGAATATGGGGTGACAGACGATAGTGGATCCATTTGCCTTCCCGACGGTCAAGAACCAGATCAGCCTCGCGAAGGATAGCCATATGTCGCGAAATTTTGGGCTGCGATTCGGAGGTGGCAACGCAGATATCGCAGACGCATAATTCTCCGGACTCACGGAGAAGCATGACGATGGCTAGCCGTGTTTCATCCGACAGGATTTTGAAAAGCTGAACAGGTTGTAGCATTTTTCACTCCGTTCCCTTTAGAATACACATATGTTAGATCATATGTATTAACTTTAAAATCACCTGTTCTCTCCGGAGGAGAAAAATGGAACAATTTCCAGCCCTGAATACTGACTGTTTTGATCAACATATTGCCGAACGTCTGCACCTGCAGGAGCCCCCACGGATTCTGATCCTGTATGGCTCAGTAAGGGAGCGCTCCTACAGTCGCTTTGCCGCGGAGGAAGCAGGTCGCCTGCTGACGGCGATGGGCGCGGAGGTGAAATTCTTTAACCCCTCCGGTTTACCCCTGCCGGATGATGCCCCGGATACGCACCCTAAAGTCTCCGAGCTACGCGGGCTGGTCAGATGGTGTGACGGGATGGTGTGGAGCTCGCCGGAACGGCACGGGGCTATGAGCGCGGTGATGAAGGCGCAGATCGACTGGATACCGTTGAGTGAAGGCGCGGTTCGTCCTTCGCAGGGCAAGACACTTGCAGTGATGCAGGTTTGCGGCGGTTCGCAGTCCTTCAATGCCGTGAACCAGATGCGCATTCTGGGCCGCTGGATGCGGATGTTCACAATTCCCAACCAGTCCTCGGTGGCGAAAGCCTGGCAGGAATTTGATGAGAACGGAAGGATGAAGCCGTCCTCATGGTACGACCGTATCGTAGATGTCGCAGAGGAGTTGTTTAAAATTACGTTGCTGCTCAGGGGACAAACCAGCTACCTTGCAGATCGCTACAGCGAACGAAAAGAGAGTCATCAGGAACTTTCGTACCGCGTCAATCAGGAAAAAATATAACGCCTTCTGATCGTATAAATACACACCATGAGCGTTTTCACAAAGTCTCCTTCTGCCAGGCAGCGGATAATCTTACATGTGTCTGTCGTTTTCAGGAGTAGGATCTTCCTTCCACACCCCGGCACGCTGCGGTGCACAAACACAACATGTAGCGGTATTATCAGCGGACATAGGCGCTATATGTTGTGGTTCACCCCTGCCCCGTGACCCGGCGCGCAGTGGGCAAAAAGGCCGCTTTGCTTATTCCCTCACCGTGGTACACTTCCGGAAAGTTGTGATACGCCAGAAAGTCGGATCACCGCGAAACGGCCATCCGGTAATTTAACAGCGTGTTTATATGTGTGCTTATTATCAGGCAGAAAATGACGCGCACGGAAAAATCATGCTAGTGAAAGGGATTTATGCGGAATATCATAATTACTCTCTGTGACTATTGATATTAAAGGAAACTGGGATGGCACCGGCAGGCAGTAAAGAAATCTCTCTGATACAAATATTTTGTGCGCTTCGGGAACTTGGCCATGAAAAGCTGTGGATTCATCTGCCGTCCGGTTCAGGGAGCAGCATCTGTCACATTATTACCTGGGACAATCTTGTGGTGGCTGAACGGGAGCTGAATGTTCAGAACACGGGCTGGGTTATTACCGGACAGGCAACTACTGTTCATCCGTGTCCCGCAGGGCGCGAGCCGGATGCGTTTTACTGTGAACTTGACTTTAATAAGGCGCTGACATTGTGGCCTAACCTCATGACAGGTTAAGGAATATCTATGGCTGACTGGTTTATTGCCACCGAAGGTGTGAAGGTTGTAAAGGACACCGCCAGTCTGTGGCCGCAGATCATCACGGCGGTTTCATCCATTGGTGCCGCACTGGGTGGCGTGAGTCTGACCCATCACTTCACCAGAAAGCGCGAGGAAAGAGCTGCTGCAGCGAAACAGGCCAGTGAACGACTTTTTATTGCCACGGAGCTGGTCTTTTTACTCGAACAATTTGCCGAAGCGTGCGCTGAAGTCGCAATGGATAATGGATACTTAAACCAGAACAGGATTACCGTTCCGGACACCACTGTTCCAAACCTCAGTTACTCCGCAGTCACAGGTGACTGGCGGGTTTTGCCGGCGAAGCTGATGTACCGCATCCGGGAGCTGCCGGTGATTCAGGGAGAGGCCGATCGCGTCATTGCCGCAACTGATGCTTACGCTCCTGATTATGACGAATTCTTTGAGGCACGGCAGTATCAGTATACCCGCCTGGGCCTCAAAGCCATCATTCAGTCACGCCGTTTACGACAGTTCGCAGGCTTACCTGGCACTCGCCTCGATGCTTCTCCCTGGTCGGCTCAGAACGTACTCTGGAAGGAGTGGCGGCTTGAAAGGAAACGTCGTCACGTTCGCGCCGTAATGAGTGCCAGATCTTTAGCGTCATTCCATATGCAGATGCGTAATAAAATCGAAGCTGCTCACCAAAACCGCTCAGATGAAAGCGATGGCGTATAAGGGAGAAATAAAATGTTACCTGTTCTGCAAGGTCATCCGGCACCGTTTTCTGCAATGCAGCTGCCGGTGGCCATCGACTATCCGGCAGCACTGGCCCTGCGCCAGATGGCCCTCGTTCAGGACGAACTGCCTAAATACCTGCTGGCACCGGAAGTCAGTGCCCTGCTCCACTATGTCCCGGATCTGCACCGCAAGATGCTTCTTGCCACGCTCTGGAACACGGGCGCGCGCATTAATGAAGCGCTGGCCCTGACTCGGGGGGATTTTTCCCTGGCGCAGCCCTACCCCTTCGTTCAGCTGGCCACCCTCAAGCAGCGCACGGAAAAAGCGGCCAGAACGGCAGGCCGCGCACCGGCCGGTAGCAAGACTCACAGGCTTGTTCCTTTGTCAGACACTCAGTACGTCAGCCAGCTGGAGATGATGGTGGCCACCCTGAAAATCCCGCTGGAGCGTCGCAACAAACGCACCGGCAGAATGGAGAAAGCGCGTATCTGGGAGATCACCGATCGTACTGTCAGAACATGGATTAACGAGGCTGTTGACTCCGCTGCTGCAGACGGAGTGACGTTCTCGATCCCGGTTACACCGCACACATTCCGCCACTCCTACGCCATGCATATGCTGTATGCGGGTATCCCGCTGAAGGTGCTGCAGAGCCTGATGGGGCACAAATCAGCCAGCTCGACGGAAGTTTACACGAAGGTGTTTGCACTCGACGTGGCGGCACGATACCGGGTGCAGTTTCAGATGCCTGGCACCGATGCAGTGGCTTTGTTAAAAGCGCAGCCATGAAGTTTCGTTCCCCAGTGTGCGTTGCTCTGGAAGGTAAAGTTAACTGACGTTCATTTATGTTCCAGAGCATTCCTTTCAGCCAAGCAGGTTTCCAAATGTGACCTGTTATTGCTTCTTCTACTTATCTTCGGGATCATACCCTACCCATCAATTAGAGTGGTGTATGGCACTGAGTACCAAAGAAAAAGTGAAACTGAAAAATTGTATCCATGGATACAATCTTATAAGGCAAAAGGTGGCTTATGAAAGGATTGTATCCATGGATACAATCCTCCACACATTCTTCCATTAAGTAGTAGTTACACTCAGTTCTGAAAGGATTTCTTCAATGCGGGTAACCACATCTTGAGGGATTTTTGAGATGTCTAAACTAACAACTACTTTATCACCCTGATATTTTGCTGAAGCACCAGGAGCAAACTTTTTCCTGATGGACTGAGGCTTTTGCTCTGCCTTCATCAAAGATAGAGACTGCAATGATCGAATAATTTCCTCGGCTTCAAGTAACTCTCCTGTCAATTTTTTTTGTGCCAAGAGTTGAACATTTGAGATTAAAACACGCTCATTTTTTTCAAAGAAATTTGCAAGCTGTTCACCTGCACGCGCTGATAATTCACCCGGATGGGCAAAAAGGCTAACAACTTCTCGTGGTAATTTAGCTGTATTCATACAACGTAAAATAGAAATACGCGATAAATTTTCTCTTTCAGCGAGCGCCGAAACATTTCCATTGAACTTATTTTCAAGTAAACGGCTGTAACGCTTGCCTCTCTCATATGCACTGGTTGGTCGATAGTCATTGCCAAGACGGCAGAGCGCATCCATTTGCTCATCATCTAAATCGCCAACCAGAATCCTGTACTCTGAGTTAGTGGTGATTGCAGCCATACGGCGGCGACTACCATCTGCAACCTCAATTGTTCCATTAATGCGTCTACCTAATGCCGGATTTTGCTGACCAGAAGATAAGAATGATGGTATCAAATCATCGAGAGAAGACTCATTCAAAAGCTCCTGATCACGCTCATTACCAACCCATACGCGGGTTTCTTTTTGCACTCTACCTGCATCTAGTGTCTCAAGAGTGAATTTGACGTCTCGACCACATACAGGCAATGAAATGGTATTGCCTTTTGTAAGCGCTCCAACGCGAGAAATCAACGCATCCACCATAGGAGCTGCCGGTGCACTATCAGACTCTTTACTAACCGAAGATGAAGTACGAGGGATAATAGGGGCGCGTTTCATTATCGGATCTCCCAACGAGGCTTGATTAAACGGTCAAAAATTTCAGTGCAAACAGGCTCCCATATTGCCAGGGCATTACGCCATGCGCCTGTTGACGAACGTTGGTCTATTGCCTGCTCAAAGACTGTTCGCATACGTATCTGACCTTTGCCAACTTCATCTGTTTCACGCACAACGTTTTTTAGTACCATGCTACCCCACGCGTCTCTAATTTGTTCTTCCATCCACGGGGATTGCGAGCCATTATTATTACTGTATTTAGTTAGCAGGATTCTCACATCTGGTTCGAATCCTTTTAAGTCAACATTTTTAAGCAGGTCTCGTAACATATCAAAAAACTGAAGTGCGGATGTGTAATCGAAAAGCTCTGCTGGAGTAGGGACGATTAGAACATCGGCGGCACATACTACGTTTATCGTTCCGATACCAAGGTTTGGTGCGCTGTCAATGACGATTACATCATAATCATGAGCAACAGTTTCAATCGCCAAACGTAACATCATATGGGGATCTGTTGGCAACTTACCGGCATCAAAGCAAGCCATTAGCTCAGTTTCAATGCGGTGTAACGCCAGGCAGGAAGGGATGATATCTAGGCCAGGCCAACAGGTATTCCTTACGGCATAACTAGCATCATCGCGCTCGCCTAGATAAAAAGGAAGAAGAGTATCATCTGCATGAATGTGCAAATCTGGAACAAGGCCGTGATACATTGAGGCCGTTCCTTGTGGATCATTTCCTTCTACCAGCAAAACCCGAAGACCTTTTAAAGCCAGATGCTGCGAAAGATGTACTGAGGTTGATGTTTTATAAACACCACCTTTATGCGCAGCAACACCAATAACGGGTGGATAAGTGTTATCAGGCCGACGAATCCGGGTTCCAAACACATCTCGCATATGATTAACTTGCTCAATCGTATAACCAGCGCGCTGTTCAACACGGCCACGTAGTTCTAAATCCGGATGCGGAAGACGCCCACTTTTTTCAGCATCACGTATTGCTTGAGTTGAAACACCTACCAATTCGGCAGTTTCACCTATACGCCAGCGACGTGTAATTTTCCGTGCTTCGGGGCTATCATCATTAAATTGTGCAAGCGCAATGGCGCGCGTCATTGCATGACCTGCCGCTATACATTGATCCAGCTTTTCCATCAGTCCCATTGACATGGCCTCAAGTTATCAACTTTGCATAAATTCATTAAATCTTGATTAACGGCGCAAAGCAACAATTTTTGCATAGTATTAGTGACATGGCGCAAAGTTAAGTGAAAAAGGAAGGTACATTTTCAGAGCAGCCCGTGTGCTTACAAACCGGAAGAACTTGAGGTGCAGATAATTAGCAGATAACGGAAGAGGGCGTGTGTTTAGAAAGCGGATGATCAATGTTGGTTGTGTTTACAATCAGGGCAATGTGTTTAGAAAGCGGAAAAAAGTTTATTACACGCAACGATAAGGGAGGAGCAATCGTCGGCAGTTCAGATTTCATATCCGCTTTATAAACACAGAACAGAATTACTCTTGATCATCCGGATTATAAACACTTGTGATGGCTTTGATGTCGGGCCGGGGAGTACGACGCGCAATCAGTAGATGCCATTCACCACCTTTCTTAACAACATCCCCATCGAGATAGCCCACGGCCTTCAGCTCATCTATTGCCTTGTTAATAACACGATTTTGTTGATTATTGGGAGAGGTCAACATCAGTCTGCGCTTGATGCGTGAGAAAGAGAGAGGGATTGGTCGTTCAGGTAAGCTTTCCAGAAAAGTGTATAAAGCCTGAGCAGTACCTTTATTAGCTAACTGCCGGAGTATAAACATCTGAATGATGACCTGACGGTCAAACTGATAAAGCTCCCAAAGAGATTCATCTGCAGTGATAATCATGAGATCTTTATCCTCATCCCATTTTCCTCTGCTGAGTAGACCAGAAACGACGCCTTGTTTATCTTTTTCAGAAGTTAGTCGTATCGTTGTACCCCTAAGGCGAGCCAGAGAGTCAGCAAGGCGTGTACGCAAGTTTTTATCTTTGTCTTTAGAAGAGTAGCCGCAATAGGTAGCAAATTCGCTGAACGGCAGTTCTACAGTATTCCCTGACATACCATACTTAGAAAAAGCAAGTATGATTCCCACCCAAACCTTAAAGTCCGTTTCCATCGATAGGCGTGGACCTGAAATACGGATGTCTGTGTAACCTTCTGCCTTAGCCAGTTCAAGGCTTTGAAGCTCGCGACTGGCATCAATGTTAATGTTGCCAGTATCCTTGCCCTTACGCTTCAACGAGGGAAGAAACAGGCCTAAACGCATCAATGCGACAGGCTGCACAGTAGCATTTTTTGTGGGGGTAAGTTTTTTATTCTCGCCAATGACTTCCAGGACCGACTCAATAGAAAGTTCCTGATTTTTCTTATACATAGGCTATTTTTCCACAAGCGAATAAAGTAGATGAATAAAAATCATGTAAATCCGGTTTATAAGCACAGAATATCCGATTTATAAACACTGCATTCCGCTTTGTAAACACATAAATCCGGTTTATAAACATATTTATCCGCTTTATAAACACATTAACAAGGCTCTAATGCAGGCATAGCAAGGCTCAGAGCGCAGCGGGATCTATTTGGGACTATATGGATCCTTTTTGGATCGTCTTTGGATCTACTATGTGGATATGTGCATAAAGCCAAGTACGCTACTGACCAACTTAGCCTCGGAGCGTAAGTAGATATCTTTAAGTTCGTGGATATTGCGCTTCCTCGCACGTTCGCGGGCTGCGCCCGGTCACGTGTCTGCGGCGAGCGCTGCGATTTTTATCGATAAGCAGAAGATTTTCAGCGAATGATGGCCTGAGGGATATCTTTCCAGCGTGTGGTGTAGGCCGGCGAGAGCATGTCACGTTTCATTTGCCATTCAGGTGCATGGCCACGCCCTGCAAACCAGATATGACCCAGACCAGAGTGATTTATGCCATCCAGCACTTTCATGAGTTCCGCGCTGTGGGGACGCTGGGGCTGTTCATCAAACAGATTCAGCTGCGCCACGCCAGACGCACTGAAATCATTCAGCATAACGCCAGCCTTTGCATAGCGGTGACCGTCCTGCCAGATACGCTCCAGCGCACGCACAGCCGCCGCAATGACGTCACGGGTGTCCTGGGTAGGCGTAAGCAGCTTTTCCGTCGCCACGTTGCCGTAGTAAGGCTCATTCAGCGCAAACGGAGATGACTTGATAAAGACTGAGATATGCCGGCAGTACTGTCGTTCGCCACGCAGCTTCTCTGCTGCGCGCTCTGCATACTGGCAGATAGCCTGATGCATCTCCTCCTGATCAGTGATCCGCTGGCCGAATGACCGGCTGCAGACAATCTGTTGTTTTGCAGGCGGGGCTTCTTCCAGGGCGATACAGCTTTCACCATTAAGCTCGCGTACTGTACGCTCCAGCACGACGCTGAAATTCTTGCGGATAAAGGCCGGGTTCGTGCGGGCCAGCTGCAGGGCGGTGGTGATCCCCATCGCGTTTAATTTTTTCGCAATACGCCGGCCAACGCCCCACAGTTCCTCTACCGGCTGAAGCGAAAGCAGTTTTTCTGTCCGCCGTGTATTGGCCGGGGTCAGCGCCAGTACACCGCCAAACTGTGGCCACTCCTTTGAGGCCCATTGTGCTGATTTTGAAAGGGTTTTTGTCGGTCCCATGCCCACGCCGATGGTCAGGCGGGTACAGGCAAAAACATGTTCCCTCAGCTGCCTGCCAAAGGTTTCAAAGTCTGTACAGTTGTCGATCCCGCGTATATCCAGAAACATCTCATCGATACTGTACTGCTCAACGCGGGGAGCAAGCTCCTCCAGGCAGGCCATCACGCGATTCGACATCGAGGCGTAAAGCTCATAATTGCTTGAAAAAGCCCAGACCTTTTCAGGGAACTGCATCTCTTTCAGCTGAAACCACGGTATGCCCATTTTTATCTGAAGCCGCTTTGCTTCGGCACTTCTCGCGATCACACAGCCATCGTTATTGGACAAAACGACGACCGCCCGGCCCCGCAGATCCGGCCTGAAGACTTTCTCGCAGCTTGCATAAAAGGAATTTACATCGGCCAGGGCAAACATCAGAACATCTCCCGTGGCCGGTGGATGATATGCGTCACCACCCCGAATATCTCCAGCTCATCTGGGTCCGGATATAACGTGGGATACGTGGCATTCATCGGGAGCAGGGCCAGGCGGGGACGCAGCTGGAGCCGTTTAACCGTAAACCCCCCGTCAACGCTGGCCACGACAATATCGCCGTGTACGGGTTTTTCCGCACTGTCGACAACCAGCAGATCACCGTTGAAAAGACTGCCATCCGCCATACTGTCCCCGCTTGCGCGGAGATAGTAGGTTGCGCTGCGGCGTCTGACACAATAGTCATTTAAATCAAGCTCCTGCTCAACATAGTCCTGTGCCGGAGACGGAAAACCACAGGAAGCCCTGTCGGCAAATAAAGGAAATGCCAGCGGCGGACAATCACTGGCGGGAAACATCATAACCAGTTTCATCTTCTTATCTCTTTTATACTGTATGTATAAACAGTATAGGCGGAGAGCTTTTTAAAAGTGAAGTGCAAAAACTTCTGCCGGTGCGTTCCGCGCGGTTTCTTATCACTATATTATCGAATTGAGTAATGTATTATTATCAATTTGAGTATTTAATATTGACACCTTTGATGTTCGTGATAGCATTATTCTCAATTTGAGAACAAATAAAGGTGCTTAATGATGAATATCTACTGTGATGATGGTTCAACGAATGTAAAACTGGCCTGGTTTGCTGAAGGCACTCTCAACACGTCCATTTCAGCCAATTCGTTCCGTCATGGCTGGAAAGTGGCTGATTTCGGGGCAAATGCTTTTAACTATCAGGCAGGCCTTCTGAAGTACACCTGGGACAGTGTCAGTCGTGATGCGGTCCCGACCACAAACGTGGAATATCAGTACGGCGATATGAATCTCCTCGCGGTCCACCACGCACTTCTGAACAGTGGTCTTGCGCCGCAGCCGGTTTCGCTGACCGTCACGCTGCCCCTGAGCGAGTATTACGATCAGGACTGCCAGAAGAATGAAGACAACATAGCGCGAAAACGTTCTAACCTGCTCCGTGAGCTGACTGTTAACAAGCGGGAACGCTTCACCATTACCGATGTGAAGGTGATGCCGGAATCGCTGCCCGCCGCGTTCAGCAGACTTGCCCGGCTGAAGCCTGGCCCGGCAGAAACCTCCCTCATCATTGATCTGGGGGGCACCACGCTCGATGCCGGGATCATTGTGGGGCAGTTTGACGACATCAGCGCCGTGCATGGCAATCCGGGTGTCGGGGTATCTGTGGTGACCCGTGCAGCCCAGGCTGCACTGCGTGCCGCTGACAGTGAAACCAGCCCCCTGATGGCCGATACCGTCATCCGGTCCCGGAAAGATCGTGCATTTCTGGCCAGCATCATCAATGATGGAGACAAAATTGATTATGTAACTGACAAAATTGAAGAAGCAATCGCCACGCTGGGCGCGCAGGTGATCGGTGAGCTGGTTCGTTATCGCAACGTGAACAGAATTTTTCTGGTTGGTGGCGGTGCGGTGCTGATTGAAGATGCTGTCCGTCAGGCATGGCCATTATCGCCGGAGCGGATCGAAATCATTCCAGATCCCCAGCTGGCACTGGTCCGGGAGATTGCTCTGTACCATAGCGAGGTCTGACTGTGCCAGCCGGCAAATATTCTTTTTATCTCCATACCGATGACCGCACGGATATGCTCGTTTCCGCCACGCTTGAAACGATTTCTCAGCCGTTGCGCGGGGATTTTCTGCGCACGGCAACCACGGCGGGCGGGGTGCTGTACCGGATCGATACCCGCCTTCCTGCGCTCATCACCGAGCTGTTCGACGGTAAGCTGTACGCGGTACAGCTTACGTGCCTTATCGGTGCACTGAACGGCCTGCTGCCGGCCTCACCGGCAGCGGAGGTGAGGGAGGCTTTGCCTGCCAGGCGATGGGCTGAAACCGGCAGCGACGAACCCGATGAGCGGCGGCGCATTACCCTGCAGTTGCCGGAGACAAATGCCACCGTCAGCATGATTGAATCAGCCCCCTCCCGGTTACGGGGGCAGCTGTTGCGCCAGCTCATCACCACGGGATGCGCGCTCCATACGCTGGATGTCCGGCTGCCGCAACTGCTGACAAACCTGCCGGCACCGCCGGGCACGCTTAATGCGCTGATGCGTCTTCTGACCGACGTCACAGGCGGGACACAGGCCCCTGCCGCTGACAAACACTCTGAAGCCGTGAGGGCAGACGTACCGGTTGCAGACGCTGGCGAAGAAGCCAGGATCAGAAATAATATGAAAAAACTGTTCTGACAGGAGGCGCGATGTCACGATTTAAACAGCAGGTTGAAAGCATTGCCGCCCGGATACTGAAAAGGGCCGGAGTGCCGGCGGCAGAAATGCCCGACACCCTGAAGAAAACGGGCAGGGGAATGATCCTGTTCAGCATTCTGCTTGTCGTTCCGCTTCTGCTTGCCAGCCATGTCCCGCTTGCGGTCACCATTGTTCTCCAGCTGGGCTATGCGGCGCTGATGTGTACCGGCGTCATTCTGGCCTTTGACGACGGAAAAAAAGCCCGCTAAGTACTGCATCCCACGATACCGAAGCCCGTCGCAGATGACGGGCTTTTTTTTGCCGCGAACGGCGGACGTCGTCCACGTCGCTCTCACTGTACCGGCAGGGCCGGTACGCTTACGACGCCGCGCGCTGCGCGTCGGGGCTGTGTCCCGTTCATCTTCTGCGGGCGTGCTGCCCCTGTCGTCCCTTCTCCGCACAGGACTCTGACACACGGCCGGCGTCTGCAAGGGTCGCGTTGCTGAACGCCGGCACCCGGTCCCTCCGCAGGCTCCGGGCTGCGGCTTTGTCGTTCCCCCCTGCTGCCACCTCTGCCCCGTGTGTCCCGCCTGTTACTGCGGCGAAGGAACTCACAGAGACATCACAATCAACCCCAGAGGAGCACCAACATGACACAGCGAAACGTCCAGGGCGCAGCAAAAGAATCTTCAGAGTCATCACTTTCACCCAGCCAGATCCTCGATCTGTTTGACTGGCTGACCGGGCTGCAGATTTCTGTCAGCCTGCCGGATTTTACCCCGCCCGCCGGTTGCGAGGAGCTGATCGCCTTCGACAGTGCAGGGCCGGATTATTATCAGGTCTGGTTACGGGAGGGCGTGCCGGTGGCTGCTGCTGCGCCGCTGGATGGCCTTTTTCGCATCCTGCCTGGGGAGAAAGCATAATGTCCCAGGTTTCCATTTTTGATGTGCTTAACGACGTCGTCACACCTTCTCAGGTCGTACCGGCAACGTCATCAGTTCCGGCAGGAAAAGCGCCGGGCCTGACCGCTGATGAGGCGCGTGGCCGGTTCATCCGTGAATTCAGTCAGACGGCGCGCTATCACCACCGGTGGGATGTGTTCCGTGAATTCATCACCCTGGTGGCAGGCGAGCTGGACATTGCCCGCATCCGGACCCCTGAGAATATCGCAGCCAGCCGGAAAATCTGCGACCGCTACCAGGCAGCAGATCTGGAGCGATTCCATGTGTTGTTCAGCCTGCTGATCAGCGCGCTGCAGGGGAAATATCACGATTTTCTCGGCTCGGTGTTCATGGAGCTTGAACTCGGTTCCGGGGATATGGGGCAGTTTTTCACCCCTTACCCGATGGCCCGTCTGCTGGCGCAGCTGCTGCTTGACGACACACTGCAGCAGCTGAAGACCTGCCCGTGGGTGACCCTGAACGAACCGACCAGCGGCGCGGGGGGCATGGTGATCGCCTTTGCAGAGAGCATGCTGGATAAAGGGTTAAATCCTTCTGCCCAGCTGATGGCCGTGACAACCGATATTGACCCGACAGCGGCGGATATGACCTTCATTCAGCTGAGCCTGCTGGGTATCCCGGCCGTGGTGAATACCGGCAATACGCTTTCCCTGTCGGTCAGCCGCACCCGCTATACGCCGGTGTGGTACTTCAGTAACTGGCAGGAACGCCTTGAGAGTCATGAGCGTGTGCAGGCTATGCGCCGCTTCATGGCATCGATGTAAGAAAAAGGCGGGCATGGCCCGCTTTTTTTTCCGGGCGGACACATCCTGTCATCCCGGTATGCTTCCGCCATCCTCCTGCGCGCTGTGCTTCAGTGACAAATCACCCTCAGAAGGATGTCGCTGCGCTCCCCGTCGTTCCCGCACCCTGACGGGTCCGGGCAGAACGCCAGGTGCCGTGCCCTCACGGTAGCCGGGCCGCTTCGCCGTCAAGGGTTCGCTTCGCCGCTGTGCTCGCCCGTTCGCCCACTTTACGGTGCATTCAGCCCGTAAAGTGCCTGCGCTGCGGCCTCCGCCAGCGCCCCTGCCTTCTTCGCTTTTCGCCCGTCTTTGTGGTGGTCACGGCACTAATGCCGCGCAACTTTCCACAGAGGAGTACACCATGTCCCGTTTTATCCTGGGTGACAGCACCCGTGTAATGGCCGGTTTTCCGTCAGAATGCGTTGATTTCATTCTTACCGATCCGCCGTATCTGGTCGGGTTTACCGATCGTTCCGGGCGCTCCATTGCCGGCGATAACAATGACGACTGGGTGATGCCCGCCAGCCGTGAAATGTACCGCGTCCTGAAACGCGACAGTCTGGCCGTCAGTTTTTACGGCTGGAACCGGATCGATATTTTCATGAACGCCTGGAAAGCGGCCGGCTTCCGGGTCGTGGGCCACCTCGTTTTCGCCAAACCCTATGCCTCTAAATCCGCGTTTGTGGGCTACCAGCATGAAAGTGCTTACCTGCTGGCAAAAGGGCGTCCCCAGGTGCCGGCGTCGCCGTTATCGGATGTGATCCCCTGGCAGTACACGGGAAACCGGCATCATCCGACGGAAAAACCCGTTTCCGCCCTGCAACCCCTTATCGAGTCCTTCACCCGGCCGGGGGATATAGTGCTCGACCCGTTTGCCGGATCGGGTTCCACCTGTGTGGCGGCAGAGCAGGCGGGCCGCCGGTGGATAGGCATCGAGCTTCTTGAAAAATATCACGCCGCCGGAACGCGCCGGCTTACCGGTCTGCGCAGCGGTCGCGCGGCATAACGTAATGGCTCAGGGGGAAAAAGCGATGAACACACCGGAATATGAAAAACTGCGTGACGACGTGGCCGATCTGGAAGAATCACTCTACGAACTGCATCTGCGGATGCGCGGCATGACTGCAAGTTATCTCTGGCACGGCAGTGACACCGCAGAGCGTATGGCCGGACTGATAATCAGCGAACTGGACCTGAAACTGGTTGAGCTGTACCGGCAGGCGGCGACACTGGTTAAACATCTCAGGTAACAAGGGGCCGCAAAAAATATGGCAGGGGACATCACCCTGCCATGAAATATGAACTCTCCGCGCCTGTAAGCCAGCGTTAGGAGCAGGGTTATTTTAAATCAAATTAAAGGCAGCGGCAGGGACATTTACACTTCCCTACATACGCCTTTCAGGTGAGGTTTAAGGGCCGGTATATGACCTGTCAGTATGCTGTGTTCCTTGCAGGGCAGTTTATTTTACAGGGCGGCAAGGGAACGCCGGCAGAATGAAAAGACGGGGCGTGTCCGCGCCCCTGATTAATTCCGCTGCACGGGTGACGCGCGCGAAAACCATGCAGGCCTGCGGCCTGGCGGGGTAAAAGATACCGCGCCTGCTGCGCTGTACGTTTCCACCCCGCCCTGAATAAACATCACGTTAATAAGCACAGACCGCCGCCGTTTCATTGTTGACCTGACTGCTTTGCTTCCCACACTGCGTTGCCGTTGCCGTTGCCGTTGCCG
>NZ_JBNRLQ010000009.1:0-224292 GCF_055804875.1 Enterobacter sp. K510 | reverse complement strand
GTGCGCCACAACCCGACGCCGTTCCCGGATGACAAAAAGAGCGCAACTTACCTCATACTCCCCCGAAAATGCCCGATGCTAATTTACATTCCCCGCAACGCCCGCCATCTGTACGGTCATGTTTTTACCTTGTCCTGCATCAATAAAATCGCAAACTTGTTTGATGCAAATCACTATATATAGGACTTAAAATCCCGCCCCGACCCAATATGTTGTATTAATTGTCTAATATTGCAACAACCACACCGCTGGTTTATCCCTCAGATTTGTGGATAAAAAAGACCGTGCGCGAGGAAAAACCTGCTGGCACAGACGTATGCCCGCTGTGAATATTATTCCGCTTTTGTGGATAACCTGTTTCTAAATGGAGAGATCATGACACCGCATGTGATGAAACGAGATGGCTGTAAAGTGCCTTTCAACTCAGAGCGCATTCAGGAAGCAATTTTGCGTGCAGCTAAAGCAGCGGGAGTCGATGACGCAGATTATTGCGCCACCGTCGCAGAGGTCGTGGGACAGCAGATGAAGGGCCGCAGTCAGGTCGATATCAGTGAAATTCAGACTGCGGTAGAAAACCAGCTGATGTCCGGCCCGTACAAGCAGCTGGCGCGCGCCTACATTGAATATCGCCATGACCGGGATATTGAGCGTGAAAAACGTGGCCGCCTCAATCAGGAGATCCGCGGTCTGGTGGAGCAAACCAACTCCGCGCTGCTTAACGAAAACGCCAACAAAGACAGCAAAGTGATCCCCACCCAGCGTGACCTGCTGGCGGGCATCGTCGCCAAACACTACGCCCGTCAGCACCTGCTGCCGCGTGACGTGGTGCTGGCGCACGAGCGCGGCGATATTCATTATCACGATCTCGACTACTCGCCCTTCTTCCCGATGTTCAACTGCATGCTCATCGATCTGAAAGGCATGCTGACCCACGGCTTTAAAATGGGTAACGCGGAGATCGAACCGCCCAAATCCATCTCCACCGCCACGGCGGTGACCGCGCAGATCATCGCCCAGGTCGCCAGCCATATTTACGGCGGCACCACCATTAACCGCATCGACGAAGTGCTGGCGCCTTTTGTCACCGCCAGCTTCAAAAAACACCGCAAAACGGCGGAAGAGTGGCAAATCCCGGATGCGGACGGCTACGCCCATTCCCGTACCGAAAAGGAGTGCTACGACGCTTTTCAGTCGCTGGAATACGAAGTGAATACGCTGCACACCGCCAACGGCCAGACGCCGTTCGTCACCTTTGGTTTTGGTCTGGGCACCAGCTGGGAATCGCGGCTGATCCAGCAGTCGATTCTGCGTAACCGCATCGCGGGACTGGGCAAAAATCGTAAAACCGCCGTGTTCCCGAAACTGGTGTTCGCCATCCGCGACGGCCTGAACCACAAGCCCGGCGATGCCAACTACGACATCAAACAGCTGGCGCTGGAATGCGCGAGCAAGCGCATGTACCCGGATATTCTCAATTACGATCAGGTGGTGAAAGTCACCGGCTCGTTCAAAACCCCGATGGGCTGTCGCAGCTTCCTCGGCGTCTGGGAAGATGAAAACGGCGAGCAGATCCACGACGGGCGCAACAACCTCGGCGTGATCAGCCTGAACCTGCCGCGTATCGCGCTGGAAGCGAAAGGCGACGAAGCCACGTTCTGGAAATTGCTGGACGCCCGTCTGCAGCTGGCGCGGAAAGCGCTGATGACCCGTATCGCCCGTCTGGAAGGCGTGAAAGCCCGCGTCGCGCCCATTCTGTATATGGAAGGGGCCTGCGGCGTGCGTCTGAAGGCGGACGATGAGGTGTCGGAAATTTTCAAAAACGGGCGCGCGTCCATTTCGCTGGGCTATATCGGCATCCATGAAACCATTAACGCGCTGGCGGGCGGCGAACACATGTATGACAGCGAGACGCTGCGCGCGAAAGGCATTGCCATTGTCGAACGTCTGCGTCAGGCGGTGGATCAGTGGAAAGAAGAGACCGGCTACGGCTTCAGCCTCTACAGCACACCCAGCGAAAACCTGTGCGATCGTTTCTGCCGTCTGGATACCGCCGAGTTCGGCGTGGTGCCGGGCGTCACTGACAAAGGTTATTACACCAACAGTTTCCACCTCGACGTGGAGAAAAAAGTAAATCCGTACGATAAGATCGATTTCGAAGCCCCCTACCCGCCGCTGGCGAATGGCGGTTTCATCTGTTACGGCGAATACCCGAACATTCAACACAACCTGAAAGCGCTGGAAGACGTGTGGGATTACAGCTATCAGCATGTGCCCTATTACGGCACTAATACGCCGATTGATGAGTGTTACGAGTGCGGCTTTACCGGCGAGTTTGAATGCACCAGCAAAGGCTTCACCTGTCCGAAATGCGGCAACCACGATGCCGCACGGGTGTCGGTGACCCGCCGCGTATGCGGTTATCTGGGCAGCCCGGATGCGCGTCCGTTTAACGCCGGTAAGCAGGAAGAAGTGAAGCGCCGTGTGAAGCATTTAGGGAACGGGCAGATCGGTTGAGTCTGTGTCCTTCAACGCCACCCGGCTGTCACTGTAGGCCGGGTAAGCGAAGCGCCACCCGGCAAGGTTATGCATTATGAATTTTCATCAATATTATCCCGTCGATATCGTGAACGGCCCCGGAACGCGCTGCACGCTGTTTGTCTCCGGGTGCGTGCACGAGTGCCCCGGCTGCTACAACAAAAGCACCTGGCGGCTCAATTCCGGGCAGCCGTTCACCCGCGAGATGGCCGATCAAATTATCGGTGATTTGAACGATACGCGGATCAAACGCCAGGGGATCTCCCTGTCCGGCGGCGATCCGCTGCATCTGCAAAACGTGCCGGAGATCCTGGCGCTGGTGCAGCGCATTCGTGCCGAATGCCCCGGCAAGGATATCTGGGTGTGGACGGGTTATAAGCTTGAGGAGTTAACTGCCGCGCAAATGGCGGTGGTGGATCTGATTAACGTGCTGGTGGACGGGAAGTTTGTGCAGGATCTGAAAGATCCGTCGCTGATCTGGCGCGGGAGTAGCAACCAGGTGGTGCATTATTTACGGTAATTGGGCTTGTTTGTCGGGTGGCGCTGCGCTTACCCGACCTACGACAATAAAAATGCCGCCTGCTGGCGGCATTTTTAATTAACGGGCAACCACAAAACGTTTGTCGTCGTCCATAAAGGCTTTATCGCCCGCCGGTGCGAGGATAGCGCCAAAGTTCATCTGTCCACGCAGTTTCCAGCTGGCCGGGATATTCCAGGCCTGCTGCACATCTGCGTCAACCAGCGGGTTATAGTGCTGAAGGTTCGCGCCAATGCCCTTCTCTGCCAGCGCCAGCCATACCGCGTACTGAGCAATACCGGTGCTGTGTTCTGACCAGATCGGGAAGTTATCGGCATAAGCTGCAAACTGCTCCTGCAGACGGGTAACCACGTCCTGATCTTCGAAGAAGAGTACCGAACCCGCGGCGGCGGCGAAGCCGTCCAGCTTGTCGGAAGTGGCGTGGAAGCTCTCTGCAGGAACAATTTTTCTCAACTGTTCACGCACAATCTCCCAGAATTTATTGTGTTCGTTGCCGAGCAGGATCAGCGCGCGGGAACTCTGCGAGTTGAATGCCGAAGGCGCCTGACGAATGGCTTCCTGAATGGTGGCAATCACTTCATCTTCTGATACCGGCAGGTCCTTGCCCAGTGCATAGATGGTTCTGCGTTGTGTCGCGAGCGAAATAAAGTTGTCTGACATAGATTCTCCTGAATGTTTTTCACTTCAAATTCTGTCGGCTGTTCTTACAGAGTAAGCCTGACGGCGCAATCATGAAAGTAGAACAATTTGTCCTTATCCTTCAAAAAAACAGAACGACCGCACGTTGATTATTTTGTATTAAATTATTTCGCTGCCCCGCCGATAACCTTTTTGTCACGTTTATCCCTTGCAGATGCTGCGCCCTCTTCCCAAAAAGAGCGCGCCGCGTCCTGCACCCTATTGCATTTTCGACCCGGAGATGATGATGAACGGTATTGAAAAAATCACCGCCACTAATACGCACGGTGAATCACTTTTATCTAATCAGGATAATAACCCGACTGTCTGGAATAACAGTAAATCCACAGACGTTAATACTGACAAGTCGCCGCTGGACGCCGAAGAAAGCGCGACGAAGATTACGCTGTCTTCGCAGACGCCGGAAGAAATCAAGAAGCAGCAAGAACTTAAGAAGCTGGAAATTAAGAAAACGGATTATACGATAGAGATGTCCGGCATCCCGCTGTACGGCGGCAGACTGGTATCTGTAACCAAATATCCTGATGGCTCAGAGCAAATTGTCGATGCCATTACCGGGCAGGAAATACTGCCGCAGGATCTTCCACCGAAAAGATAAATATCTTAACGGGGAAACTTGTAAAAATAAAAATACCCGCTAGCGCAGGCATTAATATAAATATTTTACCTTAATTAAAACCGGCTCACGCATTCCATGGCGACGGTTTTAAATTCGGTAAAATCTTTGCAGGCGCATAAGCGGGTCAGCGCGCGTTCCCGCAGGAAGGTGACAAAAATATCGTAAATGGCCATCGCTTCTTCATATTCGCTTTTGCTGATCGCCAGCAGGAAAACAATATGCGCGACTTCATCCCCCCACTGGATGCCTTCCGGCGCCAGCACGGTATAGACCACGGTTTTTTTCGCCAGCAGTCCCAGCGCGTGGGGCAGCGCGATGCCGTCGCCAAGCATGGTGCTGACGATGGCCTCACGCTCCACCACCGAATCGACGAACTCCGCATCGACAAAGCCCTCCTCATGCAGCTGGCTGCACAGCATCGCAAACAGCGTCTGCTGATCGACACTGCGATCGATAATGCGGAAATGGCTGGCATCGAAATACTTCTCCAGCATCCAGGGACGCGTGCGATCCACCAGCACCAGTTTGCCGATCTGCTCTAACTGGTAATCCGTGGGAAAGGGCGCGATGGTCACCACCGGCTTGTCTTTTTCGCTGATGCGCGCGGTGGCGATAACGAAATCCTCGCTGATGCTGTCGCGTTGTTCGTAATCCCGCAGGGTCACCGTACTGGTGACCTCGATCTGCGGATATTTGCGTTGCAGCACCGCTTCGATCATGCGCGCCATGGCGTTACCGGCATCGCACACCAGCAGCACGCGCGGTTGCCGCTGATAGCCAATATTGTAATGGCGCTCCAGCCCGACGCCGATATGCAGCACCAGGAAGCCGATTTCATTTTCGCTGATCGTCCAGGGCGTGTATTTGCCCCAGCCCGACACCGCCGCGAGGGTCATGTCCCACGCCATCGGATAGTGCTGTTTGATGTTATCCAGCAGCGGATTGGGGATCATGATCTGGTAGCGCACACGGGTGATCATCGTCTTAATGTGCGTCAGCAGATCCGCATGCAGCTGGGCATCGTTTTGCAGATTGTAGTTGTAGTGGGTATTGATAAAGCCAAGGATATAGTTGACCAGCGCTTCGTCGTCATCGGCATTGATAGCGCTCGGCGCGATCTCCTGCACCTGTCGCCCGGCGATGTGCACCCGCAGCCAGGCTTCTTCAGACGGGGCGAGCGGTTTCTGCGCCAGCTGTTGCAGGGTGGCGGCGATCTCCCGCGCGGCGAGGTGGACATTTTCATCGCCATCGTCCGCCGTGAATTCCGGCAGCGGATAGCCTTCGCTGATGCGCCGCACCGCCACCGCGCAGTAGAGGCGGATAAACAGCTCGCCCTCATCCGTCAGGCGAATATGATGGCGGGTGAAGCACTGATGCAGCAGCCTCTCAAGCTGTTCCGGCACGCCGCGGTTCAGCGCCTCCTCGGTTAACAGCGGGCTGTGGGCGTCCTGCTGCGCCAGCTCCCACAGCAGATCCGTCAGACAGGCGCGGATCGCCATTTCGCTGCCGAACAGCTTCATGCCGTGACGCGGGCGCGTTTCCAGCGTCAGATGGTAGCGCTGTAGCCAGTCACGCACTTCCGCCATATCGCTTTGCAGCGTCGCCCGGCTGACAAACCATTCATCAGCTAAATCTTCCAGCTTGAGGGAGAAGGCCGACGTCAAAAAACGCACCACCAGATAGTGCACCCGCTCCTGGCCGCTGCGCGGAATACGCAGCGCGCGCGGGCGATCCGTTTGCAGGGAGTGAAAGCGCGTGGCGTCGTCAATTTTCAGCTGATAGCCGTTGCCGCGGCTGAGGATAAACTGCGCGCCGTGGCTGGCGAGCAGCGCATTCAGCGCGGTGATATCGGCCCGCACGGTACGCGTGGACACCGACAGCCGCTGCGCCAGCTCGTCCTGCGGCAGCGTCTCGTTTTGCAGCATGTCGAACAGCTGCGCTAAACGTTGGTTCGGAAATCGCACGTCGGTGTCCTCTGGTTACGGCAGTAGCGCCCTGGTCATCGCCAGCAGCTGGCGCACGTCTTCCGGGCGGGTATTACCGCTTACTTTATCAATAATGGAACTATAAATATGAGGAATGATTTTCGGTACACCGGCGTCCAGCGCGATGCGCAGGATCTCACTGTAATTATCCAGATCGATACCGCCGGTCGGCTCCAGCCAGAAGTCATGGCGGGCGCAGGCTTCCGCCACCGCCTGATACTCATCACGGCAGTCCAGCCCGCCCATCGGGAAATATTTGATCGAGCTGCCGCCCATGTCTTTTAACAGCGCAATGGCGGTCTCCACCGGCACGATACCCGCCGGTGCGCCGGAACTCAGCGGCCCGGTGGAGATCTTCACCTGCCCCGGCGTACCGGTGGGGGAAACCAGACCGTTGACCACGGTTTCCGCCTGGCCGAGCAGCGCGCGGCTCGCGCCCACGCCGGTAAAGACCTGGTTGACGTGTTGCGGCTGTACCTCGCGGGAAATGGCGCTGACCATCGCCGATTGATTGGGATCGCCTGCCCCCAGGCCGACGGAGAGCGCGTTATTAATCAGCGCGGCATACTCGCGCATGTCCGCCACGGCGCTCGCCACGTCCGGATAGTTCTTCGACAGCACGCCCACCAGCACATGGCCTTCGGCGGCGTCGTAAATTTCACGGGCATTCTCTTTCGAGCCTGCCAGCACGTTCAGGCAGACACGGTCGCGGTAGAAATTGGGCGTCAGGGTCATGCGGTTTGCTCCTTGTTCAGTACGTCGGCAATGCGGCGAATGATAATGTCCAGCTGGTTGGCGCTGACGCTGCGCACGTCCGCTTCGATAATGCCTTCGTTGGCTTTATAGCCACGGAAATAGATGGCGTACTCGCCCTGTTTCAGTGCGTTAACCAGCTCGCCGGTGGCGATACCGGTGACGGCTTCATCAAATTTGATCTCTGCCCGCGCGATGTCGCGCCCGGCGCTGTCCCACACCACGCGCGCGGTCACGCCGTCCAGCGTATTCAGTCCGTCAATGAATGGCGTCATTTTTGCCACCATTTCCGCGCCGCTCTCTTTCTGCGCGGAGAGGTAGTGTTCGATGGCGCAGGTCAGGCCAAGAATGCCCTCTTTGCCCACTTTCATGGCGCGGCCAATGCCCGCCGTCTGACGTTTTACCCATTCGACATACTGCTGTTTGCCGATCACCAGGCCGCTGGTCGGCCCTTCGATAGCTTTCGCCCCGCTGTAGATCACAAGATCAGCCCCAGCGCGGTAGTAGCACTGCAAATCTTCTTCGGCGGCGGCATCGACGATCAGCGGCAGATTGTGTTTACGCGCCACCACCGCCGCCTGCTCGACGTTGAGCATGCTTTTCTGCACGCAGTGGTGCGATTTGATGTACATGATGGCCGCCGTGCGCGGGGTGATGGCTGCCGCCAGCTGCGCCGCCGAGCACTCGTTGGCGTAACCGGCTTCCACGACTTTACCGCCGCCCAGCGCCACCATGGTGCCGACCGGCGCGCCAAAGTTGACGTTATGCCCGCGCGGCAGCACGATTTCGTTGTTTTCGATCGGCGTGCTGTGCAGGTTTTCCAGCAGCCAGTCGCTGTCTTTCACCAGCACCGCCGCCACCGACTGCGCAATGCCTGCCGAGGCGCAGGAGACGACGGTCGCGCCTTCCACTTCCAGCAGTTTTGCGATGTAGTCCCCGGTTTTATTCACCAGATCTTTCATCTCAAAATAGTGGTTCATGCCGGTCAGCACCGCCTCGACCACTTCCGGGCGCGGGGTGGAGACGCCAAGCGCGGTCATGCGCCCGGAGGCGTTAATGACCTGTTTGAGCGCGTATTTTTCATAAATCGAAGACATGTTCTTCACTCCCTTGTGGTGTCATATAACCTTTGCCTGCGCGGATCGCCGCCAGCGGCACCAGCACGCTGTCGGCATGCAGGCTGTCGTTTTCTGCATCGGTGAACAGCACCGGCTGGTGCCGCCAGTCGAAAATCGTCAGATCGGCGTCAAAGCCCACCGCCAGGCGACCTTTGCGTTTCAGCCGCAGGCCGTCGGCGGCGCTGGCGGTAACGCATTCGATCACCTGCGGCAGCGACATGCCGATGGCGAGAAATTTCGACATCACCCGCGCCAGCGAAAACACCGGGCCGTTAATACGGTTGCGGCAGTAAATATCCGAGCTGATGGTGTACGGCAGAATGCCGAGGCTGATGGCCTGCTTCGCCACCTCAAAACTGAAGCTGGCGCTGCCGTGGCCGACATCAAGGCGCACGCCGCGACGCAGGGCGTCGATCATCGAGGCGCGCAACTCGCCCGCAGGCGTCAGGATGCGGTTCGGCTTGCCGTTGTAGCAGTGGGTGATGATGTCGCCTGACGTCAGCCGTGCGGCGATGTCGTCGAGGTTCGGCGGGTTATTGCCAATGTGCACCATCAGCGGCAGATCGCCGTTCTCTTTCTGAAAGGTTCGGGCGCGCTCCAGCGGCGCGATACCGTTATCGCCCACCACGCTGCCGCTCATGCGCGCTTTCAGCCCGACGATGAAGTCCGGGTGACGTTTAACCGCCGCCCGCACCGCGTCGCCGTCGATATTCGCCATGTCTGCCAGCTCGTTCTGGGCGATCAGCCCGACGCGGGAGATATTGAGCAGCGCGTAAACCTCCGTCACCGCGCTGCGCGTCAGGGTATAGAAATCGTCCACGTCGTTCGCGCCGGTGCTGCCCGCGTCCACCACGGTGGTGACGCCGGTGGCGATGCCGATGCTGTCC
The DNA here is from genome assembly GCF_055804875.1 of Enterobacter sp. K510. Classification (NCBI taxonomy): domain Bacteria; kingdom Pseudomonadati; phylum Pseudomonadota; class Gammaproteobacteria; order Enterobacterales; family Enterobacteriaceae; genus Enterobacter; species Enterobacter sp. K510. Next base: position 215,158 of record NZ_JBNRLQ010000009.1, on the reverse strand, counting down.
GGCTCGTCGCGGTAGATGGGCGAGCGGCTGTAGCAATGAACGTGAGAGTCGATCCAGCCCGCGCTGACGTAGTGCTCACCGTTCAGATCGAGGGTTTTCGCGGCCCCGGCGTCGATCTCGCCGATCGCCGCGATCTGCCCGTCCTGCACGGCAATATCGACGATAGTGTCGTCCACCAGCCGCGCGCGGCGCAGGAGTAAATCATACATGCGCATCTCCTTGAGTTTGATTACAGCGCCACCGGGAAGATGGAGCCGAGGATCATCGCGCCGAGGATCGCCCCGCCGGTGATCGGCTTCTGCCAGATGTAGAACAGCAGCGCGCCAATCAGCGAGCCAATGCCAATCGGGATCGAGGCGGTCATTGCGCTGAGAATGATCAGCGGCCCGAGGAAACGTCCGGAAGCGTTACCCGCGCCCATCATCACGTCCGCCCCGTAGGTGGAGTCGCTCTGATTGATGGTGAATTTACGCGCCAGGATGATCAGGTAGCCGATCGCCAGACCAATCAGCAGGCCGGTGACCAGCGAGGCGCCAAAGTTCGCCACCGGGAAGACAAAGCCCGCGCCTAACAGCAGCGCCGGGACGCCCAGGCCAACGCCGGTCTGGATCGCGCCGCCGATGTCGAGAATACCCACCAGCGATCCTTCAATGATGCGCGCAAACAGGAAGCTTGCGCCGAACGCCGCCACCGCGCCGTAAACGCCGGTGTCCATCCCCGCCCGCAGCATCGACACAAAGGCCACTTCGTTAAACGCGCCTATGCCGTAGAGGTAATACATGTGTGTCCCGGCAAAAACGCCGGAGGAGAGCAGGCCAACGAAGATCGGAAATGACCAGTCGGCGTACCAAAAACCTTTGTTCTGTTCCATGTCAGGCTCCTGTTATTTGCCGCTTACCGCGTTGTGGATCAGATCCAGCCAGTTCGGCACGGTGAGGTGGAAGGATTCGATCATTTTCATGTCGAAGCCGCGGAAGAAGGCGCTCAGCACGAACAGCGCAATGATGGCGCTCATCATCACTTTGGTGACGCGGTTCCAGCCGCTCTCTTCCACGCCCTTGCCAATCAGAATGCCGAGTACCAGACCCGGTACGGCGTTGCCCATGATCAGCTGCGCTGCGCCGCCGAAAATGGTCGCCCAGAAGCCGGACTTTTTACCGGCATCAATGGCCGCCAGCCAGAAGATCACCGGCATGACGGTGTTCACCAGCAGGTTCGCCGCCGGCACCAGCACTTTTACCGCCGTCACCTGTAAGGCCGCCGGTACCGCCGAGGCGGTGGAGTTGAGGAAGGCGACGACGATCATGCCGATCACGCCGCAGGCAATGGCCATCTTTTTCGGATCGTGCAGCGTCTCGGCGACGTTGCGGTTTTTGATCATCAGCGCCGCCGCGCCCCAGTTCGGGATGATGCGATGATCGACGTCCTGGGTGAAGGATCCCGCCGCTACGGACGAGGCCCAGGCGTTGAAGAAAAAGCCCAGTCCAAAGGAGAAGTGCGACGCCGGATCCCCTTCACAGGAGTTCAGCTCGCCTAAGGTACGAAACGCCCCCATTCCCTGGGTGGTTGGCGCGTGAAACATGCGTGCAGCCCCGGCTCCCACACCCACGCCGACAAGGCCGCCGATGATAAGAGATTTTATTAAAATTATCAGGAACATAGTTAAACCCTATGGTGAAAATCAGGTGTGCGTGACGAATGCCACTTTATCGAGATTAATGGCGGTCACGTTGACGGTAACGTCCAGCTCCACGCTGAACGTGCGTCGCTCCCGGCGCAGAAAGAAAAACAGAAACGCTTCTTTGCGCACCGCTTCACGCGCATGAACAACCTGCACATCCTGTGGCTCAATACGCAGTAAAATATGCGGCGATGCTTTCATCACCGCGCCCTGAACCTGGTTCAGGGCATCCGCAAAGGCGCGCGATTTCGACTCGCCTTTGCCGTTAACTCTCACCGTGGTGGTGAAATGCTCTTTCATACTCATGCGCCGTGCTTTTTCTGCCACGCCAGCACCAGGCGCTCGCCTAACTCTTCTTTATCCATAAAGCCGAAGCCGAGCACGTTGCAGCCTTCGTTGATGGCGGTGACGCCCTCATCCACAGAACGCATGCCGTATTTGGCTTTGTAGCCATATTTGGTCTGCGCGGTGATGGCCCCTGCGCCGCCGCTGCCGCAGAATGAAATGCCAAAGGTGGCATTTTCTGCTTTCATGACGTCGCCCAGTTTCATGTCCGCCGCCACGCCCGGCACCACCACGGCGCGGCCACCCGCTTTTTCCACACCGGCTGCCACTTTCTGACCTTTGCCCAGGCGATCGCCAATCACTACGGTAATCTGTTCCATCTTTTGCTCCTTACAGGTTGTCTTTCGCCACTTCGAAGTGCACCGACAGCAGCCAGGCCTCTTCTTCGGGAAGGTTGCCAAACGCCGCCACGATTTCACGGGCAAGTGACATTGAATCTTCTGAGATCTCGTCAAACAGGCTGGCATCGACCTCCGGCAGTGGTTCGCCGGTTATCGAACGGTGCGCCATGGCACGGACGTGCGAGGTCAGCATCTGTTCCTGTACCGCGTTGGGGATGATGTTGTGGCGGGCCAGCAGGCTGTAGACCTGCGTTAACATGGTGTCCGCCAGACGCCCCGCGTCGTTGTTTACCGCTCCGTTATTCACTCGTCTTACCCCGTTAATGTCTCCGGGTTAAAACTAACGGCGCAGGTTAAGAGTTTGTAGCGAGTTGTTTTCCACTTCGAAGTGGAAAGGTCAGTGGCGGCAGTGATCTGTTCCACAGAAAAAGCGACTGAGAAGATTTTTGGCTGGAATAGTGTGAGTTTCATCACGGTATAACGCCGTGTTCCGCGCGGCGTCCGGCATAAAAGAAAATGCCGATCTGTGAGATAAACGGGGTTTTTGTGGCAAGTATTGGAAAGGCTTATGGGCGGATGTAGCTGATGTCGGGAGGCGCTTCGCTTACCCGACCTACAGGTTGCAGGCCGGGTAAATACGCTTAACGGAATTTCTTATGATACGTATTGCGGGTGGTTTTTATTTCTTCGGCGGCGGCCTGCGCTTCTTTGACCTTGCCTTCGTTTACCAGCTTCATCGCGCCGTCAATCTGGCTCACCAGAATATCAAAACCGTGGCGGTACTCTTTCATTTCCGGGCTGTCTGCCGCTTTATCTTCCATTTTCGGCGGCGTTTCTTTCTGCGCATCCAGCGCGGCGGTGCGCATTTTCGTTAACGCGTCTTTCATTTCATCGGCGTTATCGGTTTTCTGCACCACTTTCAGGTTTTCATTCAGCGTATCCATATCATCGCCCAGATCGGCGAGCGCCGCCTGACCTACAAAGAGGGATGATATGGCCAGTAACGCCAGCATGTTTTTACGCATTGCTCACTTCCTTTTTGTTTTTATTGATAATTACTGACCGGCGATTTTCATCTCCGGTAACAGCACTGAACCACACTGAATATTGCTGCGTGTTTCAATATCGTCACCAATGGTAACGATGTTGCGCCACATGTCCTTAAGGTTGCCCGCAATGGTAATTTCGCTTACCGGATACTGGATTTCGCCGTTTTCCACCCAGAAGCCCGCCGCGCCGCGGGAGTAATCGCCGGTAATGCCGCTTACGCCCTGGCCCATCAGCTCGGTCACCACCAGCCCGGTGCCCATCTCTTTAAGCAGTTGCTCAAAGCTGAGGCCGCGACCGTCGATGCGCCAGTTGTGAATGCCGCCCGCGTGACCGGTGCTTTTCAGCCCCAGCTTGCGCGCGGAATAGTTGGTCAGCAGCCACTGGGTCAGAATGCCGTCTTTGATAATTTCGCGGCGCTCTGTGCGTACGCCTTCGCTGTCGAACGGCGTCGAGGCAAGGCCTTTAAGCAGATGCGGCTGCTCGTCGATGGTCAGCCATTCCGGCAGGATCTGTTTGCCGAGGTAGTCCAGCAGGAAGGTGGATTTGCGGTACACCGCGCCGCCGGCAATGGCGCCCACCAGATGGCCAAACAGCCCGGTCGCCACTTCATTGGCAAAAATCACCGGCGCTTTCATGGTGGAGAGTTTGCGCGGCGACAGGCGGGACAGCGTGCGTTTCGCACATTCCGCGCCGACCCATTCCGGGGATTGCAGATCGTCTAACGCGCGCCCGATGGTATAGGCGTAATCGCGCTCCATATCGCCATTTTCTTCGGCAATCACGCTGCTGGAGAGGGAATGGCGGCTGGAGCAGTAGCTTTGCAGCATGCCGTGGCTGTTGCCGAATACGCGGATACCGTAGTGGCTGTTGAAGCTGCCGCCTTCGGTGTTGGTGATGCGCTTATCAACGGCGAGGGAGGCCTGTTCAGCGCGCGCGGCAAAGGCAATCGCCTCGTCCGGGGTGATCTCTGCCGGGTGGAAGAGGTCTAAATCCGGCGCGTCAAAGGCCAGCAGCTCTTTATCCGCCACGCCCGCGTAAGGATCCGGCGAGGTGTAGCGCGCAATGTCCAGCGCCGCCTGCACGGTGCGCGCGATGGCGTCCGGGCTCAGGTCGGTGGAGGAGGCGCTGCCTTTGCGATTCTGATGGTAAACGGTGATGCCCAGCGCACCATCGCTGTTAAATTCAACGTTCTCCACCTCACCGTAACGGGTGCTCACGCCAATGCCGGTCGTCTTCGATACTGACACTTCCGCGCCATCCGATTTGCCAGCGGCTAAACTCAGTGCGGTGGAGACGGCTTCTTCCAGCGCTTTGCGTTGCTCTGCAACTTGTGTGATTACTTTCATCGCCAATGCCATAATGTAAGGGGAGTTTCAAAGAAGTCTAACAGAGAACCCATTCTCAGTGTGCTCCCAGGGTGTTAGTATTAGCCTCTTTTTTAAGGAGCCTGAGATGACCAAGCAGCCCGAAGACTGGCTCGACGACGTGCCCGGTGATGAGATCGATGATGAAGATGATGAGATCATCTGGGTCAGTAAAAGTGAAATTAAGCGTGATGCCGAAGAATTAAAACGCCTCGGCGCGGAGATGGTTGAGCTGGGCAAAAATGCCCTCGACAAAATTCCGCTGGATGACGATCTGCGTGCCGCCATTGAACTGGCGCAGCGTATCAAGAAAGAAGGCCGCCGCCGCCAGATGCAGTTGATCGGCAAAATGCTGCGTCAGCGCGATGTGGATCCGATCCGCCAGGCGCTGGATAAGCTGAAAAACCGCCACAACCAGCAGGTTGCGTTTTTCCATAAGCTGGAACACATCCGCGACCGTCTGATTGAAGAAGGCGATGATGCGGTGCCGGACGTGCTGAACCTGTGGCCGCATGCCGACCGTCAGCAGCTGCGCTCGCTGATCCGCAATGCGAAAAAAGAGAAAGAAGGGAATAAAGCGCCGAAGTCTGCGCGTCTGATTTTCCAGTACCTGCGCGAGCTGGCTGAAGCCGACGCGGAGTAAGCACCGGTTAACATTTTGCCGGGTGGCGGCTTGCGCCTTACCCGGCCTACGGTTCCCGGTTTGATGGTTTTGTAGGCCCGGTAAGCGAAGCGCCACCGGGCGCTGTATTACACCGGCTCGGCAGCCGCCGCCGCTTTCTTCGCTAACCCGTCCAGCAGTTTCTGATGAATACCACCAAAACCGCCGTTGCTCATCACCAGAATGTGATCGCCAGGCTGCGCGGTTTTCACCACCATCTCTGCCAGGGTATCCACATCCGCATGCCAGTGCGCAGGCTGAATGCAGGCTTCCGCCACTTCGGCCACCTGCCATGGAATATGCTGCGGCTGAAGCAGGAACACTTCATCGGCGCGTCCCAGCGACGGCGCTAAATCATCTTTGCAGATACCCATTTTCATGGTGTTTGAGCGCGGCTCCAGCACGGCGAGAATGCGCGCGGTGCCGCCCACTTTCCCGCGCAGCGCGGCCAGGGTGGCAAGGATCGCCGTCGGGTGATGGGCGAAATCGTCATACACCGTCACACCGTTGGCTTCGCCGCGCAGCTCCAGACGGCGGCGGGCGTTGATGAACGATCCCAGCGCATTAGCCGCATCCGCAGGCGCAACGCCCACATGACGCGCCGCGGCGATCGCCATCAGGCCGTTATGCATGTTGTGCTCGCCCACCAGATCCCACTTCACGCGGCCCACGCTTTCGCCGTCGAGCCACACTTCCCATTCGGAAGCATCGGTGGTCAGCTTTTTCGCCTGCCAGTGTCCCTGCTCGCCCACCTGCTCCTGCTCGCTCCAGCAGCCCATCGCCATCGTCTGCTTCAGATTGATGTCGTTTTCCGGCCAGATGATTTTGCCCTGCCCCGGCACGATGCGCACCAGGTGGTGGAACTGCTTCTGGATCGCTTTCAGATCGTCGAAGATATCCGCGTGATCGAACTCAAGATTGTTGAGGATCAGGGTGCGCGGGCAGTAGTGCACGAATTTGGAACGCTTGTCGAAGAAGGCGCAGTCATATTCGTCGGCTTCGATGACGAAGAACGGGCTTTCACCCAGACGCGCGGAAACCTCAAAATTGCCCGGCACGCCGCCGATCACAAAGCCAGGTTTATAGCCGCAGACGTCGAGGATCCAGGTCGCCATACCGGCGGTGGTGGTTTTACCGTGGGTACCGGCCACCGCCAGCACCCAGCGGTCGCGCAGCACGAAATCGTGCAGCCACTGCGGGCCGGACATATAAGGAATGTTCTTTTCCAGCACCGCTTCCACACACGGATTGCCGCGGGTCATGGCGTTGCCGATGATCACCAGATCCGGCGCGTTATCGAGCTGCGATGGATCGTAACCCTGAATTAAATCAATCCCTTGTTCTGATAAAAGCGTGCTCATTGGCGGATACACATTGGCGTCCGAACCCGTTACCTCATGGCCCAGGGAACGGGCCAGCATTGCCAGGCCGCCCATAAAGGTGCCACAAATCCCCAATATATGAATGCGCATACGTCGTTATCCTTCTTTAATCTGGCGCACATTTTACCCACATGTCCGGGGTCAGATAAATGCATTTCAGGATATTCCGTAGTTTGCTGGCGCGATTCACCTGTGCGCAATCTTTTGAAACTTTGTTAAGATTGTTGCAGTCGCTTTACTCCACATAGAATGTAGGGAAGTGTTATGAAAACGTTAGGTGAATTTATCGTTGAAAAGCAGCATGAGTTTTCACATGCCACGGGTGAGCTCACGTCACTGTTGTCGGCGATAAAACTGGGGGCCAAAATCATCCACCGGGATATTAACAAAGCCGGTCTGGTTGATATTCTGGGCGCCAGTGGTGCCGAAAACGTCCAGGGAGAGGTGCAGCAAAAACTCGACCTGTTCGCCAATGAAAAACTGAAATCTGCACTGAAAGCACGCGACATCGTGGCGGGCATTGCCTCCGAAGAAGAAGACGAAATCGTGGTTTTCGAAGGGTGCGAACATGCGAAGTACGTGGTGCTGATGGATCCGCTGGACGGCTCTTCCAACATCGACGTTAACGTTTCTGTCGGGACCATCTTCTCTATTTACCGCCGCGTCACGCCGGTCGGTACGCCGGTAACGGAAGAAGACTTCCTGCAACCGGGTAACAAGCAGGTTGCCGCCGGTTATGTGGTGTATGGCTCCTCCACCATGCTGGTGTACACCACCGGCTGCGGCGTACATGCCTTCACTTACGATCCGTCACTGGGCGTCTTCTGCCTGTGCCAGGAGCGTATGCGCTTCCCGGAAAAGGGTTACACCTACTCCATTAACGAAGGCAACTACATTAAATTCCCGCAGGGCGTGAAGAAGTATCTGAAGTTCTGCCAGGAAGAAGATCAGGCCACCCATCGCCCGTATACCTCGCGCTATATCGGTTCGCTGGTGGCGGATTTCCACCGTAACCTGCTGAAAGGCGGCATCTACCTTTACCCGAGCACCGCAAGCCACCCGGAAGGGAAGCTGCGTCTGCTGTATGAAGGTAACCCGATGGCGTTCCTGGCGGAGCAGGCTGGCGGTAAAGCGAGCGACGGTAAAGAGCGTATTCTGGACATCGTGCCGGAAAGCCTGCACCAGCGCCGCCCGTTCTTCGTCGGCAACGAGCATATGGTGAATGACGTCGAGCGCTTTATGCGTGAGTACCCGGACGCGTAATTTTTAGATTGTTGATACGGTTCGCCGGGTGGCGCTGACGCTTACCCGGCCTACTCATTAGTGTGCCGGGCAATTCAGCCTCTTACCCCACCATCTGCAATCTGAACGACGCCATCGCTTCCATCAGTTCACGCGACTGCTCTTCCAGCGAGCGGGTCGCGGCGGAGGATTGCTGCACCAGCGCAGAGTTCTGCTGCGCCGTCTCGTCCATCTGATTGACCGCAATATTCACCTGTTCAATCCCGCGGCTCTGCTCGTGCGAGGCGCTGGCGATTTCACGCAGCAGTTTGGTCATACGCATCACTTCACCGGCGATTTCATCCATGGTTTCTCCGGCCTGGATCGCCAGATCGTTGCCTTCGCTGACGTGCGCTTTGGAATCGCTGATCAGGGTGCGGATCTCTTTCGCGGCATCGGCGCTGCGACCGGCAAGATTACGCACTTCTGCGGCGACCACCGCAAAACCGCGCCCCTGCTCCCCTGCCCGCGCGGCTTCCACCGAGGCGTTCAGCGCAAGGATATTGGTCTGGAAGGCAATGCCGTCAATAACGCTGAGGATGTCGGCGATACGGTTGGCGCTGCCGGCGATATCGCTCATTTTTTCAATCACGTAGCACACCATTTCGCTGCCGCGATCGGCGGTATCCGAGACGGTTTTCGCCAGCTGGTGCGCCTGTTCGGCGTTGTCAGCGTTCTGTTTCACCGTGGCGGTGATCTCTTCCATGCTCGCCGCCGTCTGCTCAAGGGAGCTGGCGGTGGATTCGGTGCGCTGCGCCAGATCCATATTGCCGGCGGTCAGCTCGCGGCTGCCGGTATCAATTTGCGCGCTGGCATCGCGTACGCGGGTGACCGATCCCACCAGTGAATGGCGCATCTCATCGATGGCGGCGATCAGGCGGTTGAACTCCTTGCTGGCGGGCGCGGCGCTGACCGGCGTGAGATCGCCTGCGGCCACCTGCTCCAGCTGACGGATTGACGCATCCAGCGGTTTTAACAGCATATGACGCAGCACCAACCACGCCAGCACGATGACGCCCGCCGTCAACAGCGCGGCAATGACGATAAACACCATGACGCGGTTTTTACTGCTTTGCACCGCCTTCACTTCCGCCTGGCCACGGGTTTCGCCCCATTTCAGGAATGCCTGCATGTCGTTATCAAACTGACGCGACACCGGAATCAGCTTGTTTTCCAGCAGATCGTAATAGCCGTCGGGGCTTTGCTCGTTCAGCGCTGTCTGCATTGGCACGATGCCCTGGCTATTGTAGTCAGCATAGCTTTTCGCCAGACGATCCAGCAGCGGTTTACCGGCTTCGTCATCCACGCCCGCATCGATCACCGCCTGCAGGCCTTTCTGCGCCTGCGCGATTTCGCTGTTGATCCCTTTGACGGATTTCCCGGCGTCGTCCAGCAGCCCGACTTCCATCATGCGTACGGCCTGACCGGCCTCGTTGCGGGCGCGTAAAATCAGGTTATATCCTTCATTCAGACGCGCCATCTGCTCACCCTGAAGGTGATTGATGCGTTGCAGAGAGGAGGAACTTTGCGTGAGGGCGTAAATCCCGATGCCGCTGACCAGCAGCAGGAGTAATGTCATAACGGCCAGTAAAGACAGCAAGCCGGTGCGAATCGATAGCGTTTTTAGCATGATGATGATTCCGGTAGCAGGGATACTTCGTGGCGCAAACAGAGCGTAATTTTGAGTTATCGGCTGCCACCGGAAAATCTTTAACGTTTTTTAACCAATTCAGTGCGTTATGGCTTTGTTGCCGCCGTGCTGATACGTGTTACCGGCGAGCTCTGGCGATTCTCCCACAGGACGGTCAGGCCGCGCTGTAACGCGATAAAAATAAACAGCAGGATGCCGATGGCGATCTTCGTCCACCAGGAGCTGAGCGTGCCGTCAAAGTTAATGTAGGTCTGGATCAGCCCCTGAATGGCCACGCCGAACAGCGTCCCCAGTACCGTGCCGACGCCGCCGCTTAACAGGGTGCCGCCAATGACCACCGACGCGATGGCGTCCAGCTCCACGCCGACCCCCGCCAGCGCATAGCCCGCCTGGGTATACACCGAGAAGACGATGCCCGCCAGGGTCGCAAGGCCGGTAGATAACATATAGATGCGGATGGTGGTACTGCGCGTGGAAACCCCCATCAGATTCGCCGAGGTGGCGCTGCCGCCGATGGCGTAAACCTGATTGCCAAAGCGCGTACGGTGCGCGAGGAAAATGCCGATCACCACCACGCCGAGCATCAGCAGCCCCATGGCGCTGAGCCGCCCGCCGCCGGGGATTTTCCACGCCAGGCTTGAAAGCGTGTCGTACACCGGGTGGTTAATGGGAATGGATTCTTCAGACACCAGATAGCTGACGCCGCGCAGAAAGAACATTCCCGCCAGGGTGATAATAAAGGCCGGGATTTTAAGCCCGTCGATTAAAAGCCCCATAAAAGCGCCAAAGGCGCAGCCCATCGCCAGCACCAGCGGAAAGGCCACCAGCGGCGAGATGCCCCAGAAACCGATCGCCTTCGCAAGGAAGACGCCGGTAAAGGCGATCACCGAGCCGACCGACAGATCGATACCGCCTGAGAGGATCACAAAGGTCATGCCGACGGCGATAATGCCGAGGAAGGCGTTATCCGTCAGGATGTTGCAGATCACCCGCGTGGAGGCAAAGCCGGGAAACTGCGTCAGACAATACAGATAGCCGAGCACGAACACGCCAAGCGTGATCATCAGCGGTAAGTTACGTTTGATCATGACCACGGCTCCGTTTAATGAAGGAAATAAAGCGCGGCGACTGGACAATCAGCACGCACAGCACCACGACGGCTTTCACCACCTGGTTGAGTTCAGCCGGGAAACCGGAAAGCAGGATGCCGGTATTCATCCCCTGGATGATCAGCGCCCCCACCACCGACAGCAGCAGATTAAAGCGTCCGCCCATCAGCGACGCGCCGCCGATCACCACCGCCAGAATGGCGTCCAGCTCCAGCCAGAGTCCGGCGTTATTCGCATCGGCACCGCGAATATCGGCGGTGACGATAATACCGGCAATGGCCGCGCACAGGCCGCTCAATACGTAGGTCAGCATCACCACCATACGGGTATTCACACCAGCATTTTTCGCCGCGCGGATGTTGATCCCCACCGCTTCGATAAACATGCCGAGCGCCGTTTTACGGGTGAACAGCCAGAACAGGATGAGCGTTAACAGCGCAATCATCACCGGCGTCGGAAACAGCAGCAGCGAACCGCTGCCCAGCCACGACAGGCTGGGCGCGTCAAAGGTGACGATCTGCCCGGAAGTGATGAGCTGCGCCACGCCGCGCCCGGCCACCATCAGGATCAGCGTGGCAACAAAAGGCTGGATCTTTAAGATCGCCACCAGCACGCCATTCCACAATCCCGCCAGCACGCCGGATCCCAGCGCAGCCAGTATCACCACCGGCAGGCTGTGTCCGGCGACGGTCATTGAGGCCGCCGTCGCGCCGGCGATGGCCATCACCGCGCCGACGGAGAGATCGATGCCGCCGGTGGCGATCACCAGCGTCATACCAATCGCCAGCAGCGCAACGGGCGCGGCGCGGTTAAGAATATCGATGGGACTGCCGAACAGGCGGCCATCCTGCAAAATCACCTGATAAAAGTGCGGCGCGACCAGGCTGTCGACTACCAGCACCAGCAGCAGGGCGATGATTTGCGGCGTCCCCACCGGCCAGCTGAAGCGGCGTTTAGGTTCCCCCGCGCGGGGCAGAGATTGAGGCATCACATGCTTCTCCTTAGGCCGCAATGGCGTTCATGATCGCCGGCACAGTAAGTTCCGCCAGCGGGATCTCCGCGATCTGTTTGCGATCGCGCATGATGATCACCCGATCGGCATAGCCGACCAGTTCTTCCAGTTCGGAGGAGATGACCAGCAGCGCCAGGCCGTCGGCGCAGAGGGTTTCGATAAGGCGGATGATCTCGGCGTGGGCCCCCACGTCAATGCCGCGCGTCGGTTCGTCGAGGATCAGGAACTGCGGCCGCGTCAGCAGCCAGCGGGAGAGCAGCACCTTTTGCTGATTGCCGCCGGAGAGAAATTCAATTCGCTGTTCTGCACTCGGTGTGCGGATCCCCAACTGGCGAATAAAGCGCGCCGCGATCTCGTTCTGCTCTTTACGCGGGATGGGCCGCAGCCAGCCGCGCTGGGCCTGTAGCGCCAGAATGATATTCTCCCGCACCGAGGCGGCGGCGATAATGCCGTCGGTTTTGCGGTCTTCAGGGCAAAAACCGATGCCGAGGCAGGAAGCCTGGTGCGGCGAGCGCAGCGTTTGCGGTTTGCCCTTGATCAGCGCGGTGCCCTGATCGGCGGGTTTGATACCGAAGATCACCTCGGCAGTTTCGGTGCGTCCGGAGCCTAACAGCCCCGCCAGCCCGACGATCTCACCCGGACGAACCTCCAGATCGAAGGGGGCAATAACGCCTTTTTTACCAAAGTCTTTGAATGCGGCGACCGGTCTGTCGCTGAGCAGCGTGCGCCCGGCGCGTTGCAGCGCGTTGTTATCCAGCTCGCGGCCAAGCATCATTTTGACCAGCTCAATTTGCGGCAGCTCGCGCGTTTCTTTGCAGCCGACAAAGCTGCCGTTACGCAGCACGGTGATGCGGTCGCTGACCTCATACACCTGATCGAGAAAGTGAGTGACAAAAACCAGGCTCACGCCCTGGTCGCGCAACTGACGCATCAGGGTAAACAGCATCTCCACTTCCTGGGTATCCAGGCTGGCGGTAGGTTCATCAAGGATCAGCACTTTTGCCGAGAGATCGATGGCGCGGCAAATGGCGACGATCTGCTGCATCGCCACGGAAAACCGGTTCAGCGGTTCACGCACGTCGAGGGAGAAGCCGTAGGACTCCATCAGTGCGGTGGCGCGTTTTTCCATCTCTTTACGGCGCAAAAAACCGAATCGCCGGGGTTCGCGGCCAATAAACAGGTTATCCGCCACCGACATGTTCGGCAGCAGGTTCACTTCCTGATAAACGGTGCCGATCCCCAGTTGCTGGGCATGGGCGGTATTTTTGGGCGCGATGCGTTCGCCTTCCAGATAAATAGCGCCGCGATCGGCGTGATAGACCCCGGTCAGCGCCTTAATCAGCGTCGATTTTCCCGCGCCGTTTTCACCGAGCAGCGCCATGATTTCGCCGCGCCTGAGGCTGAAATCGACGTTATCCAGCGCCTTCACGCCGGGGAAGAATTTGCTTAAGCCCTCTGTCCGGAGGATTTCCTGGTGTTGTTCTGTGGTCATGGTTCCCCCTGCGTCAAACCGGATGGCGCTACGCTTACCGGCCTGTAAAAGCACGTCTCAGGTCAGTAAGCGCAGCGTCACCCGGCAGGTTAAAGGCTTAGTAGCCCATGTTTTTCTTCTTCTCTAACTCTTCTTTCGCGGTATCCGGCAGGTAGAGCGTCGATTTGGTGATGGTGACTTTTTCCGGCTGCGTGCCGTCTTTTTTGAATTTTTCCAGCGCGTCGAAGGCCGGGCCGGCCATGTTCGGCGTCAGCTCAACGCTGGCGTTGGCTTCGCCGTCGATCATCGCTTTATAAATATCCGGCACGCCGTCAATGGAGCCGGTCAGAATATCTTTGCCCGGTTTGAGGCCCGCTTCTTTGATCGCCTGGATCGCGCCGATCGCCATGTCGTCGTTATGGGCGTAAACCATGCAGATGTTTTTGCCGTTGTTTTCCGCCTTGATGAAGCTTTCCATGACCTCTTTCCCTTTACTGCGGGTGAAGTCGCCGGACTGGGAACGGATGATTTTGATATTCGGCGTTTTGCTGATCGCCTCGGCGAAACCTTTCTTACGGTCGATGGCTACGCTTGCGCCAACGGTGCCCTGCAACTCCACGACGTTACACTGTTTGTCGCCGACGGTTTTTGCCAGCCATTCGCCGATCAAGCGGCCTTCCAGCACGTTGTCGGCGGTCACTGTGGTCATGTAGAGCGACTTATCTTTCACATCAATATTACGGTCAAGCAGGAAGACCGGGATCTCCGCCTCTTTCGCTTCTTTCAGGACCGGCTCCCAGCCTGTCGCCACCACAGGCGCGATAAAGATCGCATCCACGCCCTGGGCAATAAAGGAACGAACGGCTTTGATCTGGTTCTCCTGTTTTTGCTGACCATCGGCAATTTTCAGGGTAATTCCACGCTTTTCCGCTTCGCTTTTCGCAACGCTGGTTTCTGCGGCGCGCCAGCCGGATTCAGATCCGACCTGCGAAAAACCGACGGTTAAGGGTGCGGCCATCGCCATAGACGACATGGCTGCCGAAACTGCTGTGACAAGAAGTAAGCGCTTCCACATAGGGACATCCTCGTAGGGTTATTGTTGGCTATAACTTCACCTGCCCGGACACTATAGACAACCAGAGATGTAACAGAATGCGTTACATCACACTTCAGAAAAGTGAACGAAAGGTTAACAACCAGATGAGATCCAGCGCGCGAAAAGTGATGTTTTAACAGACCTATGACATACCTGGCATTTGCGGAATTTTTGCGTTTGACGTGGTCGCAAATCGCGCTGTGTAAACGCTTCCACAAATTTATTCAGTATGCAGCTAACTTTATGGACAATCCGCGCGTCAGATTGCTCCTGAATCCGTTATCAACAGACGACACGGCTGAAAACAGCCAGAGACTTTCCCAGGGAGTTAGCTATAATACCCGGCACTTGTTTGCACACATTTTAAAGGAAACAAACATGAGCTTATTGAACGTACCTGCCGGCAAAGATCTGCCAGAAGACATCTACGTTGTTATCGAGATCCCGGCCAATGCCGATCCGATCAAATACGAAATCGACAAAGACACCGGCGCGCTTTTCGTTGACCGCTTCATGTCGACTGCAATGTTCTATCCGTGCAACTACGGCTACATCAACAACACCCTGTCTCTGGACGGCGACCCGGTAGACGTGCTGGTACCGACGCCGTACCCGTTACAGCCAGGCTCTGTTGTACGCTGCCGTCCGGTTGGCGTGCTGAAAATGACCGACGAAGCGGGCGAAGACGCCAAGCTGGTTGCGGTTCCGCACACCAAACTGAGCAAAGAATACGATCACATCAAAGATGTGAACGACCTGCCGGAACTGCTGAAAGCGCAGATCACTCACTTCTTCGAGCACTATAAAGATCTCGAAAAAGGCAAATGGGTGAAAGTGGACGGCTGGGACAACGCAGAAGCGGCTAAAGCTGAAATCGTGGCTTCTTTCGAGCGCGCGGCGAAGAAATAATTTCCTTTCAGGCAGGGCGTTCGCCCTGCCTGTCAGCGATTAACGTTTGCTCCTTGATTCAATCTCCGCTTCAAGTAATTCGAACAATTGCTGCTTCAGCGCTTTCAGCTCATCATTTTCTGCCAGCAAGGGGATGCAGTTTTTATGTAATACCACGTCATTAAAGGACCCCATCCCGCCAAACTGCCTTTTTAAAATATCGACCGTCTCTTCATAATCCCGATCCAGTTCAAGCAGCGCGCGCTCGAAGAATCTGACCCAGTTATCCTCTTCACCGAATACAAGAAGCGGGATCATTTTTTCAATGGTGCGTTTAATTTCACTTTTCATTTTAAAACTCCGTTACTCAATACCTTTGCTTCAGGAATTGCCCAGGGAGAAAGAACGACGACCTGTTCTGTCCCGCCTGAATAGAGATCGGTTTGATAACCGACCTTCCCGACATAGACCTTTGTCCCGACCGGGATTTGCAGTTCATAAAATCGATTAGCAGGAGATTTTCCTCCATCCGGCCAAACGGGGCGTATCGCTTTATCAATACGCGACTGCAATACGCCAAGCGGCTGCTCATAGGCCAGAAATTCTCCCCACTCGCGTCCCTCCCTTCCACTGCGGTAGAACACCGTATCCTGCGATAGCGTAATCTCTTTATATACGCCTCCCGCAAATGTTTTTGCATACTTTGATAATAACGGGCCTGGATTTATCGCCGAATACTCCCCTTCAATTTTGCCCAGCACATGCAGGCCTGGGGTTGTTTTTTCAAGCTGTGCCAGCTCGCTGGCTATACCGAGCCTTCCAACTCCCAGGCCTGCGGCGACAGAGGCGACGGCTATTGCCGCGCCGACCGTTTTTTGATTCAGTACCTGGTCGTAACCCCGAACGGCATCACCGCCCAGTTTCTCGGCGGTCTCTCTGAAACCTTGAATATTGCCATTATAAATGCCGCCTGCGGCCAACAGACGTCCAGCCGCGGCACTATTAATCGTGCCGGGTTTGTTGGGCGTAGAGGGGACAAAGAGCTGGTTGTAATCCTCAGGGAATACGAGCGAGTAAAATTCAGTATTACTGATAAGATGTTTGCACAGAATATAACTATATCTGACGGACACCATTTCCGTATCAAAATTATTATTAGTGAAGCAACTACTAATTGCGGAGAGCCTGACGCCTCTGAGTTGGATAAAGTAGTATTTATCCCATCGCCCGTACCGGTTTAGCCTGTAAAAGAAGAATTCAAGAAAGAGTTGCTCATTATTGACTAGTGAATTGACCAGTAACGGCGAACTTTTATCAATGAGTTTATTAAAAAATAGTTCTCTGTAGTTAGCGTTGTTACGAGTACTCGTTAATTGATTAGTTAATGAAAGCGTTAAAATTTCATTCTCATGTCCATTTTGCCATCGATTCCCTATGGATTCAGTCGTACCGCATCCATCAGAAATATCGCCCTGTTGCTGCCCTGTTATTTTCAGGTAAACAATATTACTCATCCCTTATTATCCCTCTGTCTCCTTTTGACATACGAGATATAGTGGGATAAGGCATTATATTATGTCTGCGGAATCGTCCACATTTCTGCTTTAGCAGAACAACAAAAAACAACGCCACCCGAAGGTGGCGTTGTATTAATACCGGTCCCGATCCAGCCAGTTTCCCGTTTCAATCCAGGTGCGCCCGTCGACCGGACGCTGGTACACGTACATCCATGCACTGCCGTACGGTGTCTGGATCAACTGACGTTTATACTCACCGCCTGCGGTGCGTAGCGCATCCAGTTCGGCAAGGGTCGCCGAATCGATACGATAGACTTCCCCCTGCACATGGCCCGCACCGGGCACCGCGCCAGGGTAGTGACCCAGACTGTACAGTCGAAAATCTTCAACATTATGATCGCCCAGCCACTGAGCGTTGGTCATCCAGTGGCTGTTGCCTTGCTTGCGTCGTAAACTGCCGTAGACAAATATTCGCATTGCTAAAACTCAAACTGATAGAGCAAATCAAGTGCCTGATCTATGCCAGACACCGCTTCGAGATAAAGCTTAGGCATCAGGCGATAGCGCAGCGTGAGCGTTGCCAGAGAATCAAAAATACCCACCCCATACTTCACCTGCAGACCCGGCAGTACGTAGCCACTGACCACCACCTGGGAGGAGTCCCCCACCCCGGCAGTATCCAGTGCCAGATTGCTGACGCCGAACGTCTCGCCGATTTTACCCACAACCTGCCCACTTTGTGCAACCCCCAGGCCAACAAGGGCCGAGGTCATTGCCGCGCTGTCGCTCTGATCGCTGTCGAGCGGCTGGCCGCGCAGTAAATAAGAAAGCGCTTCCTGCTGCGACATCGCCGGGTCGGAGAAGATCTCCGCCTTAGGTTCATCGGCGGTACCTGTCACCCGTACGCCTGCGATAACGTCGTTTTCGGTGGCCTCGGGGTTACGGATCGCTTCAATGTTAAGTAAAGGTTGATCCGGTGGGCCCGAGAACAATAACTCACCTTTGCGCACAATCAAATCCTGACCGTAGGCATGGAAGCGCCCTTCAGGGATATTTATTTGCCCGTTCAGGCCAAGCCCTTGATTATCCTGCGCAACTTTTAAATCGCCGTTCAGACGCGCTTTCAGGCCAAAGGCGTCCATACGTACGTTATTGCCCACATGCACGATCAGGTTACTGTTGATCGGGATGCTGGCGGACTGCGGTTTCTCCGGCTCCAGGTTGGCATTGAGCATCACTTCGTCGCTGGATACGCCGACCGCGCTCTCCGGCACGTCGTGCACCACGATGCGCGCCCACGGAATATCAATGCTGCCGTCGAGGGTGAACAGATCCGGCGTGGCGACAAACACCACGTCCGGCGAGGCATCCAGGCGGATCATCGGCGGTACGGTGATGCGTACTTTGCTGCCTTTGGCGGCAACCCGCGCGCGCCAGTTATCCAGCTGGCTCCAGTCCGCATCGCCGCTGAGGTTGATCTGCCCCTGCTGGGTGCGCACGACGCCCTGCAATGTGGAGCGCTGGCCGTTGAAGTTCATCGCCAGCTGGCTCGGCTGCATGTCGAACGGCATAAAGTTGCCGTCGATATCCACGCCGTTCAGCTGCATCTGCCCGAAGAGCTGCGGGCTTTGCGCATCCCCGGCGAGGCGCAGATTGGCGCTCAGCGTACCCGCCGCTTTTTCGCCGCGGGAGAAGATGGCGTTGACCATGCCGATAGAGAAGTTGCGGATATTAACGTTGCCGCCCAGATTACGCCGCCCCTGCGGATCGGTGATCTGCACCTGGCCATCAAACTGACCGTTATTGGTCAGCCGCATCATCCAGCCGAGATCGGCGCGGTTATCCCGCAGCCGCGCGTTAAGGTTAAGCGTGTCGAAGGCCACCAGCAGCGGCGCGTCGTTGATGGTTTGCGTCACGCGCACGTTGCGCCCGGAGAGGGTCACTTCCCCCTGCGGCAGGCCCTCTTTCGTTGTATCCCAGCTGACGTCGGCTTTGCCGCTGAAAATGCCGCTGGCCTGGGTGGCGTCCGGCATAAAGGGTTTTACCATCGCCAGATCGAAGCGATTAAGGTTCACCACCGCGCGCCCTTCGGCCCCGGCATCGATAGTTTGCGGTACGCACAGTTCTGCATTCGGGTTAGTCCAGCAGTGCGGCCCGATGCTGATCTTCTGCTCGCTGTTACGGTAATCCAGCGCAATCGCCCGGTTGAGGGACCAGGGGCCGACCGGGGTGGCGAAGCGGGTGTCGCTCAGATTGCCTTTCCAGCGCTGGGTGGCGCGGTCAAAGCTGCCCGCCAGTTTAAGCTGGCCGGATACCGGCTCACCCTGTACACGCAGTTGCAGCTCGTGCTGCTTTTCGCTGCCTTTTGCATCCAGCTGTACCAGGCTCAGGTTAACGCCCGGCTGCGCAATGCGCTCGGCGCGCACGTTGAGGTGACCGGCGATCTGATCGGTGGATTTCACATCGCCATCCACACGCACGCTGGCGACCGACAGCTCCTGCCAGCGCAGCGCACGGGCGGTAATATCCGCCAGCACCTGCGGCGCATCGACGGTGCCGCGCACTTTCACCAGACCTTTCGCCGTGCCGCCCAGACCCGGCAGCGCGTTATCCAGCCCCGGCGCGTTTATCACCGCATCAAGGTTAAGATCTTTAACGCCCAGCTCGCCTTTGACGTCGGCGCTGTTCGGCCCCAGTTGCAGATGCAGACCAGGGATCACCCATTGCAGATAGCTGTTCCCTTTCAGGGAACCTTCCACATTCACTTTGTTTTGTTTGACGTTGCCGGTGATTTTCAGCTGCGGGACATCCATCTGCCAGCTGCCGCCGTACAGGCTACCGCGGGTTTTGATCGCGCCGTTCAGTTTTGACGGCCAGTCCGGGAATTCTTTGGCGGTATTGATGCCGTTGAGCGTCAGATCGCCGCGCCAGCTGATCGCCTGCTGCCAGTCGAGCAGCGCTTTCAGCTCGGTTTTCCCCTCCAGCGCCGCGACGGTCAGCTTGTCGAGATTGATCTGCTGCTCATTGCCCTTCGCATCCAGCAGGATGGTGGCGGGCGGTACGCTCTGCCCTTTGACCGCCGTGCGGAACGACAGGGTGTAATCGGTCATTTTGCCGCTGAGCTTCAGCTTCAGATCGTCGGCCTGATACTGCCGCTCGCCGGTAAAGGGCCAGTACAGCTGTTCGCTCACCACTTCCAGATTCAGGGGCAGACCCGCTTCGGCGAGCTGAGTTTGCGCGCGCAGTACCATATCCACCGGACCGGAAAGATTGATGCCGACATCGAGGGTTTCACGCAGCGCGCCGCCGACCTTGAGCTTCACTTTTTCGCCTTTCAGCGGATCGACGTTCAGCGTGCTGTTCAGTGTCAGATCCACCGGCCAGTTATTGCTGAGCTGCGCGGTACCGGTGGCGTTCACCGTGCCCTGGTTCGAGTCGATATCCAGCGCATCAAGCGCCATATTGCCGTCCTGCGTACTGACTTTCAGCAGCATGGTGCGCACCAGAATATCGGTATCGCCGGTCAGACGCAGGGATTCGCCGCGAAACTCCTCGATATTGAGATTCAGCGGCAGGTGCACATCGGTCATCTCCGGCAGTACCGGCTTCGAGAACAGCTCTTTCAGCGTTTCGCCAAGCGGCTTTTCATCCGGGTGAGGGTTATTGATCTTCGGATCCACCACCTCTTCCTGCGCCACCTCCGCCACTTTCGGCAGCGCGATCAGCAGGCCCTGCAAATTCGTTGGCTTCAGCGTCAGGTTTTTCTCCTGCCAGTTCAGCCCGCTGGTGAATTCGATCACCGACACGGTGGTGTCGTCGATTTTAATGTTGATGTTATTGAGCGCCACGCGGCTTAAGGTGATGGCGTAAGGTGTGGAGAGATCCAGCGGGCCGGTATCCTCTTCTTCCACCTGTTCCGACTTCGGCATTTTCTTGCTGTCTATCGCCACGTTGATGTCTTTCAGCGACAGATCGTTAACGCACAGGCTGAAGTCACGCAGGCAGCCGAGCTTTACCGCCAGATGAATATCCCCGGCGTTAACCGCCACGCCAGGCTGGGTGTAGCTAAGATTTTTCAGATGCAGATCGCGCCAGCCGCCGGTGACCTGGCCAATTTCCAGCCCTGGCACCCAGCGGTTCGCCGCTTTAAACAGCGTATGCAGGCCGGTAGTGGTGCCCACCAGAAAGGCGACGGTGCCCAGCAGCAGCAGGATGAAGATCAGTACGCCGAGGCTTATTTTCTTCCACAAACTCATAATTCAGGCCCCAGACCGATGTAAAACTGTAATCCGTGTTCGTCTTTGTCGCCGATGGGCACGGCGAGATCGAGCTTAATGGGGCCGACCGGCGACTGCCAGCGTACGCCGACGCCCGCGCCGGTTTTGAAATCGCTGCGGCGAATGTCGCTCACCGCTTCGCCGCTGTCGATGAAGGTCGCGCCCCACCATTTCCCGGTGACGTTGTACTGGTACTCCAGCGAGCCGGTCGCCAGTTTCGACGCCCCTTTCAGCTTGCCGTCGTCATCCTTCGGCGAAATGGATTTGTATTTATAACCGCGGATACTGCGATCGCCCCCGGCGAAGAAGCGCAGATCCGGCGGCACTTTGTCGAAATCGCCGGTCTCGATCCAGCCGAGATTGCCGCGCGCCACAAAGCGATGGCGGTCGGCAAGGGTGCGGATCCAGACGTTCTGCGCCTGCAACACCGAGAAATCGACGTCCGAACCCCATGCGGTGTTGGAGTAATCAATGGAGTAGCGCTGGGAGTCGCCCCAGGTCGGCATCAGGCCGCCGCGCGAGCGGGTACGGCTGATCATTACACCCGGATAGAGCAGCATGGTAGTGTTGGTAACGTTGCCCTGGGTAAAGTGATCGAGACTCCAGCGCAGGTTAATGGCTCGCTGCCAGCCGCTGGAGAGATCCCAGTAGCGGGACACCGCCAGCGTGGTGGAATCCGCTTCCGTATCGTTCAGATCGGTGCGCTTAAGGCCGCCCTGCACCAGGTAATACTGCTCCAGCGGATTTTTCAGCAGCGGTACTTTGTAGCTGAAATCCAGTTGCTGTTCCGGGGCGGAAATACTGGCGTTGGTGATCAGGCTGTGGCCGTAAGAGTTCATCCACGGCTTTTTCCACGACGCCTTCACCCGCGGCCCGACGTCGGTGGAGTAACCCACGCCGGTTTCAATGGTGTTTTCCGTGCGCGGCGATACCACGCCATGCAGCGGCAGCACTTTGGTTTTGCGCGACTTTTCAAATTCCGGCGCGACGATCACCGAGTTAAACCAGCCGGTGGCGGACAGACGCCGGTTCAGCTCTGCCAGGTCTTTGGTCTGGTAATAATCGCCCTCCTTAAAGGGCACCAGATTTTGCAGGTACTCATCGCGAATTTGCGAGCCTTCGAAAGTCACTTCACCAAAGCGGTAGCGCGTGCCGCTGTCGTAATCAATATCCCAGAACGCCTGATGGCGATCGAGGGCGACGCCCAGCTGGCTTTTATTAAACTTGCTGTCGAAATAGCCTTTGCGCAGGGCAACGTTGGTGAGAGATTTTTTAAAGCTGTCGTAATCGTGATGATTCAGTACGGTGCCGGTAGCCGGACGGGTTTTCAGCAGGTCGAGATAGTCATGATCGGTGCGGGCGCCGCCGCGCAGGATCACATCCGTACCGCCGATACGCACCGGTTCGCCCGGCGATACGCGGGCGATCAGCACCTGGCGACCTTTGGCCGGCGGCGGGCGCAGATCAAATTCAATGGTCGGCTCGTAGTAGCCAAGCGCTTTCAGACCGTCACGGATGGCGTCATCCACGCGAGCGCGAAAGCGGCGATCGGGGGTGACCTCATCGCTTTCAATCGTCGACAGCTGTGCGCGGACGTTTTTTTGTAGCGCGCCTGATAACCCCTCTACCTGCAAACGGACGTTTGCCGCAAAGGCGTGACCGCTTGCCAGCAGTAAAGTGGCAATACCTATAAGACGGATCTGTGGCACGTTCTCTCCTGAATATCCTTGTCCTGGCCCTGGAAGGAAACCAAAATGCCGCTCCCGGCTTAACAATAATTCAACAATGCGGGTTGAAAAACAGACGACAACCTCAATATTTCTTATGTTTAAATTTAGCCGTATTTAAGGCACTTATTGTGTTAAAAGACGAGCGCCGTTACAACCCTAACCACAATTCCCTTTCCCCGGAGGCCACACCGTGAGTCTATTTGATAAAAAACACCTTGTTACTCAGTCGGATGCACTGCCGGGCCGTAACACGCCGATGCCGGTTGCCAGTCTGCATGCGGTCAATGAACACTCGATGACGCATGTCCCGGACGGGATGGACGTCGCATTTTTCGCCATGGGCTGCTTCTGGGGCGTTGAACGTTTGTTCTGGGTTTTACCCGGCGTTTACAGCACCGCCGCAGGCTATATGGGCGGTTACACGCCGAACCCGACCTACCGCGAAGTGTGCAGCGGCCAGACCGGCCATGCCGAAGCCGTGCGCGTGGTCTACGATCCGAACGTTATCAGCTATGAACAGCTGTTGCAGGTGTTCTGGGAAAATCACGATCCCGCTCAGGGGATGCGTCAGGGCAATGATCACGGCACCCAGTACCGCTCGGCGATTTACCCCCTGACGCCGGAACAGGACGCCGCGGCGAAAGCCAGCCTTGAGCGTTTCCAGGCCGCCATGCGCGCGGCGGGGGATGACCGCACGGTCACCACCGAAATCAAGACCGCCGGGCCGTTTTACTATGCGGAAGATGATCACCAGCAGTATCTGCATAAAAACCCGTACGGCTACTGCGGTATCGGCGGTATCGGCGTCTGTCTGCCACCGCAGGGCACGGCGTAAGCTTACCCCGCCTGCGCTGCATGGCGGGTCGCCTGGCTGACCGTCCCGAACTCCACCAGCCGCCCCGGTAGCAGCAGATTAAACACCGGGGCCTGCGGGCGGTTAAGCCGTGTCTGTAACAGATGTACCGCCTCCACGCCCAGCTCACGGCAGGGCACCGCAATACCGGTCACGCTGCCGTCCAGTTGCCCTTCCACATCCGTGCTGATAAGCGACACATCCTGCGGTACCTGCAGCCCGCGCTGCGCCAGCATCCGCTGAATACCCGCCGTCATATCGGCGCTGCCGCACAGCAGCGCCTGCGGCCACTGATCCGCAGGCCGGGTGTCATACCACTGCGCCAGCCGTTGGGCGGCCTCGTCGCCGCCAAAGCCTTCCGTCACCAGCAGATCTGTTGCCGCCTCAAAGGCCACATGAAAATGACGGTACGCCTCCAGGATGCCTTCCAGCCGCACAGACAGGGTTTCGCGCCGCAGGGTGGTGATGGTGAGAATGCGCCGGTGCCCGTGGGCCAGCAGATGCCGCGCGGCGTTAAAACCGATGGCGCGGTGATCCGGCGACACCGCGTCGAGGCGGCTTTCACGGTTACTGGCGTTGATCAGCACGCAGGGTTTACCGAGCGTCTGCGCCAGCCGGTGAACCGCCGGATCGTCGATGCCGATAATGATCAGCGCGCTGATATTTTTATGGCCCGCTTTTGCCAGAAAGCGCGCCAGATCGGCGTCCTGCTCCTCCAGGCTGCAATAGCTCAGGTGAACATCATGGGCGGCGGTGGCCCCGGCAATACCGCGCGTCACCGCGTGATAAAAGGGATCGCCACCCATGCTGAAAGTGCGTGCCGGGGCGAATACGGCAATGTCGTTGATCAGCAGACGGCCGCAGGCCAGCGCATCGAGCACGCCGAGCCGCCGCGCGCAGCTGACAATCGTCTCACGCGCCTTCGCGCTGGTGGCGGCTTTGCCGCTTAATACCCGCGAGACGGTGCTGACGGAGTAGCCCGTCTGCGCGGCAATGGCGTCCATTTTCAGCTTTCCTGCCATAGTGTGATCCTGCTCGCAATCAATGCCTGCAAATTTTTGCAGCGCCAGTATGATGATTTTAAAACCCTTTTTCAGAGTGCCGCGCAGTTTCCTCGCCTCCCTGCGAGCATTCTCACAAATTGTGTTTGTCGCCGGTTTGCCGCGTCTCTATTTTCCCGTTATTCCCCCTGATCCCCAAAGGTGAGCAATGAAAAAGGTTCGTTTTGGCATTATCGGCATCGGCAATATCGGCACGGTGCACGCCCGCTATCTGCTGGCCGGAAAAATCGGCGACGCCTGCCTTGCCGCCGTCTGTGATAACAATTCTGCGAAACATGCGGCGATACGCGCGCTGGTGGGCGAGGCCGTGCCGCTGTTTGATGACGCCCGGGCGATGCTGCAAAGCGGGCTTATCGACGCGGTGATCGTCGCCACGCCGCACTACGATCATCCCCGGCTGTCGATGATGGCGATGCGCCAGGGTATCCATACGCTGTGCGAAAAACCGGCGGGCGTCTACACCGCTCAGGTGCGGGAGATGAACGCCTGCGCGCGCGAGTGCGATGTGGTGTTCGGCATCATGTACAACCAGCGCCCGATGCCGCTGTATCAGAAAGTGAAGGATCTGATTGTCAGCGGCGAACTGGGAGAAATTCGCCGCTCGACCTGGATCATCACCAACTGGTATCGCTCGCAGAGCTATTACAACTCCGGCGGCTGGCGGGCGACGTGGAAAGGCGAAGGCGGCGGCGTGCTGCTGAATCAGGATCCGCACCAGCTCGATCTCTGGCAGTGGCTGGTGGGGATGCCGGTGCGCCTGCGGGCGTTTTGTCACTTCGGCAAGCGCCGGCAGATTGAAGTGGAAGATGAGGTTACCGCCTACGCCGAATACGCCAACGGCGCAACCGGCGTGTTTATTACCAGCGTCGCCGAAACGCCGGGGACTAATCGCCTGGAGATCGCAGGCGATCGCGGCAAAGTGGTGGTGGAAGACGGCGCTTTACGCTTCTGGCGTCTGCGCGAATCCGAACCGGACTTCAATGCCCGCTGGCAGCACGGTTTTGGCGAGCCGGAATGCTGGCAAGTTACCCTACCCGTCGCCGCGCCGTGCAGCGATCATCAGGTTATTACCGCCAATTTCACCGCCGCCATTCTGCGCGGCGAGCCGCTGATAGCGCCAGGCTGTGAAGGCATCCACGGCCTGACGCTCTCCAACGCCATGCACCTCTCCACCTGGACGGACGACTGGGTTGAACTGCCGCTGGACGAAGCGCGCTATCTGCAACTGTTGCAGGAGCGCATCGCGCAATCGGCAGAGAAAAACGTTGAAAACCGCACCCTGGACGCTTCCGGTACCTGGTGATTGCCAAAGGAGACAGAGATGAACAAGCAGGATGGAATGCATTATGCCCCGACGGGCAAACCGCAGCCGGTGGTGGTGCCCGGGGAATTTGTCTTTGCCGCCGTGGCGCTCGATCACGGGCATATTTACGGTATGTGCAACGGCCTGACGGAGGCAGGCGCGACCCTGAAATGGGTTTACAATCCGGATGCGGCGAAGGTCGAAAAATTCTGTCAGCAGTATCCGCAGGCGCAGGCGGCAGCGTCGCTGGACGCCATTCTCAACGATCCTGAGGTGAAGCTGGTGGCGGCAGCGGCGGTTCCATCGGAACGCTGCCCGCTGGGGCTTAAGGTAATGGCCGCCGGAAAAGATTATTTCACCGACAAAGCGCCGCTTATCAGCCTGGAACAGCTGGCGGACGCGAAGGCGATGGTGGCGAAAACCGGGCGCAAATACGCGGTCTACTACAGCGAGCGGCTGCATGTGGAAAGCGCGGTCTTTGCCGGACAACTGGTGGCGCAGGGGGCGATTGGTCGGGTGATCCAGACGCTCGGCACTGGGCCGCACCGCGAAGGCCACGGCCGCCCGGACTGGTTCTACGATCGCCGCTATTATGGCGGCATTCTCTGCGACATCGGCAGCCATCAGATCGAACAGTTTCTGTTTTATACCGGCAACCAGGACGCGCGCATTCTGGCAAGCCAGGTGCGCAATGTTAACCATCCGCAGTACCCCACCTTTGAGGATTTTGGCGATGCCATGCTGGCGGGGGAGAACGGCGCGAGCGGCTATTTCCGCTGTGACTGGTTCACGCCGGACGGACTGTCCACTTGGGGCGACGGCCGCCTGACGCTGCTCGGCACCGAAGGTTATATCGAGATCCGCAAATACATCGACCTGTCGCGCGGCGAGCAGGACGTGGTCTATCTGGTGAATCAGGCGGGCGAATTCCGTTATCCCGTCGCCGGAAAAATTGGCTTCCCCTATTTTGGCGCGCTGATACTCGACTGTCTGCACCGCACCGAAAACGCCATGACCCAGGCTCACGCGTTCAAAGCGGCAGAGCTGTGCGTACGGGCGCAAATGCTGGCGAACGCCCGTCAGCCGGAGGCGTAAATGGACAGGCTTAACGTCGCCATTACGGGCGCGGGGGCAATCCACGGCTGTCACGTGGCGGCGCTGCGACATACGCCTGGGGTGGCGCTGCGCGCGCTGGTGGACATTGACGCTGAAAAAGGCGCGGCGCTGGCCCGCCGCTACGGCTGCCGCTTTTATCAGGATTATCGTGAGATGCTCACGGATATGAACATCGACGCGGTACATATCTGTACGCCGCACCATCTGCACCGGGAGATGATCATCGCGGCGCTTGCCGCCGGAAAGCAGGTGTTCAGCGAAAAGCCGGTCGGCCTGTCGCTGGCAGAGGTGGCGCAGATCCGTGAAGCGGCTGCCGGTGCTGAGGGCGTGCTCGGCCTGTGCTTTCAGAATCGCTATAACCCCACCAGCCAGGCGATCCGGGCGCAGCTGGCGGATGGCGGCATCGGCCAACTGCGGGGCATGAAGGCCAGCCTGACGTGGTCGCGCGGCGGGGATTACTACAGGCCTGGCGGCTGGCGCGGACGCTTTGCCACCGAGGGCGGCAGCCTGCTGATCAACCAGGCGATCCACACCCTCGATCTGATGCAGTGGTTCGCGGGCGGCGTGACGCGGGTGAAAGGCGTGGTCGACAGCACTTTATTAAGCGGGGTGATCGAGACGGAAGACAGCGCGATGGCGACGCTGGAATTCAGCGGCGGGGCGTATGGCGTGTTTCATGCCACCACCTGCTACTCAGCAGATGCCGCGCTTTCCCTTGAGATCGACGGCGAACGGGGACGCTTACGGCTGGAGGAAAATCAGCTCTGGCGCATTACCGGCAATGCCCGCACGCTGCTGGCGCAGGATACGCCGCCTGAAGGCGATGCCAGAAACTACTGGGGCGACGGCCACCGGCGGGCGATCCAGCAGTTTTATGCCACCGTGCGCGATCCCACACGGCCTGTGCATATCTCCCTTGAGGATGCCGCATGCGCGCAGGCGATAGTCGAGGCGATCTACCGCTCCTCGCAGATCCGGCAATGGATAAGCCTGGCGCAATGAAGGCGGTGTATTACTGACCAAGCCCGTTCTGGCAACCCAACGCTGCCTTAGGCTATACTACCCCCTGAAATTGCGGGTCAACCTTCCACGGCCCGCTTTTACTTAGCTTTACCACATAGATTTTCAACCTTCCCCCTTTCGAGGATCTGGCCTATGGCTGGATAAGATATGTTAAACAGTATTTTACTAATACTCTGTCTGATCGCTGTGAGTGCGTTTTTCTCGCTGTCGGAGATTTCGCTCGCGGCGTCCCGTAAAATTAAACTTAAGCTGCTGGCCGATGAGGGCAATATCAATGCCATGCGCATCCTGAAAATGCAGGAAACGCCGGGTATGTTCTTTACGGTGGTGCAAATCGGCCTGAATGCGGTCGCCATTCTCGGCGGTATCGTGGGCGATGCGGCGTTCTCCCCGGCCTTCTACAGCGTGCTAATCAACTTCATGTCACCGGAGCTGGCGGATCAGCTGAGCTTTATGATCTCCTTCACCCTTGTTACCAGTATGTTCATCCTGTTTGCGGATCTCACTCCGAAACGCATCGGTATGATTGCGCCAGAAGCGGTGGCTTTGCGCATCATCAACCCGATGCGCTTCTGCCTGTTTATCTTCACGCCGCTGGTGTGGTTCTTTAATGGCCTGGCAAACGTGATTTTCCGCATTTTCAAACTGCCGATGGTGCGCAAAGATGACATCACCTCCGACGATATTTATGCGGTGGTGGAAGCGGGCGCGCTGGCGGGCGTGCTGCGTAAGCAGGAGCACGAGCTTATCGAGAACGTCTTTGAACTGGAATCCCGTACCGTGCCGTCGTCCATGACCTCGCGCGAGAACATCATCTGGTTCGATTTGCATGAAGATGAGCAGAGCCTGAAGAATAAAGTGGCGCAGCATCCGCACTCCAAATTCCTCGTCTGTAATGAAGATATTGACCATATCATCGGCTATGTGGATTCCAAGGATCTGCTGAACCGTGTAATTGGCAACCAGAGCCTGACGCTGGTGAACGGCGTGCAGATCCGCAACACCCTGATCGTGCCGGATACGCTGACGCTTTCGGAAGCGCTGGAAAGTTTCAAAGCGGCGGGTGAAGACTTCGCGGTGATCATGAATGAATACGCGCTGGTGGTGGGCATTATCACGCTGAACGATGTGATGACCACGCTGATGGGCGATCTGGTAGGCCAGGGTCAGGAAGAGCAGATCGTAGCGCGTGACGAGAACTCATGGCTGATTGACGGCGGTACGCCGATTGACGACGTGATGCGCGTACTGGATATCGACGAGTTCCCGCAGTCCGGCAACTATGAAACCATCGGCGGTTTTATGATGTTCATGCTGCGTAAAATCCCGAAACGCACCGACTCGGTGAAATTCAACGGCTTTAAGTTCGAAGTGGTGGATATTGATAACTTCCGCATCGATCAGCTGCTGGTGACGCGTATCGACAGCAAGCCAACGGTGCTGGTGCCGAAGATGCCGGATGGCAGTGAGAAAGGCGCGGCATAACTTTTACCTGTGCCAGAAACATCAACGGCCCCTTCAGGGGCCGTTTGCATTTTAGTTATTCACTAATTACTGCATAGCACATCGATTACGCCAAATCAGACTGCAAACGCAGTACCTGGCGGTTAACTTCAGACATTACGGAGTAATGCTGTTTGTCTTTTACTTTCGGCAGCAGGATTTTACCCTTATCAAACTCGAAAGCCCCGACGTCCTTGATGTACAACCGTCCACGAAACAGGATTTTTACGTATTTTGCTACCTGAAGCGGGTTGTAACGTTGGAAAATTTTCATTGTTGTCTCTCTTCTGCTGAGTCTACGCCCTTGCGGTACCACAATCGGACCGACTGTTATGAACGCAAATTTTGTTGCCCAATGACTATAGATCACAAACCACCTGTTACCCAGTTTGCAGCAGGTTATTTACCGTTTCATGACAATTAATCAGAATATTCTTTTCCATGCTTAATCAGAGGCAGTATAAGTCGTCGTTTTTTTACAGATGTGTGCGTTACGCCGCAAAGTGGCACCGGGATTGCGGGAAAACACCATTGATCGCACTTATGATTAAAATGTTAAGACCAAGTGGTCGGATCACCTGCAAACAATAATACAGAAGGAAACCTCATGACCTTACGCACTCTGCTGGCAGCCACCTGCCTGCTCCTGCCATTGATGGCCTCTGCCCATCGCTTTGAGAACAATCAGCGCGTTCCGCCGGTCGGCATCGCCGACAGAGGGGAGCTGATCCTCAGTAATAATGAGTTTAGCTACAAAAAATGGAACAGCGCGCAGCTGCCTGGAAAAGTGCGGGTGGTGCAACATATTGCCGGTCGTTCGTCAGCAAAAGAGAAAAATGCCGCGCTGATCGAAGCGATCAAATCGGCGAATTTGCCCCACGACCGTTACCAGACCACCACCATCATTAATACCGATGATGCCATTCCCGGTTCGGCGATGTTTGTGCGCAGCAGCATTGAGAGCAATAAAAAGCTCTATCCCTGGTCACAGTTTATCGTCGACAGCGACGGCGTGGCGCGTAAAGCCTGGCAACTGGATGAAGAAAGCTCTGCGGTGGCGGTGCTGGATAAAGACGGACGGGTCCAGTGGGCGAAAGATGGCGCGCTGACGCCAGCCGAAGCGCAGCAGGTGGTCGCCCTGCTGCGCCAGTTGCTCAGTAAATAGAAACCCGGAAGCCGGGGTTGAGGAAGGATTCACGCGGCGTATAGTCAAGGGTTTTACCCTGCCAGTCGTGAACGTGCGCCCCGGCGGCGGCGGCCACCGCATGGCCCGCCGCCGTATCCCAGACGTTGGTCGGCCCAAAGCGCGGATAAAGCTGCGCCTGCCCTTCTGCCACCAGGCAGAATTTCAGCGACGAGCCAATGGACGTGGTCTGGTGCTCGCCCAGCTGTTGCAGGTACTCTTTCAGCTCATCATCACTGTGCGAGCGGCTGATCACCACCAGCGGCGGACGGGCATCGCGCACCTGAATGGGCTTGCGGATGCCGCTCTCTTCTTTCCAGGCTTTGCCGTCGGCGGCGCTGTACATCACGTTAAGCACCGGCGCGTAGACCACGCCGAGCACCGGCTTGCCGTTTTCGATCAGCGCAATGTTCACCGTGAACTCGCCGTTGCGTTTGATAAATTCTTTGGTGCCGTCCAGCGGATCCACCAGCCAGTAGCGCTGCCAGTGCTGACGAATTTCCCAGGACGGCGGATCTTCTTCCGAGAGCACAGGAATATCCGGCGTTAATGCCACCAGCCCCTGCACAATAATTTGATGAGCGGCAATGTCTGCCGCCGTTACGGGTGAGTCATCGGTTTTACTGGTGACGTCCATCGGCTGATGGCCGTCGTACACCTGCATAATCGCATCCCCTGCCTCGCGGGCAAGCTGACAAATTGCATCT
Source organism: Enterobacter sp. K510 (assembly GCF_055804875.1). Lineage (NCBI taxonomy): Bacteria > Pseudomonadati > Pseudomonadota > Gammaproteobacteria > Enterobacterales > Enterobacteriaceae > Enterobacter > Enterobacter sp. K510. Next base: position 183,553 of record NZ_JBNRLQ010000009.1, on the reverse strand, counting down.
AACATCGTCCACCTCTTTTTTATTTCAGTGGGTTAACTCGTTGTTTTACTTATATCGCATCATAAAGGGATCCGCCATCTGTGATAGTGATTCCGGTTTCCATGGCAACTTTTATGGCAAGATTCACAATTCTGTAAGCAACAAAATGTAAATACATTCTCTTTTGTGGCTTAGATCTTAAAAAGGACATCTCTGATGATTAAGTTTAGCGCAACGCTCCTGGCCACGCTGATCGCCGCCAGCGTGCAGGCCGCAACGGTGGATCTCCGCATTATGGAAACCACTGATTTGCATAGCAATATGATGGACTTCGATTACTACAAAGATAGCGCGACAGAAAAATTCGGCCTGGTGCGTACCGCCAGCCTGATCAACGCCGCCCGCAGTGAAGTCACTAACAGCGTGCTGGTGGATAACGGCGACCTGATCCAGGGCAGCCCGCTCGGCGATTATGTTGCCAGCCACGGACTGAAAAAAGGCGAGGTGCACCCGGTTTATAAGGCGTTAAATACCCTGGATTATGCGGTGGGCAACCTCGGCAACCATGAATTCAACTATGGTCTGGATTTCTTGCACAACGCGCTGGCAGGGGCGAAATTCCCGTACGTTAACGCCAATATCATCGACGTTAACACCAAAAAGCCGCTGTTCACTCCTTACATCATTAAAGACACTCAGGTTAAAGATAAAGACGGTAAAGAGCATAGGCTGCGTATCGGCTATATCGGCTTCGTGCCGCCGCAGATCATGACCTGGGATAAAGCCAATCTCGACGGTAAAGTCACGGTCAACGACATCACCGAAACCGCGCGCCGTTATGTGCCGGAGATGCGTGAGAAAGGCGCGGATCTGGTGGTGGTAGTGGCCCACTCCGGCCTGTCTGCCGATCCGTATCAGGCGATGGCGGAAAACTCTGTGTACTACTTAAGTCAGGTGCCGGGCGTGGATACCATTTTGTTCGGCCACGCCCATGCCGTTTTCCCGTCGAAAGACTTCGCCAGTATCAAGGGCGCAGACGTGGAGAACGGCAAGCTGAACGGCGTGCCGTCAGTGATGCCGGGCATGTGGGGCGATCATCTTGGCGTGGTGGATCTGACGCTGAGCAATGACAGCGGCAAGTGGCAGGTCACGCAGTCGAAAGCAGAAGCGCGTCCGATTTACGACGCGGTGGCGAAAAAATCGCTGGCCGCTGAAGACAGCAAACTGGTGGACGTGCTGAAGCATGACCACGACGCGACGCGGGAATTTGTCAGCAAGCCGATCGGCAAATCCGCCGACAACATGTACAGCTATCTGGCGCTGGTGCAGGACGACCCGACGGTGCAGGTGGTGAACAACGCGCAAAAAGCCTACGTTGAGCATTTCATTCAGGGCGATCCGGATCTGGCGAAACTGCCGGTGCTGTCTGCCGCCGCGCCCTTCAAAGTGGGTGGTCGTAAAAACGATCCGGCGAGCTTTGTTGAGGTGGAAAAAGGCCAGCTTACCTTCCGTAACGCCGCCGATCTCTATCTGTATCCGAACACCCTGGTGGTGGTGAAAGTCAGCGGTAGCGAACTGAAAGAGTGGCTGGAGTGCTCCGCCGGGCAGTTTAATCAGATCGATGTGAACAGCATCAAACCGCAGTCGCTGATCAACTGGGACGGTTTCCGCACCTATAACTTCGATGTCATCGACGGCGTAAAATATCAGATCGACATCACCCAGCCCGCGCGTTACGACGGTGAATGCCAGAGCGTGAATCCGCAAGCGGAGCGCATTAAAGATCTGACCTTCAACGGCAAAGCTGTCGATCCGGCGGCGACCTTCCTTGTCGCCACCAATAACTACCGCGCTTACGGCGGCAAGTTTGCCGGTACCGGCGACAGCCATATCGCTTTTGCCTCGCCGGATGAAAACCGCGCGGTGCTGGCGAAATGGATCGGCGACGAGTCGGCGCGCGCGGGCGAGATCCACCCGGCGGCGGATAACAACTGGCGTCTGGCCCCTATCCACAGTAAAGCGCCGCTCGATATTCGCTTTGAAACCTCGCCGTCGGAAAAAGCGGCGGCCTTTATCAAAGAGAAAGCGCAGTATCCGATGAAAAATACCGGCACCGATGACATCGGTTTCGCGATTTATCAGTTAGATTTAAGCGGCAAATAAATCACGCCGCACATCAACCGACTAAACGCCCGGCGGCGCAGGCTTGCCGGGCCTACATGTTCACCATCCCGTAGGCCGGGTAAGGCGAAGCCGCCACCCGGCATATATCACGGTTTACGCCGCACGCTCGTCGCGAAGCGCCAGCACCTGCGGCAGATTCAGCTCGATCCAGTCCGCCAGATCGGCCACTTTCTCGCTCACCTGCTCGCCCAGCGGCGTCAGGCTGTACTCCACATGGGGCGGCACCACCGGATAGGACACCCGATTGATAAAGCCGTCCTGCTCCAGCCATTGCAGGCTTTGCGACAGCATTTTCTCACTGACGCCACCCATCTTGCGGCGCAGTTCGCTGAAACGGTGCGTGCCGTCGCGTAATGCCACCAGGATCAACACCCCCCAGCGGCTGGTCACATGTTTAAGCACATCCCGGGACGGACACTGCTCGGCGAATAAATTGCCGTCACGCAGTTGCTCGCTGAGGGTGGCAGGACGTTCAACTTTCTTCATACTAACCTTTTTGTACGTACTTACTAAAAGTGAGTCAGGGTGGTAGTGTCTCATAACACAACCCAGAGACGAAGGAGTTTTCCATGATTGCTATTACCGGAGCCACCGGCCAGCTTGGTCAGTTAGCTGTCGCCGCCCTGCAAAAAACCGTTCCCGCCAGCCAGATCGTCGCCATTGTGCGTAACCCCGCGAAAGCCGACGCGCTGGCGCAACAGGGCGTTGTCGTTCGTCAGGCGGATTACGGCGACGAAGCGGCATTAACCCGTGCGCTGGAAGGCGTTGAGAAACTGCTGCTCATCTCCTCCAGCGAAGTGGGTCAGCGCACCGCTCAGCATCGCAATGTGATCAACGCAGCCAAAGCCGCAGGCGTCAGTTTCATTGCCTATACCAGCCTGCTGCATGCGGATACCTCACCGCTCGGCCTCGCCGCAGAACATATCGAAACGGAGAAACTGCTCGCCGCCTCCGGCATTCCTTACGCCCTGCTGCGTAACGGCTGGTACAGCGAAAACTATCTCGCCAGCGCTCCGCCTGCGCTGGCGCACGGCGTGTTTATCGGCGCGGCGGGCGACGGTAAAATCGCCTCGGCAACCCGTGAGGACTACGCCGCTGCCGCTGCAAAAGTGGTCAGCGAAGACGGCCATGCCGGTAAGGTGTATGAACTGGCGGGCGATCAGGCCTGGACGCTGAGCGAGCTGGCGGCGGAACTGTCTAAGCAGAGCGGTAAAACCGTGGTCTATCAGAACCTCAGCGAAGCTGATTTTGCCGCCGCCCTGCGCGGTGTCGGCCTGCCGGATGCCTTTGCCAGCCTGCTGGCGGACTCCGACACCGGCGCGTCTAAAGGCGGTCTGTTTGATGACAGCCATACGCTCAGCAAACTGATTGGTCGCCCGACCACGCCGATTGCCACGAGCATCAAAGCCATACTGTAATTGTTACAAACTGGTTAATTTTTGTAGCATGCCGCCGGGTCATCCTTAATAATGAAGGCATGGCCCAGGCGGAGAGTGAATGTGCAAGGCGTACCGGAACAGTTCAGCGATGAGAAAGACCGCGCCCGTTTTCGGCACCTGCCGCAGTTACCGGGCGTCGAACTGTATCAGGCCCATATCTCCCGCTACGCCTTTGAGCCGCACACCCACGAAGCCTTCGGCATTGGCGCTATAGAAGCCGGTGCCGAGCGTTTTCGCTATCGCGGCGCGCAGCACGTCGCCCCGGTGAACTCCGTCGTCACCATGAATCCTGATGAACTGCACACCGGCGAGGCGGAAACCGCTGACGGCTGGCGCTATCGCATGATTTATCTGGAGCCTGAACTGCTGGAGCAGGTCACAGGCATCCGTCACTGGTGGTTTGCTGACGCCTCCCGTCACGATCCGCTGCGTTCGCGGCAGATTTGCGCCCTGATCCATGCCCTGTGGCATAGCGATGACACCCTGGCGCAGCAGGGGTATTTGCTCGATTTGATCGACGCTTTTCAGCCGCTGGCCCGTCATGCGCCGGTCAGTGCCGAAGGGGCGCACCGTTTTGAGCGCGTACGGGAGTATCTGCATGATAACTATATGCAGCCGCTGACCCTCGACGAACTGGCGCGCGTGGCGTCCCTCAGCCCGTACCATTTCCAGCGTCAGTTTAAAGCCCATTATCACGTCACCCCGCACCAGATGCTGATGGCGATCCGCCTGTGGCGGGCAAAGAATTTCCTCACCCACGGCCTGCCCGCCGCCGATGTCGCCGCCCTGACCGGGCTGACCGATCAGTCGCACCTGACCCGCGCCTTTACCCGCCGTTATGGCATCACGCCGGTACGCTACCAGAAGCAGGTCGCCCGCCGCTGATGCGCAACCTCATACAATATTCTTCCTCTGCCCTGCCCTACACTGCCGATCAACATGAATAATATGGATGGCAGGATGATTAGTGGTGTGCTGTATGCCCTGGCCGCAGGGTTAATGTGGGGACTGATTTTTGTCGGGCCGCTGCTGGTGCCGGACTATCCGGCGATTTTGCAGTCGACCGGACGTTATCTGGCGCTCGGGCTTATCGCCGTGCCGCTGGCCTGGCTGGGGCGCGTACGTCTGCGTCAGTTAAGCCGTAACGACTGGCTGATCGCCCTGGCGCTGACCCTGTCGGGCAACCTGGTTTATTACGTTTGTCTCGCCAGCGCTATTCAGCGTACCGGCGCGCCCGTCTCAACGATGATCATCGGCACGCTGCCGGTGGTGCTGCCGGTGCTGGCGAATCTGCTCTACAGCAAGCGTGACGGCAAGCTGCCGTGGCTGCGCCTTGCGCCCGCGCTGCTGTGCATCGCCGCAGGGCTGGTGTGTGTGAATATCGCCGAACTGCGGCACGGGCTGCCGAATTTCAGCGGGTGGCGCTATGGTTCGGGGATCGCGCTGGCGCTGGTGTCGGTGGCGTGCTGGGCATGGTATGCGCTGCGCAATGCCCGCTGGCTGCGGGAAAACCCGACGCGACATCCGATGATGTGGGCGACGGCGCAGGGCCTGGTGACGCTGCCGGTGTCGCTGGTGGGCTATATTGCGGCCTGTGTGTGGTTACAGGCGGATCAGCCGGGATTTGCGCTGCCGTTTGGTCCACGCCCGCTGGTATTTATTGGCCTGATGACCGCCATTGCCATTTTGTGTTCATGGGTGGGGGCGCTGTGCTGGAACCTGGCCAGCCAGAAATTGCCGACGGTGATCCTTGGACCGTTGATCGTCTTCGAAACGCTGGCGGGCTTGCTGTATACCTTTTTGCTGCGCCAGAGCGTGCCGCCGCTGTTGACGGTGTCGGGGATTGCGCTGCTGGTGGTGGGAGTGGTGATCGCGGTGCGGGTAAAACGGGTGGTGAACGTGTGATAGTGCCGGGTGGCGGCTTCGCCTTACCCGGCCTACATGATGATGAACATGTAGTATGTAGGCCCGGCAAGCCTGCGCCGCCGGGCATCAGGCTTAGAAGGTTTCCCAGTTCGCGTCTGTAGTCGCGGCAACCGGCTTCATTTTCACCGCCGCCGGACGCGCGTTTGCTACGGCAGCCGGGGCGCGACGTTTCACTTTGAACACCGCCACGGTATCGTTAAGCAGGGAGGCCTGCTCTTCCAGCGCCGCTGCTGCTGCCGCGGATTCTTCCACCAGCGAGGCGTTCTGCTGCGTCACACGATCCATCTCCGCCACAGCCTGACCCACCTGGTCGATACCACGGCTCTGCTCGTCGGACGCCGAGGCGATTTCGCCCATAATATCGGTCACACGGGTTACGGCGCTGACGATTTCCGCCATGGTTTCACCGGCTTCGTGCACCAGCGCCGAACCTGCATCCACGCGGCTGCCGGAATCGTCGATCAAGGCTTTGATCTCTTTGGCGGCCTGCGCGCTGCGGCTTGCCAGGGTGCGAACTTCACCGGCTACCACCGCAAAGCCACGACCCTGCTCACCGGCACGGGCGGCTTCCACCGCGGCGTTCAGCGCCAGAATATTGGTCTGGAAGGCAATACCGTCGATTACGTTGGTGATCTGCGCGATTTTGCTGGAACTGGTGGCGATTTCATCCATGGTACGCACCACACCGTCGACCACTGCGCCGCCTTTCTGCGCGGTTTCCGAGGCGGTTTTCGCCAGCTGCGTCGCCTGACGGGCGTTATCGGCGTTCTGCTTCACGGTCGCGGTCAGCTGTTCCATACTGGCAGCGGTTTCTTCCAGCGAAGCGGCCTGCTGCTCGGTACGGGAGGAGAGATCGTTGCTGCCTGCGGAGATCTCACCGGCGCCGGTAAAGATAGTGTCTGCGCCATCGCGCACCACGCTGACGGTGGTCGCCAGCGCCTGCTGCATTTCACGTACGTTTGACGCCAGCAGCGCCATTTCGTTTTTGCCTTCCGCATCGATTTCATGGGTCAGATCGCCCGCCGCGATGTGGCGGATGTGGGCCATCACTTCATGTAACGGCTTCAGCAGCACGCGCTGCATGGCGATCCAGCTGGCGACGATCACCAGTACCACCAGCAGCATGATGGCGCTGAGGATCCACATGATGCGCTGATAATCATTTTCGTTATCGATGACGCCTTTGTTCGCCAGCTCAGCCTGCGCGGCACGCCATTCGCGATAGACGCTCTGCATAGCGACCTGTTTGCTCTCTGCGCCCTGTCTGAACATCGCCTCCAGATCGCCTGCTGCCAGCAGACGGTTCATTTCGGTCAGGGTAGTGGAATAGATGCCGTATTGCTTTTCCAGCTCCGGCGGCAGGCTGGGGTTCATGCCCGGCGTTTCCGGCAACGCATCGTAGATTTCATAGTGCTTTTGCGCATCGTCCAGCAGGCGTTTCGCGGTTTTTACCAGCTCACCCAGTTCGCCGCCGTTGATCTGGCTCGCGGTGCTGCTTTGCAGACGTAACATCCCGCGGTTAAGCGTCACGCGGGCCTGGTTCAGGCTGATCCAGGCGTCGGTAAATTCCGCCACGTTCTGGCTGGAGACCTGGGAGACATTAAAATTCTGTTTGTCATTGTTGAGTGCGCCGATAAAAACGGCCGCAGCAATCAGTTGCATCGCGCCGAGCACGAAAAGCACCATTATCAACAGGGTTATAACTTTTACACGTTTAAACATCGGGAACCTTTTATCGGATGCAGGATTTTTATGTGACGGGGGTATATCGGCAGGTTTTAACGCTTGTTTAACGAAGATATTGCAGGCTCGATACCAGTCGTTCACTTTCGCAAGGGGTTTCAATACGTTATGGTAAGTAAATTTTTGTGACGTAGCGCACAATTTACAGCAAATAAATCCCGTCACTCATAAGGGGTATAGCCGCGGCTTAAAGATGCATTTAAAATGCATCTTATATTCCGACTAACGAGGTAACTGTCATGGCCTTTCGCGATCAACCTTTAGGTGAGCTGGCGCTGTCTATCCCCCGCGCTTCTGCCCTGTTCCGTCAATACGATATGGATTACTGCTGTGGGGGCAAGCAAACGCTGGCACGTGCCGCGGCGCGCAAAGAGCTGGACGTAGCGGTCATTGAAGCGCAGCTGGCGAAACTGGCCGAACAGCCGGTGGAGAAAGACTGGCGCGTGGAACCGCTTGCCAACATCATCGACCATATCATCGTGCGCTATCACGATCGCCACCGCGAGCAGTTGCCGGAGCTGATCTTACAGGCAACCAAAGTCGAACGTGTCCACGCCGATAAGCCCAACGTGCCGCGCGGCCTGACCAAATACCTGACCATGCTGCATCAGGAGCTTTCCAGCCACATGATGAAAGAAGAACAGATCCTCTTCCCGATGATCAAACAGGGCATGGGCAGCCACGCCGCCGGGCCGATTAACGTCATGGAGAGCGAACATGATGAAGCGGGGGAACTGCTGGAGGTGATCAAACACACCACCAATAACGTGACGCCGCCGCCGGAAGCCTGCACCACCTGGAAAGCGATGTATAACGGCATTAATGAACTGATTGACGATCTGATGGAGCACATCAGCCTGGAAAATAATGTGCTGTTTCCGCGGGCGTTAAGCGGGGAGTAACGACGTTGCCCGGTGGCGCTACGCTTACCGGGCCTACGTGAACGGGATTATTGTCCAGGCCGGATAAGCGCAGCGCCATCCTGCATTACAGGCGACTAGCGGCGCATACGCGCCATACGTTTCTTACCCACTAAGAACCAGAACACACCCAGCACGATAAACCACAGCGGCGTGACGATCAGTGCCTGGCGGGTATCTTCTTCCAGCGTCAGCAGAACCAGCACGAAGACGAAGAACGCCATACACACCCAGCACATCAGCTTGCCGAGCGGCATCTTATAAATCGACTTCTCATGCAGGTGCGGGCGCTGTTTGCGGTAGACCAGATACGAGCAAAGAATAATGGTCCACACAAACATGAACAGGATCGCCGACACCGTGGTGATCATGGTGAAGGCAGAGATCACGCTCGGATTAACATACAGCATCACCACGCCGCCCAGCAGACAGATGCAGGAGAAGGTCAGGCCCGTGGCCGGTACGGCGCGCTTGGACAGCTTACCGAAGCTTTTCGGCGCGGCCCCGTCCTGTGCCAGACCGAACAACATACGGCTGGTGGAGAACACGCCGCTGTTTGCCGACGAGGCGGCCGAGGTCAGCACCACAAAGTTGATAATGCTTGCCGCCGCCGGTAAGCCGACCAGCACGAACAGCTCAACGAACGGGCTCTTCTCTGCCACTACCGAGCTCCACGGCGTCACCGACATAATAATAATCAGCGCGAACACGTAGAACATGATGATACGGATCGGAATGGAGTTGATGGCGCGCGGCAGGGATTTTTCCGGATCCTTCGTTTCTGCGGCCGTCGTGCCGACCAGTTCAATCCCCACAAAGGCAAACACCGCGATCTGGAAACCGGCAAAGAAACCGCTGATGCCTTTCGGGAACCAGCCGCCGTCATTCCACAGATGCGCGAAAGAGGCCTGTACGCCACTCGGCGAGGTGAATTCGGTCAGCACCATCACCAGACCCACCACGACCAGGCCGACAATAGCGACAATCTTGATCATCGCGAACCAGAACTCCATTTCGCCGAACATCTTCACCGTCGCGAGGTTGAGGCTCAGCAACAGCAGGATCACCGCCAGCGAAGCCACCCAGTCCGATAAGTTGGGGAACCAGAACTGTGCGTAAGAGGTGATCGCCACCACGTCGGCCATGCCGGTAACCACCCAGCAAAACCAGTAGGTCCAGCCGGTAAAGTAACCCGCCCACGGCCCCAGCAAATCGGCGGCGAAATCGCTGAACGATTTATATTCCAGATTTGACAGCAGCAGTTCGCCCATCGCGCGCATCACGAAAAACAGCATAAAGCCGATGATCATATAGACAAATATGATCGACGGCCCGGCCAGACTGATGGTTTTTCCTGAGCCCATAAACAGGCCGGTGCCGATAGCGCCGCCGATGGCGATAAGCTGGATGTGACGGTTGGTGAGATTGCGCCGTAGCGATTGCTCCGCCGGAGCCTGCTGGTCAGCGGCGACCTTCGTTTGATCTACCATGTATTTATTCCTGTACCTGTCTGCGTTGTTGAGGCTCTTCTGGCCTTTCATAGTGTCACGTGCGTGACAATGCCTTGGTTTTTTGACTCATCGATAGTAGGTAAGAATCGGAGGGATGAATACTGTGTTTTGAATGAGATGTTAAATTTATGTTTAAACTGAGTGTTATATCACTTCGTCTGTGCGAATCAGGTCACAAAAATACACGCAACAAATGCATTTGCAACATTAAATATCGACTCTGAGCTAAAGAACGGCATATGTGCGGAGAGAAAATACCCTCTCCCGGTTACGGGAGAGGGTTACTTTGCGGGAAATTACAGGATTTCCAGTAATTCCACTTCAAAGACCAGGGTGCTGAACGGAGGGATAGACGCGCCTGCGCCACGCTCGCCGTACGCCAGGTTCTGCGGAATGGTCAGTTCCCACTTCGAGCCAACCGGCATCAGGGTCAGCGCTTCGATCCAGCCTGGGATCACGCCGTTAACCGGGAATTCAGCCGGTTCGCCACGGGCGACAGAGCTGTCGAACACGGTGCCGTCGATCAGTTTACCGGTGTAGTGCACGCGCACGCGGTCAGTACGGGACGGGATTGCGCCTTCGCCCTGGGTCAGCACGCGGAACTGCAGACCGGATTCGGTGCTGTTCACGCCGTCTTTCTCACGGTTTTCGTCCAGGTATTTCACGCCTTCAGACGCCATCGCTTCGAAGCGCTCGCGACGGACGGCGTCAGCACGTTCGTGGATTTCACGCAGCGCGCGGTGTACGACGTCGACCGGTACCGCCGGCTGTTTGCCTGCCAGCGCGTCAGCAATGCCCGCTACCAGCGCTTCCGGTAACAGCCCCTGCAGGCCAGACTCGCTCAGTTGTTGCCCTACCTGAAGGCCAATGCCGTAGCTTGCCTGCGCTTCGATAGTGTCAAAAGTCGGGGTTGTCATGGGTTTTCCTTTCATCGCATTTAAAGTAGCGGGCAGCATAACAGTCAGGCTGCGGCGGGTAAAACTTTGTCGCGGTGATTGATGACAAATCGCAGGGAAAAAGAAACAATGGTGGCCGTAGGATTTTTCCCGAACTGAGGTCACGAAAGCGTGCTTTGCTACGCTCATCAGGCAGTTAGCAAACTATACTCAGTGACACAGGATACTAACGACGCGGAGCAGGAGGAAAGCCATGCCCGGACGATTTGAACTGAAACCAACCCTGGCGAGGATCTGGCACGCGCCGGACAACGTGCGCATCATGGATCCGCTGCCGCCGGGCCATCGTCGTGGCATTATTTTCGCCGCTGCGCTGATCGTTATCGGGTTCCTGCTGCCGGGTACGGACGACAGCGACGCGCCCTCTGCCACCCGCGATGCGCAGCTCGACCTCCAGTCGCAAACTCAGTCGCAACAGCCTATACAGCCTGAGCAGCCTCCGCTGGTCTCGTCGCCGCAAAACGACGGTCAGGTCGCGCCCATTGCGCCTGAGCCGATTCAGGAGCAGGAGCAAGAGCAGGAACAGCCGCCGACCACGCAGAACAGCGCGCCGTTGCAGGAGCCGACCGGCATTGAGCAGCAGTGGCGCACCTATCGCGTCGAACCGGGTAAAACCCTGGCGCAGCTGTTCCGCGACCATAATCTGCCGCCGACGGATGTCTATGCGATGGCGCAGGTTGAAGGCAATGGTAAGCCGCTCAGCAACCTGCAAACGGGGCAGATTGTGAAAATCCGCCAGAACGCCAACGGCGTGGTCACAGGGCTGACCATCGAAGCCAGCGGCGATCAGCAGGTGCTGTTTACCCGCCAGACGGACGGCAGCTTTATCCGCGCGCGTTAATTATTAATGGGTTGAACAGAGAGGGGAACGTCAGGCGTTCCCCTTTTTGACTTTATTCACCCACCAGATGCCGGAGCACACCAGCACCAGCGCCAGCGCATATTTCCATTCCAGGATGTTTTCGCCGAGGAAAATCGCCGACAGCACCGCGCCCGACACCGGGATCAGGAAGTTAAAGGGCGCGATCATGCCCACGCGGTTATATTTCAGCAGAATACTCCACAGCGCAAAGGCCACGGAAGAGAGCAGCGTCAGATAGCCCAGAATGGCCACCGAGGAGAAGCCGTGCAGGGTGAGCGAGCCGCCCGTGAGATAGCCCCCCACTACCAGCGCCAGACCGCCCATCCCCAGTTGATAGCCGGTCATCACCGTCGGATCCACCGTTTGCGAAATGCGCTTGCCGTACAGCGTGGCCGCCGAAAGAATAAACGCCGCCAGCACCACCGAGCCGTCGCCCATCAGCGTGAAGCTGAAATCCATGCCGCTGTTGAAGTTAACCACCATCACCCCGGCAAAGCCCAGCACGCAGCCGAGCGTTTTGTTGTAGCTCAGCTTGTCGTTCTGGTAGATGAAATGCGCCAGCAGTACGCTGAAAAAGGTGCCGGTGGCGTTCATGATCGAGCCTTTCACGCCGGTGGTGAACGCAAGCCCGATATAAAAGAAGATGTACTGCAATGACGTTTGCGTCAGGCCAAGCACGGCGAGCTGCCCATACTGGCGACCGCTCAGACGGGCGATGGGTTTACGCTGCATCATGGCGAACAGCAGCAGTAACAGCCCGGCAAACAGGAAGCGATAACCGGCAAAAACGATTTTTGACGGGATATCGTCGGTGGCGATCTGAAAAATCTCGTAGCCGCTCTTAATCGCCGGATAGGCGCTGCCCCAGAGCAGGCAGCAGAGCGCTGCGCCCATATAGACGACGTTTTTGCGGGCAAACAGAGGCGGCTGGTGGCTTGTGTCCATTCCTTCACCAAAAAATAAAATAATGTTTTATTTTTCTATTATCGCGAAAAGGTTAAGCAATAGCCAGTCAGTACAGGATCAGAATAGTAGAAGGCAGAAAAGCAAAACGCCGGCACAAGGCCGGCGTTTCGTTGTTATCAAAACGTGGGTTGCAGATTACTCAGCAACAACGTTGATGATAACTTTAGCGAACACTTCGCTGTGAACCTGGAAGCTCACTTCGTGCTCACCAGTGGTACGCAGAACGCCGTTCGGTAAACGAACTTCGCTCTTAGCCACGTCAACGCCAGCTGCAGTTACAGCGTCAGCGATGTCGCGAGTACCGATGGAACCGAACAGTTTACCTTCGTCGCCTGCTTTAGACGCAACGGTAACGGTGCCCAGTGCGTTGATTTTCTCAGCGCGAGCTTCAGCAGCGGACAGAACGTCAGCCAGTTTGGCTTCCAGTTCAGCACGGCGTGCTTCGAAGAATTCAACGTTTTTCTTGGTAGCAGGAACAGCTTTACCCTGCGGTACCAGGAAGTTACGAGCGTAACCCGCTTTAACGTTAACCTGATCACCCAGGCTACCCAGGTTTGCTACTTTATCAAGCAGAATAACTTGCATTACCTTATCCTCTCAAAGTCGTATTAATGGACCGTGACCGATTACTGATGACGATCAGTGTACGGCAGCAGGGACAGGTAGCGTGCGCGTTTGATAGCGCGAGCCAGCTGACGCTGATATTTTGCACGGGTACCGGTGATACGGCTTGGGACAATCTTACCGCTTTCGGTGATGTAGTTTTTCAGCGTTGCGATATCTTTATAGTCGATCTCTTGAACGCCTTCCGCGGTGAAACGGCAGAACTTGCGACGACGGAAATAACGTGCCATTTGGCTAGTCTCCAGAATCTATCAAATCAATCTGCTCGGCATGCAGTACCATTTTCGTCAGTCCGTTCTTTGCCTTATGGCAACTAATGAACCCCTGAACGGTGACTGCGCTACCGACCGTTATACTGTGAGTAATGGCCTGGTTCTCGTGCCCGCTGATTATTACAGGCATCTGGCACCACGCCTGCCGGTGGAAACCGGCTTCCTCCTGCACAGAACGATGCTCAAGCACGAACTGGCAATGAGGTATTCCTGATGGACTGACCTTTCGAAGGGGCATCCTGCACACGGTGCCGGATAACACCAGACGGTTGGTCATCAGAAATTACTCTTCAGAATCCCCAGCATCATCAGCATCTGCGGTTTCGTTTGCGAAATCATCGCGACGCTCACGGCGCTCGTCTTTCGCTTTAACCATCGGAGATGCTTCAGTAACAGCGTTTTTGGTACGCATAACCATGCTGCGGATAACGGCATCGTTGAAGCGGAAGTTAGTTTCCAGCTCATCGATCGCTTCCTGCGGCGCTTCAACGTTCATCAGAACGTAGTGAGCTTTGTGCAGTTTGTTGATCGGATAAGCCAGCTGACGGCGGCCCCAGTCTTCCAGACGGTGGATCGTACCTTCTGCTGCAGTGATTGCACCAGTGTAACGCTCGATCATGCCCGGAACCTGTTCGCTCTGGTCAGGATGGACCATAAAAACGATTTCGTAATGACGCATCGAATTGCTCCTTACGGATTATTCAGCCTCCTGTCAGGGTCAGCCGCGGCCCATGGAAGCAAGGAACGTGTTTGAAAGGCGGCTGAAAAATTGACGCGTAATCATACTTGCGACGCCCACCGAACTCAAGCTAATTGCACAAATAATTCGCACACCGCGTAAAACGGGTCTACGCGGTCATTACCGTTGCCCATAATAGGCGTCCGGCCCGTGCTTGCGCAGGAAATGCTTCTCCAGCAGGTAGTCGTCGATGGGCTTTAAATGCGGGTTAATGCCGCAGGCAATCCACGCCATGCGCGCGACCTCTTCCATTACCACCGCGTTATGCACCGCGTCAGCGGCGTCTTTTCCCCAGGCAAAGGGGCCGTGCTGATACACCGCTATCCCCGGCGTATGCAGCGGATCGGCGTCGCCCAGGGTTTCAATAATCACCCTGCCGGTATTCAGCTCATAGTCTTCCCGTACTTCCTGTTCGGTTAACGCGCGGGTGCAGGGAATATCTCCGGCAAAGTAATCCGCGTGGGTGGTGCCCAACGCCGGGATCGCCCGTCCTGCCTGCGCCCAGGCGGTGGCATGGGTTGAATGGGTATGCACCACACCGCCGAGGGCAGAATAACGGCGGTACAGCGCCAGATGCGTGGCGGTATCTGAGGAAGGATGAAGACACCCGTGCAACACTTTGCCGCTGAGATCGACAATGACGATATCGTCAGGCGTCATGGTTTCATACGCCACGCCGCTTGGTTTGATCGCCACCCAGCCGCGTTCGCGGTCAATGGCGCTGACGTTGCCCCAGGTAAAGGTCACCAGCCCGTAGCGCGGCAGCGCCATATTAGCGTCGTACACCTGCTGTCTGAGTCGTTCCATTATACCGCCTCCTGTAAACCGGCCCGCGCCATGCGCTCACGTACCCAGTCCCGCGCCCTGATCACGTCGGCTGCCGGATCCGCGGCCGTTTCGCTCCACATCTCAATCAGATATGGCCCGCAATAGCCGCTCTGCCTGAGGGTGGCGAAGCAACGCTCAAAATCCACTACGCCCTCGCCAAAGGGCACGTTCTTAAACTCACCGGGACGGGTATCCTTAATATGCACGGCGACGATATGGCCGATCCCCGCCTGTAATTCCATTTGCACGTCGTTATCCCACGCCGACAGGTTGCCGATATCCGGATAGAGCTGGAACCAGGGGTTGTTCAGGTAATGGGCGTAGCCCAGCGCTTTGCTGATGGAGTTCATCAGCGGGTAGTCCATGATCTCCATCGCCAGCGTCACCTGGGCGCGGCTCGCCATCACCACGCTCTCCTTCAGCCCGTCACGAAAGCGTCGCCGCGTTTCATCATTTGCCTGCTGGTAATAGACGTCGTAGCCCGCCAGCTGGATCACGCGGATACCCACGTCCTGCGCGAACTGGATGGCTTTACGCATGATCGCAAGCCCCTGCTGACGCACGCCGTCATCTTCACTGCCAAGGGGAAAGCGGCGGTGCGCGCTCAGGCACATGGACGGCACCCGCACGCCGGTTTCGGCAATGGCACTGACCAGCGCCAGCCGTTGCTCACGGCTCCAGTCAAGGCGCGAAAGCCGGGCGTCGGTTTCATCCACGGACATTTCCACAAAATCAAAACCCAGCGTTCTGGCAAGCTGCAAACGTTCAGCCCAGCACTCCCCGGCGGGGAGCGCTTTTTCATAGATGCCGAGCGGCACCTGTTTCGACAACATAGCCGCTCCTTAGCCCCACAGCTGTGCGATGGTGCGTTTGAACTGGCGGGCGGCTTCCACCGGCGAGGCGGCATCGCGGATGCTGCGCCCGGCAATAAAGACATGGATGGGAATGCCCTGGAACAGCGGCAGATCCTCCAGCGCCAGCCCGCCGGTGACCGTCACCTTAAAGCCCATCTCCGCCAGCCGTCTGATGGCGGCAATGTCCGACTCGCCCCAGGCCACGCCCGCCGCCTGCGCATCCCGGCTGCGGTGATACACCACCTGCCTGATACCAGCATCGCGCCAGCCCTGCGCCTGCTCCCAGGTCCAGTAACCGGTCAGCTCAATTTGCACGTCGCCGTTAAACTCCTGCGCCACGTCCAGCGCGCCTCTGGCGGTATTCAGATCCGCACAGCAGATCACCGTCACCCAGTCGGCATTCGCCTCGAAACACATGCGGGAGAGGATTTTCCCGGCGTCAGCGATTTTGGCGTCCGCCAGCACGATTTTGTGCGGATAGAGCGCCTTGAGATCGCGCACGGCGCGTACGCCTTCGCCAACACACAGGATGGTGCCGACCTCAATAATATCCACCTCTTCGGCAATCAGACGGGTGGTTTCATAGGCGTGGGAGAGCGTCTGGTTATCCAGCGCCACCTGCAACATAGGTAATGCCATAGTAAGTCCCTCTTAAACGGCCGCCGCATCAGCGGCATCAATGAGATCCAGCACATCCTGCGCAGTGCGACAGGCCCGTAAGCGGTCGAAATTGGCTTCATCATCAAACAGGTTGACGATCTGCATGATGCCCACCTCCTGATGAGTGTTGGCGTCCACCGCCGCCATAGTGATGAGGATATCCACCGGATCGTTATCCTCATGGTTAAACACCAGCGGAGTTTTCAGCGTCACCAGCGAAAACCCGGTGCGCCTGACGCCCTCTTCCGGGCGGCCATGGGGCATGGCAAGGCCGGGCGCGATGACAAAATACGGGCCGAACTGCGCCACGCCGTCGAGAATGGCCTGGTAATAGCGTGGTTCCACCACGTCAGCGGCCACCAGCAGATCGACGCCGATTTTCACCGCTTCCTGCCAGCTGCTGGCCTCGGCCTGCAAACGAATGGACTTATTTTCCGCCAGCGAATCACGTAATTTCATGGCGCGTCCTTACTTCAGATCCTGGGGAAAGTGCGCGGCTATCACTTCCATCAGCTTTGGCCCGAAATCAGCGGGCGACAGCATATTGCGCACGCCGACCACGTATTTGTTGCCGCTGACGCTGATTTCACCGGCAATATGGGTGGAGGCGATAATCACGTCCGCCCCGCCCAGCTCGCTTTTGTATTCGCCCACGGCGCAGCTGTTCACGCTGTGATCCACGCCCTGCTGGGTCAGGAACTGATCCACTTTCATTTTCATGATCATGGAACTGCCCTGCCCGTTACCGCATACCGCCAGAATTCGTACAGTCATTACGTAACTCCTTTTATTAGGCAGAAGGTTCTGCCAGAGGGTGTTCTGCATCTTCTTCCGCACGCAGCGCCCGTCCTGCGAAGAACATGTATGCCAGCGCAATCAGGATGATGACGCCCATAAACCACAGCCCTAGCGTGAAGCCCTGCATCATTGGCGGCGCCAGAATCGACCAGTCCGCCATACCCATCCACGCGCTCATGCCGGTGAGTTTTACCGCCCACACGCAGCCAAAGATTTCGATCATGCCTATCACCAGGCAAATTTTGAGCGCCGCCCGCCAGCCGCCGAAATGGTTGGCGAACACACCGATAGTGGCGTTAGAGAAGAACATCGGGATAAAACCGGGAATGATCAGAATGGAAGAGCCGCAAGCCAGCAAAATGCCTACCGCAATCAGCTGACCAACCGTGCCCCACATAAAGCCCCACACCACCGCGTTGGGCGCGAAGCTGTAGATAGCCGCGCAGTCGATAGCCAGCACGGCGCCGGGGATCAGCCGCTGGGAGATACCGTTAAACGCTTCGGAGAGTTCGGCGACGAACATCCTTACGCCCTGCACGATAATGAAAATCGCCACCGCGAACTGAAAACCCGTCTGCAGGATATAAATGGTCCAGTGGATTTTACCGGCCATCGCCTGTACCACATCAAGCCCAAAGGAGAGCAAAATCGCGCCGAAAAACACGGTCATCACGATGGCGGTAGAAACAATATTGTCGTGGAAAATATTCAGCCAGCCGGGCAGTTTCAGATCCTCCACGCTCTCCTCTTTTTTGCCGAGGAAAGGGGCGAGCTTGTACGCCAGCCAGGAGGCAAACTGCTGCTGATGGCCGATGGAAAAACCGCAGTTGTCGGTTACCTGCTGTGTGGGCTTGTACATCATGTTGGAGGTGATCCCCCAATAGAGCGACACCAGTACCGCCGTGCAGATAATGGTGGTCCACATCGGGTAGCCGAGGATAAAGAAGAACACGGCGATAAGCCCGGCCTGCTGAAACATAATGTGGCCGGTGAGCATAATGGTGCGAATGCCGGTCACCCGGCGGAACAGCACATATAAAATGTTTAACGCCAGCGCCAGCAACACCGCATATCCCACCCAGCTGTAGGCGTCTCCCATGCGTTCAATGGTGGCCATCATTGAGGCGTAGGTGTCCGAGATAGCCCCATTAATGCCGTACACCTCCGACATTTTTGCCACCACCGGTTTAAAGGTGCTGGTGAGAATGCCGGATCCCGCCTGTAAGAGCATGAAGCCGATAATGGTTTTTATCGTGCCTTTGACGATCACGCTGACGCTTTTACGCAGCAGGATGTACCCCAGGCAGGTGACGATACCCAACAGCAACGGGGCGTTGGTCATGACCTGGTTAAAGAAAACGGTAAAGACGCTGTAGAGGATCTCCATAACTCTCTCCGGAGGGTAAAGGGCACCGGGCATCGGTACCGGGTGTGCGCACACTCTAACAATCAAAAATAATCATAAAAAGATTGCATTTGATTATTTGTGATGCGCCGCGCAATTTATTTCCCCATACCAAGAGTGGCTATTCGTCATGGCAAAAAATTAATATCATTTACAGAGAGATATAAAAAAGACATCTGGTCCTTCGCGATATAAACTGCACAAAACCTGAACGATCATCGCACATTTTCTGTAAAACCCCTCGTTGCATTGCTGAAAAAAGCGTGACAACATGAATCACAACAAATCATTTTATGATTACATTTGACATAAAAAGCGAGGAGTACAGAATGCGCAAAGTGGAAAGCATCAGCCGCGAATCATGGATCCTCAGCACTTTTCCGGAATGGGGAAGCTGGCTGAATGAAGAAATCGAGCAGGAGCAGGTGGCGCCGGGCACCTTTGCCATGTGGTGGCTCGGCTGTACCGGCATCTGGCTAAAGTCAGAGGGCGGCACAAACGTCTGCGTGGATTTCTGGTGCGGCACCGGCAAACAAAGCCACGGCAATCCGCTGATGAAAACCGGCCACCAGATGCAGCGTATGGCGGGGGTGAAAAAGTTACAGCCGAATCTGCGCACCACGCCTTTCGTGCTCGATCCTTTCGCCATCCGCGAGATCGACGCGGTGCTCGCCACCCACGATCATAACGATCACATCGACGTGAACGTGGCGGCGGCGGTCATGCAAAACTGTCCGCAGACGGTGCCCTTTATCGGGCCGCAGACCTGCGTCGATCTGTGGGTTAGCTGGGGGGTGCCGCACGAGCGCTGCATCGTGGTGAAACCGGGCGACGTGGTGAAGATAAAAGATATTGAGATCCATGCCCTTGACGCTTTTGATCGCACGGCATTGATCACCCTGCCCGCGGATCAGCAAGCCGCCGGGATCCTGCCGGACGGCATGGATGAACGCGCGGTGAACTACCTGTTCAAAACGCCGGGCGGCTCGCTCTACCACAGCGGGGATTCGCACTACTCGAACTATTATGCGAAGCACGGCAATGACCATCAGATCGACGTGGCTCTCGGCTCGTACGGCGAAAACCCGCGCGGCATTACTGACAAAATGACCAGCGTGGATCTGCTGCGCATGGCGGAAGCGCTGAACGCCAAAGTGGTGATCCCCTTTCATCACGACATCTGGTCGAATTTTCAGGCGGATCCGCAGGAGCTGCGCGTGCTGTGGGAGATGAAAAAAGATCGCCTGCAATATGGCTTCAAACCCTTCATCTGGCAGGTGGGCGGTAAATTTACCTGGCCGCTGGATAAAGACAAATTTGAATATCACTACCCGCGCGGCTTTGACGACTGCTTTACCATTGAGCCTGATTTACCGTTCAAATCCTTCCTGTGATCGCCACAGGTTTCGCGTCCGGCGGCCTGTGCTGCCGGGCCGGCATTTTTTTATTAACGCTTAGTAATCGCAGGCTATTTCAAATATCATCTAAAAAAATCATTACCAATCGGAATAGCTCATGACAGAAGCGCAACGACATCAAATTTTGCTGGAACTGCTGGCGCAGACGGGCTTTATCACCGTCGAGCAGGTGATGGCGCGGCTGGATGTCTCCCCTGCCACCGCGCGCCGGGACATCAACAAGCTCGACGAGAGCGGCAAGCTGAAAAAGGTGCGCAACGGCGCGGAAGCCATCAGCCAGCAGCGCCCGCGCTGGACGCCGATGAACATTCATCAGGCGCAAAATCTGGATGAGAAGGTGCGGATCGCCAAAGCGGCGTCGCAACTGGTTAATCCGGGGGAGAGCGTGGTGATCAACTGTGGTTCCACCGCTTTTTTACTGGGCCGCGAAATGTGCGGCAAGCCGGTGCAGATCATCACTAATTACCTGCCGCTGGCAAATTACCTGATCGATCAGGAGCACGAAAGCGTGGTGATCATGGGCGGCCAGTACAATAAAAGCCAGGCCATCACCCTCAGCCCGCAGGGCAGTGAAAACAGCCTGTATGCGGGACACTGGATGTTTACCAGCGGAAAAGGCTTAGCCGCCGACGGGCTGTATAAAACGGATATGCTGACCGCCATGGCGGAGCAGAAGATGCTGAACGTGGTGGGAAAACTGGTGGTGCTTGTGGACAGCAGCAAAGTAGGCGAACGTGCCGGGATGCTGTTCAGCCGCGCCGATCAAATCGATATGGTGATCACCGGCAAACAGGCTAACCCTGACATCATCAGACAGCTTGAAAGCCAGGGCGTGCAGGTGATGTGCGTTTAAAGGTGCGCGCGGAAGAAATCGACGGTAGCGTCCAGCGCAACGGGCGTAATGCGATGTTTCACCCCCGCTTCCCATACGCAGGTTAGCTGCTGATCCAGCCCGGCCTGCGTCAGCGCCTGCTGTAATCGCCAGGTTTCGACTGCCGGAACGACGTCGTCCTCCTCGCCGTGCCACAGCAACAAGGGCCGGTCTGCCAGACGGGGTAAATGCCGGGAAACCTCCCAGTCGGCAAGCGGCGCTATAGCCTGTTGCAGATCCGCAGGCGGAAACAGCGTGCGGGCAAGGGTCGTAAAATAGCCGGATCCCATCAGGCTGGCGACGCATTTCACTTCCGGATGCCGCGTCATGATGCCCAGCGCCGTCATGCCGCCCATCGACGCGCCGCCCACCGCCAGCCGTGCCTCCTTAATCAGCCCGGCGTCGTAAAGCGCCCGTTGCAGCGGATCAAATTCCAGTAAATTGCTGTGCAGGATCTGCCAGAACTGCCCGAGCCGCGCCGTGGCGTCGCCGTTAAAGCGCGCGCCGTGATCCCGCGCGTCCGGCATCACCACCCTTATGCCCGCCTGCGCCAGCGCGACGGCAAAATAGCTGTACACCAGTTTCGATGAGCTAAAGCCGTGGTAAAACACCACCGTCGGCAGCGGCTGAGCGCGCTGTCCGGCGGGCGTGGCGTGAAGGGTTTCAATGCCGGCAAACTGCCGCGTTTCCAGTTCAATCATCAGGCTCTCCTGCTTTATTTTGCCGATATGCCACGCAGGGTGACGTCACACAAACCACAATCGACGATGTTTTGCCATAATGGTGAGACGTCCATTACGCTTTCGGGTGATTTTTAGTCAAAAATCACGTTTCAGATAACATTTCGGGAACATTCCCCCAAAGGGAAATTCACGAGGAACTACACTATGCCAATCAGGAAACGAGAAACAACAATGAGCCGGTTCGCCCCTGTTGTACTGGCATTATTACTGAGCGGCTGTAGCGCATTACAGGGTACACCGCAGCCCCCGCCTCCGGCGAAGAGTGAGCCGCAGGAGATCAGCCGCAATCAGACTGAAGGTTTACAGCGTTTAGGCACCATCAGCGTGATGGTTAAAGGCTCTCCGATGGATGCGGAGGCGGAAATCAAAGCCAAAGCCGCCGCAGCTAAAGCGGATTATTACGTCATTCTTCTCAATGACGATACTGTTTTTACCGGCCAGTGGTATTCACAGGCCATTTTGTATCGTCAGTAACGGCGCATTGTTTTTTAAGGTTGATTTACACTGCTTTGCACCTTTAGACGTATTCCTGTGCACAATAAATTCGATGCTTCGGCAAGGGAGAGGATTTATACGCGATGGATTGCCCTGCCATGACTCAGGGTAACGTTAAATGGAGCTGACAAATGAAACGATCGCTTGCCTTAACCACGCTGCTGCTCTCACTGGGTTTAGTGAGCACAACGGCGCAGTCCGCCGAATTCGCCAGTGCCGATTGCGTCACCGGGCTTAATGAAATCGGCCTGATCTCAGTAAATAATGTTTATGGCAGTGCACAGGATGTGGAACGGGTCATCGCCTTTAAGGCGGATGAGCAGGGCGCGTCCTGGTATCGCATTATTGCGATGCAGGAGGATCGACGGGCCGATAACTGGCGCGTGCAGGCCATACTTTATGCGTAGCTCTCCGAAGCCACCTTTAATGGTGGCTTTTCTTTTTGTTGGTTTTTAATTACCCTACTGTTAATAAGTCAATAATTTCTTGTTACTTTTTGTTACATAGATTCACTAAATATTAGCGCGTAGCTGCCGTTGAACGACGCACACCTTTCGATCAATGGATATTTTATGAACGCGTCTTTTCGCCATGCCGGTCTGGGCACCAGGCTTTCTCTGATGACAGGCGTGAGCGTTGCTGTGCTTTTCCTGTTGTTCACCTTCCTGATGAGTCGTAACGCCAGCCAACAGCTCGAAACCCTCGCCGTTGAAGATCTTCACAGTCAGTCCACCGGTGTAGTGGATATGGTCGAGATGTTCAATACCAGCCTCAGTGAAGAAGTTGAGAGCTACACGCGTTTATTCACCAGTTTTATTCCGCAGCCGATCAGCGTGGATACCACGCAAACCCGCACTATTCAGGGCATAACGGTGCCGCTGCTAAAAGGCGGTGAGATTGAGCTGCACGAAAATAATGCCGTACCGGACGATTTTCTGAACCGTACCGGCGCTATTGCGACGCTGTTCGTGCGCAGCGGCGATGATTTCGTGCGCGTGGCGACCTCGCTGCGTAAAGAAAACGGCGATCGCGCCATCGGCACAAAGCTGGACAGCGCCAGCCCGGCGCTGGCTCCCGTCATGCGCGGCGAGGCCTATCGCGGCCTGGCATTGCTGTTCGGCAAACGCTATATCACCCAGTATCAGCCGGTAAAAGACGCCAGCGGCAATATCATCGCCATTCTCTTCGTCGGCGTGGATATCAGCCGTTCCTGGGGCATCATGCGCGATAAGATCCTGCAACGCCGTCTCGGCGAGAGCGGACATTTCTACGTACTGGATCGCAACGCCGGTAAAAATTATGGCAATTACCTGTTCCATCCGCGTGAAGAAGGCAAGCGCCCGCAGTGGGATGACGCCACGCAGAAAGCGCTGCTCGGCAGCGAATCCGGCACGCTGGCGCGCACCGACGCTGATGGCCGTACGCGGATGATGTCGTGGATCGCCCTGCCCGGCTGGAACTGGACGATTGTCGGGGAAGTGGACAAAGCCGTGCTGCTGCGCGATGTGAACACCATGCGCAATCAGTTCCTGATCGCAGGCGTGGTGATCTCGCTGCTGTTTGCCGCGCTCTTTGTGGTGATCATCCGCCGCTGGCTGACCCGCCCGCTGCGGGATGTTATTCAGCTGGCGCAGCACTACGCCTCGGGCGATTTACGCGCCACGCTGGCAGTGAAAAGCAAGGATGAAGTGGGCCAGCTGATCGAGGCCATTAACGGCATCGGTCACGGTCTGCAAAACATGGTGCATCAGGTACGCGAAGCCGCAGGTGAGATTAATCAGGGCACCACCACCCTGGCCGCCGACAGCGGAGAGATCACCGAGCAGATCAACAAGCAGGCCAGCAGCGTGGAAGAAACCTCCGCCAGCATGGAACAGCTGGCGGCCACGGTACAGCAAACCGCGGAAAACATGGATCAGACCCAGCGTCTGGTGCATGACACCTCTGGCGCTGTGCAGCAGGGCGGCCAGACCGTCAGCCGCGCGGTGGCGACCATGAACGATATTCGTGACGCCTCCCAGCGTATCGCCGCCATTACTCAGGTCATTGAATCCATTGCCTTCCAGACCAACATTCTGGCGCTGAACGCCGCCGTGGAAGCGGCGCGGGCAGGCGAGCATGGCAAAGGGTTCGCCGTGGTGGCGCAGGAAGTGCGAGCGCTGGCGGCGCGCAGTGCGCAGGCGGTGAAAGAGATCGAGGAGCTGATCGCCGATACGCTGGCGAAAGTGTCGGAAGGCCACGCCCTGTCAGAACAGACGCAGAAGGCGATGTCGGCGATCATCGATCATATGGGCAACATTAATCAGCTGGTGACCGAGATTAACCACGCCTCACGGGAACAGTCTGCCGGTATCGGCCAGGTGAATCTGGCGATGACGCACATTGGCGAAGCCACGCACATCACCGCCGATCGTGCATCACGCAGTGAAGATATTGCCCGCACGCTGCGGGAAAAAGGCAGCCATCTGAGCCAGCTGGTCAGCCTGTTCCGCCTTTAACCCACGCCGCCCGTGGCGCGCGACAGCAGGTGATTCTGCACCTGCTCGTTTATCAGCGCGCCGCCACGGGTATCCAGCATCATCTGACACCAGGCCTGCGCCAGCGGCGGCGATGCGTGGCGCAGCATCTGCGCCCCGGCCGCCAGCCGGTAAAGCTGTTGCGCGATCTCCCGGGCCCGGGCTTCCTGAGGTTTGCGCAGCAGCCGCTGCAACTGCCGCCAGGCACGGTCGAAATGCCGATCCTGGCCCTTCACCTCCCCGAACGCCTGCGCCAGCAGATCCATCACGCCATGCTGTTTTGCCAGCACGCGCAGCACGTCCAGACACATGATATTCCCGGAACCTTCCCAGATGCTGTTGACCGGCATTTCGCGGTACAGGCGCGGCAGTTCACTCTCCTCGCAATAACCAATGCCGCCAAGCACTTCCATCGCTTCCGCCACAAAAGGAATACCTGCCTTACAGACGGCGAATTTCGCCACCGGCGTGAACAGTCGCGCCCACAGCGCCGCCTCGGGATCGGTGCGGTGATCCAGCGCGCCCGCCAGATGGAACAGAAACGCGGTCTGCCCTTCCAGCTGTAACGCCATCCGGCTGAGCACGTCACGCATCAGCGGCTGATCGACCAGATTTTTGCCGAACGCCTGGCGCTGGTGCGCATGATAGAGGGCCACGGAAAAGGCGCGGCGCATCAGGCCGTGGCTGCCCAGCGCGCAGTCAACGCGCGTCAGTGCGCCCATTTTGAGTATCTGCCGTACGCCGTCCCCCTCCTCGCCCAGCAGCCAGCCGCAGGCGTCATGGAATTCCACTTCGCTGCTGGCGTTCGAGCGGTTGCCGAGCTTGTCTTTCAGCCGCTCAAGGCGTACGCCGTTGCGCGTGCCGTCCGGCAGAAAACGCGGCACGAAGAAGCAGGACAGACCGCCGCTGGCCTGCGCCAGCACCAGATGCGCATCACTTTGCGGCACCGAGAAAAACCATTTATGGCCCACCAGCCGGTAAACATCACCGCTTTTTTCCGCCCGCGTGGTATTGCTCAGCACGTCGGATCCGCCCTGCTTTTCCGTCATTCCCATGCCGATCAACAGGCCACGTTTTTGCGCGCCGGGCAGGACATACGGATCGTAGCGATCGCTTAACAGCGGTTTTAACCAGTCGCGAAACGGCGCGGGCAGCGTCTGTTGCAGCAGCGGCGTGGCGGCAAAGGTCATGGTTACCGGGCAAAGGGTGCCCGCTTCCACCTGCGCATGCAGCACAAAGCGCGCCGCGCGGGCGACGAACGATCCCGCCCGCGCCTCATCTTCCCACGCCAGATTATGTACCCGGTTGGCGCACAGCCCCTGCATCAGCAGGTGCCAGGCCGGGTGGCAACGGACATCGTCCAGCCGCTCGCCGGTGGCGTCATAGCGCAGCAGTTCGGGTGGGTTAACGTTAGCTAAACGCCCCAGTTCAAGAGACTCCGCCGTGCCTAGTTGTTGACCGATACTTGCCAGCAGCTCGGCGTCCCAGCCCGCGCCTTCACGGGCCACGGCGTCACGCAACGAGGCGTCTGAAATAAAAAGATTGCTGTTATTGAGCGGCAACGGCTGATTAAAAACGGTGTGGGTTTGCCAGCGCATTCTGTGTCCCTCCTTCATTGGCATCGCCGGTAAGTATGGATAGCGGTAAGGTTTTTGGTCCGGAGCTTTATCACAAAAGCGCCATCCGCCCCCACAGACGCCGTCCGGCCGCCCGGATCTCTTCTTTATCAGAAGCCCTTTCAGTTGCCGTATCTGAACTATGATTGATTTGCAACTGCTGTGGGGAACGTGACCATTGCACATCAATTCTGTGCTCACTGATGAGCTATACGGGGTAATTGTATGTCGTCCAGGACCTTTACGAAGAGTTGGGGGGCCGAATACACAGAGGCCAATGGCGTGCGTTTTCGTCTGTGGGCTTCCGGTCACCCGAGGGTAATGCTCCGGCTTGCCGGGGAAGACAAAGAAATGAACGCGGTGGGCGACGGCTGGTTTGAACTGACGGTGCCGGGCGTCGCGCCGGGCGCGGAATACCAGTATGTGCTGCCTGACGGCATGGCGGTGCCGGATCCCGCCTCCCGCGCGCAAAAAGCCGATGTGAACGGCCCGTCGCTGGTCGTCGATCCGGCACACTATGCCTGGCAGAACACCGACTGGCAGGGCCGGGCATGGGAAGAAAGCGTGGTGTACGAAATGCACGTCGGCACCTTTACGCCGGAGGGCACTTTCCGCGCCGCCATCGACAAACTGCCGTACCTCGCGCAAACCGGCATCACCATGATCGAAGTGCTGCCGGTGTCGCAGTTTGGCGGCAACCGCGGCTGGGGCTATGACGGCGTGCTGCTGTACGCCCCCCATGCGGCCTATGGTTCGCCGGACGATTTCAAGGCCTTTATCGACGCCGCCCACGGCCACGGGCTGTCGGTGGTGCTGGATATTGTGCTTAACCATTTCGGGCCGGAAGGCAACTATCTGCCGCTGCTGTCGCCGGAGTTCTTCCATAAAGAGCGCCATACGCCCTGGGGCGCAGGCATCGCCTATGATGTGGACGCTGCCCGCCGCTATATGCTGGAAGCGCCGCTCTACTGGCTGGAAGAGTACAACCTCGACGGCCTGCGCTTTGACGCCATCGATCAGATCGAAGATACCTCAGAGAAACACCTGCTGATTGAGATCGCCGAACGCATCCGCGAGCGCATCACCGATCGGCCAGTGCATCTGACCACTGAAGACTGCCGTAACGTCACCTTCCTGCATCCGCGCGAAAAAGACGGTTCGGTGCCGCTGTTTACCGGCGAATGGAACGATGATTTCCACAATGCCGTGCACGTCTTCGCCACCGGCGAAACCCACGCCTATTACCAGGATTTTGCCCGCGAGCCGGAAAAGCTGGTGGCCCGTACGCTGGCGGAAGGCTTTGCCTATCAGGGTGAAGTTTCGGTGCAGTCCGGCGAGCCGCGCGGCGTGAAAAGTACCGGCCAGCCGCCGACCGCCTTTGTGGATTTCATTCAGAATCATGACCAGACCGGCAACCGCGCCCAGGGCGACCGTCTGATTTCCCTGGCGGGCGCGGAGCGCACCCGCGTACTGCTGGCGATGCTGCTGTTATCGCCGCATATTCCGCTGCTGTTTATGGGGGAAGAGTACGGCGAAACCAGGCCGTTCCTGTTCTTCACCGATTTCCATGGCGATCTGGCGAAAGCGGTGCGGGAAGGCCGCGCGAAAGAGTTTGAAGGCCATGCGGGTCATGAAGGCGAAAGCGTGCCGGATCCGAATGCGGAGCAGACCTTTGCCCGTTCAAAACTTGACTGGCAGAAGCTGGACACGCCGGAAGGCGAGGAGTGGCTGGCCTTTACCCAGGCGCTACTGGATGTGCGTAAGCAGTATATTGTCCCGCTGCTGGCAACGGCGGGCGGCAACAGCGGTAAGGTGGTGGAGACGGCTGAAGGTTATCTCGCCGTCAGCTGGCGCTTCCCGCAGGGTACGCTCTCCATGGCGCTCAATATCAGCGACCGGCACCAGCCGCTACCGGATCAACCCGGCGAGACCATCTATGTCTGGCGCTCCCCGGCGGCGGATCTGCCGCCTGATTCCATTATTGTCCGTCTTGCCCCGGGAGATGTATCGTGAGTATCCCAACCTCGACCTACCGTATTCAGTTCCGCAACGGCATGACCTTTGATCGTGCCGCCGCGCTGGTGCCCTACCTGAAACGGCTCGGCATCAGCCATCTCTATGCTTCACCGGTGTTTACCGCCACCAGCGGCTCAACCCACGGCTACGACGTGACCGACGCCAACGAAATCGATCCGACCATTGGCGGGCGCGAAGGTTTTGACCGCATGGCGCAGGCGCTGAAAGCCGCCGGTCTGGGTTTGATCCTCGATATCGTGCCGAACCATATGGCCGCCTCGCTGGAAAATCCCTGGTGGCGCGATGTGATCGAACATGGCGAAGACAGCCGTTACGCGCGGCATTTCGATATCGACTGGTCACGCCGTCTGACGCTGCCGTTCCTCGGCGATACCTTTGAGGCGGTGCTGGCGAACGATGAGATTAGCGTCAAGCCCGATCCGAAAACCGGCCGTCCGGCGCTGGCCTATTTCGACAACTTTTACCCGTTGACGCCCGCCAGCTGGCACGGGCGCGAAGCGGAGGTGCTGGCGCTGACTGACAAGGCTGACATCGCCGCGCTGCACGATCAGCAGCCGTGGCGGTTAATGTCCTGGCGCGATGCGCCGCGCGATCTCTCCTACCGCCGCTTCTTTGAGATCACCGGGCTGGCCGGGGTGCGCGTAGAAGACGACACCGTATTTGATGATACCCACCGGCTGATCCTCGAACTGGTGCATTCCGGCGCGGTGGACGGACTGCGGGTGGATCATGTGGATGGCCTTGCGGATCCGCAGGCCTATCTGGCGCGGCTGCGTGAGACCGCCGGACCGGAGTGCTACATCACCGTCGAAAAAATCCTCGGCAAGGGCGAGCACATTCCGGAAGACTGGCCGATCTCCGGCACCACTGGCTATGAGTTTATTGCCGCACTCTCTGACGTGCTGGTGGATGACGATAAGCTGGACGCGCTGCGTCAGGCCTACGACGAGGCGGTCGGCAAACCGGTGGACATGAAAGCCGAGCTGCGCGCCGCCAAGCTGCTGATGGCGGATCGCAATTTCGAAGGGGAATTCACCACCCTGCTGCGCCTGGCGATGGAGATCGCCGCCACGCAAAACCGCACGCTGGATGAAGTCCTGGTGCGCGCCGCCCTGCGCGAACTGCTGGTGGCCTTCCCGGTTTACCGTACCTATGGCACCGCCAGCGGCCTGCCGCAGACCAGCCAGCAACTGCTGCAAAAAGTGGTTGCGCGGGTAAAAAACAGCGATTACGCCCCGGATACCGAAGCGCTCGATTTCGTGGCGGGCATTCTTGCCAGCGCTGATCCGGCTGCCGCCACTTTCCGCACCCGTTTCCAGCAGCTTACCGGGCCGCTGATGGCAAAATCGGTGGAAGACACGCTGTTCTTCCGTCAGCACCTGGATCTGGCCCTTAACGAAGTGGGCGCTGAACCGTTGCCGCGCGTCTTCTCCCTCGACCGTTTCCACGCCGAGATGAAAACCCGTCTTGAACGGCAGCCGGATGCGCTGTCGGGCACCTCAACCCATGACACCAAACGCGGTGAGGATGCCCGCGCACGGCTCTATACCCTCACCGAAGCGCCGGAGGAATGGGCGGCGCACGTGGCACGCTGGCATCAGATGAACGACAGCAAAGTCACCGTGCTGTTCGATGGCCCGACGCCAAAACAGGAACTCGCCTGGATGCTGTATCAGGCCCTGGCGGGCGTCTGGCCGGTGACGCTGACGCCCCAGGACACCGCCGGTTTAGCGGCGCTGGAAGAACGCTTTATCCCGTTTGTGGAAAAGGCGCTGCGTGAAGCGAAGCTGCGCACTGACTGGGCCGACAGCAACGACGTCTATGAAACCGTGGTGCTCGACTATGCCCGTCATCTGCTCTCCCCGGACAACCAGGCTTTCCTGGAAGATTTTTACCAGACGCTGCAACCCTTTGTCCGCGCGGGCCTGGTCAACAGTCTGACCCAGACGGTGATCAAGCTTACCGCTCCCGGCGTGCCGGATATTTATCAGGGCAGCGAAACCCTTAACTTCAGCCTCGTCGATCCGGATAACCGCCGCGAGCCGGACTTTGCCGCCCTTGAGCAGCATCTGTTCAGCGATGACGAGCCTGTGCCGACCTCAGAAGCAGACTGGATGAGCGGCGCGCTCAAGCAGCAGGTGATCACCCATGTGCTGCATTATCGCCAGCGTAAACCCGATCTGTTCCGCCGTGGCGACTATGTGCCGCTGGCGGCAAAAGGCGACAACGCCGATCACCTGATCGCCTTCGCCCGTCAGCAGGGTAATGATGCGTTGATTGTTATCGCGCCGCGGCTGGTGCTGCCAATGCAGCAGGCGAGCGATGCACTGACCGCCCCGCAACGCTGGCCACAGACGGCGGTCACGCTGCCTGCGGCCCTGGCTAACCGTCGTTATCGCGATCTTCTTACCGGAGAAGAAGTGGCGCTTACCGACCAGATCCACCTTGAAAATGTCGATTGCTGTTCGTCTGTCATATACGTAACCATATGATATAAGAGGGAATAAATGTCTAACAATAATAGCTTTGAAATTCTGGCGGGAACCAGCGAATGTCTTGGCGCCAATTTTGATGGCGAGGGTGTCAACTTTGCGCTTTTCTCTGCACACGCAGAACGGGTTGAACTCTGTCTGTTTGATCAGGACGGGAAAACCGAGATCGCCCGCCTGGATCTGCCGGAATATACCCATGAAATCTGGCACGGTTACGTGCCTGGCCTGCAACCCGGCGCGCTCTACGGCTATCGCGTCTATGGCCCGTACGATCCGGAAAACGGCCATCGTTTTAACCCCAACAAGCTGCTGCTCGATCCCTATGCCCGTGAGCTGGCGGGGGACATCGAGTGGAATGACGCGCATTTCGCCTACGAGCTGCTGCACGAAGATAAAGATCTGACCTTTGATACCCAGGACAGCGCGCCCTTTACGCCAAAATGCCGTGTCATCGATCCCAATGAATTCGACTGGAAAGATGAAAACCGTCCGAACATCCCGTGGTCGCAAACGGTGCTCTATGAAACCCATGTGAAGGGCTTTACGCAGCTCAATTCCGCGATTCCGGAAGAACTGCGCGGTACCTATGAAGGCATGGGCCATCCGGCGACGGTGGAGTACATCAAGAGCCTGGGCGTGACCTCGGTGGAACTGCTGCCGGTGCACTGGTTCCCGGACGATCAGCATCTGCTGGATAAGGGGCTGAAGAACTTCTGGGGCTATAACACCCTCGGTTTCTTTGCGCCTGCTTCGCGCTATTTCGGCCCGAACGGCATTCAGGGTTTCCGCGACATGGTGCGCGCGTACCACGATGCGGGCATCGAAGTGATCCTCGACGTGGTGTACAACCATACGGCAGAGGGTAATGAACTCGGCCCGACGCTCTCCTTTAAGGGCATCGACAACTTCTCTTACTACCGCACCATGCCGGATCAGCATCGTTATTACATCAACGATACTGGCACCGGCAACACCGTTAACACCTCACATCCGCGCGTATTGCAGATGATCATGGATTCCCTGCGTTACTGGGCGGAATCAATGCATATCGACGGTTTTCGCTTCGACTTAGGCACCATTCTCGGTCGTGAGCCGGAAGGCTTTGACCAGCGCGGCGGCTTCTTTGACGCCATTATGCAGGATCCGGTGCTGTCGAAACTGAAGCTGATCGGCGAGCCCTGGGATATCGGACCGGGCGGCTATCAGGTGGGCGGCTTCCCGCCGGGCTGGGCGGAATGGAACGATAAATACCGCGATACGGTGCGTGAATACTGGAAAGGCGTCAACGTCTCCACCGACTTTGCCGCGCGTCTGTTAGGCTCCGGCGATATTTACGATCTGCGCGGCCGCCGTCCGTGGTCGAGCGTCAACTTTATCACCGCCCACGACGGCTTCACGCTGAACGATCTGGTGTCCTATAACGAGAAGCACAACGACGATAACGGCGAAGACAATAACGACGGCCATAACGATAACCGCTCCTACAACTATGGCGCGGAAGGCCCGACGGACGACGAAGGCATCAACAACGTGCGTGAACGGCAGAAGCGTAACTTCCTCACCACGCTGTTCCTGTCCCACGGTTCGCCAATGCTGCTGGCAGGGGATGAGTTTGGCCGCAGTCAGATGGGTAACAATAACGGCTACTGCCAGGACAGCGAGATTTCCTGGGTTCACTGGGATAACCTGCCGGAAAGCAGTGAGGCGCTGCGCGAGTTCACCCGTCATCTGATCAAAATGCGCGCGAAGCAGCCGCTGTTGCGCCGTGAAAGCTGGCGTGACGGCACGGAGATCAAGTGGTTCAACGCCGGTGGCGGCTATCAGCAGCCGGAACAGTGGGATGAAGGCTCAACGCTGGGCGTTTCACTGACCCGCCACGATTTGCATGATGAAGAAGGCCTGTGGCACGAAGTGCTGGTGCTGTTTAACCCGTTCGAAGGTAACGTGCCCTTCCTGATCCCGCAGTCCACGGATGAGGGCTGGATGCTGGAGCTGACCACGTCCGATACCGCCAAACGCGGGCTGATCATTACCAAAGAGAAGGAATTCGAACTGGAAGGCCGCAGTATCGCGCTGTTCAGAAGGCCGTAAGCCGTTTTACAGCCAGAAAAAAGGGCCATCATCTGATGGCCCTTTTTATTGTTCGCAGACAGTTAACCGCGCTGGCGTACCGCTTCGAACAGGCAGATGCCGGTCGCCACCGACACGTTCAGCGAGGAGACGCTGCCCGCCATCGGAATGCTGATCAGCTCATCGCAATGCTCGCGGGTCAGACGGCGCATACCTTCGCCCTCCGCGCCCATCACCAGCGCCATCGCGCCGGTCATTTTGCTCTGGAACAGGGTGTGGTCCGCTTCGCCCGCCGTGCCGACGATCCAGATATTTTCTTCCTGCAATACGCGCATGGTGCGCGCCAGGTTGGTGACGCGGATCAGCGGCACGTTTTCTGCCGCGCCGCAGGCGACTTTTTTCGCCGTCGCGTTCAGCTGCGCAGAGCGGTCTTTCGGCACGATCACCGCATGGACGCCCGCCGCATCGGCGCTGCGCAGGCAGGCCCCGAGGTTGTGCGGATCGGTGACGCCATCAAGGATCAGGAAGAATGGCTTATCCAGGCTTGCGATCAGATCCGGCAGATCGTTTTCCTGATACTGACGACCCGGCTTCACGCGCGCAATGATCCCCTGGTGTACCGCGCCTTCGCTTTTCTCGTCCAGAAACTGACGGGAGGCCACCTGAACCGGAACGCCCTGCGCTTCCAGCGCATGGATCAGCGGCATCAGGCGCTTATCTTCGCGTCCTTTCAGAATAAACACTTCCTGAAAGCGCTCAGGGGCGCGTTCCAGCAGTGCCTGCACCGCGTGGATGCCATAAATCATTTCACTCATGAAGGGTACTCAGTAGAGGTTAAAAGGGTGTTTCCCGCCCATTATAACCCACGACGCCCCCGGACGTCCTTCCCCGTTACGCATTCACCGCCGCAGGAAGCCGGTTTTTTTCTGCGGGATGCGCAGGCAGTATCGCCGACAGCAGCCAGCGCGTGTAGTCATGCTGCGGATGGGCAAAAAGCTGCGCGCTGGTCGCCTCTTCCACCAGCTGTCCGCGATACATCACGCCTACCCGATCCGCCACGTGACGCACCACATTGAGATCGTGAGAGATAAACAGGTAGGCGAGGCCATAGTCGCGCTGCAAATCCATCAGCAGATTCAGCACCTGCGACTGAATGGAAACGTCCAGCGCCGACACCGGTTCATCGCAGATGATCAGCTTCGGACGCAGGATCAGCGCCCGCGCGATGCCGATACGCTGGCGCTGTCCGCCTGAAAACGCCTGCGGATAACGTCCGGCATCCTGCGCCCGCAGACCGACCTGTTCCAGCATCGCCGCCACCGCTTTTTTACGACGCTGCGCATCGCGTTCGCCGTGAATGATCAATGGTTCCTCAATGCTGTAGCCAATGGTGCGCTTTGGATCGAGCGTGGAGAGCGGATCCTGGAAGATCATCTGAATGTCTTTGCGCACGCTGCGCCATCCGGCGGCACTGAGATCCAGCAGCGACTGGCCGTTGAAATCCACCCGCCCGCCGGAGGCCGGGGTTAAACCGAGAAGGGTGCGCCCGGTGGTGCTTTTACCGCTGCCGGATTCGCCGACCAGCGCGTAGGTTTCCCCGGCATGGATGTTAAAACTGACGTCCTGCACCGCCTGCACGCTATGCCCGCGACGGGTAAAGGTTTTGGACAGATGCTGTACGTTCAGCAACGGCTGATTCATGGCATGACTCCCGTTTCTTCTGCGCGCCAGCAGCGCACCTGATGACCGTGACCGCCGAGCGGGCGCAGCTGCGGCGGCTGTGCGCGACAGATGGCGGTCGCCAGCGGACAGCGATCGGCAAAGGTACAGCCGCCCGGCAGCGCATCCAGCGCCGGGACGCTGCCGCGGATCTCCTCCAGCCGCGTCTTTGGCGTGTGGGACAGCGAGGGCCGCGCCGCCAGCAGCGCACGGGTATAGGGATGGCGGGGATTTTCAAACAGCGTCATCACGTCTGTTTCTTCCACCACCTGCCCGGCGTAGAGCACCACCACGCGCTGACACAGCCGCGCCACCACGCTCAGGTCGTGGGTGATAAAGATGATCCCCATTCCGCTCTGCTGTTTGATGTCGTCCAGCAGTTGCAGGATTTGCGCCTGGATAGTGGCGTCCAGCGCGGTGGTCGGCTCATCGGCAATCAGCAGCGACGGAGCACTGGCGATCGCCATGGCGATCATCACCCGCTGGCGCATGCCGCCGGAAAGCTCATGGGGCCAGGCGTTGACGCAGCGGGCGGCATCAGCAATGCCCACCTGCTCCAGCAGGCGCAGCCGTTTTTGCTGGCGCTGCGCCCGGTTTAACGCGGTATGCAGCTTCAGGCTTTCTTCAATCTGAAAGCCGATAGTCAGCACCGGGTTCAGGCTGGAGAGCGGATCCTGGAAAATCATCGCCATCTCGCCGCCGCTGCGCTGGCGGCGTGCCGTTGCCGGGAGCGTGTCGAGGCGTTGGCCGCCGAGGGCGATTTCACCTTCAGTGCGGCTGGTGCGCGGGGACAATAGCCCCATCAGCGCCTGCGCGGTGACGCTTTTCCCGCAGCCGGATTCACCGATGATGCCCAGCGTTTCATGATGATGCACGGTAAAGGAGACGCCGCGCACCGGGGCCACCACGCCCTGCGGCGTGGCGAAATTCACCCGCAAATCTTTGACGCTTAACAGCGGCGGCGGATTAACCATGTTGCTCCCCTTTTTTCAGCAGGCGCAGGACATGCTGCGGCAGCGGTTTCAGCCCCGGCTCGGCGCTG
This sequence comes from Enterobacter sp. K510, assembly GCF_055804875.1. Lineage (NCBI taxonomy): Bacteria > Pseudomonadati > Pseudomonadota > Gammaproteobacteria > Enterobacterales > Enterobacteriaceae > Enterobacter > Enterobacter sp. K510. The sequence goes on along the minus strand of NZ_JBNRLQ010000009.1, from coordinate 147,868 downwards.
TCGCGCAGGTCGTCGCCGATAATATTCAGCGCGAGGATCAGCAGCACAATGGCGATGCCGGGAAAAAAGGTCATCCACCAGGCGGTAAAGATCACTGCTTTTCCTTCCAGCAACAGATTGCCGAGGCTGGGCGTGGGCGCAGGCACGCCGGATCCTAAAAAGCTCAGCGCGGCCTCGGTCAGAATAGCCACTGAGAACACCCAGGTGACCTGCACAATCAGCGGCGACAGCACGTTCGGCAGCAGATGTAGCCAGATAATGCGCGCCGGGGAGGCCCCCTGCGCGCGCAGGGCTTCAATGAAATTTTTCTCTTTGATAACCAGCGCCGCGCCGCGGATCACCCGCGCAATGGACGGCACGTATACCAGCGACAGCGCCAGCACAACGTTAGCGATGTTCGGCCCCAGCACGCCGACAATGGCGATAGCCAGCAGCAACGACGGAAAGGCGAACAGCCCGTCGCAGACGCGCATCAGAATGCGATCCACCGGGCGATACCAGGCGCAGAGCAGCCCGGTCAGCATGCCGATCGCCCCGGCTATTACCGCCACCGCCGCCCCGACGGAAAACGATACCCGCACCGCCAGCGCCACGCGCACAAACAGATCGCGGCCAAAGTTATCGGTGCCAAACCAGTGCGCCGCGCCGGGGGCCTTCAGGCGGCTGAGCGGATCGATAGCATAAGGATCGTAAGGGCTGAAAAAGGTGCCGCACACCGAGAGCAGCACAATGCCCGCCAGCACGCCGCACCATAGCCAGAGTTTGTTTGGCGTCATGCGCTTTCACTCCCCTCGATGGACAGGCGTGGATCGACCATATAGCTGAGCACATCCACCGCCAGGTTAATCAGCACGTAACAGACGGTGATCAGCAGCACCACGCCCTGGATCACCGTGAAATCCCGCCGCTCGATGGAGTCCACCACCAGCGAGCCGACGCCGGGAATGCCGAATACGCTTTCGATGACGATGGTGCCGGTGACCAGCGAGGCGAAGGATTCCCCGCAGATGGTCAGCACCGGGATCAGGGCGTTTTTCAGCGTATGGCGCAGCAGCACCATGCGCTCGGGCACGCCTTTGGCGCGGGCGGTATGAATAAAATTCTCCTGCAGCACGTCGAGCATTACCGCGCGGGTCATGCGTGAGATCAGCGCGGCAATACGAAAACCGAGCGCAATGGCGGGCAGCGTCAGATACCAGAGATTTTGCAGCCCGTTTTCGTTGGTGGAGCGATAGCCCACCACCGGAAACCAGCGCAGCTGCACGGCGAAAAAGAAGATCAGGAACAGGCCGAGCAGAAAGCCCGGTACCGACATGCCGAAGGTAGCCAGCGCGCGAATGATCCGGTCGGCCATGCCGCCATGCTGCCAGGCGCTGATCGCCCCGCTCCCCAGCCCCAGCACCAGCGCAATCAGCTGCGCGTACAGCGCAAGGGCCAGCGTCGGGGTGAGATGCTGTAAAAACAGCTCGCTGACGCTGGCATTGAGAAACAGCGAGTGGCCCAGATCGCCGGACAACACCGCCCCCGCCCAGCGCACAAATTGCATCAGCAGCGGCTGATCCAGCCCCATCTGCTGGCGCAGCGCGGCAATGTCCTGCGGGCTGGCGTCATTGCCGAGGATCACCAGCACCGGATCGCCCGGCGCAAGATGCACCAGGCAAAACACCACCAGCGATACCACCAGCAGCACGGGCAGCAGCGCCATCAGCCGGTGAAACAAGAACCACTTCATAGACGTCTCCGGTTACGGCGTGACGGTAACATTCCACAGCACCGGCCCAATCAGATCATGGTAGCCGTGCACGTTTTTCTTCAGGGCGACCGGCTCCGGCGTGGTGTGACCAAGCACGATAACCGGCAGATACTGCCAGGTCAGCACGTTCAGTTTATCCACCAGTGGCCGCGCTTCTTTCAGCGATGCCGCCTGCTTGATGCCATCAAGCGCCGCATCGATTTCCGGGCTGTTGCTCAGACCCGGAAACTTCGCCCGGGAGTCGAGGAAGGGATACTGGTGCAGCACCTGACGCATGGAGAACTCCAGCGCGCACAGATCGAAGTTCTTCGGATCCTGACGGCGTTGCAGCACCGTCGGCCAGTCGTAGACGTCCAGCCGGGATTTGACGCCGATCTGTTTCAGCACCTGCTGGGCGACAATCGCCAGGTTATACAGCTCTGCATACTCTTTGGTGGCGATAATCACCACTTCTTCGCCCTTATAACCGGATTCTTTAACCAGTTCGCGAGCCTCCTCGAGTTTATGCTGGTTCCAGAATGGCTTGCCCGCCTCGCTGTACCAGTCCACCTGATTCGGGAATCCCAGCGACGGATCTTCTTTAAAGAAACGCGGATCGCTGTAGCCCGCCAGCAGCGTCTGGTGCACGTCGAGCGCAAGGTTAAACGCCTGTCTAAGCTTTAGGTCAGCGAACGGCCCTTGCTGTTTGTTGAACAGATAGGTGATCAGCGAACCGCCGCTTTCGGGCCGCGCCAGGCTCAGATCCGGCGCGTTGGTAAGGGCATCGATATTGTCTTTCGGCAGGTTAAACACAATGTCGTATTCGCCGGTCATCGCTCCGGCCAGCCGCGTGGACTCATCGGTGATATAGCGGAACCAGATGTCTTTTACGTTGGCTGGCTTAGCGCCGGAAAGTCCGCTGGACGGCTCTTTGCGCGACATAAAGCCGTCATAGCGCGTCAGATGTAAATACTCGCCCTGTTTAAACTCCGCGAGTTTGTATGGCCCGGTACCGATAAGCTCGGTGACCGGTTTTTTGCTGCTGTTGGCCTGGTCGATCAGGCGCTTGGGCATGATGGCGGCGATGTTTTTCACGTCCGCCAGCACGTTGAGGGCGATCAGCGAAGGCTCCGGCAGCGTGAGGCGCACGGTTTTGTCGTCCACCTTGCTGAACTGCGCCCCCGGCAGGTTAGCTTTACCCTGCGTCGATACCGCCAGCCAGCGCGTCATGGAAGCCACCACGTCATCGGCGGTGAGCGGCTGACCATCGTGGAACTTCACGTCGTCGCGCAGCACGAAGGTGTAGGTTTTGCGATCGTCACTCAGCGTATAGGACGCCACCAGATCCGGCACCGGCTCAAACTTATCGTTGATGGTGAACAGCTCTTCAAAGATATGGCGATCCACATCAGAGGTGGCGTTATTGGTGGTGAGATACGGATCGAGGGTGCCGGGCCGGTTACCATAGGCGATGTTCAGCGTCGCATTACGGTTCACGGCTTCGGCCAGTGCGCTTCCCCAGGGTAAAGCCGCCGCCAGCAGCAGTGCGGCGGCAGAGAATGTCATTTTCATTGTTTTTCTGGCTCCGGTGGCGATCAGGCCGCGTTTGAGGTGGTAGGTCGTCCGGCAAATTCATCCTTCGCCGCCTGAAGCAGCGCAGGCTCGGTGAGCAGCCGCAACCCGGCGCGCGCCAGCACCAGCGCCCCGGTGATTAAGGCTTCGTACCCTTTTTCAGAGTTGGCGGCTTCGCGGAAGGCGACCGTGTGGCCGATCAAATCGTCCGGGCCAATCTTGATGGACGGATGCGCAGTGGGCACTGCATGGCTGATGTCGCCGACGTCCGTCGATCCTTTGCCCTCTTTGGCGCTGAGATCGACCGGTTCGCCCACTGCCGTGAACTCCTCAAGAAACAGGTTATTCAGCGTGTCATTGATGTTGAAATCCCGCGGGCCGACCTGATGTTCAATTTTTACTGTTGCGCCGGTCGCCAGCGCAGCGCCCTCGGCAATCGCCCGGATGCGTGGCTCCAGCGCTTCAACGGCCTCACGGCTTTCCGCGCGGATATAAAAATGCGCCGAGGCGTATTCAGGGATCACGTTCGGTGCCTGGCCGCCATTAGTGATGATGCCATGGACGCGCACACCGTCCGGCAGTTGCTGGCGCAGCACGCTGATGCCGTTATAGAGCAGCACCAGCGCGTCCAGCGCGTTGACCCCTTTGTGCGGCGAGCTGCCCGCATGGGAGGGTTTTCCATAAAAGTGGAAGTAGAGGTGGTTATTGGCGAGGAATGGCCCGGTCAGACGCGTTCTGCCGCCCGGATGCACCATCATCGCCGCGTCTACATCCCGCAGGAATCCGTGCTCAACGAAGCGGGCTTTCACGTTGCCATTCGGTCCGCCTTTACCACGCAGCCCGCCCTCTTCCGCAGGCGTGCCCAGCACCACGACTTTGCCGTCGGTTTTATCCAGCGTCTGGCTCAGGGCAATGGCGGCGGCGATGCTGGAAACGCCGATGATGTTATGTCCACAGGCGTGGCCGATATCGATCAGCGCATCAAATTCGGCGAGATAAGCAATGGTCGGCCCCGGCCTGCCGCTCTCTTTTACCGCATAGAAGGCGGTTTCGTGACCGGCGACGTTGGCCGTGACGGTAAAGCCATTTTTCGCCAGCAGCGCCGTCAGCAGGCCGCTGGCGTAATATTCATTGTTGCCGGTTTCCGGGTGCGCATGAATATCTTTTGAGATGGCGATGTACTCGTCGCGGTGTTGATTAAGGCTCTGTTCCAGTCGTGCGGTTAACTCGCTATTGCTCATTGCTTCCACCTTTTTGTGATGTCGGTTGATGAAGGGGTTAACTCAGATGACGCTTTGCCTCCTGACGGACGCGATGCAGAACGTGATGCTTGATTTCGCCGTAGCGCGGGTGTTCCACCAGGGATTCAATGTCGCGCTCGCGACCGAAGGGACTGACAATTTCTTCCACGATCTTGCCGGGTTTTGCCGACATGATCAGAATGCGATCGGCGAGGAACAGCGCTTCTTCCACGTCGTGGGTGACAAATAACAGCGTGGTGTCCGTTTCCAGCCAGGCGTTGCGCAGCAATTCCTGCATCATCAGGCGCGTCTGGGCGTCGAGCGCGCCGAACGGCTCGTCAAGCAGCAGCACTTCCGGTTCCGGCAGCCAGGCGCGCGCCAGCGCCACGCGCTGTTTCATGCCGCCCGACAACTGCCAGGGGGCGTGATGTTCAAAGCCTTTCAGCCCGACGCGGGCCAGCCAGTCCAGCGCCTTCGCGTTCACGTCGTCTTTGCGGTGGCTGCCGAGGCGCGGGCCAAAGGTGACGTTATCCAGCACCGACAGCCAGGGGAACAGATTCGGCTGCTGGAAAATCATCCCGCGGGAAGGCCCGGGCTTGCGTACCGGCTCGCCGCCGCTCAGAACCCGCCCGCGGTCAGGCCGGGTAAAGCCGGCCACAAGATTAAGAATGGTGGATTTGCCGCAGCCCGACGGCCCCAACAGCACCACAAATTCGCCCTTCGCAAGCGACAGGGAGACGTCTTCCAGCACGGTAAAGGGATGCGGTTTCGCCGCAAATTGCAGGGACACCTGCTCCAGCGCAATCTGTATAGTCATTATTCTTTTCCTGCCCAGGGCACAAACACGCGTTGCAGGCCGAGGATAAGTAAATCAAGGAGATAGCCAATGCCGCCGAGCAGCAGGATGCCCAGCATGACGATATCGGTGCGTAAGTAAGAGCTGGCGTTGATCACCATCCAGCCCAGACCAGAGCTGGCGGCGACCATTTCGGCGGCGATCAGCGACGTCCAGCCAATGCCAATCGACAGCCTGACGGTGGTAAACAGATCCGGCAGCGCGTCCGGCAACACCACGCGCAGGAAAATTTGTTGTCGGGAAGCGCCGAGGGTCTGCGCCACGCGAATGCGCGAGCGACCAATGCGCTCCACCGCCGCGCTGGCCCCCACCACCACGCTGAGGAAGGTGGCGATGAAAATCAGAAAGAATTTCGAGCTTTCACCGATGCCGAGCCATACCACCGCCAGCGGGATCAGCGCGATTTTCGGCAGCGGACGCAGAAACTGCACGAAGGGGTTAAGCACTGCCGCCAGCCCGTCGGACAGGCCCATCAACAGGCCGAGCGGAATACCGATCACAATCGCCACCGCAAAGGCGCTGAGCGCCCGCGCGAGACTGACGACGATATGCTGCCAGAGCGGAACCTGCCGGTAACCGTCAGCCAGCAGCTCTTCCGTGGTCAGACCGATGTCCGTCAGCGACGGCAGCAGCAGCGGATCCACCCATTGCCGGGTCGCCGCCACCTGCCAGAGGATAAAAAAGATCGCCACCGACAGCACGCTGATGGCGATGTGCTGACTTACTCTCATTTTGCGTTCACCGCCGCATCGCGAAGGTAACGGGAGTTGATGGCCGCGTCCCAGTTCGCGGGGATGTCACGCTTGCGGATCTCGCCAATTCCGGCGAGGAAGTTTGAGGTTTTGGTCAGCGCTTTGCCGATGCCGCTGTCGGTGCTGTGCGTACCGTCGCCCAGCCAGGCGGCGGTGCCCTGTTCGCTCAGCGTCGGGTATTCCAGACCGCCCAGCGTATTGGCGGCGGTGGTCACAGGCGCGCCCACTTCTTTCGCCACGATGGCGGCGGCACGTTCAGGATCTTTTTTGAACTCATTGACCTTTTCCTGATGCACGCGCAGGAAGGCGCTGACCACCTCCGGGTACTGTTCGGCAAAGGCTTTACGCACCACATAGTTGTTGTAGATCAGGTAGCCCGCCTGTTGCAGATCTTTGGTGGCGAACACCTGGTGCCCGCCAGCTGACTCCAGCTCCTGGGCGAAGGGCGCCCAGACGTAGCCCGCGTCAATATCGCCCCGCTTCCATGCGGCAACCATTTCCGCCGGACGCAGTGGCAACAGGGTAATTTTACTGCGGTCGAGTTTGTTGACGCTGATCGCCGCCTCCAGCGCATATTGCGCGGTGGAGTTTGGCGGATAGCCCACACGTTTGCCTTCAATATCATTAATGCGGGTGATGCCCTCTTTGCCGATTAAGCGTTCGTAGCTGGCGATCACGCCGGACACGCCGATTATTTCCACCGGTAATTTACGCACAATACCCGCCGTCGCCGGGCTGGAGCCAAAATTGGCAATATCAATAGCATTACTGGCGAAATAGGTTAATGCATCGGCTCCGGAAGCAAATTGCACCCATTTCACTTTGCTGTTTAACGCTTTATCCAGAGAACCATCGGCTTTTGCCAGCATTAATACCTGCGAACCGCCGCTATAAGCAATACGGACTTCTTCCGGCGTGGCGGCAAAAGAAATCTGCGACCATAAGCTACCCGCTGCCAGTAATAAGCAGAGACTTTTTTTCATTTTATTATCCTGTGAGGAAATTAATTATTTAGCGCCCGACCAGTATATTCAGCCGGCGTTGATTTATTTATACGGATTATTGCTAAGCATTTATTCACAACAGGAATGGCGATAATCCTGCCAGAGGGCGGAACAGCGCTCCGCCAGCGCCTGCGCCGGATCGACGGCGTGGGAAAGAAAGGGGGAGTCAATGGCCTTCAGGGCGACCGGCACTTCGGTGCAGGCGAGGATTAATTGCTGCGCCCCGCGTTCAACCAGCGCCTGCGCCTGGCGCGCCAGTAACTCGCCGCCTTCACGCAGCGCACCACGTTTAACCGCGTAGCAGCCCGGTACAAACAGCGTTTCCAGCTCATGAGTGTCGGGCAGCACCGGCGTGATGCCCAGACGGCGCAGCCCCTGCTGATACCAGCCCGCGTCGAGCGTGCCTTTGGTGGCGATCACTCCAACGCGCGTAGCGTGCTCAGGGCGGATCTGCGTGAGGGTGGCCTCAACGATATGCACCAGCGGCGCGGCGCTTGCCGCCTGCAATGCCGCAAACCAGTGATGGGCGGTGTTACAGGGGATGGCGATGTGGCTCGCCCCTGCGGCGTTTAAAGTGTTGATACCGTTGAGCAACTGCGGCAAGGGCGACGGGCCGGTGCCCGCCAGCGCCTGTTGCCGGTCGGCGATCTGCGGCACGTTCCACGCCAGCACCGGGATCTGCTGCTGATCGCGCTGCGCAGGCGTGGCCTCCAGCAGCTTTGCCATAAAATCTACCGTGGCCAGCGGCCCCATGCCGCCCAGCACGCCGAGCAGGAAGGGTGTCATTTTTCCAGCACCTGACGATAACCAAACAGCCCCGCCGAACCGCCGGTGTGGATAAACACCACGTTTTCGTCCTGGCGGAAATGACCGTTGCGGATCAGATCCACCAGCCCGGCAAAGCCTTTCCCGGAATAGACCGGATCCAGCAGAATGCCTTCGTGACGTGCCAGCAGGCGCAGCGCTTCTGTCATGCCGTCAGTAGGTAAACCGTAGCCGTCGCCCACGTAATCGCTGTTGGCAACCACCCGGTTACGCGGCAGCTCGCCCGCCACACCCAGCAGCGCAAGGGTGCGGGAGGCCAGGTTCCATACGTTCTCTTCCTGCTTCTCTTTCGGCGCGCGCACGCTGATGCCGAGCACGGGCACATGGCTATTGGTCGCAGTAAATCCGGCGACAAGGCCCGCCTGGGTGCCGGTGCTGCCGGTGGCGTGCACCACGTGATCGATGCGTAAGCGTAATTGGGAGGACTGGTAAAGCAGCTCCTCGGCACAGGCCACGTAGCCCAGCGCGCCTATGGGGTTAGAGCCGCCGCCGGGGATGACATAAGGGTTAAAGCCCTGTTCGCGCAGCCTGGCGGCATAGTCGTCCATCGCCTGCTGCATGTCGGTGCCGCCCGGCAGATGGGCGACTATCTCGCCGCCGAGCAGTTCATCAAGCAAAACGTTACCGGATCGCTGGTAATCTTCGCCGAAATCGGTGACGCGCTTTTCGAGCAGCACTTTCGCCGGTAAGCCTAATTTTGCCGCGCCGGCAATAGTCTGACGCACGTGATTCGACTGGGTTGCGCCCTGGGTAATAATCACATCGGCGTTTTTTTGCAGCGCGTCGGCCAGCAAAAATTCCAGTTTGCGTGTTTTATTTCCCCCGGTGGCAAGTCCGGTGGCGTCATCGCGCTTGATCCATATTTTCGGTCCGCCCAGTAATTTACTCAGATTATCTAAAGGTTCGAGCGGCGTGGGGAAATGACCTAACGAGAGGCGCGGAAAACGGGCCAGATGCATAGTAGCTCCTTGAGTATTTGCTCATCAGCAAAATAATAATTATTGAGCTACTCTACACCGCCGGGCTTTGAGCCTAATGACAAATAATAAATATCTATTGCTGAAAATTAACTAACCGCGAAAATAAAAAAAGCCCCTTATTATAAGAGGCTTTTATTTATTGCGCAGAAGCTGCGTTACTCAGCGACTTTCTTTTTCGCTGCGCGCTTTGCTTTGGTCGCCGCCGCGATTTTTTGCGTTTTCGCAGAAGGCGCCTTTGGCTTTTTCTCTTTCTTCGCTTTCGGCTGCGCGCTGTCCGGGTTTTTGGCTTTGGCTTTTGATTTGCCTTTTTCGCCACGGAATGCGCTATCCGGCTCGAAGTTTACTTTTTTGCCCGCCTGACGACGACGGCTGGCATTACGTCCCGGCGCGCCTTTTTTGGCTTTTTCGCGTTCGGTTTTGCCGACGTTACGCGGCGCGCGTTCGCTGGAGATCAGCGTGAAGTCGATTTTACGCTCGTCCATGCTGACCGCTTCCACACGCACTTCCACACGGTCGCCCAGGCGATAGGTCTGGCCGCCGGATTCGCCGATCAGACGCTGACCAACCTGGTCGAAACGGTAGTAGTCGTTGTCGAGGGAGGACACGTGCACCAGACCGTCGATGAACAGCTCGTTCAGACGCACGAAGAAACCAAAGCCGGTGACGCTGGCAATCACCCCGGAGAAGGTGTTGCCCACCTGATCCTGCATAAAGTCGCACTTCAGCCAGTCGGCGACGTCACGCGTGGCTTCATCGGCGCGACGTTCGGCCATAGAACAGTGCTGACCGAGTTGCAGCATCGCTTCCACACTGTAGTGCCAGCCGCCGGTTTCGGTGCTGTCGCCTTCATGCCCCTGCTCTTTCGCCAGCAGGTATTTGATGGCGCGGTGCAGCGAGAGGTCAGGATAACGACGGATCGGCGAGGTAAAGTGCGCATACTGTTGCAGCGCCAGACCAAAGTGACCGCGGTTTTCCGGATCGTAAATCGCCTGTTTCATGGAGCGCAGCAGCATGGTTTGCAGCATTTCGTGATCGGGACGATCGGCGATGGACTCCAGCAGCGCCGCGTAATCGCCCGGTTCCGGCTTACTGCCGCCCGGCAGCTCCAGGCCCAGCTCCGCCAGTACCGAACGGAAGGAGGTGATGGCTTCGTTAGTCGGACGATCGTGGATACGGAACAGCGCCGGTTCTTTCGCTTTCTCGACAAAACGCGCCGCCGAGATGTTGGCGAGGATCATGCACTCTTCGATCAGCTTGTGGGCGTCGTTACGCTCGGTCAGCTCGATGCGCTCAATACGGCGTTCCGCGTTGAAGATGAATTTGGCTTCTTCGCTCTCGAAAGAGATGCCGCCGCGCTCTTCACGCGCCTGGTTCAGGGTTTTGTAGAGGTTGTGCAGTTCTTCGATGTGTTTGACCAGCGGGGCGTACTGCTGACGCAGTTCCTGGTCGCCTTCCAGCATATGCCAGACCTTGGTGTAGGTCAGACGCGCGTGGGAGCTCATCACCGCTTCATAGAATTTGTAGCCGGTTAAGCGCCCTTTGGTGGAGATGGTCATCTCGCAGACCATACAGAGGCGGTCAACCTGCGGGTTGAGCGAGCACAGGCCGTTAGAAAGCACTTCCGGCAGCATAGGCACGACCTGCGACGGGAAGTAGACCGAGGTGCCGCGGTTGTGCGCTTCGTCGTCCAGCGCGGTGCCAGGGCGCACGTAGTAGCTGACGTCGGCAATGGCCACCCACAGACGCCAGCCGCCACCGCGTTTTTTCTCGCAGTAAACCGCATCGTCGAAGTCGCGGGCGTCTTCGCCGTCAATGGTGACCAGCGGCAGGTTACGCAGGTCAACGCGGCCTGATTTCGCCGCTTCCGGCACCTGTTCGCTGAGGCTGGCGATCTCGTCTTCCACCGCTTTTGGCCAGACGTAAGGGATTTCGTGGGTGCGCAGCGCCATGTCGACAGCCATGCTGGTGCCCATGTTATCGCCCAGTACTTCAACAATTTTACCAATGGCTTTGGTGCGGCGGGTCGGACGCTGGGTGAGTTCAACCACCACCACGAAGCCCATGCGCGCGCCCATGACTTCTTCCGGCGGCACAAGGATGTCGAAGCTCAGGCGGCTGTCATCCGGCACCACAAAGCCCACACCGGCATCGGTGAAGTAGCGGCCGACGATCTGCCCGGTACGCGGCTCCAGCACGCGCACAATACGCGCTTCGCGGCGACCTTTACGGTCAGCGCCGAGCGGCTGCGCCAGCACGATATCGCCGTGCATGCACATTTTCATCTGTTCAGAAGAGAGATAGAGATCGTCTTTACGGCCTTCCACGCGCAGGAAGCCGAAGCCGTCGCGGTGACCGATTACCTTGCCTTTCAGCAGGTCGAGGCGCTCCGGCAGCGCATAGCACTGGCGGCGGGTGAAGACCAGTTGCCCGTCGCGCTCCATGGCGCGCAGGCGACGACGCAGCCCTTCAAGCTGTTCTTCGCCTTCGATATTGAGTTCAACCGCCAGTTCTTCGCGGTTAGCGGGTTTTTCGCGTTTGGATAAGTGATCGAGAATGAATTCACGACTGGGAATAGGGTTGGCGTACTTTTCAGCTTCGCGGTCCTGGAAAGGATCTTGTGACATTGCGGTTCCTCCGTTGTCAGCTCTGGCGGAAAAGTCTGTCATTCCACCAGCAATAATTTATAAAGCGGTTGATTCTCTTCAACCAGGTCTGCCAGCGTGTAGCTGTCCAGCTCTTTAAGAAAGCTCTGCACGGCCTGGGAAAGGGCCTTTTTCAGGCGGCAGGCGGGCGTGATATGACAAAATGCGCTGCTGCAATTGACCAGCGTCAGCGGCTCCAGTTCACGCACTACATCACCTATACATATAGCACGGGCTGGCTTACCCAGCCGGATCCCGCCGTTTTTGCCCCTGACGGCCGTGACGTAGCCTGCCCGGCTCAGCTGGTTGATGATTTTGACCATGTGATTACGGGACACACCGTACACTTCTGTCACTTCAGAAATACTGGTCATTCGTCCTTCCGGCAGCGACGCCATATAGATTAAGGCTCGCAATCCGTAATCGGTGAAACTCGTTAACTGCACATCAACCTCAGGAAATAAGAAAAAACGCGGGACACCCGTGGTGTATTGACACTATTGATGATAAACCAGCCACCAGTCAGGCTGCTAATTTATTTAGAAATGAACGGTGATGGGAAGAAGTAATAAGGGCAAAACAAGGGGCGCTGTGATGGCGCCCCTGGCGTGATTATGCGTCGAACGGATCGCGCAGGATCATGGTTTCAGAACGGTCAGGACCGGTAGAGATAATATCGATCGGTACGCCCGTTAATTCTTCGATACGCTGAATGTAGTTCAGCGCAGCCTGCGGCAGGCCGCTACGCTCTTTCACGCCGAAGGTGGTTTCAGACCAGCCTGGCATGGTTTCGTAGATCGGCTCGATGCCTTCCCAGTCGTCGGCAGCCATCGGCGTGGTGGTCACTTCGCGGCCGTCCGGCATACGGTAGGCCACGCAGATTTTCACTTCTTTCAGGCCATCCAGCACGTCCAGCTTGGTCAGGCAGAAGCCAGACAGGGAGTTGATCTGCACCGCACGGCGCACGGCAACCGCATCCAGCCAGCCGGTACGACGGCGACGGCCGGTGGTAGCGCCGAACTCGTTACCCTGTTTGCACAGGAACTCGCCGATGTCGTCAAACAGCTCCGTCGGGAACGGACCTGCGCCAACGCGGGTGGAGTAAGCTTTGATGATGCCGAGCACGTAATCCACATAGCGCGGACCGATACCGGAACCTGTCGCCACGCCACCGGCGGTGGTGTTGGAGGAGGTTACATACGGATAGGTACCGTGGTCGATATCCAGCAGCGTACCCTGCGCGCCTTCGAACATGATGAAATCACCACGTTTACGCGCCTGGTCGAGCAGATCGGAGACGTCCACCACCATAGAAGTGAGGATGTCGGCAACCGCCATCACATCGTCCAGCACTTTCTGGTAGTCAACAGCGTCAACTTTGTAGAAGTTAACCAGCTGGAAGTTATGGTATTCCAGCACTTCTTTGAGTTTGGTAGCGAAGGTGTCTTTGTCGAACAGGTCGCCAACGCGCAGACCGCGACGGGCTACTTTATCTTCATAGGCCGGACCGATGCCACGACCGGTGGTGCCGATCGCTTTCGCACCGCGCGCTTTTTCACGCGCTACGTCCAGCGCCACATGATAATCGAGGATCAGCGGGCAGGCTTCAGACAGCAGCAGACGCTCGCGAACCGGGATACCGCGGTCTTCCAGTTCTTTCATCTCTTTCATTAACGCAGCAGGAGACAGCACCACGCCGTTACCAATGATGCTGGTGACGTTATCGCGGAGAATACCTGATGGAATAAGATGGAGAACGGTTTTTTCACCGTTGATTACGAGAGTATGGCCTGCGTTGTGACCGCCCTGGTAGCGTACAACAAATTTAGCCCGTTCAGTCAGGAGATCGACGATCTTCCCTTTACCTTCGTCACCCCATTGGGTGCCCAGTACGACGACGTTGTTACCCATTTTTCAAAATCACCGTTTGCTTAAAAAAGGATTCTACCATCGCTTTTTCTGATAATCAGCACTTTTTGTCGCCTAATTTCGGCAAACCGGCGTGCTTTGTCTTCAGCCAATCGTTTTCCTCAACATGTAGTAGACAACGACGCCAGCAACCACTAGACCGCCGCCAAAACGCCGTAAAATGTTATCAGGAAGCTGAATGAGCGCGCCGATCATACGTCGCCATGCACGAGGATAAAGCATTGGCCCGAGGCCTTCCAGCACCAGAACGAGGGCCAGCGCCAGCCAGATGGTGGTGTTCATTTATAAATGTCCCTGAATGAGAAAACCACCGGCTCCTGAGGAACACGGTGGTTTTTAGCAGATTAAACAGCCTGACCGGGGTTAGCGTACGGCGTTGCCCGGCGTCTTCATGTAGCGGAAGAAATCGCTGTCCGGGCTGAGCACCATAACGTCCTGGTTGCTCTGGAAGCTGTTCTCGTAAGCACGCAGGCTACGGATGAAGGCGTAGAAGTCAGGATCCTGGCTAAAGGCGTCGGCAAAGAGTTTAGCCGCTTCGGCATCACCTTCACCACGCAGGATACGACCTTCACGCTCCGCTTCCGCCAGCGTCTTGGTCACTTCGTAATCGGAAGCCGCGCGCAGCTTCTCCGCTTCTTCCTGGCCCTGTGAACGGTGGCGACGGGCAACCGCTTCACGCTCAGCGCGCATACGGTTGTAAATCGCTTCCGATACTTCGTTCGGCAGGTTGATCTGCTTGATACGCACGTCGACCACTTCAATACCTAAGGCCGCCATACTGTTCGGGTTTACCACCGGCACTTTACCGTTGGTTTCCGCCGTAACGCGTTTCGCGGCTTTCGCGATTTCGTCATCGGCAGCAGGCGTGGCCACTTCATCTTCGGTGCCGGCAGAACCGGAGTTCAGGGCATCGCGCACTTCCAGCGTCAGACGACCGCGGGAGTCAGTCACGATGTCTTTCACATCAAGACGGCCGATTTCAGAACGCAGACGGTCAGAGAACTTACGTTTCAGCAGCACTTCCGCCTGAGAGACGTCGCCACCACCGGTTGCCAGGTAGTAACGGCTGAAGTCGCTGATGCGCCACTTGATGTAAGAGTCGACAATCAGGTCTTTCTTCTCTTTAGTCACAAAGCGGTCAGCCTGGTTGTCCATGGTCTGGATACGGGCGTCGAGCATTTTTACGGCTTCGATAAACGGCAGTTTGAAATGCAGACCCGGCTCAAAGACCAGCGGTTTGTTTTCATCGTCACGGAGGACTTTACCGAAACGCATGGTAATGCCGCGCTCGCCTTCTTTCACCACGAAAATAGACGTATAGAGCACGACCAGCACGATAATAATTACCGCAATAATAGACTTACGCATCGTTATTCCCCCTGACGCTGTGAGTCGTTACGCTGCGCGTTGGCACGGCGTTGGTCCATAATGTCACCCTGGCTGGCAGTCGGTGCGGTGCTGGCATTGCTGCCGGAGTTTGAGGCAGGCGGCAGGCGCAACAGATTGTTGGCACCGCTGGTCTCATTTTTTGCTCCGCTGGCGTTACCGCCCTTCAGCATTTGGTCCAGTGGCAGCACCATCAGGTTGCCGCCTTTATCGTTAACCAGCACTTTGCGGGTGTGGCTCAGCACTTTTTCCATGCTTTCGATATACAGACGTTCACGGGTAATTTCCGGTGCGGCTTTATATTCCGGCAGAAGTTTGGCAAAACGCGCCACTTCACCCTGGGCTTCCAGGATGGTCTGCGTGCGGTATGCGCGGGCTTCTTCAAGAATACGCTGGGCCTGACCGTTGGCACGAGGCTGTACTTCGTTCGCGTAGGCTTCCGCTTCACGGATAGATTGCTGTTCGTTTTCACGCGCGGCAATCGCATCATCAAAGGCGGCCTGTACGGCTTCCGGCGGACGCGCGGCCTGGAAGTTGACGTCCAGCAGGGTGATACCCATGTTGTACGGACGAATGGTCTCTTCCAGTTCACGTTGGGTATCGCTACGAATAACGGTACGGCCTTCGGTGAGGATACGGTCCATGGTGTATTTGCCGATCACGCCACGCAGGGCGCTGTCGGTGGCCTGACGCAGGCTGTCGTCCGCGCTGGTCACGCTAAACAGATAGTGCTGCGGATCGGTAACGCGGTACTGCACGTTCATTTCCACACGCACCACGTTTTCGTCGGACGTCAGCATCACGCCGGAAGCCGCCAGTTCACGCACGGATTCGACGTTTACCGCCGTCACGTTATCAATAAACGTCGGCTTCCAGTTAAGGCCCGGCTCCACCAGATGGCTGAATTTACCGAAACGGGTGACCACACCGCGCTCGGCTTCTTTAATGGTATAGAAACCGCTGGCAGCCCAGATAATGACGGCGGCCGCAGCGACGATACCGACCACACGTCCTCCCATATGACTGCGAGGGCCTGGCGCGGAACTTCCGCCGCCTGAACCGGTACCTTTACCGCCGCCCAGGCCGCCGAGCTTTTTGCTCAGCTTACGGAAAATATCATCTAAATCAGGCGGCCCCTGTTCGCGACCGCCTTTATTTCCCCCAGAGTTACCGTCGGGCTTATTGCTGCTCCCCCACGGGTCGCGGTCTTGTCCGTTATTACCGGGCTGATTCCACGCCATGTTTGTGCTCCATATTTGTTATGCGGTGATATCCCCAGAGGGGAAATGTCTTCAGGTGATACGCCGGTTAGACCACGTAGTCCACCAATGCCGGTTCTTGTTTACAGAGTCGACGCCAGTCAATAATCGGCATGCGTATCTGCATACCCACGCTGCCGTCTTCCTCCATCCACTCTTTTTCTATCGCCTGAAGCTGGTGAAACCGGCTTCGCAAACGCCCTTCTTCGGGAGGCAGACGCAACGTGTGCTGCGCGACTTCTCCGGAAAGCCGTTCGGTTAACGCCTGGAATAACAGTGGTACGCCGACGCCGGTCTGGGCAGAAAGCCAGACCCGAATCGGTTTATTTTCATCGTCACGATCGATACGCGGCTCAAAGCTGTCGAGCATATCGATTTTATTCATGACCATCAGCGTAGGGATTTCGTGCGCGTCGATTTCTTCGAGCACCGTATCCACCGCGGCGATATTTTCCTGCAAGCGGACATCCGCTGCGTCGACAACGTGCAACAGCAGCGTGGCCTGACGGGTTTCCTGCAACGTGGCTTTAAACGCGGCCACCAGGTCATGTGGCAAATGGCGGATAAACCCTACGGTATCCGCAAGCACGGTTTCGCCCACGTCCGCCACGTCGATACGGCGCAGCGTCGGATCCAGGGTCGCAAACAGCTGGTCTGCGGCGTAAACCTGGGCCTCGGTGATCTGGTTAAACAGCGTCGATTTGCCGGCGTTGGTGTATCCCACCAAGGATACGGTCGGAATATCGGCTTTCTGACGGGAGCGACGTCCCTGCTCACGCTGCTTTTCAACTTTTTCAAGCCGCGAGAGGATCTGCATAATACGATTGCGCAGTAAACGACGGTCGGTCTCGAGCTGGGTTTCCCCCGGACCACGCAAACCAATCCCGCCTTTCTGTCGCTCAAGGTGGGTCCAGCCACGCACCAGACGCGTAGCCATATGGCGCAGCTGCGCCAGCTCAACCTGCAACTTACCTTCATGGGTACGTGCACGTTGGGCAAAAATGTCTAAAATCAAGCCGGTGCGGTCAATAACACGACATTCGCATAACCGTTCAAGATTACGTTCCTGAGCAGGGGTCAGCGCATGATCAAAAAGTACGACCGATGCCCCTGTTGCCTTTACGGCTTCCGCTATTTCAACTGCCTTACCTTCACCAACAAAATACTTTGGGTGCGGTGCTTTACGGCTACCGGTAACCACCTGCATTGCTTCGACACCAGCTGAAGAGACCAGGGATTCAAATTCCTGGAGATCTTCCATATCTTTGTCTTGCGAAAAATAGATGTGTACCAGAACCGCCTGCTCACCGGCGTCATAACGGTCAAACAAGCGTAAACCCTCTTAAAATACCAGCGGGGAACTCAGATAATCTGGCTCCCCGGCATGGATTAACAACAACTAACCTTACTCGGCGTCGTCGCTGTCTTGTTGCGTCGCAGAGGACCCCTGCGCGTTACTGCCATGATGATAGTTACTGGAGCCGCCGGTCGTGTTGTTGCTGTGATGAGAAACCGGACGAGACGGGACAACAGTAGAAATTGCGTGCTTATAGACCATCTGGCTGACCGTGTTTTTCAACAGGATCACGAACTGATCGAAAGACTCAATTTGACCTTGCAGCTTGATACCATTCACCAAATAAATAGAAACCGGAACACGTTCACGACGCAGTGCGTTCAAAAACGGGTCTTGTAATGATTGCCCCTTAGCCATTCTATCTTTTCCTTATATGCTTGTTTTGTACTTAGAACCCGGAGGCCCTGAAAACTGCGTAAAATTTTGCGCACGATACGATGTAATTGTACACATTCAGTTTGCGTTAGCACCAACTACCTGTAATACCGCATCTCTTGCCTGTTCGGGCGATTCGCTGTCTAACCAGTGAACCCCGTCCCAGCTACGCAGCCAGGTGATCTGACGCTTCGCTAACTGTCTCGTGGCGCAAACTCCTCGATAAACCATTTCATCATATGAGATCTCGCCTTCAAGGTAAGACCACATCTGGCGGTATCCCACACAACGAATGGAAGGCATGTCCGTATGCAAATCTCCACGGGCAAAAAGCGCCCGCACTTCTGCTTCAAAACCTGAAGCCAACATCTGATGAAAACGCTGCTCAATTCGCTGATGGAGCAGTTCACGGCTCGCCGGGGCGATGGCGAACTGATGCACCTGATACGGCAGAGCCTCTCCTGACGTTTGCGTCAGTTCCGTTAAAGTTTTACCCGAAATGAAAAAAACTTCCAGTGCCCGGGAAAGCCTTTGCGGATCATTTGGATGAATTCGCGCACCGGCCACCGGATCTATCTCCAGCAGTTGCCTGTGCAGTGCGTCCCATCCCAGCTCGGCCGCCTGTTGTTCAATTTTAGCTCTTACCGCCGGATCCGCTGACGGCAAGGGAGATAACCCTTCCAGCAGCGCCTTAAAATAGAGCATGGTGCCGCCCACCAGTAACGGAATGCGCCCGGCGGCGGTGATCTCTGCCATATGCGCCAGGGCATCGTGGCGGAAATCAGCCGCGGAATAGGCCTGCGCCGGATCGAGAATATCCAGCAACCGGTGCGGCGCCGCGCGTAATTCGTCGGCATCCGGCTTTGCGGTGCCGATATCCATTCCCTGATAAATAAGGGCAGAATCGACGCTTATCAACTCTACTGGCAAAACTTTACGCAACTCAATGGCTAACGCCGTTTTGCCGGAGGCCGTTGGCCCCATTAAAAAAATTGCCTTAGGCAGGCTCGCCATACTCTGGTCAGTCATGTTTCAGGGCGTTCATCGCCGAATGTAAATCAACAGGTTGAACCAGGCCACCCGGCGGGGTTTTCACCAGCTGCGGGCAAAGACGTTCGACATCCGCGAGCACCGTGATGGCCTGAGCCACACTCCACTGCGGGTGGACGCTCTCAAGCTTACGGGCAATCCACTGGGCGGTGTTCGCCGCGTCTAACGTTGTTTGCTGCGCCAGGTAGCCTATCAGTTCAGGAATCAAGATTTGTAAATTTTGTTGGCGTAAGGGTAAAGGCA
Organism: Enterobacter sp. K510; assembly: GCF_055804875.1. NCBI lineage: Bacteria > Pseudomonadati > Pseudomonadota > Gammaproteobacteria > Enterobacterales > Enterobacteriaceae > Enterobacter > Enterobacter sp. K510. The sequence goes on along the minus strand of NZ_JBNRLQ010000009.1, from coordinate 128,665 downwards.
CGGCGCGAATGGTCACATGATGGGCATCGGACATAAATTCGATGCCCATGTCGGCCAGCATTGCCTGTGCACGTTGCAGCGCCGCGCGCTCGTCAGCGCTGACTTTCAGGCGAACCGGGATCAAGAGCGGCTGTGCGCAGGCCGCTGTATTACCCGGCGTCAGCTGTGCCTGTTTGTACCAGCGCTCCGCCACCGGCAACGCCAGCAGGAATAACGCCCCGTCGCGCTCCAGCAGGGCGCAATCCTGGCCGATAATCGTCAGCACGCGGCCAAAGCTCTGGCTGTGCGCGTCAATGGCGGATGGCGTGGGTTCGGGGGCTGGCGCGCTACGCTCAACGGCGGGCGTCTCCAGCAACTGGCGATACAACGCCCCCTGCTGTTTCTGATAGCCTGGCTGGGCATTCGGCCAGCTGGCACCGCCGCTGCTTTGCCCGCCGCTCTGACCACCGCGCGGCGCGGCCGCCGGTGCGGCATAACGTTCGGGCGCAGGCTCACGGGCGACCGCAGGTGTCGCGAACTGGTTTTTACCCGCCGCAATGCGGTTTTCCGGCACACTGCGCGGTTCCGGCGCGTCGGCCAGCGGCAGCGGCGTATCCAGACGCTGTTGCAGGACGCTCAACACGCCCTGATAGATAAAATCATGTACCAGCCGCGACTGATGAAAACGCACTTCATGCTTGGCCGGATGGACGTTGACGTCCACCTGATGCGGATCGATCTCCAGATAGAGCACAAACGCCGGTTGCTGATCGGCGCCGAGTTTATCCTCACAGGCCTGGCGGATCGCATGATTGATCAGGCGATCGCGCATCATACGACCATTGACGTAGCAGTACTGGATCTCGGCGAAGGCGGAGGTGGTGGACTGCGGATCCGCCACCCAGCCGCGCATCCCCAGATCGCCGTGCTGCCATTCGATTTGCAGCGCCTGTTCGATAAAAGGCACGCCGCAGATCGCGCCGAGACGGCGTTCTTTCTGTCCGCCTGGTGGGACGGCACGATACTGTCGCACCATCTTCCCGTTGTGGTTCAGGTTGATGGTGACGTCAAAACGCGCCAGCGCGATACGGCGGATCACCTCATCGATATGTCCGAATTCGGTCTTCTCGGTACGCATAAATTTGCGGCGGGCGGGGGTGTTATAAAAGAGATCCAGCACTTCCAGCGTCGTCCCCACCGGATGCGCGGCGGGTTTGACCGTCACGTCCATGTCGCGCCCTTCGGCGTAGGCCTGCCAGGCTTCGGGCTGATCTGCTGTGCGCGAGGTCAGCGTCAGGCGGGATACCGAGCTGATGCTGGCCAGCGCCTCGCCGCGAAAGCCCAGGCTGATAATGGCTTCCAGATCGTCGAGGGAGGCGATTTTACTGGTGGCATGACGCGCCAGCGCCAGCGCCAGCTCATCCTTTTTGATGCCGCAGCCGTTATCGCGGATGCGGATAAGCTTCGCGCCACCGCGTTCGATATCAATGTCAATGCGGGTCGCCCCGGCATCAAGGCTGTTTTCCACCAGCTCTTTCACAACCGACGCAGGACGTTCCACCACTTCGCCTGCGGCGATCTGGTTCGCAAGCTGTGGCGGCAAAACCTGAATCGGCATGAAATCTCCTTAGTTAAAGAACGCGCCGCCCGAGGAAGCGGCACTCGCCGTCTGGCCGGCACCGCCTTGCGGGGCCGACTGGATCGGATGCGCCTGGAAGTACTGGCGCAAACCGTTATAAATGGCTTCCGCCAGCTGCTGCTGATAGTCATCGCTGCCCAGCAGGCGCTCTTCGCTGTTGTTACTGATAAAGCCCGTTTCCACCAGCACCGATGGAATATCCGGCGAGCGCAGCACGCCGAGGCTGGCATGTTCCGGGCGGCGTTTATGCAGCGAACCAATGCGCTGTAGCTGGCCGAGCATATTCACGGCGACATCATACCCGACACGCTGGGAATGACCGAACTGCAAATCCAGCACCGCCTGGCTCAGGTAGGGATCGGACTGGCTGTTCGCCAGCACATCCCCTGCCCCGCCCAGCAGTTCGGACTGCTTCTCATGCTGCTCCAGCCAGCTGGCCATTTCGCTGTTGGCGCGACGGTTAGACAGCACCCATACGGACGCGCCGGTGGCGTCACGGTTCGGCGCGGCATCCGCATGGATCGACACCAGGAAGTTCGCGTTCTGTTTACGCGCCACATCGGAGCGGCCCATCACCGAAATAAAGTAATCGCCGTCGCGGGTCAGCACGCCTTTAAACATCGGATCGTCATTAAGCAACGCGCGCAGTTTGCGGGCAATCGCCATGGTGACGTTTTTCTCACGCGTGCCGCCAGGGCCGATAGCGCCCGGATCCTGGCCGCCGTGTCCGGCATCAATGGCGATGATCACTTTGTCACCGGACGCGCTGCGCGAGCGCATGGCCGGGCGGGTCACCGTATTACTGCTGGTCACGCTCGTTACGCGGTCGTTTTCATTTTTAAAAGGATTGCGGGCAGGCTCTGCCGGACGCGGCGCAATAGCGGGCGCAACGGCTGGCGTCTCGACGCGCTTCACCACAACCGGCGGCGGAGGCGGAGGGGGCGGTGGTGCATCGGCGTTAATGGTAAAGACCACGGTATAGCTGGCGCCGTTTTGCTGCTTCACCGCACGGGTTTTACCGTTCTGCGTCAGGTCGACCACCAGGCGCAGGGACTGATTATCTTTCGGCGTACCAGAGCGGATAGCCTTAACCAGGTTATTACCGCTAAATTGCAGCGGCAACCCCTGGATCACGCCGGTCTGTTTGATGTCCAGCGCCACGCTGCGTTTGCTGTCCTGGGAAAAGGCGTATTCCGGATCGCCCATAAAGCTCAGGGTGATGCGCGCCTGATCATTGCCATTGGACACCTGAATATCGGATAAGGTTGCTGCTCCTGCCTGGGTACAGGCCAGCAGCAGTATTGTCGCGAACCAGCTTTTAACGCGATTGATCATCCCGCCATTCCTACAGTTAACCGGCCAGTCGCGCCAGTAACGAATTACCCGATGAGGAAACGGCAGAAATGCACGCCTCACGCCCTTGTGCCTGGTATGACATATGGATTTCGATATCCGGTTCAGGCAGCACGCCCGCGCCTTGTTGCGGCCATTCGACAAGGCAGATCGCGTCGCGGCCAAAGTAGTCGCGGATACCCATAAATTCCAGTTCTTCCGGATCGGCGAGCCGGTACAGGTCAAAGTGATAGACCATCAGTTTGTCGAGGGTATAAGGCTCGACCAGCGTATAGGTCGGGCTTTTCACGTTGCCGTTATGCCCGAGCGCCTGCAAAAAGCCCCGGCTGAACGTGGTCTTACCCGCCCCCAGATCGCCATACAGATAGATGACCGTCGCGCCATCGCAGGCCTGCGCCACGCGCTGGCCAAGATCTAAGGTTGCTTCTTCGTCAGGTAAAGGGATCACTCGATTAATCATGGTTTACGTCAATCACATCCGGGTTAACTACACGCCGTAGCGTGGAAAAAAGATCGGTCGCTAACATGCCGCGCGTGCCATAACGCGCCGCGAGCCTGTCGGCAGCGGCGCCGTGTGCTACGCAGCCTGCACAGGCGGCATCGTACAGGGAGAATTTTTGCCCTGCGAGCGCGCCAATAATACCAGAGAGCACATCGCCCATGCCGCCGCTGCCCATCCCGGCGTTTCCGGCATCAATGATGCCTATCTCGCCGCTCTCGCAGGCGATAACCGTGCCCGCGCCTTTCAGCACCACAACACCCCCGTAACGTTTTACCAGACGCCGGGCTGAAAGTAAGCGATCACTTTCAATTTCTGCAACGCTACAGTTCAGTAGCCGTGCGGCTTCGCCGGGGTGCGGCGTCAGGATGCGATTGTGACGTTTATCGGGATTGATTGCCAGAAGGTTCAGTGCGTCAGCGTCCCACAGCATGGGTTTGCGAAAATTCTCAATTTTACGCAGCGCGTCTTTGCCCCACGCCTGTTGCCCGAGTCCCGGCCCCACGACCACCACATCCGCCCATTCGAGACTTTCATCCAGGCTTTGCGCCGTGAGCTCATGCACCATCAGTTCCGGGCGGGCGGTGATGATAGGGCCGATATTTTCGCTGCGCGTCAGTACGCGAACCAGCCCTGCGCCAGTACGCAGCGCGGCTTCGCCGGTCATACGGATAGCCCCCGCCGTACCGTGATCGCCGCCGACGATCACCAGTCGTCCGTTATCGCCTTTATGCGAAGTCGGCCGCCTGGGGGGTAACCAGTCTGCCAGCTGTGTGGCATCAAAACGGGTTATATGAGTTTCCTGACCCGCCAGCCAGCTTTCCAGTCCCAGCGCATGATGATGCAGCTGCCCTACCACATCGCGCGCCTTGCCGGTCAGCAGGCCAGGCTTAAGCGCGATAAAAGTCAGGGTATGCGCGGCGTTGATCACCGCGCCAGGCGTCGCGCCCGTTTGTGCCAGCAGGCCAGACGGGATATCCAGCGCCAGCACCGGCGCGGGATGTTGATTGGCATGTTCGATAAGCGCGGCGATGTGCTCCCGCGGGGCATCGGTCAGTCCGGTGCCCAGCAGACCGTCGATAATCAGATCCACGCCTTCCGGCCAGGCCAGCGTCGGCGCATGAATGGCGCCCCCGGCATCAAGCCAGGCCTCACGCGCGGCATGAGCCTCCTCCGGCAAGGGTTTATCGTTCTCCTGCGCCAGCAGCGTCACCTCAATGCCCGCAGCGGCGGCCAGACGCGCCACCACATAGCCATCGCCGCCGTTGTTACCGTGGCCGCAGAGGATCAGCCAGTGCCGCGCCCCGGGGTAATGTTCCCGCGCGACAGTAAAGGCCGCCTGACCAGCGCGCTGCATCAGTTCATACAGCGTGATGCCGAGGCTGTCGGCCGCCTCCTGTTCCGCGCGTTTGAGTTCATCCGCAGGCCAGATGGAGTGTGGTATACTTGCGGGGTTTTTCTTCAATGTATGGTCCGTCATGTCACAGCCCCTCGATCTCAATCAGTTAGCGCAAAACATTAAACAGTGGGGCACTGAACTGGGCTTTCAGCAGGTCGGTATCACCGACACCGATCTCACCGCCGCCGAACCCAAACTGCAGGCATGGCTGGATAAGCAATATCACGGCGAAATGGACTGGATGGCGCGTCACGGTATGATGCGCGCCCGTCCGCATGAGCTTTTACCCGGTACACTGCGCGTGATCAGCGTGCGCATGAATTACCTGCCCGCTAACGCCGCCTTCGCCAGCACGCTGAAAAACCCGTCGCTGGGCTATGTCAGCCGCTATGCGCTGGGCCGCGATTACCATAAGTTATTGCGTAACCGCTTAAAAAAGCTCGGTGAAAAGATCCAGGAACAGTGCGTATCGCTGAATTTTAGACCCTTTGTGGATTCTGCGCCCATTCTTGAACGCCCGCTGGCGGAAAAAGCCGGGCTTGGCTGGACAGGTAAGCACTCACTTATTCTTAATCGCGAAGCCGGTTCGTTTTTCTTCCTTGGCGAGCTGCTGATCGATTTGCCGCTGCCGGTTGATCAGCCGGTGGAAGAAGGCTGCGGTAAATGTGTGGCCTGCATGACCATCTGTCCGACCGGCGCGATTGTCGAGCCCTATACCGTCGACGCGCGCCGCTGTATCTCTTACCTGACGATTGAGCTGGAAGGCGCGATCCCGGAAGAATTTCGCCCCTTGATGGGCAACCGCATCTACGGCTGCGACGACTGTCAGTTGATCTGCCCGTGGAACCGCTACTCGCAACTGACGGACGAAGAGGACTTCAGCCCGCGCAAAGCGCTGCACGCGCCCGAGCTTATTACGCTGTTCGGCTGGAGCGAAGCCCACTTCCTGAAAGTCACCGAAGGATCGGCGATCCGCCGTATCGGTCATTTACGCTGGCTGAGAAATATCGCCGTCGCGCTGGGGAACGCGCCCTGGGATGAAGCTAACATTCGCGCGCTGGAACAGCGCAGAGGTGAGCACCCACTTCTTGATGAGCACATAGAATGGGCGATTGCGCAGCAAATTGATAAGCGGAATGCCTGTGTTGTCGAGGTGCAATTACCGCAGAAATTGCGGCTGGTGCGGGTAATCGAAAAAGGGCTGAAACGCGACGCCTGACCTTTCCACAGCTTGTGCATAAAAATAAAAACACATTGCTAATCAAGGCAGAGAAGTTCGTCAAGGGACAGGATTAACATTTTGAAATGAAATTTTTGTGACAAATATCAGGTAGTTATCAGAAATTCATTCACATCCTGAATCATTTACCGGGACAGGCAGAAATAACAAACCTGTGGATAAGTCTGTTCACAAGAATATGTCAAAGAGGAAACAAATCGTCTGCGGCAAGGGATCCCGCTGTGGATAATTTATTCAGAGAAGGAATTTGGAGCGGGAAACGAGACTCGAACTCGCGACCCCGACCTTGGCAAGGTCGTGCTCTACCAACTGAGCTATTCCCGCTTGGGTGGTGCGTGGCTGTAAAAAGCCAATCAAATTTTGGAGCGGGAAACGAGACTCGAACTCGCGACCCCGACCTTGGCAAGGTCGTGCTCTACCAACTGAGCTATTCCCGCATATTCGTCGTCTTTCAGGCTGCCTGGTTGCAACCTGAAATCCTTGAATCTGGATACTGCGTGGCTGTAAAAGCCATTTCAAATTTTGGAGCGGGAAACGAGACTCGAACTCGCGACCCCGACCTTGGCAAGGTCGTGCTCTACCAACTGAGCTATTCCCGCTCTGCGTAACTTTGCAATTTCTGCATCGGTACGGGAGGCGCATTATACGAGAATTCATTTTAGCTGCAAGCCCTGAAACTGAAAAATTTAAATTTTTTGTTCAAGTGCTGCTTTAATCGGCAAGATGATTATTTTCCCATCAAAATCCGCATTATGGCCCCTCCCCTGCGAAAGACAGGGGCCAAAAAAAAGTTATAGCTTGATGAAATGCTCGCGGTAATAGGCCAGTTCTGCGACCGATTCGCGGATATCATCCAGCGCCTGATGCGTGTTTTGCTTTTTCAGGCCGCCGAGCACTTCCGGCTTCCAGCGCTTAGCCAGCTCTTTCAGGGTGCTGACGTCCAGATAGCGGTAATGGAAATACGCTTCCAGCTCCGGCATGTATTTAAACAGGAAACGGCGATCCTGACCGATACTGTTGCCGCAAATCGGCGATGTGCCTGCCGGCACCCACTGTTTCAGGAACTCAATCGTTGCCAGCTCTGCGGCGCGATCGTCCTGGGTGCTGGCCTTCACGCGATCCACCAGACCGCTGCCGGTATGGGTACGCACGTTCCAGTCATCCATCAGCGCCAGCTGTTCATCTGACTGGTGCACGGCGATAACCGGGCCTTCTGCCAGAATGTTCAGGTTCGCATCGGTGACCAGCGTCGCGATTTCGATGATTCGATCGCGCTCTGGATCGAGGCCGGTCATTTCCAGATCGATCCAAATGAGGTTGTTTTCATTTGCACTCATGCTATTTTCCACCCTTCTCGCATAACCAGCCACATCTGGTTAACTAGTATAAAATAGCGTGTATCATAGAGGTTTTGCCCATCAGGGGCGACCAGGAGTCAGCACGATTGAGTAAAAATAAACTCTCCAAAGGCCAGCAGCGCCGCGTCAACGCCAATCACCAGCGGCGGCTAAAAACGTCTGTGGAGAAACCGGACCTTGACGACAACCTGTTTGGCGAAGCGGCTGAAGGCATCGTAATCAGCCGTTTTGGCATGCATGCCGACGTGGAATCCGCAGACGGTGAAATCCACCGCTGTAACATTCGTCGCACGATTCGTTCGCTGGTCACCGGCGACCGCGTTGTCTGGCGTCCGGGTAAAGCCGCCGCGGAAGGCGTTAACGTGAAAGGGATCGTCGAGGCGGTGCATGAGCGCACTTCCGTTCTGACGCGCCCGGACTTTTACGACGGGGTAAAACCCATCGCGGCGAACATCAATCAGATTGTCATCGTCTCGGCTATCCTGCCGGAGCTGTCGCTTAACATCATCGACCGCTACCTGGTGGCATGCGAAACCCTGGACGTTGAACCCATCATCGTGCTGAATAAAATCGACCTGCTGGATGCGGAAGGCATGGCGTTTGTGAATGAGCAGATGGATATCTATCGCCACATTGGTTATCGCGTACTGATGGTGTCCAGCTACACCCAGGACGGCTTGAAACCGCTGGAAGAGGCGCTGACCGATCGTATCAGCATCTTTGCCGGGCAGTCCGGCGTGGGCAAATCCAGCCTGCTGAATTCGCTGTTAGGCCTGCCGACGGAGATCCTTGTTAACGACGTTTCCGATAACTCTGGTCTTGGTCAGCACACCACCACCGCCTCACGCCTGTACCATTTCCCGCACGGCGGCGACGTTATTGACTCTCCTGGCGTACGTGAGTTCGGTCTGTGGCATCTGGAGCCTGAGCAGGTTACCCGGGGCTTTATCGACTTCCACGATTATTTAGGCCACTGCAAATATCGTGACTGCAAGCACGATACCGATCCGGGATGCGCTATCCGCGAGGCGGTTGAGCAAGGCAAAATCGCCGAATCGCGCTTCGAAAACTATCACCGCATTCTGGAAAGCATGTCGCAGGTAAAAACGCGTAAAAACTTTTCTGATACCGATAGCTGACATTTAAGCTAAGCATCGCCAGAATTGTCACCCTTTTAAAAGATCCGCCGGTAATACGCGGATCGGGAACGGTAAAAAATATTAGCCTGGAGGCTACCTTGTTAGACTCATTTAAACTTTCGCTTCAATACATTCTGCCTAAACTGTGGCTGACTCGCCTCGCGGGCTGGGGCGCAAGAAAACGCGCAGGCTGGCTGACCAAACTGGTTATCGATCTGTTCGTCAAATACTACAAGGTCGATATGAACGAGGCGCAAAAGCCGGATACCGCCAGCTATCGCACCTTTAACGACTTCTTTGTCCGCCCGCTGCGTGATGAAGTGCGCCCGCTCAATACCGATCCGAACGTGCTGGTGATGCCTGCCGATGGCGTGATCAGCCAGCTGGGCAGCATCGAAAACGACAAACTGTTGCAGGCAAAAGGCCATAACTACAGCCTTGAAGCGCTGCTGGCCGGGAATTACCTGATGGCGGATCTGTTCCGCAACGGCTCCTTTGTCACCACTTACCTGTCGCCGCGCGACTATCACCGCGTCCATATGCCGTGTAACGGTATTCTGCGTGAGATGATCTACGTGCCGGGCGATCTTTTCTCGGTCAACCACCTGACCGCGCGCAATGTGCCAAACTTATTTGCCCGTAACGAGCGTGTGATCTGCCTGTTTGATACCGAGTTCGGCCCGATGGCGCAGATCCTGGTCGGCGCGACTATCGTTGGCAGCATCGAAACCGTCTGGGCGGGCACCGTCACACCGCCGCGCGAAGGCATCATCAAACGCTGGACCTGGCCCGCGGGTGAAAGCGATGGCGCTGTCGCCCTGCTGAAAGGCCAGGAAATGGGCCGCTTTAAGCTCGGCTCCACGGTGATTAACCTGTTCGCGCCGGGCAAAGTGGAACTGGTTGAACAGCTGCAAAGCCTGTCGGTGACCAAAATCGGCGAACCGCTGGCGGTCTCCACCGAGGCCATTGTGATGCCGGAGCCGACCCCGCTGCCGCAGGAAGAGATCGACGCCGAGCACGACGCCAACCCGCTGGTGGACGATAAGAAAGACCCTGTCTGATTTTAAAAGGTAACTGATGTGCGCCTGATTATCGCTTTTCTGATGGCCTGGTGCCTCAGTCTCAGTATGGGGGCGTCCGCTGCGACGGCCCCCGACGCTAAACAAATCGCGCAGGAACTGGAGCAGGCTAAAGGGGCGAAAAACGCCCCGGATCAGGCCGAAACCGTTGAGGTGCTCCAGGCCGCGCTGAACGCGCTCGACGAGCGTAACGGCTCGCTTGAGCGCGCAAAGCAGTATCAGCAGGTCATTGACGACTTCGCCAAAACCTCCCAGACCTTACGCGCACAGCTGAACAGTATGCGCGACGAGCCGCGCGCCATTCCCACCGATCTGAGTTCCGACGCTCTCAATCAGGAAATTTTGCAGGTCAGCAGCCAGTTGCTGGATAAGACGCGCCTGGCGCAGCAGGAGCAGGAGCGCGCCCGTGAAATCAGCGATTCCTTAAGCCAGCTGCCGCAGCAGCAAACCGATGCCCGCCGCCAGCTCAATGAGGTGGAACGCCGCGCCGGTACGCCAGCCGGTACCACCGCGCTGGCCCAGGCGCAGCTGCTCAGCGCTCAGGCGGAATCTGCCAGGCTGAAAGCGCTGGTGGATGAACTGGAGCTGGCGCAACTGTCCGCCAACAACCGCCAGGAACTGGCGCGTATGCGCTCCGAGCTGGCGCAAAAGCAGGCGGCGCAGCTGGATACTTACTTACAGGCGCTGCGTAATCAGCTCAACAGCCAGCGGCAGCGTGAAGCCGAGCAGGCGCTGGAAAGCACCGAAATGCTGGCGGAAAACAGCGCCAACCTGCCGGTCGGCATTGTCGATCAGTTTAAAATCAACCGCGAACTCTCCCAGGCGCTCAACCAGCAGGCGCAGCGGATGGATCTGGTCGCCTCTCAGCAACGGCAGGCCACCGGTCAGACGTTACAGGTACGTCAGGCGCTCAACACCCTGCGCGAGCAGTCCCAGTGGCTGGGGGCATCCAACATGCTTGGCGAAGCGCTGCGCGCGCAGGTCGCCCGTCTGCCGGAAATGCCGAAACCACAGCAGCTGGACACCGAAATGGCGCAGCTGCGCGTGCACCGTATGCGCTATGAAGATCTGCTGAACAAGCAGCCGCAACTGCGGCAGATCCGTCAGGTTGACGGCCAGCCGCTGACCCGCGAACAGAGCCGTATTCTTGACGCCCAGCTGCGCACTCAGCGCGAACTGCTGACGTCGCTGTTGCAGGGCGGCGACACGCTGATCCTTGAACTCACCAAACTCAAGGTGTCGCACACGCAGCTGGAGGACGCGCTGAAAGAGGTGAACGAGGCGACGCACCGTTACCTGTTCTGGACCTCGGACGTCAGCCCCATCAATCTCAGCTGGCCGATCGACATCGTGCAGGATCTGCGCCGTCTGATCTCGCTGGATACCTTCAGCCAGCTGGGCAAAGCCACGCTGATGATGCTGACCACCAAAGAAACGCTGCTGCCGCTGTTTGCCGCCCTGTTCCTTGTCGGCTTCAGCCTGTACTCGCGTAAGCACTTTACCCGCTTTCTGGAGCGTTCGTCCGCCCGCGTCGGCAAGGTGACTCAGGATCACTTCTGGCTGACGCTGCGCACGGTATTCTGGTCGATTCTGGTGGCCTCGCCGCTGCCGGTGCTGTGGGCTACCCTGGGTTATGGTTTGCGTGAGGCCTGGCCGTATCCGCTGGCGGTGGCGATTGGCGATGGCGTCACCGCGACCGTGCCGATGCTGTGGGCGGTGATGATTTGCGCCACCTTTGCCCGCCCCAACGGTCTGTTTGTCGCGCATTTTGCGTGGCCGCGGGCGCGTGTGGCGCGCGGTATGCGCAACTATTTGCTGTGTATTGGCCTGATCGTGCCGCTGATTATGGCGCTGATCATGTTCGATAATCTTAATGACCGTGAGTTCTCCGGCTCCCTCGGACGACTGTGCTTTATGCTGATTTGCGGCGCGCTGGCGATGGTCACCCTGAGCCTGAAACGCGCCGGGATCCCGCTGTATGTCGACAAAACTGGCAGCAGCGACAACATGGGCAACCATCTGCTGTGGAACCTGCTGCTGAGCGCCCCGCTGGTGGCGATGCTGGCGGCAATGGTCGGTTATCTGGCGACAGCGCAGGCACTGCTGGCGCGGCTGGAGACCTCGGTGGCCATCTGGTTCCTGCTGCTGGTGGTGTACCACATCATTCGCCGCTGGATGCTGATCCAGCGTCGTCGGCTGGCCTTTGATCGCGCCAAACATCGCCGTGCCGAGATCCTTGCCCAGCGTGCGCGGGGGGAAGAAGATCCGCATCACACTACCAGCACCGAAGGCCTGGTTGAAGTGGACGAGAGCGAAGTGGATCTGGATACCATCAGTACCCAGTCGCTGCGCCTGGTGCGCTCCATCCTGATGCTGATCGCCCTGCTGTCGGTGATTGTGCTGTGGTCGGAAATCCACTCCGCGTTTGGCTTCCTGGAAAATATTTCCCTGTGGGATGTCACCTCCACCGTGCAGGGCGTGGAAAGCCTTGAGCCGATTACCCTTGGCGCGGTGCTGATCGCGATTCTGGTGTTTATCATCACCACGCAGCTGGTGCGTAACCTCCCTGCCCTGCTGGAGCTGGCGCTGTTGCAGCACCTCGATCTGACGCCGGGCACCGGCTACGCCATTACCACCATCACCAAATATCTGCTGATGCTGTTTGGCGGTCTGGTGGGCTTCTCAATGATTGGTATTGAGTGGTCAAAATTGCAGTGGCTGGTGGCCGCGCTCGGTGTCGGGCTCGGGTTTGGTTTGCAGGAGATTTTCGCCAACTTCATCTCGGGCCTGATCATTCTGTTCGAAAAACCCATCCGCATCGGCGATACCGTAACGATCCGCGATCTGACCGGCAGCATCACCAAAATCAATACCCGCGCCACGACGATCAGCGACTGGGATCGCAAAGAGATCATCGTGCCGAACAAGGCGTTTATCACCGAGCAGTTTATCAACTGGTCGCTGTCGGATTCGGTAACCCGTGTGGTGCTGACGGTGCCTGCGCCGGCGGATGCCAATAGTGAGGAAGTGACGCAGTTGCTGTATACCGCTGCGGAACGCTGCTCGCTGGTGATCGATAACCCGCCGCCGGAAGTGTTCCTTGTGGATTTACAGCAGGGCATTCAGCTGTTTGAGCTGCGTATTTACGCTGCGGAGATGGGGCACCGGATGCCGCTGCGCCATGAGATCCACCAGTTGATCCTGGCTGGCTTCCGTGAACACGGTATTGATATGCCGTTCCCGCCGTTCCAGATGCGTCTGGAAACCCTGGGCGGTAAAGCAACAAACAGAACGCTGACCTCTGCCGGACGTGGCCGCCCGGCGGGAAGTTTGTAATCCCCTCACCCCGGCTCTCTTTTCAGAAAGAGGGCCGGGACCGTTAAGCCTTACGCTCTGTCGACGGTAAAGGCGATCACTTCACTTAAGTTTTCCGCGCCCAGCGCCAGCATGATCAGGCGGTCAACGCCCAGCGCCACACCGGAGCAATCCGGCATCCCTACTTTCAGCGCTTCCAGCAGATTCACATCAATGGGCTGCTGCGGCAGGCCGCGGGCGGCGCGCTTGCGGTTATCCTGCTCAAAGCGTTGCTGCTGTTCACGGGCGTCGGTCAGCTCGTGGAAACCATTCGCCAGCTCAAGCCCTTTGAAATAGACCTCAAAGCGTTCCGCCACGCGGTGATCTTCAGTGCTGATCTGCGCCAGCGCAGCCTGGCTTGCCGGGAAGTGATAGACAAAGGCCGGGCGATCTTTACCAATGTGCGGCTCGACGCCCATGGTAAACAGCAATTGCAGCAGCGTGTCGCGATCGTCTTCCGTGTCGGCAATATTGCTCAGATCCAGCTTCGCCGCCGCGTCGCGCAGCTGTTGCTTATCGGCAGAGAGCGGATCGATTTCCAGATGGCGCTGGAAAGCCTGCTGATAAGACAGGGATTCTGCTGCCGGGCACTCAAGCACCTGTTGCAGCAGATCGTCCACTTCATTCATCAGGCGGTACATGTCGTAATGCGGACGATACCATTCCAGCATGGTGAATTCCGGATTGTGGTGACGCCCCATCTCTTCATTGCGGAAGCTGCGACACAGCTGGAACACCGGACCGCAGCCCGCCACCAGCAGACGCTTCATATGGTATTCCGGGCTGGTCATCAGATAGAGGTTCATCCCCTGAGAATGGCCGGGGCCTACAAAACGGGTTTCGAACGGGAACAGATGAATATCCGTCACCGTCGCCTGACTCATGCAGGGCGTTTCCACCTCCAGTACACCGCGGTCGGCAAAGAAACGACGGATCTCCGCAATCTTCGCGGCGCGTTTCAGTAAATTGGGGATGGACGCGCTCGGCTGCCAGGTTGCCGTCTCGCTCATGGTAATTCTCCGTATGCTGATAAGGGCACGAAGTCTACCCGTAACCCGCCAGAGAGACAAATTTTGCACAGTAATTTATTGCCCGCGGCGGACAAATAAGACAAAGGGCCGGATCCATCAAACAGAGTGATAAATCACGCGGAAGATCGGCAAAAAAATCGAACGCATCAAATTTCCCTTCCTCCCGCAAGGTTATACTGCCTCCCCATAATGGAGCAGTGGACATGCTTTCGCGACGCCCGTTAAACGCGAAGCGGAATAACTAAAACCTGGAGGAATGTCGTGCAAACCTTTCAAGCCGATCTTGCCGTAATTGGCGCAGGTGGTGCCGGATTACGCGCCGCAATAGCCGCGGCGCAAGCGAATCCCAACGCTAAAATCGCCCTGATCTCAAAAGTCTACCCCATGCGCAGCCATACCGTGGCCGCGGAAGGGGGATCTGCCGCCGTCGCGCAGGATCATGACAGCTTCGATTACCATTTTCACGATACCGTCGCCGGTGGAGACTGGCTTTGCGAGCAGGATGTGGTGGATTATTTCGTGCACCATTGCCCGACCGAAATGATCCAACTGGAACAGTGGGGTTGCCCGTGGAGCCGCCGCCCGGATGGTTCCGTCAACGTGCGTCGCTTCGGCGGCATGAAGATTGAGCGCACCTGGTTTGCCGCCGACAAAACCGGCTTCCACATGCTACACACCCTCTTCCAGACCTCGTTGCAGTTTCCGCAGATCCAGCGCTTTGACGAGCATTTTGTCCTCGACGTGCTGGTGGATGACGGCGCGGTGCGCGGCCTTGTCGCCATGAATATGATGGAAGGGTCGCTGGTGCAGATCCGCGCCAATGCGGTGATCATGGCCACCGGCGGCGCCGGGCGCGTGTACCGCTTCAACACCAACGGCGGCATTGTCACCGGCGATGGCATGGGCATTGCGCTGAACCATGGCGTAGCGCTGCGCGACATGGAGTTTGTACAGTACCACCCGACCGGCCTGCCGGGTTCCGGCATTCTGATGACCGAAGGCTGCCGTGGCGAAGGCGGTATCCTGGTGAATAAAGATGGTTACCGTTATCTCCAGGATTACGGCATGGGTCCGGAAACGCCCCTCGGCGAGCCGAAAAACAAATATATGGAGCTGGGGCCGCGCGATAAAGTCTCCCAGGCCTTCTGGCATGAGTGGCGCAAAGGCAACACCATTTCAACGCCACGCGGCGACGTGGTCCATCTGGATCTCCGCCATCTGGGTGAGAAAAAGCTGCTCGAACGTCTGCCGTTTATCTGTGAGCTTGCCAAAGCGTATGTCGGCGTCGATCCGGTGAAAGATCCGATCCCGGTACGCCCGACCGCGCACTACACCATGGGCGGCATCGAAACCGATCAAAACTGCGAAACCCGCATCAAAGGCCTGTTCGCGGTGGGCGAATGCTCCTCTGTCGGGCTGCACGGCGCGAACCGTCTTGGCTCGAACTCGCTGGCCGAACTGGTGGTCTTTGGCCGCCTCGCCGGTGAAAAAGCCATGGAACATGCCATGGGCGCACATCAGCCTGACGATAAGGCGCTGAACGCCCAGGCCGGTGATGTGGAACAGCGCCTGAAAGATCTCGTTAACCAGGAAGGCAGTGAAAACTGGGCGCATCTGCGCGACGAAATGGGCATGGCGATGGAAGAAGGCTGCGGCATCTACCGTACGCCGGAACTGATGCAGAAAACCATCGATAAGCTGGCGGAGTTGCAGGAGCGCTTCAAACGCGTGCGCATCACCGACACCTCCAGTGTGTTCAATACCGATCTGCTGTATACCCTTGAGCTGAAGCATGGCCTGAACGTGGCGGAGTGTATGGCGCACTCGGCGATGGCGCGTAAAGAGTCGCGCGGCGCGCATCAGCGTCTGGACGAAGGCTGCACCGAACGCGATGACGTCAACTTCCTCAAACATACGCTCGCTTATCGCGATGCTGACGGCACGACGCGTCTGGAATACAGCGACGTGAAGATCACCACGCTGCCGCCGGCGAAACGCATGTACGGCGGCGAAGCGGAAGCAGCCGAGAAGAAGGAGAAGGCGAATGGCTGAGCTACAAACCCTGAAAATCGAGGTGGTGCGCTATAACCCGGAAGTGGACAGCGCCCCGCACAGCGCGTTTTACGAGGTGCCCTTTGATGAGCAAACCTCGCTGCTGGACGCGCTGGGCTATATCAAGGATAACCTCGCGCCGGATCTCAGCTACCGCTGGTCGTGCCGCATGGCGATTTGCGGCTCCTGCGGCATGATGGTCAACAAGGTGCCAAAGCTGGCCTGTAAAACCTTCCTGCGCGAATACGAACAAGGCATGAAGGTGGAGGCGCTGGCGAACTTCCCGATTGAACGCGATCTGGTGGTCGATATGACGCACTTTATCGAGAGCCTGGAAGCCATTAAACCCTACATTATCGGCAATCCGCGCACGCCGGATCAGGGGCCGAACACACAGACGCCGGCGCAGATGGCGAAATACCATCAGTTCTCCGGCTGCATCAACTGCGGTCTGTGCTACGCCGCTTGTCCGCAGTTTGGACTGAACCCGGAATTTATCGGCCCGGCAGCGATCACCCTGGCGCACCGGTATAACGAAGACAGCCGCGATCGCGGCAAGAAAGATCGTATGGCGCAGCTCAACAGCCAGAACGGCGTCTGGAGCTGTACGTTTGTGGGCTACTGCTCTGTCGTTTGTCCGAAGCACGTCGATCCGGCGGCGGCCATTCAGCAGGGGAAAGTGGAAAGTTCGAAAGACTTTCTTATCGCTACCCTGAAACCACGCTAAGGAGCGCATGATGACAACGAAACGTAAACCTTACGTGCGGCCGGTGCCGTCAAACTGGTGGAAAAACCTGCCGTTTTATCGCTTTTATATGCTGCGCGAAGGCACGGCGATCACTACCGTGTGGTTCAGCATCGTGCTGATTTATGGCCTTTTTGCGCTGAAGCATGGCGCAGAAAGTTGGGCGGGATTTGTGGGCTTCCTGCAAAACCCGGTGGTGGTGATCCTTAACCTCATCACGCTGGCGGGGGCGTTGCTGCACACCAAAACCTGGTTTGAGTTGGCACCGAAAGCCGCGAATATCATCGTCAAAGACGAGAAAATGGGACCGCAGCCGATCATCAAAGGGCTGTGGGTTGTCACGGCGCTGGTGACGCTGGTGGTGCTGTTTGTCGCCCTGTACTGGTAAGGAGGCAAGAATGATTAATCCAAATCCACAACGCTCTGACGAACCTGTTTTCTGGGGGCTGTTTGGCGCAGGCGGCATGTGGGGCGCGTTCTTTGCGCCGGTCATCGTGCTGCTGGTTGGCGTGCTGCTGCCGCTGGGGCTGTATCCCGGCGACGCGCTCGGCTTTGAGCGGGTGCTGGTCTTTGCCCAGAGCCTGATCGGACGCGCCTTTATCTTCCTGATGATTGTGCTGCCGCTGTGGTGCGGCCTGCACCGCATCCATCACCTGATGCATGACCTGAAGATCCACGTACCCAACGGTAAATGGGTGTTTTACGGCCTTGCCGCCATCCTGAGCGTGGTAACGCTGGTCGGGGTGATTTTCCTTTAAGTGCAGCGCCGGGTCTGATGTTGCAGACCCGGTCACGCTTCGCAACGGCAAAGCGGGCAAACTTCCGGTGACACTTTACACTTATCTGTAAATCCTGGAAGGAAAATACCATGCGTATATTGCCTGTCGTTGCCGTCGTTTCCGCCGCGCTTCTGATGGTGGCCTGCCAGTCTCCCACTCCCCCTCCCGGCGTCACCGTCGTGGAAAATTTTAATACCACACGCTATCTCGGTACCTGGTATGAAATCGCCCGTCTGGATCACCGTTTTGAGCGCGGGCTGGATAACGTCACCGCCACCTACAGCCTGCGGGAAGACGGCGGGCTGAACGTCATTAACAAAGGCTATAACCCGTCGCGGGGTATGTGGCAATCCACGGATGGCAGGGCTTACTTTACGGGATCTAAAAACCGTGCGGCGCTGAAGGTATCGTTTTTTGGCCCCTTTTACGGCGGCTATAACGTCATTGCGCTGGATAAAGATTATCGCCACGCGCTGGTCTGCGGACCGGACCGCGATTACCTGTGGATCCTGTCCCGCACCCGCACTATTCCGGATAACGTGAAACAGGATCTGGTGAACACCGCAAAACAACAGGGCTTTGCGGTGGAGAAACTCATCTGGGTGGCGCAAAACCGTTAATGGGTGCTGAGTTTTAACCCGATGATCCCGGCGACAATCAGCACCAGGCTGATGATGCGCGCCGGGCTTGTGGATTCACCCAGCAATATCATGCCGGTAATGGACGCGCCGACCGCGCCAATTCCCGTCCAGATCGCATACGCGGTGCCGACCGGCAGCGTTTTCATCGCCCACGACAGCATAACAATACTGACGATCATGGCGCTGACGGTGATGATACTGGGCGTGAGACGGGTGAAACCATGGGTGTATTTCAGGCCGATAGCCCAGACAACTTCAAGTAAACCCGCAATAAGTAAAACGAACCAGGACATAGTTGGCTCCTGAGATGGGGCCGTCCCCGTTGAAGATGGCGCTTACAGGTCGTCCTGCAAGGCTTATGTAGAAGCGTATTCTTACCGTCAGGCATTACTATTTCAACTTTTTTATTTATCCAAAATTTTAACGGCTTAAAGCAAGAAATAGGTGCAGTTCGCAGCGGAGTTCCGTCATTTACCTTTTTTGTCTTCCCACTATGATGGTGTACTTTCAGATAAATGAAAGCCGTCACCCATTCTGACTGCGAAACCAAACATGTTCAAAATTTTATTGATTGACCGTTGTTGCTTCGCCCGCTTCGGGCTTGAGAGCTGGCTCAATCAAAGTGGGATATTTCCGGGGCCGGTGCTGGTAACCGGGCTGAACAATTTAATGCTCGCCAAAGAACATGCCGCCCAATGGCAGCCGGATCTGGTGATTGCCGATCTCTATGGTTTTGCGAGTGAATTACATCACGTGCAGCAATTAGCCTCGTTATTACACATCTGTAGCCAAAGCCCGCTGCTGTTATTATCCTCCGGGCATGATGCGCAGATGGAAAGCTATTGCCAGCAGTTCCCGCTCTGGGGTCGATTAGATAAGTCTGTACCGCTTGACGCGCTTGCCCGTAGCATTAACGGGGCGCTGTGCTCACGACCAACAGAAGATGTGAATCAGACGGTGACACCGCTGCTGACGCGGCAGGAAGAGAAAGTATTATCACTGTGGATGGACGGCACTAATAACCATTGTATCGCTCACCGGCTCGGTATTAATGGCAAAACGGTTTATACCTATAAACGAAATATCCGCATGAAGCTGGGCATGGGGAATCGTTTTACGCCGTTTTTGTCACTGCCGGAAAGCGGAAGCAACGGTACGGCAGAGGCCGTACCGTACGCTGCTGTTACTGCTGAGCTTTAGTGGCTGCACCAGAGATCGCGCTGCCGCCATCAGAAATATCTTCGCCTACGCCACGCGTGGTGTTACACGCGGTCAACACAGAAGAAAGAACCAGTACCGAAAAGATCGCAGCAATTGTTTTCTTAACCATAATATATTCCTTTTATAGCCAGTGTTATTTGTGTATAGCCTGTTAAGCATAGACAAAATTCCGGGCTATGGAGAAAAAGGCGATATTTTAGGAAGATTTGAAGTCAGCGGCCTGGCATTGCGCCACGCCGCTGAAGATAAGGCAGGAATTACTTAACGCGGGAAACGTATTCGCCAGAGCGGGTGTCCACTTTGATGACTTCGCCGGTCTGTACGAACAGCGGTACTTTAACCACGGCGCCCGTGCTCAGTTTGGCAGGTTTACCACCGGTACCGGCGGTATCGCCTTTCAGGCCTGGATCGGTTTCCACGATTTCCAGTTCAACGAAGTTCGGCGGGGTCACGGCGATCGGCTGGCCGTTCCACAGGGTTACGATGCATTCAGCCTGATCCAGCAGCCATTTGGCGCTGTCGCCGATGGCTTTAGCGTCCGCAGACAGCTGTTCGAAGGTTTCGTTGTTCATGAAGTGCCAGAACTCACCGTCGTTGTACAGGTAAGTCAGGTTCATATCGATAACGTCAGCGCCTTCAGCGGAATCGGTGGATTTGAAGGTTTTCTCAACGCGAGTACCGGTCAGCAGACGGCGCAGCTTAACGCGTGCGAACGCCTGACCTTTACCCGGCTTAACGAATTCACTGGATTCAACCGCGTAAGGTTCGCCTTCGAACATGATTTTAAGACCGGCACGAAAATCGTTGCTATAGTAAGTCGCCATAAGGCCCTCTGAAATATTGTTAACTGGTATTAGCCAAAAAATGGCACACATTGTAACCCTAAACACCCCTTCCAGAGAAGAATGGTTATTGCAACTTGCCGATGTAATAACCGATCCTGATGAACTTCTGCAGCTTTTAAATATAGACGCCAGCGCAGAGCTGCTCGCGGGACGCGATGCCCGTCGGCTGTTCGCCCTGCGCGTCCCCCGCGCATTTGCGGCGCGCATGGAAAAAGGCAACCCGAACGATCCGCTGTTGCGTCAGGTACTTACCGCGCAGGAAGAGTTTATCGCCGCCCCCGGCTTTACCACCGATCCGCTCGAAGAACAGCACAGCGTAGTGCCGGGATTGCTGCATAAATACCGTAACCGGGCGCTGCTGCTGGTGAAGGGCGGCTGCGCGGTAAATTGCCGCTATTGCTTCCGCCGTCACTTCCCGTACGCCGATAATCAGGGCAATAAGCGTAACTGGCAGGCCGCGCTCGATTATATTGCGCTGCATCCGGAGCTGGATGAGATCATTTTCTCCGGCGGCGATCCGCTGATGGCGAAAGATCATGAGCTGGACTGGCTGATCGGCGAGCTGGAGGCGATCCCGCATATTAAGCGTCTGCGCATTCACAGCCGCCTGCCGGTAGTGATCCCGGCGCGCATTACCGATACGCTGGCGGCCCGCCTGGCGCGATCCTCATTGCAGATCCTGCTGGTGAACCATATCAACCATGCCCGGGAAATTGACGACGCTTTCCGCGCGGCCATGACGCAGCTGCGGCAGGCGGGCGTCACGCTGCTCAATCAGAGCGTGCTGCTGCGCGGCGTGAACGACAACGCGCAGACGCTGGCGGATCTCAGCAATGCCCTGTTTGATGCGGGTGTGATGCCCTATTACCTGCACGTACTGGATAAAGTCCAGGGCGCGGCGCATTTTATGGTGAGCGACGAGGACGCGCGTCAGATCGTGCGTGAATTGCTGACCCTGGTATCCGGCTATATGGTGCCGCGCCTGGCGCGTGAAATCGGCGGCGAGCCGAGTAAAACGCCGCTGGATCTGCAATTGCGCCAGCAATAAGCCTTCTTCAAGAGTCCGCATTCGGACTCTTTTTACCCCTCATCTCCCCTTATACTGCCCCGCGTTTTCTTGCCAAATCTGTGCCCTTCATCCGGTATATTGCCGCCCCTCATGGAGAATATAAATGCCCTTAACTATTCATGGACTGAACGCTGGCGTTATTCGTCATGACAATGATTTTGCTGCGCTGGCCCTGAAAATTAAACACGAGGCGAATAATGACAGCCTGCTGTTTCTTCCGCTGTTACCCCTGAAAGATCTGCTGCTGTGTCTTGAATATCATCTTCCCGTGAAAAGCGTACCCGATGACGCTGGCAGCACGCTGCACAGCAACGCGCCGGCGCTGGTCGAAGATGAACTGAGAAATGCGGATGTGCGCCTGCGGGTGGAAGGCGTTACGCTACTTGATGATACAGGCAACAGCCTGACGATAGCCTTCACCCTGAATACGGGCGAGACGCTGACCCTGAATATTGCGGATACGCAAATCCCGGCGCTGGTGAAACTGATTATTCATGCAATGAACAATGCCGGGCTACGAGCGCTGGTGGAAAGCGTGTCTTCTGTGCTGGATTTCCTGCCGCTGTATGACGTGGACAGCCGGGATAACGCACAGCTGGAATACGACGCTTATCAGCATCCTGAGTGGAAATACCGCCTGTTCACCCATCATCTGGTGGTGATCTATCAGTATAAAAATACCGCAGGAGAATTACATACCAGCGGCTCGGTCATTAAAACGCGATACCCTTCCCCGTCACAAGAAACCCAGGGCATCGTGAAACGTCTGCTGCGCTTCAGCAATCGCCTGCGCAAGCTGGATCACACACCCTGCAAGGTATTTGTCAGAACACTGGCGGCGGGAAATAAGGTCACGCTGACACAGGCGCAGTGCCTGCATGCGGTGCATAATCTGCGGTTACATGTGGAGAAATCGGCGGCCTGAAAACAGTGAACCCCGGAGCGGGGTTCATCTTAGAAGATGCCGGCGATCAGTTCGGGCACTTATACACCTGACCGCTCATTTCGCTGGCGGTCGGCACGAAGCTCGACATAAATCCCTGGGTCGGGCTGCTGACGTTGAAAATCACGTTGCCGCCCATTTTTGCCGCTTCGTTACGCAGGGCATTTGCCGCGCCGCGCATTGAGCCACCCTCTTCGCCATGCTGACCCGACAACCAGTTGCTTTGCGTACCGGTTGCGGTGCCCAGTAAACGACACTGCTCACTCGGTTTTTCTTCAACAAAACGAACGCTTTGCCCACCAGCGGTCAGATCGTTGCTGGCGCTACAACCCGCCAGCAGCAACGCTGCACCGACAATCCCTGCACCGACGTAAACGCGCATGTTATTCCTCGTGTAATAGCTGGACAACGTTGTCCGTGTCTGAACCTTATACTAAAAAGATGACCAAAAGAAAAACCCCCAGGCATTTCTGTCCGGGGGTTTGTCGGTCATATCACGTCAGAAGCTGTATTTTACGCCAATCATGCCGCCGTAGCTGTCATAGCTGTTATCGCCGGTAGCCATTGCCAGGCTGCCCCACGCCTTCAGTCCCGGCGTAATATTGCCGGACAGGCCCATCTTCATTTCATAGCGGTCAGCTGGCGTATCATCGTCATAGCGGGTGTTATCAATTTCCAGGCTGTTATCCGCCGTGCCGTGCCACCAGTTGATTTCCATAAAGGGCTGCACCACCTGCTGCGGGCTTTGCCGCCACAGACGCACCCCAAGGCGACTGGTTACGCCGTCGGCATCGTAGCCGCTGACGGACATACCCGCGCCGTCGCTGTGGCTGTCAGCATCGTAGGCGCTGTAAATGATCTGCGCCTGTGGTTGCAGGATCACCTGGCTTTGCTGCGCGGCATTTTCCGACAGCACAACGCCATAACCCGCTTCCAGCGAACCGCTCCAGACGCTGGAGTCGTACTCATCATCACCAACGCCGGACTGCCTGCTGCTGACGCTGTTATCGTACCAGCCGTACTGCAGCCAGCTGTCGACATAAAAGTGCTCCGGCTGTTTCACGTCACTCAGCCAGGTGCCGTAGAGACCGACGCTGTAGCCTTCCACGCTCGCATCCATGTTAAAGCGCGTTTTTCCTGCGCCATCGCTGACGCGATAATATTTATCACTGTCTGCATCGCTGCGCTGCCAGCTGCCCATCACGCCAAAACGTATATCATCGCTGCCATTGCTGGTCAGGCGTAAGAGATCGCCGCCCAGCTGGACGCGAACGCTTTCCTGATCGACATCGAACTGGCCGCCAGCGCTGTTGTGGCTGGACTGGCCGCCGGTAATGCGTCCCCAGAGCGCAGGCGCGCCTTCACCGCCCGGCTGTTGGCCGTCGTAACGATCGTGGTACGTCTGGATCATCATCTCTACGGCGGCGGTCTGGTTCGCCAGATAGCCAGCTACTTCAGGGCGGATCATCGACCCGTTATCATCACCATTGTCTGGTGACGGGGCGGGATCCGGATCTGGTGTCGGATCTGGTTTCGGATCGGGGGTGGGATCAGGATTGGGTGCTGGCTCGGGCTCGGGCGTGGGTTCGGGCTCCGGCGTCGGCTCAGGATCCGGCGCTGGTTCAGGATTTGCCTCATCGCTTACCAGATACCAGTCGGTATCGGCGGTATTCTGCTCCAGACGATAAATATACTGCCCGGCGCTCATGGTGTGAGTTTGCCCCGCCAGTTCAAAGGCATCTTCCGACGTGCTGCCGCGCACATCCACCACTTTAATACCGTCGCCGGTGGTCAACGCCGCATCGCTGTCGCTGCCGGTATTGGTAAACAGCAGATCGGTTTTCGCGCTGCCCATTTCGACGTTATCCACGATCAGCATATCGCTCTGCGAATTGGCCCCGCCGTCATTGAGCATCACATCCATGGCGATGGTGCCGCCATTGGACACATAGGTGCCGTAGCCGGCGACGCTGGCGTCAGTGCTGCTGCTGATAACGAGCGTATCCCCCGCTTTACCATTAGCGCTCATATCAATGGTGCCGCTGTTGGAAAAGGTGCTGAGGCCCAGCAGTTGCGCCTGCATAATGCCGTCGTTGCTGGTGCTGTTGGCGCTGTAACCCGTGGCATATTCGTTTGAGGTGTTGGTGCTGGTGACGTCGCTGTTCGCCACGCTGTCGAGCACGATCGTGCCGGTATTATTAAAGGTGCCGTTACCGCCAAAACTGGACACTGCCACGGCTTTGGTATCGCGTGTACCGTCGCCGTCAGTATCCTGCCAGTTGCGTAAATGCAGAGTGCCGCTGTTATTCAGGGTGACGTCATCGCCGCTGAGGGTCAGATTACCAGTGAGCGTGCCCTTGTTGGTGACCGTCACCGTCGGCGCGGTAATGACCATCGCGCTGTCATTCATCGCGCCGAGCGTGGCGGTATCCTCTATGCTCATCGTCACGGTTTTCTGGCTAGTGGCGCTGACGCCCGTGGCATCCGCTCCCCAACCGCCGCTGGTCTGGGTATTGCCCCCAAGATTAATAACAATATCGCCGCTATTTTCACTGAATGCGTTAATACCCTGCGCCCCTTCCCCGGAAGCGGTTAATTGCAGATCTAAGGTGTCAATGGTAATACCGCTATTACCGTCGTTGAGAACATCGTTATAGACTTGGGCCTGAATACCTTTTGCCCCCGTTCCCTGGGCAGTAATTACCCCTGAACTGTTAATTGCCACATTATTATTTTGACCTTCCGCTGCATAAGCGGACATACCGATTGCATTAAAGCCCTGCACATTGATGTTGGCCAGCACATCCAAAGCTATATTTGTGTTAGCTGGCTCTGAAGCGAATGCCCCTAATGCCTCGGCTTTTATGCCAATACTATTGCCCGCAGACGCGTCGCCAACATTAATGAATAAATCCGGAGAGTCAATATCTACCGTCAAAGACTGATAGCCGTAGGCAGTAATACCGATGCTACCAGTACCCGTCAGCGTAATATCAGAAGCAGTATTATCAATGTGTAACTCCGCAATTTTATCATCAGCGATGTCAATACCTGCCGCATAATCGTTATCACTGGTAATATTCATTACGCTATCGTTAACATTCACTATAGCGCCACCGCCATCGTCGCCCCCAGTGTAGATACCTATTTGGGTTTCAGCTAATTCAATATTCGCCGAGTCAACATTCATAATAAGTATTCCGGGTTCTTCGGAATCGGGAACGTTCCGGCCGAAATAGATACCTATATTGTTATTGTCGACGTCGGTGTCGACGCGACTATCATAAGTCACACTCCCTGAAATTTTCATTTCAGCCGATCCGCCACCATTGTAATATTCATAAATGTTGCCGTTATTACCGCTGGTATAATCGTAAAGCGCATTCGCGTGCGCCGTGCCGCCCAACGCCAGCGCGACGCACATGGCGAGATAATTCGTTTTCATTGCATCCCTTCTCCTGAATATATTTGCGAGTGGTATAAATAAGCAAACGCATATTATTAGCTGCAAAAGGTTATTAGCATGAAGGATGCGTGTATTAACATAAAATGTTATAGACAATATGAATCATTTCATAATATATGAATTTACCGTAGCACTCACTTTAATTTAAGAACATCCTTAAAATAATGAGTTAGCATATTCATTTTGTTGGCATTTCTGTGTTTGTCAAAATATGTTCCTGGGATTATGGGTTCATCCATTAATAATCATAAAACCAATATTATAATAATGATATATATTGTGAAAAGTAACGGGCCGCGCAAAGAAAAACCCCCGGACATTGCTGCCCGGGGGTTTTTCTTATTTCTGCGGGATGCAGAACAACATGATTACATCATGCCGCCCATACCACCCATGCCGCCCATACCGCCAGCAGCACCTAAATCAGGGCCATCAGCTTTCGGCAGGTCGGTCACCATGCACTCGGTGGTGATCATCAGACCAGCAACAGAGGCCGCGTACTGCAGAGCAGAACGGGTCACTTTAGTCGGATCCAGGATACCCATGTCGATCATGTTGCCGTATTCTTCGGTCGCTGCGTTGTAACCGTAGTTACCGTCGCCGCCTTTAACGGTGTTAGCCACAACAGACGGCTCTTCGCCGCAGTTCAGCACGATCTGACGCAGCGGTGCTTCCATTGCGCGCAGCGCAACTTTAATACCGACGTTCTGATCTTCGTTCTGGCCACGCAGTTCGCTCAGTTTAGAAGCAACACGGATCAGCGCAACGCCGCCGCCTGCAACCACACCTTCTTCAACCGCAGCACGGGTTGCGTGCAGGGCATCTTCTACGCGGGCTTTCTTCTCTTTCATTTCAACTTCGGTAGCAGCACCGACTTTGATTACCGCAACGCCGCCAGCCAGTTTAGCTACGCGCTCCTGCAGTTTTTCACGATCGTAGTCAGAGGTCGCTTCTTCGATCTGCTGACGGATCTGAGAAACACGGCCCTGAATGCTCGCTTCTTCACCCACGCCATCGATGATGGTGGTGGTGTCTTTGTTGATCACAACGCGTTTAGCCTGACCCAGGTCTTCCAGGGTCGCTTTTTCCAGCTCCATACCGATTTCTTCAGAGATCACGGTACCGCCGGTCAGGATAGCGATATCCTGCAGCATAGCTTTACGACGGTCGCCGAAGCCCGGTGCTTTCACCGCAGCCACTTTCACGATGCCGCGCATGGTGTTAACCACCAGGGTTGCCAGCGCTTCGCCTTCCACATCTTCAGCGATGATCAGCAGTGGTTTACCGGCTTTCGCAACGGCTTCCAGTACTGGCAGCATTTCGCGGATGTTGGAGATTTTTTTATCAGCCAGCAGGATGAACGGGCTTTCCAGTTCAATGGAGCCAGTTTCCGGCTTGTTGATGAAATACGGGGACAGGTAGCCACGGTCGAACTGCATACCTTCTACCACGTCCAACTCGTCCTGCAGGCCGGTGCCTTCTTCAACGGTGATAACGCCTTCTTTACCCACTTTCTCCATGGCTTCCGCGATCAGTTTACCCACGGTTTCATCGGAGTTAGCGGAGATGGTACCAACCTGAGCAATGGCACGGGAATCGGAGCAAGGTACAGACAGGGCTTTCAGTTCTTCAACCGCAGCGATAACCGCTTTGTCGATGCCGCGTTTCAGATCCATCGGGTTCATGCCAGCCGCTACAGCTTTCAGGCCTTCGGTGATGATGGACTGTGCCAGTACGGTTGCAGTGGTGGTACCGTCGCCTGCCGCGTCGTTCGCTTTAGAGGCAACTTCTTTCACCATCTGCGCGCCCATGTTTTCGAACTTGTCTTCCAGCTCGATTTCACGTGCTACAGAAACACCATCTTTAGTAATGGTCGGTGCACCGAAAGATTTATCCAGAACAACGTTACGGCCTTTCGGGCCAAGGGTAACTTTCACTGCGTCTGCCAGTACGTTTACGCCGCGCAGCATTTTCACACGAGCGTCGTTACCGAATTTTACGTCTTTAGCTGCCATTTTCTTCTTTCCCTTAAATTCGTAGGTTCAGTTCGCGGGTGGGTTACGCTTCAACAATTGCCAGAATGTCGCTTTCGGACATGATCAGCACTTCTTGATCGTCAATCTTTTCAGATTTCACACCGTAGCCATCGTTGAAAATGACGATGTCACCAACTTTAACGTCCAGTGGCTGCACGCTACCGTTTTCCAGGATGCGGCCTTTACCGACAGCGATGATTTCGCCACGAGTCGATTTACCAGCAGCGCTGCCGGTCAGTACGATGCCGCCCGCAGACTTGGACTCAACTTCTTTACGCTTGACGATGACACGGTCATGCAACGGACGAATACTCATTGATAGCTCTCCTTTGAGAAAGTCAGTATCGGTTATGGATGACGCCGGCCTAAAGGTGGTTCCCGGCTGGTGACGTCAGAGATGGGGGTGCTTGATCAAGCCTTCAAGGGGCAAAAAGAAAAAAATTTTCTTAAGGGCGATAAAAAGTTGTCTGAAACAACGTCCTGCCAGAAGTGGGGAGGGAACGCGCGGCGCTGATAAGGCCTGCTTATGCTACTATCGCCGCTCTTTGATGGCGGCAGGACAGGGTAATGAGCGGATTAAAACAGGAACTGGGATTAGCGCAAGGGGTGGGCTTACTCTCTACTTCATTATTAGGCACCGGCGTGTTTGCCGTTCCTGCGCTGGCGGCGCTGGTAGCAGGCGATAATAGCCTGTGGGCCTGGCCTGCGCTGATCGTGCTGGTGTTTCCCATCGCCATTGTTTTTGCCCTGCTTGGCCGACATTTTCCCAGCGCAGGCGGCGTGGCGCATTTTGTCGCCCTGGCCTTTGGCCCCCGGCTGGCGCGCGTCACCGGCTGGCTATTTTTGTCGGTGATCCCGGTGGGATTACCCGCCGCGCTGCACATCGCCACCGGTTTTGGGCAGTCGCTGTTCGGCTGGCACGACAGCCGATTATTGCTGGCGGAGCTGGGCACCCTCGCCATCATCTGGTGGATTGGCTCCCGGGGCGCGCGCTCCAGCGCCAACCTGCAAACCCTGGTGGCGATTTTGATCGTCGCCCTGGTTGTAGCGATCTGGATCTATGGCGATATTACCCTCGCGGCCATTCCCTTCCCGGCGCTGCCGGAGGTGGATACCCCGCAGCTGTTCGCCGCGTTATCGGTGATGTTCTGGTGCTTCGTCGGGCTTGAGGCTTTTGCGCATCTGGCGTCAGAATTCAAACAGCCGGAGCGCGATTTTCCCCGCGCGCTGATGATTGGCCTGCTGCTGGCGGGAACCGTGTACTGGGCCTGTACCGTGCTGGTGCTGCATTTTAATGCCTACAGCGCCGATCGCGCCGCCGCGACTTCATTGCCGGGCATCGTCGTGCAGCTTTTTGGCGTGAAAGCCCTGTGGATCGCCTGCGTGATTGGTTATCTGGCCTGCTTTGCCAGCCTGAACATTTATATCCAGAGCTTCGCGCGGCTGGTGTGGTCGCAGGCGCAGCACCTGCCGGACAGCTATCTGGCGCGCCTTTCGAAAAACCATATTCCGCGTAACGCGCTGAATGCCGTGATCGGCTGCTGCATGCTGAGCACGCTGGGTATCTATCTGCTGGATATCAATCTGGATGCGCTGATTGTCTATGCCAACGGCATTTTCATCATGATCTATCTGCTGTGTATGCTGGCGGGATGTCGGCTGCTGACCGGGCGTTATCGTGCGCTGGCGGCGCTTGGCGGGGTGCTCTGTTTACTGCTGCTGGCGATGGTCGGCTGGAAGAGCCTTTACGCCATCATCATGCTGGCGGCGCTGTGGCTGTTTTTACCCAAACGGCGCGTGGATTAAACATGCCGGGCGACGCGACGCTTGCCCGGCCTACAATTGCTGGAACGGGTAATTTGTAGGCCCGGTAAGCGCAGCGCCACCGGGCAAAAGTAATTATTGATCGTCTTTATGTTCGATACGGTCACGCTGATCGTCTTTACGCTGGTACTCACCATCAAAGGTCTGCCCGCCCTGGGTACCGGCGCTGAAACCGCCCCCCGGCATGCGGGAAAAACGCAGATGCGGCATCAGGCGCAGGGTCAGCAGTTTCTGTACCGGCGGCAACAGCAGCAACAGGCCGAGGAAATCGGTAAAGAAGCCCGGTAACAGCAACAACAGCCCGGCGATAATCAGCGACACGCTCTTGATCATTTCTGCTGCCGGACTTTCACCCGCCGCCATTTTCTGCTGCATCAGCAGTAAATTCTTGAAGCCCTGGTTACGCACCAGCGACATCCCGACCACGGAACTGAAGATCACCAGCACCAGGGTTAACAGGACGCCTAAGACCTGGGCGACCTGAATGAAAATCGAAATCTCAATGTAAACATATAAAAATACGGCAATTAACGGTATCCAGCGCACTGGCTTCTCCTGTGTAAACCGCGGCTCTCGCGCCACGGTCAGTGTAATTTTGCGACACGCATGATCCTGTAATGGAGGCTTCATGCCAGAATTCAATCGGAATGCGCGACTATTTTTTGGCAATGATTGATCCGGTGATGTATTTCACAAATCAATAAAAGTACCGTATCAGCTAAGATAATAAGTGATCCAGGTTACGGCAATTCGCTATGATCAGCATATGATCCCGGTTACGTGGCTGATTAAGGAAATAATCGTCGGTCAGTAATCACACATAACCACAGATCTCCTGTGTGTTTGGTGCATTCATTCGTAGCTTTAATTTAAGAAGGTTCACATGTTAAACAACATTCGTATCGAAGAAGATTTGTTGGGCACAAGGGAAGTACCAGCGGATGCCTATTATGGCGTCCACACTCTGAGAGCGATTGAAAACTTTTACATTAGTAACAGCAAAATCAGTGACATCCCTGAATTTGTGCGCGGCATGGTGATGGTTAAGAAAGCGGCAGCAATGGCCAACAAGGAGTTGCAGACCATCCCGAAAAACGTGGCTAATGTCATTATCGCCGCATGTGATGAAGTCCTGAATAACGGCAAATGCATGGATCAGTTCCCGGTTGACGTTTACCAGGGCGGCGCGGGCACTTCCGTCAACATGAACACCAACGAAGTGCTGGCGAATATCGGCCTTGAGCTGATGGGCCACCAGAAAGGTGAGTACCAGTACCTCAACCCGAACGATCACGTTAACAAATGCCAGTCCACCAACGACGCCTATCCGACCGGCTTCCGTATCGCGGTATACGCCTCGATCGAAAAACTGATCGACGCCATCCACCAGCTCGGCGAAGGCTTCCAGAATAAAGCCGTTGAGTTCCAGGACGTACTGAAAATGGGCCGCACCCAGTTGCAGGACGCGGTGCCGATGACGCTGGGCCAGGAGTTCCATGCCTTTAACGTGCTGCTGAACGAAGAGACCAAAAACCTGCGTCGTACTGCGGAACTGCTGCTGGAAGTGAACCTCGGCGCAACCGCCATCGGCACCCGTCTGAACACCCCGGACGGCTATCAGCAGCTGGCGGTGCAGAAGCTGGCGGAAGTCAGTAACCTGCCGGTCGTCCCGGCGGAAGATCTCATCGAAGCCACCTCCGACTGCGGCGCTTACGTAATGGTGCACAGCTCGCTGAAACGTCTGGCGGTGAAACTCTCCAAAATCTGTAATGACCTGCGTCTGCTCTCCTCCGGGCCGCGTGCGGGTCTGAACGAGATCAACCTGCCGGAGCTGCAGGCAGGCTCCTCGATCATGCCAGCCAAAGTGAACCCGGTGGTGCCGGAAGTGGTAAACCAGGTGTGCTTCAAGGTGATCGGTAACGACACCACCGTGACCATGGCTTCCGAAGCGGGTCAGTTGCAGCTGAACGTGATGGAGCCGGTGATTGGCCAGGCGATGTTTGAATCCATCCACATCCTGACCAACGCCTGTTACAACCTTCTGGAAAAATGCATCAACGGCATTACCGCTAACCGCGCCGTCTGCGAAAGCTACGTTTACAACTCCATCGGCATCGTCACTTATCTCAATCCGTTTATCGGCCACCACAATGGTGATATTGTTGGTAAGATCTGTGCGGAGACCGGTAAGAGCGTACGGGAAGTGGTGCTGGAGCGCGGTCTGCTGACTGAAGCAGAACTGGATGACATCTTCTCGCCGCATAACCTGATGCATCCGGTCTATAAGGCCAAACGCTACACCGATGAAAGCGAGCAGTAATTGTTCGCCACGCAAACAAAGGCACGTCAGATGACGTGCCTTTTTGCTTTTTAAGAGTTACTAAAATACAACAATCTAATATCAACTTGTTAATAAACAAGGCAGGCAACTATGTTTGGTGCAGAACTTGTTATCGTCCTTCTGGCGATTTATTTAGGGGCAAGACTTGGCGGGATCGGCATTGGGCTGGCCGGAGGATTGGGCGTACTCGTATTGACGCTCTTTTTTCAAATCCCGCCTGGCGCGATCCCCTTTGACGTTATCGAAATCATCATGGCGGTTATCGCCGCCATCGCCGCGATGCAGGTCGCAGGCGGCATGGATTATCTGGTCAGCCTCGCCGAAAAAATGCTGCGTCGGCATCCCAAATACATCACCTTTTTAGCGCCGCTGGTCACCTGGTTTATGACCATTCTGGCGGGCACCGGGCACACGGCCTTCTCCACGCTGCCGGTGATCACCGAAGTGGCGAAAGAACAGGGCATCCGCCCGTCCCGCCCATTATCCATCGCCGTGGTCGCCTCGCAGATCGCCATCACCGCCTCGCCGATTTCCGCCGCCGTGGTGTTCTTTGCCGGCATCCTTGAACCGCTGGGCGTCAGCTATCTGACCCTGCTGGCAATTTGTATTCCCACCACGCTGGTTGCCGTAATGCTTACCGCAGTGGTGTGTAATTTCCTCGGCAGCGAGCTGAAAGACGATCCGGTGTATCAGGAGCGACTGGCGAAAGGCGAAGTCAGCCTGCGCGGCAGCCAGGTGTTTAACATCAAACCTCATGCGAAGCGCTCACTGATGCTGTTTTTAATCGGCATCGTCGCGGTTATGGTTTACGCCACCGCCATCAGCCCGACGGTAGGGCTTATCGCCAACCCGGTGCTGCCGCGTAACGAAGCCATTGTGGTGTTTATGCTGACCATCGCCACGCTCATCTGCCTGACCTGTAAAATTGATACCGGCGAGATCCTCAACGCCAGCACCTTTAAATCCGGCATGAGCGCCTGCGTCTGCGTACTGGGCGTGGCCTGGCTGGGCGACACTTTCGTGAAGCATCATATTGAAGATATTCAGACGGTGGCGGGCGATCTGCTGCATAACTACCCGTGGATGCTGGCGGTGGTGCTGTTCTTTGCCGCCACGCTGCTCTACTCCCAGGCGGCGACCACCAAAGCGCTGATGCCTGCCGCCCTGCTGCTGGGCGTCAGCCCGCTGACCGCCATTGCATCTTTCGCGGCGGTATCGGCGCTCTTTGTGCTGCCCACCTATCCAACGCTGCTGGCAGCGGTGGAAATGGACGACACCGGCTCCACCCGTATCGGCAAATATGTCTTTAATCATGCCTTTTTGATCCCCGGCGTTATTGCCATCACGCTGTGCGTGATCCTCGGCTTTATCGTCGGCGGCATCCTGTTGTAAATCTCGTTAAAAACGGGCCGTCCCGCGGCCCGTTGCATGAATCCCCGCCCGTCACCTGCTATAGTGCCTGTTTTCGCCGAGTCGAGATTGACGATGAACACGCCTGACGCTGTTGTTGTACTCTGTACCGCCCCGGATGAAGCCACTGCCCAGGATCTGGCAGCCAAAGTCCTGGCGGATAAACTCGCCGCCTGTGTCACCCTGTTGCCGGGCGCGACCTCACTCTATTACTGGGAAGGGAAACTGGAGCAGGAATATGAAGTGCAGATGCTGCTGAAAAGCGATCTCGCCCATCAGGAGGCGCTGCTCGCCTGCCTGAAATCGCACCACCCTTATCAGACCCCTGAATTACTGGTTTTACCGGTTACACACGGAGATAGTGATTACCTCTCATGGCTCAACGCTTCCTTACGCTGATCCTGCTGCTGTGCAGCACATCGGCCTTCGCCGGGCTGTTTGACGCCCCGGGCCGTTCCACTTTTGTGCCTGCTGACCAGGCTTTTGCCTTTGATTTTCAGCAAAACCAGCACGACCTGACGCTGCACTGGCAGGTAAAAGAGGGCTACTACCTCTATCGCCAGCAGATCAAAATCACCCCTGCCGGTGCGGAAATCACGCCGCCGCAACTGCCTGCGGGCGAAATGCACGAAGACGAATTTTTTGGCAAAAGCGAGGTGTATCGCCAGCGCCTGGATATACCTGTGACGGTGAATGCTGCCGGTAAAAACGCCACGCTGACCGTCACTTACCAGGGCTGTGCCGAAGCCGGGCTGTGCTATCCGCCGGAAACCAAAACGGTGCCGTTGACGGAAATAGCTGCCGCAACGCCTGCATCGCCGCCCCCAGCGAGCCAGCCTGCCGCCACCGGTGAACTGCCCTTCTCCGCCCTCTGGGCACTGTTGGTCGGCATCGGCATCGCCTTTACCCCCTGCGTACTGCCCATGTACCCGCTGATTTCCGGCATCGTGCTCGGAGGCAAACAGCGCCTTCGCACAGGCCGCGCCCTGCTGCTGGCGTTCATTTATGTGCAGGGCATGGCGCTGACCTACACCGCGCTGGGCCTGGTCGTGGCTGCCGCCGGGCTGCAGTTTCAGGCGGCGCTGCAACATCCTTACGTGCTGATCGGACTGGCGGTTTTGTTCACCCTGCTGGCGCTGTCGATGTTCGGCCTGTTCTCCTTACAGCTGCCTTCCGCGCTGCAAACCCGCTTAACGCTGTGGAGCAATCGTCAGCAGGGCGGCTCCCCCGGCGGCGTCTTTGTGATGGGGGCCATTGCCGGGCTGATTTGCTCCCCCTGCACCACCGCGCCGCTCAGCGCCATCCTGCTGTACATCGCCCAGAGCGGCAACCTCTGGCTCGGCGGCGGCACGCTCTATCTGTACGCGCTCGGCATGGGCCTGCCGCTGATACTGATCACCGTCTTTGGCAACCGCCTGCTACCGAAAAGCGGGCCATGGATGGAGCAGGTCAAAATCGCCTTTGGCTTTGTGATCCTCGCTCTGCCGGTGTTTTTGCTGGAGCGTGTCCTGGGCGATACCTGGGGGCTGCGGCTGTGGTCGATGCTGGGCGTCGCCTTTTTCTGCTGGGCGTTTATCACCAGCCTTACGGCAAAAGCGGCGTGGGTGCGCATCGTGCAGGTTGTTCTGCTGGGCGGCGCGCTGGTCTGCGCGAAGCCGTTGCAGGACTGGGCCTTTGGCGTAAGCGCCGCGCAGAACCTGCCGCACCTTAACTTTACGCCAGTGGCGGATCTGGATGCGCTGCATCAGGCGCTGGCGCAGGCGAAGGGCAAACCGGTGATGCTCGATCTGTACGCCGACTGGTGCGTGGCCTGTAAAGAGTTTGAGAAGTACACCTTCAGCGATCCGCACGTTCAGGCGGCGCTGAAAGATACCGTATTGTTGCAGGCCAACGTGACGGCGAACACCGCGGCAGATGCTGCTTTATTAAAGTCGCTGCATGTTCCCGGTCTGCCCACGATCCTGTTCTTTGATGCGCAGGGCAACGAACAATCCGCCTTACGGGTGGCCGGTTTTATGGACGCGGCGGCCTTCGCCGCGCATTTGCGCAATCGCCAGCCGTAAACGACACTGAGAATGGGAAAAACGGTTCAATAACGCAGGAGGACACCGTGCAACGCGAAGATGTTTTGGGGAACACTCTGCAATTACTTGAACTTAAAGGGATTGCTGACACCACGCCAGAGATGATCGCCGAGCGTATCAATTATCCGCTGGATGAATTTTTACGCTTCTGGCCCGATAAAGACGCGCTGATTTATGATGCGCTGCGTTATCTGAGCACGCAGGTCGATACCTGGCGCAGGCAACTGCTGCTGAACGACGACCTCAGCCTTGAGCAAAAATTGCTGGCCCGCTATGGCGCGCTGAGCGAATGCGTCGCGAATCACCGCTATCCCGGCTGCCTGTTTATCGCCGCCTGTACCTTTTACCCGGATCCGGCGCACCCGATACATCAGCTGGCGGCGCAGCAAAAAAGCGCGGCCTATGAGTTCTCGCACGATCTGCTGCGAAAGATCGGCATTGAAGATGCGCCTATGGTCGCCAAACAAATGGAGCTGGTGCTGGAAGGCTGCCTCAGCCGGATGCTGGTTAACCGCAGCCAGACGGATGTCGACACCGCCCAGCGCCTGGCCGAAGATATTCTGCGTTTCGCCCAGTGCCGTCAGGGCGGCGCGCTGACCTGATCTCAGTGCAGCAAACCCGCCCAGGCTGACAGCAACAGACAGAGCGCCATCGCCCGCTGAAAGCCGCGCAGCGCCGCCGGGGTGCGGAAAATCCGGTTAACGGCATTGCCGGACAGCGCCCAGGCGCTCAGGCAGATCACCGAAATCAGCAAAAACAGCAGCGATAACAGGGTGATGTCCCGCAGCGGATGCGCCCCGTGCGGCGCAAACAGGCTCACTACCGCCAGCGCCATCATCCAGGTCTTGGGATTGATCAACTGTAACAGCGCCGCCGATCTGGCGCTGAAGGGCCGCTGCGCCTCATCAAACTGCGCCGCCGGGGCGCGGAACAGTTGCCAGCTCATCCAGCTTAGCCATAGCGCCCCCATCCAGCTCATCACCGTACGCACCAGCGGATAATCCCGCAGCACCTCCCCCGCGCCCGCGCCGGAGACAAAGACAATCAGGCTCGCCGCCAGACAGGCCCCCGCCACGGCAGGCAGCGTGGCTTTAACGCCAAACCGCTGGCTGCTGGCCAGAATGAGGATATTGGTCGGGCCGGGCGTGATGGACGCCACAAAGGCAAACAGCATAAACGGCAGATACGCAGACAACAGATTCACAGGCAGGGCTCCTTATTGGTGATGCCCTGACTGTGGCGTTATTTTTCGCGCGGGTCTGGAAGATTTGTGCACAGCCTGCGGTAATGCGCCGGTGACAGCCGGTAGGCACGCTGGAACCAGCGCCCGAGATGGCTCTGATCGGCAAAACCGAGCGCCGCCGCCACGCTGGCGGGCTGCTCCCCCTGCGCCAGCATCGCCCGCGCCTTCGCCAGCCGCAGCTGGATCAGCCAGGCGTGGGGCGACAGATGAAACTCCCGTTTAAAACAGCGCGTCAGCGTGAAGCGATCGGTGCCGGTTTCCCGCGCCAGATCGTCAAGGCCGATATTCTCCCCGACAAAAGCATACAGATAATCCCGCGCACGATGGGCTATGGCCCCGCTCTGCACCTGCTCCGGCAGCCGTTTGCGCCACTGGCAGTGCTGCGTCAGCTGGCTTAACAGATTGTCCATGGCGCTGTGTTGCAGAATGCGCATCTCATCGCTGTGCAGCGCGGTAAACGTCTGCGCGATGGCCCGCACGAGCGCCGGTTCACGGGCGATGGTGCGGGTAAAATGCAGCGAATAACTCGAAGGCACGGCCTCATACAGCCCGCGCAGGGTATCGGCGAGCCAGCGTTCATCCAGATAAAAAGTCAGATAGGTAAAGCCGCCCGCTACCGGCGCGTCGCCGTCGTGGATTTCGCCAGGCTCCAGCAAGAACGCATCCCCCGGCGTGCTGCGATGCCGTTCGCGGCGGCAGTGAAACTGCTGCGTGCCGGTCAGCGTCATTCCCACCAGATAGCTGTCATGCCAGTGCGGATCGTAGGCGTGCCCTTCAAAGTGCGCGCGGATCGTTTCTATGCCGGTTTCGTCGTGCTGCCGCAGCTCCAGCCAGTCTTGTGCCATATGTCCTCCCGGATCTCCGAGTGTAGCATTCACAGCCGCGTGAGGAATGTCTGGAAGATTTGTGCAGCCAGGCGAAAAATGGCTGAGATTGCAGCAAACTGCCGTAAAGTTAAGCAACTAAACGCGATTTCCCCAAATACAGTTGACGCCGTAAAGCGATTAAGGTTTAATGCGCCCCGTTGCCCGGATAGCTCAGTCGGTAGAGCAGGGGATTGAAAATCCCCGTGTCCTTGGTTCGATTCCGAGTCCGGGCACCACTATTCAGAAAAACCCGCCTATGGCGGGTTTTTTGCTTTTGGGCATCTGTTCAGATGACTTCTGTTTAGTTCGTAGTAGTAAAAAAAACACCATCCGTCCGGTTGTTTCCTGCGACTTTCACTAGCTCGCGCCCGGCGGCGCAGGCTTGCCGGGCCTACATGATCCCGGCAAGCTTTTACAGCAGGCTACGCTTACACACCTTTTACCCAGCGCGGCGCTTTCATCATGTCGGCGAAATACCACACCAGTTCACACAGCAATCCTGTAAGAGTTTTCTCCATATCCGGCGGCAGCGACTGGCTGTTCAGTACGCGCGTTAAGGTCAGGCAGTATTCACAAAGCAGGTCGGATTCCGGTTCGAAACGCGGCGGTTCCGCAGGCGGGGTATCAACCGTGAGCGCCGGAATAAGATGCGGCGGGATGGCATCATTGAGCGTGGGTTGCAGCAGCGTCAGACAGGCATTGAGTCGCCCGCACATGGCGAGGCGCAGCGCCGTATCATCGCTTTCAATCAGCGCTTCGGCGAAGTGCTCGCAGTGATCCGCCAGCACGGTGAAATCTGTATCTGCGGTGAAGGGAACGGTAAGTAAGTTATTGGACTGCTCTATATAGGTAGCCATAAGGGTAGACTCCAACGAGGTTTTATAACCCACCACGTAAGAGACCAATCTTATGGGTGGTGGGACTGAACGGAGTTGGTCTTACCGGTCTCGTTGGCTACCGGCGCACCTTGCGGCGCCCCCGTTCAGCCCACCATTGAGATGTAGCAGAACGCACGACATAAAAATCAATGTCGCCAACGAGTTAACATCAGGAGACCAATCCCGGCACCTGATTTTGCAGGTGCGGGAAGATGCTACTGCCAGACGCGATTAACGGCAAGCGGAAACAGTAGCGCGATTTGCGGCGCGCCTCGCAAAGACGGTCCAAAAACTGTCGTACCCTTTCGGCGATGTTAACAATGCCTTCTGCGCACTCTGCTGGCGTTACTGGTGACAGTTTATCTGCGAGTATGTTGAACACCTCATGCCCGAAAGTTATACTTTGTATAAACAAATGGGGAGTTCGCGATGAGCATTGCAATCAAAAAATGGGGAAACAGTAATGGCGTTATCCTTCCCGCCCTGCTTCTCAGGCAACTGGGTGTCAGCGCTGGTCAGTCTCTGGATGCAG
Source organism: Enterobacter sp. K510 (assembly GCF_055804875.1). Taxonomy (NCBI): domain Bacteria; kingdom Pseudomonadati; phylum Pseudomonadota; class Gammaproteobacteria; order Enterobacterales; family Enterobacteriaceae; genus Enterobacter; species Enterobacter sp. K510. The sequence goes on along the minus strand of NZ_JBNRLQ010000009.1, from coordinate 89,620 downwards.
AAGTCCGGGACGGCGCGCTTATTCTGACGCCAGTACGTCAACGCTATACGCTTGAAGAACTGGTCGCACAGTGCGATGCCAGCGCACCAGCAACCAGCGAAGAAGAAATATGGGGTAAGGATGCGCCAGTGGGGAATGAAATATGGTAAAGCGTAAGCAGGGATGGCAGCGCGGCGATATAGTCATGGTTGATTTTAATCCTGCTGTTGGCAGCGAACAGCGGGAACCACGTCCGGCATTGATTCTTACGAAAAAACTGTTTAACGATTTGGGCATGGCGTTCGTCGCACCGGTTACTCAGGGCGGTAATTATGCCCGTCATGCCGGGTTTACCGTTTCGCTTTCCGGCTCTGGCAGTAAAACGCAGGGGGTGGTTCTTCTCAATCAGGCCCGGATGATTGATCTCAACGCCCGCGACGCCCGGTTTGTTGAAGTCCTGGACGAAGCCGTTGTTAACGATGTTCTGCTCAGATTCTCCACCCTCGTCGAAGCAGATTAAGCCGCTCACCCGCACCCCACCTTTCTCCCCAGCAGTTCCGGCCACAGCGCCGCCCAGTTTCCACCGTGATCCATTCCGGGGATCACCGCCACCTGCGTACAGCGCGGGCCGGTCGCCTGACGGAAACGTCCGGCCACGGCGGGCGGTACGGTACTGTCATCCGCGCCGCTGTAATGGATCTGCGGCAGGTTTTTCAGGGCCGGGGCGACATCAATAGCGCTCTGCGCGTCCGGCATTGGGGTCACATGATGCAGTGCATTCACATAAGCCACATCCAGATTGCCCGCCACCGTGCGCAGCGCGATGACGTCCTGCCTGCGGGCCGCCAGCAGCGCGGCGATATTGCCGCCGCCGGAATAGCCCATCAGCTCAAACTCCACCTGCGGATATTGCGCCTTCACCTGGCTTAACGCCGCGTTCATCGCCGCCACGACCGCGGCGGAAAAACGCTGATCCGTCCATACCCGCGGCTGACAGGCGGCGGGCAGCGGCGGGCCGATAAACTGACAAGGGCGTGCCAGATACAGCACGTTCGCCGACGGATCCGCCGCCGCCAGTTGCAGGCCCACCGGGTTACGCGGCGTCGGATCGTCAGACGGGCGCGTGCGGCTGACCCAGGCAAAACCATCCCCTTCGATATATACCCGCAGACGCGTAACCGGCGGCGTGATGCGCTGCCAGCCGCGCACAGTAATCCAGTCCGTGACGAATTCTCGCGCCTTCAGCTGGCGTTTTTTCGCAAGTGTGCTAGCAGTCTCGCGGGGATCCGAAGTAGTACAGCCGCTTAACAATAAAACGAAGCTAATCAATAACACAGCTTTAAAATACCCACGATTTATTACCATTTCCTGGCTCCACGCGAGAGAGGTTTAAGTTAAATATTAAAGTAAGCCTTAATTCCGCCGATAAATCATTAAGCACCGCTTATTGTTTTGTTAGCCATTAAGTGGGTGTTCTGCGCCGGAGACAAATTCAGATTAGTCTGAACAGTGTTACTACCCGCACATACTTTTTACAAACAGCGCGACATCGCAATGGTACATCATGAATAAATTACGTATCTGCCAGCAAGGATCTTTGCTGGTTGCTTTAACCTCCGCGCAAGGACTGCTGGCACCACACGCACTCGCTATATCGAGTGATTACACCATTAATACCCCACAGTCCGATGTGCAGATCGCCAACGCTTACGATCGGGTCATTATTACCGATCAGGGTTCTGCCACCGCTCCCCCCAGCGGCTCCGCGCTTCATGTCATGCAGGGTATATCCGTTAATACGCTGAATAACGACGGTAGCATCAGCGCTGATAATGCGAATATGTATACGCAGTCTAACGGTATCTGGAATGAAGGCACTATCGGCACCCTGAATAACACCGGCACCATTACCTATACAGGTAATAATAACGCTGGTAATAATGCTGCGGTCTACAATACGGGTGAGATCGGTACCTTTAATAACGAGGGTACAATTAAGAGTGCCTATATAGGGATCCGCAATGACGGCCTTATTAACACGCTGACTAATAACAGTAAAATTAGCGGTTCCCTTGTCGGGTTATATAACCGGAATAATGCCGCCAGTAATAATAACGCAGGCAGCGTGATCATTAACAACGGTCTGATCAGCGGTGCCTATGGGATCTACAGTTATAATTATCTGAATAACACCAGCACCCTGAATCTGGTAAACAACGGCACTATTACCGGCACAACCTATGCAATTCATGCCTCCGGTAATAATGGCTCCGCCATGGTGCTGGCCAACAGCGGCACGATCAAAGGCACGTTACGCTCCGATAACGGCGCATCGCTGGATATTATCGGCGGTAGCAATAATAACGTTGGCGTACTGACCGGCACCAACGGTATCGGTAAGATCCTGAGCGCCAGCGATGTCTTCTTCCGCTCCGGCTCGCTGCTGCTGAATGATAACATCAACACGCCAGGCACTGTGGTGAACGACGCGGCCAGCCTGCAGGTGAACACTCCGCTGAATATCACTGGTAATTACCATCAGCATGCCACTGGCGCGCTGATCCTTGGCGTGGCTGATAATGCGGTCGCGACCGGCGATAAAGCAGCCGACAGCAGCTATGGCCGTCTGGTTGTCAGCGGCGCGGCTACCGTTGATGCAGGCTCCAGCGTCTCCCTCGCGCGTACCGGCAACACCTATCAGTTTGCGGCGGGTCAGCGTTATGTGGTGATCGACGCGAACAGCGCTAACACAAACTACAACGCCGGGACACTGAACTATAAAGCCGCAGGCTATGACGGCCTCGTGACAGGTTCCACCGTCACCGATAATACGAACAGTGCGCTGGTGGTAACCCTGGAAAAACCACCGGTCGTGGTCACACCGCCTGAAGTAAGCGTGCCTGTCGAGACGCCGGTGGTGGTCACGCCGCCTGTGGTCATCACCCCGGTGGAAACAACACCTGTTGTCACGACACCCGCCGAAAAACCGCCGGTCGTTACCGTGCCGGAAGTGACCACCCCGGTCGTCACTACGCCGGTGTTGCCGCCTGTGGTGGTGACTCCGCCGGTGACTGCTCCTGCTGAACCGCAGCCTGCTGAGCCAGTACGGGCAACCACGCCTAACGCCACGGCGTCGCTGGGTGGTCTGGCGAATTACTCCGGTATCTCTCCGCAGCTGCTTGAGCTTTACAACGCCTCGCTGGCCATTGACGGCGAGCAGGAAGCGAACCGCGTCGGCGAACGTCTGTCCACCGGGCAGAGCATCAGCGCCAGCGCGGCAACCGGCGTGGCGAACTCCACGGCGATGTCGGTGGTGGGCAATCATATGGATACCGTGCGTAATCCGCAGACGGCGGGCGCCAGCGGGGTATCCACCGGTGATGACTACAGCAACTGGATCGTCTGGGGCCAGCCGTTCGGCGGTTATGCCCGTCAGGACACCACCGACGACGTCAGCGGCTACAGCGCGAAATTCGGCGGCCTGATCCTCGGTGCCGATCGCGCGCTGGGCGACGACTGGCGCGTGGGTGCGGCGATGAACTACAGCAACACCTCGGTGCACGGCAAAGACAACCTGAGCGGCAACACCTCAACCGCTGACAACTACGGCGTGATTGGTTATGCGGCTTACACCGGCAATCCGTGGTTCCTGAATCTGTCTGCGGCAGTGAACCGTCAGAACTATGACTCGGTGCGTCGTGCTGATTTCACCGGCTTCTCCGGCACGGCGAAGGGCAAGTTCAACGGCCAGTCCGTCACCCTGCAAAGCGAATTCGGTTATCCGCTGACGCTGCCTGCGCAGGTCGTGGTCACGCCGCTGGCCGCACTGGCTTACAGCTATCAGCATGTTGATGGCTATAAGGAAAGCGGTGGCAACGGCATGGCGCTGGACGTGGATGCCTCACACTCCCAGTCCGTGATCAGCGATATCGGCGTCCGTGTACAGAAAACCGTGGATACCCCGCTGGGCGCGCTGACGCCGTTTGCGCAGATCTCCTGGATCCACCAGTACGATAACCGTCGCATGAGCAATAATGCGTCCTACGTGGCCGATACCCTGGGCGAAACCCAATTCACCACCAAAGGCGCGTCGCCGGTGAAAGATATGGCGGGACTGGCAGTGGGCACCACGCTGTACAGCGCCAATGATTTGACCATCGACGCCCGTTACGATGTTCAGGCCAGCGATACTTACCAGGCGCACACCTTCAGCCTGCGTTTAAACAAATCGTTCTGATTTAATTCCACGGGGCCGGTAACGGCCCCTGTTATTTTCAGGTTGTCTCCGCCGCCGTTCCGGTCAATAGTTAAGGTTTTCATCCGGATGAAAACCCATGCCATCCTCTCTGTTAAAAGTCGCAGCCCTGCTGCTGGCGCTGATTGTTGTCTACACCGGTATTTACGCTGGCGATAAAATTACCTGGCTGATGGAAGTCACGCCGGTGCTGATCCTCGTTCCCCTGCTGTGGGCCACCCACGCGCGCTATCCCCTCACCCCCTTGCTGTATACGCTGATTTTTTTCCACGCCATTATTCTGATGGTCGGCGGCATGTACACCTACGCGAAAGTGCCGATTGGCTTTGATGTGCAGGCGTGGCTGGGGCTTGACCGCAACCCCTATGACAAACTCGGTCACTTTTTCCAGGGGCTGGTGCCGGCGCTGGCAGCGCGGGAGATCCTGGTGCGCGGTGCCTTTGTGCGCGGGCGGAAAATGCTCGGCTTTGTGGTGTGCTGTATTGCGCTGGCGATCAGCGCCATGTATGAGCTGATCGAGTGGTGGGCGGCACTGGCGATGGGCCAGGGCGCAGACGATTTCCTCGGCACCCAGGGCGATCCCTGGGATACCCAGTCAGACATGTTCTGCGCGCTGCTGGGTGCGCTGACCACGGTGCTGCTGCTGGCGCGTTACCATCAGCGGCAGTTATCCCGTTACCTTAACGCGGCCTAACCTCTATACTCTGGTCATCATTTCCCGACGGGCATTTATGATGACTCCAGCACTGACCCGCTCATGGCGGCTCCCCGGCGCGATAACCTGCACCCTTATCGCGCTGGCGGCTCTTCTGCTGTTGCACCACCACTGGGGCGCTTTTTTGCAGTGGTGCCTGAGCACGCAGATCACGCTGCACCGTTATCTGGTGATGTATCTGCTGCAACTCAATAACCATCAGCTGAGCGGCGGCCTGTGGCTGCTGGTCGGCGCGTTCTTTTACGGCGTGCTGCACGCTATCGGGCCAGGGCACGGCAAATTTATCGTTACCACCTGGCTCGGCACTAATCAGGAAAGCCCGCTGGCGGCGCGGCTGATCCCGTTTTTCGGCAGCCTGTTGCAGGGCGTCAGCGCCATTGCCTTTGTCTTTATCCTCGCCGTTGGCTTTAACCTGGCGTCGGGGGATCTGAGCCAAAGCCGCTGGTACGTCGAAAAAATCAGCGCGCTGCTGATCGGCGGCTTCGGCTGCTATGTGATCTATCAGGCCGCCAGAAGCCTCCCCACGCGCGGACTGCGTATCCATCGCATGAAACCGCTTCACACAGGACACGCGCCGGACTGCGGCTGTGGTCATCATCATGGCGTGGGCTTAGCCACCAGCGGCGACTGGAAAACGCGCGCGGGCGTGATGCTCTCTATCGGCGCGCGCCCGTGCAGCGGGGCGATCATGATTTTGCTGTTTTCGAATGCGCTGGGCATGGTCAGCTGGGGCATGGCAGCGGTGATGACCATGTCGCTCGGCACCGGTCTTTCGATCATCGGCCTGTCGCTGGCGGTACGCTATGCCCGCAACCGTACGGCGGCGCTGTTTGGCGGGCAGCGCCAGACATGGATTGTTCCGGCGCTGAAAATCGCCGGGGGGATGGCGATAATACTTTTTGCCTCAGTGCTGTTTTTAACGGTAATACCGGTGAGCGCGAACGGGGATTTTATTGCGGCGGGATGTTAACCCTCTCCCATGGGGAGAGGGTCGGGGTGAGGGGAAGATTACTCGTCGATACGCGGGTGCTGCTGCACCAGACGGGTACGCTTCTCCTGCAGTTCAGCGATCTCCTGATCAATATCTTCGATTTTCTGCTCGATATTGTCGTGATGCTCACGCAGGATCTCACGGGCTTCCTGAATGTCCGACGCCGCCGGGGTTGCGCCGCGCAGCGGGCGGTTCGCCGTCTCTTTCATGGTAATACCGGTAATCAAACCAATCACCGCCACCACCATCAGGTAATAGGCAGGCATCATCAGGTTCTCTGAGCTTTCCACCAGCCAGGCGGCCAGGGTTGGCGTCAGACCGGCAATCAGCACCGAGATATTAAAGGCGCTCGCCAGCGCGCTGAAGCGGATATGCGTCGGGAACATCGCCGGTAAGGACGAGGCCATCACGCCGGTGAAGCAGTTCAGGATCACCGCCAGCATCAGCAGCCCGGCAAAAATCAGGCCGATGATATTACTGTTGATCATAATGAACGCCGGAATAGCCAGCGAGAACAGCGCCACGCTGCCCAGAATGATAAACGGGCGGCGGCCAAAACGGTCGCTCAGCAGGCCCATCACCGGCTGCACAAACAGCATCCCGATCATGATGGCGATGATAATCAGTACGCCATGATCTTCGGAATAGTGCAGGTTATGGGACAGGTAGCTTGGCATGTAGGTCAGCAACATGTAATAGGTCACGTTGGTGGAGATCACCAGACCAATACAGGTCAGCAGGCTGCGCCAGTGTTTGGTGGCAATCTCTTTGAACGAGACTTTCGGCCCGTCCTGCAACCCTTCGCGATCGCCCTGCTCCAGCTTATCCACATGCTGCTGGAACGCCGGGGTCTCTTCCAGCGCATGACGCAGATAAAGACCAATCAGACCCAGCGGCAGCGCCAGGAAGAACGGCAGACGCCAGCCCCAGTCAAGGAAGTTCTCTTCACCGACGACGGTGGAAATCAGCACCACCACGCCCGCGCCCAGCACGAAACCGGCAATGGAGCCGAAATCCAGCCAGCTGCCCATAAAGCCGCGCTTACGGTCAGGAGAGTACTCCGCCACGAAGATTGACGCCCCGGTGTATTCGCCGCCCACCGAGAACCCCTGCGCCATTTTACACAGCAACAGCAGGATCGGCGCCCAGATGCCTATAGAGGCATAAGAGGGGATCAGACCAATACAGAAGGTACTGACGGACATGATGACAATCGTCATGGCGAGTATTTTCTGACGGCCATACTTATCGCCTAACATGCCGAAGAACAGTCCGCCCAACGGACGAATAAGGAAAGGTACAGAGAAGGTCGCCAGCGCCGCGATCATCTGCACGCTGGGGTTAGCATCCGGGAAGAAGACCTTACCGAGCGCATAAGCAACAAATCCATAAACACCGAAATCAAACCACTCCATCGCATTACCGAGCGATGCGGCGGTGATTGCCTTGCGAAGTTTCCCATCATCAATAATGGTCACATCGCGCAGCGTGATTGGCTTTACTTTTTTCCTTTTTAACATTCTTTATCCTCATGGACTTTGCCCTGAACGCACAGCCGACGGAAGCGTAAAAACTCTCGTCATTACACTACACAGTTAATGGTTGCCGGGTGATTGCGTTCTTTAATATCAAGCGTAGCAGGTTTGGTTACGTAAGCTGGTTAAAGTCTGGACAGCCAAACCTGTTGACGCCTGTTCGGGCAGTTAATGACCTCTTTACCCTAACAGGGTTTAAAACCGTGATCAACTTCACACATATTTACCCACCACTGACAAAACCCTCATTTTTATGGGAATAAGGTGATCCTCAAACGAATCACTAACCCGGTCAAAAACACCTTATTTTTACAACTCATTTACAGGCTTTTTAATATCTGGAGCCTTTAAGAAACTTTACGTGAAATATGTGATCCAGATAACTAAAACACTGTTTCGTTTTCATTGAATCAATATTCCGATGACTGCATCATAGCGCCAGGCACACTTAAAGAGGAAAGCACTGGCGGCACCTGTCGGCATATAACGCGATCCCCGCGATGAGATAAACGCAACTCATCAGCGAACTATCTGATTGATTTTATTAATTTTACATTTTTTAGCTTTTATCGCGCGCATGGCGCGGTGAAGCGTGAGGATCTTCAATGAAAATCAAGGCCACGATCGAACGCATCCCCGGCGGGATGATGCTGGTTCCCCTGCTTCTTGGGGCAATTCTAAATACCCTGGCACCGGATACCGGCGCTTATTTTGGTTCCTTCACGAAAGGGATGATCACCGGTACGGTGCCTATTCTGGCAGTGTGGTTCTTTTGTATTGGCGCCTCCATTGATTTACGCGCTACCGGCACGGTACTGCGTAAATCCGGTACGCTGGTGATCACTAAAATTGCCGTGGCATGGATAGTGGCAATGATTGCCGCCACCTTTATTCCGGAAACCGGAATTCAGGCGGGCTTCTTTGCCGGGCTGTCGGTGCTGGCTATTGTCTCTGCCATGGATATGACTAACGGCGGCCTGTACGCCAGCCTGATGAACCAGTACGGCACCAAAGAAGAGTCCGGCGCCTTCGTTCTGATGTCGCTGGAATCCGGCCCGCTGATGACCATGGTGATCCTTGGATCCGCCGGTCTGGCCTCCTTCGAACCGCATCACTTTATCGGCGCGGTCCTGCCGTTCCTGATTGGTTTTGCGCTGGGCAACCTGGATCACGATTTCCGCGCATTCTTCAGCAAAGCGACGCCGGTGCTGATCCCGTTCTTCGGTTTCGCGCTGGGGAATACCATCAACCTGAATGTGATCATGAATACCGGTCTGCTGGGGATCTTCCTGGGCGTGGCGGTCATCATCATTACCGGTATCCCGCTGATCCTGGCGGACCGCTGGATTGGCGGTGGTAACGGTACGGCGGGCGTGGCAGCGTCATCGGCGGCAGGCGCGGCAGTGGCAAACCCGGTGATTATCGCGCAGATTAACCCGGCCTTCGAACCGGTAGCCGCATCAGCTACGGCGCTGGTGGCAGCCAGTGTGATTGTGACGGCGATTCTGGTGCCCATCATTACCGCGCTTTATGCGAAGCGCTATGGCAACCCGCAACAATCGCCTGCGGCGGTTGAACAAGAGAAAGCGACAGAGTCGCTGCATCACTGACAGACTATTTCCCCTCTCGCCTGGCGGGAGGGGAATTACACGCCCTCGCTAAAGACTTCCTCCACCAGCGCCGTCGCCAGACGCGTCGCAGAACAGAGCCGCGGCATACCCAGTGCCACCGTTTGCCAGCTTTGCGTCACTGACCAGCACACCGGATGACGATCGACATCGCACCAGTCCCCCAACCAGCCCAGCAGATCTTTATTATCCATCAGGCCCGGCGTGGCGGGTGTGGTTAACCATTGATGATAGAAATGGCGGGTGGCCGGTGACGCCCCTATCCCCTGCGCCATAAAATCGGCGGCCATAATGCGCAGATTGTCTTTCAACAGGCTGGACACTTCCGGCCGGGTTAAGCGGCAGGCATCGCCAAACGCGCCCCAGCGCAGCTCTTCCAGCGCGATAAAACAGCGTCCGGCCAGCGACCAGCCATCGTATTTCCCGGCGCGCCAGCGGGTAAAAATCTGCTCACTGTGCAGTCCGGCCTGCACCATCAGCCCGCGCTGGGTCAGGGCTTTCTCTTTTGAGGCGGCGCGCAGACTGAAATGCGCCAGCATATCGTCATACTGTTTTTGCAGCGCGGCAGACAGCCCGGGGCGACGTTCACTGTTCTGCTGCAACATCGTCAGGCGCTGCGTGATACGCGCCAGCGCCAGCTGACCCGGATCGAACATGCTGGCGAGTTTTTCCACCAGCCCGAGACGCAGCGCATCATTTTCATGATACATGCCGGACATCGCCCACGGACGCAGCTGCGTCTGGGTCATGATCTCCTGCGTCAGCCGTTCGCGAAACGCCTGTTGCTGGGGCACGATTTGCGTCTGCCGGGGGGCATCGATGCCCTGCACCAGATCGACAATAAATTTTGGCTGGATGCACTCCAGCGTCTGCCCGGGTCCGTCGAGAAGTCGGTTTTTCATGGTTGATCTGCCGCAAACAGGGTTTGAATATCATCGCGCAGCAACCGGGCATCTTCGTGGATCCAGTTGGCAGTGGTGATGCATTGCCGGAGATGCTGACGCAGCGCCGCCGCCGTCGATTCATTCTGCTGACGAATCGCCAGGCTGTCACGCAGGCTTTCCTGTAACCCCGACAAACTGTGCGAAAACTCGGCGAAAAAGGTCGCCATCCCCGCCGTTACGGACACATCCACCTGCGCCGCCAGCGCCTTGCGGATCTGCGCGCAAAAATGCGCAACGTGATTAATCAGGTTCTGGTGCAGCGAGGTCACGTCGATAACGTAACGGGTACGGGTGACGACATAATCATTCCAGCCCCAGCCCGGATTGTTCAGCCAGCGCGACATGCTGTCCCGCACGCCGCTGACGCGCGACTGCCCGGCAGGGATATCTTCGGCGGCGATGGCATCCACAAACAGTTGCCGCGTATTGAAGTTCAGCGTGCTGGCCTGAAACGCCGGTAAGCTGATGCGCGCGCGAAAACCGGCGTGGCTCAGCTCTTCCTTTATACGGGTTTCAATCGGGCGCATCGCGTCCTGTAACGAACGGGTCAGGGTGTACTCCAGCTGATCAAAACGCTGCGCCAGTTCACGGCTGATGCGATCCTGCGCGCCCAGCAAAATCACCTCGCAGGCGGAGCGGATTTTACTCAGCGCCACCTGCGCCTGGCTTTCATCCTCCAGCACCAGTTTACCGACGCCAAACTCCTCGTCAGCGTTGATAAGCGTGGCCTCTTCCGGTCGCTCGCTGTGGGTAAAATAGTGGTCGATCTCGCTGATAATGGTCGCCTGCTCGCCATTGATAAAGCGATCGGCGGCAGCCAGCGCATCTTCCACTTCATGATTCACTTCGTCGCTGACCCGCTCCTGGCAGGCGTGCAGCAGACGGGTATCCTCTTCCAGCCGGGCGATATTCTGCTCCAGATTTTCCAGCGCCACCGTCAGCCCCTGATAGCGAAAATCCAGATACTCGCGGGCGCTCTGGGCATAATTGAGCAATTTGTGCGAAGCAGATCGCAGCGCATACAGCGAGGCATTGGCATGGGCGGCGTGCAGCAGTTTCTGGATCGGCTGCTCAAACAGCGAGTCTTCCCACAGCAATTCGGCGGCATGCTGAATATGCGCGCTGTCATCCAGATCGGTCAGCCGCCAGCGGCGGCCCAGGGCGGCTTCGGCAAAGTCCTGCACCCAGCGCTGTTCTTCAGGATCGGGCAGTTTACCGCTACGCAGCAGCTCGTGCCGGGCACGGTTTGCCAGATAACCCCACATGGAGGAGACCGGGAAAATCTGCGTCGGCGTGATATGCCCTTTCATTAAAGTACCGGCGATCAGCGTGCGCACCTGATCGGCATCGTCACTGTTGCGATCCTTCTGGTCGAACTTATTCACCAGCGCAAACAGCGGCACCGACTTGCCGACGGCGGCAATCGCCTCGCGGACTTCTTCATCGGAAATCGACTTGAGTTGGGTGTAATCCATCACTGCCAGTACCGCCGAGGCGCGCGCCAGCTGCTCTTTCAGCATCTGCTGCAAATGCGGCTGACCGGCTTCATTCGGCCCGGGGGTATCAAGCAGCGTCAACTGCCCCATGTTTTTTTCCAGCCCGGCGAGATGCACAAACTCCACCTCAATAACCGGAATATGCTCCAGCGCCGTATAGGAAGAAAACGGGAAATCGACGTCCAGCGCTTTCGACAGGCGCACCAGATCGTTGAGGCTTTTCAGGCAGTGAAAGATCGGCTGCGCGCCCAGATAGTGCTTATCAAAAGCATCGCCCTGACGAATACGATCCAGCAGCGTCTGCATGTCCTTATCAATTTCCAGCTTCTGCGCCAGTTTCTCGCGATCGAAGCCAAACAGTCGCATCTGCAACTGTTGGGTCAGGGTATCAATAGGCCCGACGTGGGAAAAATGCAGCACCGGCTCTTTTTGCCCCGGCGTATGGCGGATCAGGGTTGGCAGCGCGGTCATCGGACGGTTGCGGTTAGGCAGCACTTCCGTGCCGACGATGGCGTTAATGGTGGTGGATTTCCCCGCCTTCATGGTACCGACGATAGCGAGCACCATCTCCAGACGGGTAATTTTGCGCAGTTCGTTACTCAGCGTCGCCTGCTGAGCGTCAATTCCACGCGCGCTGAAATGCAAAGGATGAACATTGGAGGCGTTGTTTATATCGGTAATCAACGCATCATCAAGCTTTGCTACCGGCATCGTTTGTAATGAATGAAGATTATGCAGGGAAAGCTGCAACAACCTTTCGGCTTCCTGGCTCAATTCAAATATTGTCTGTGTGTGCATGATAAAAGTCTTTCCTTAACGCAAATTTTTATAACTTTTATTTAGCCGAGCGGTTTGTTTAATGTAGTGTCGGCTTTTTTAATTACGCGTGGAAAAATATCTGAAAAAAGATAACTACCTGACGTGACTCAATAAAAAATTCTAAATTATGATGCAGTTCAGCGAGTTACTTTGCTCATGTCAGAAACAAAAGCAACGGCGCGTAGACTAATTTTAAGAGTTACCAGGATATATCTTCATTTATTTACCCACCCAAATTGAGAGGTAAGTCGCCGACTTCGGCAGGAGACAGAGCTGGTGCCGAGAGCTGCTTTTTAATAACACTGGATGCGTGATCTCACCATATATGAATTGGTTCAGAGTGGCAATTTCCACCGAAAAATATTGAAAATTAGCGCTCATTCATGCATCAGAATACCTCACCTGTTAAGCATGGCTTAACTGCCTGACAGGGTGTGTCACGTCGATCACTTTTAGTGAAAAAAGAATAGCACCGACAACAGTAAGGATTTGGTGTACAATCTTCGACCTTTTTGGCAGCCTGCCATTTTTCGGTGGACGGACTTCCACCCCCATTAGCCTTTTATTGAGGAATGATTATGCAACTCCCCCACTGCCCGAAATGCAATTCTGAATACACTTACGAAGACAACGGCATGTATATCTGCCCGGAATGCGCGAACGAGTGGAACGACGCCAGCGCGTCGGACGACAGCGACACGCTGATCGTCAAAGATGCCAATGGCAATCTGCTGGCCGACGGCGACAGCGTGACGGTCGTTAAAGATCTGAAAGTGAAAGGCAGCTCTTCAATGCTGAAAATCGGCACCAAAGTGAAGAATATCCGCCTGGTGGAAGGCGATCATAATATCGACTGCAAAATCGACGGCTTTGGCCCGATGAAGCTGAAATCCGAATTTGTGAAAAAGAACTGATCGTTCGGGCGGGCAGATAACGTTCCCGCCCCTGCCTTTCCCCTGCCAGCTTCACTATTCCGTCATCTCTGCTTAACGCAAACGTCATACTTCCTTGCCACTCTGGCTCTCATCTTCACTATGGAGCCCTCCATGCATTCCATGACCACCATGAATAATAACGTGCAGGACGCGCAGCACAGTTTTCGTCGTCTGTTAAAAGCCATGAGCGAGCCGGGGGTAATTGTTGCCCTGCACCAGTTAAAACACGGCTGGCAGCCACTCAATCTGGCGACCTCCAGCGTACTGCTGACACTGGCCGATAAAGACATGCCGGTGTGGCTGTCGAATCCGCTGCATAACGATTTTGTGATCCAGAATCTGCGCCTGCACACCCGCGCGGCGCTGGTGAATGAGCCACATTTCGCCACCCTTGCGCTGGCCGATGATACGCTCAGCGCCGCCGAACTGGACGCCCTTTTCGCTGCCGCCGCCGCGCAGCCCGACCCTGTCACGCTGATCGTGCAGGTTTCCGGCTTAAGCGGCGGTCGTATGCTGCGCCTGACCGGGCCTGGCATTCATGAGGAGCGCATGATCGCGCCGCAACTGCCGCACTGCATCGTTCATGCTCTTGCCGACCGCCTGCACGCCTTCCCGCTGGGCATTGATCTGCTGCTCACCCACGGCGAACGTCTGCTGGCGCTGCCGCGTGATACGCATATTGAGATGTATTGATCAGTCAGGAATGCACTGCAAATGGCCGTGATGCACGCCGCGCTGGGAGATGATTTCGTCGGCGTAGTGCTGAATATCGTGCAGATTGCCTTTGAGGATCGCCACTTCCAGACAGTCGTCATGGCTGACGTGAACGTGCAGCGTCGACACCGACAGATCGTGGTGCTGATGCTGGGCCGCCACCAGCCGCGATGACAGCTCGCGGGTTTCATGCTCATAGACATAGCTCAGCACCGCATAGCCGTGCTGATCGGCCTCTGTCGCCGCCTCTTCCGCCAGCGATTGCCGCACAATATCCCGCAGGGCTTCTGAACGGCTCTGGTAGCCGCGTTTATCGCTCAGACGATCGAGCGTTGCCAGTAAATCATCATCAATGGTGATGGTGATGCGCTGCATACAATTCCCTTCTGTTAGCGTACCGGAAAAGCGGGCAATACCGCCTGCTGTAAGGCGATCCCGGCAGGCGTTGCAAAGCACAGCTGCGCATCCACCGGGCGGGTTTCGATAATGTGGCCGTTGTCCATCACCATCACCCGCTGACAGAAGCGCTTCACCAGCCGCAGATCGTGGGTAATAAACAGAAAGCCGATATTCAGCTGCGCCTGGAGCTGCTTCAGCAGCGCCACGATGTGCGCCTGGAGTACCAGATCGAGGTTGGACACCGCCTCGTCCAGCACCAGTAATTTCGGCCGTACCGCCAGCGCGCGCGCCAGGCATACGCGCTGTAATTGTCCGCCGCTGAGCTGCGACGGTAGTTTGCTCATGAACGTATCGTCCAGTTCCACGCTGGCGAGCGTACTCAGAATACGCTCCTGCTGTTCCGCTGCCGACAGGCTGGTCAGGTGGCGCAGCGGTTCGGCAATAATTTCCGCCACGGTTTTACGTGGATTCACCGCGCTCAGCGCGTCCTGGAACACCATCTGCACATCCTGGCGAAAGCGCCGGGCCTCGGCGCGCGCCAGGCGGTGAATATTCTGCCCCTGATAGCGCACCTCGCCGCGCTGCGGTTTTTCCAGCCCGGCGATCAGCCGCGCCAGCGTGCTTTTACCGCAGCCGCTGCGTCCGAGCAGCGCCAGGGTTTCGCCCGCGCGGATGTCAAAAGAAATGTCTTCCAGCACGGCTTTTTGCTGCCCGCGCCGGAACAACCCTGACGAGGTGTAGCCGTGGGAAACCTGGTGGATGGCGATCAGCGTCATTGCGGCAACGCCTCACCATACAGCGCCAGATGCGCGCTCACCAGCCGCCGTGAAAGCGGATGCTGCGGGCGATAAAAGAGATCGTCCACCGTGCCCTGCTCCACAATCCGCCCCTGTTCCATCACCGCCACCTCATCGGCCAGCCGCGCCACCACGCCCATATCGTGCGTCACCAGCAGCATCCCCGGCGCGCGGGTTTTCATGACATCCGCCAGCACATCAAGGATACGCGCCTGCGCCACCGCATCGAGATCGGTGGTCGGCTCATCGGCAAACATAAAGGGCGCATCGCCGAGCAGCGCCAGCGCAATCATCACCCGCTGCAACATGCCGCCGCTCATCTCAAAGGGATAAAGTGACAGTACGCGCGCGGCCTGCTCCAGCCCGACATCCGCCAGCCGTGCCAGCAGCAGGGCATCGCTGCCGTTTTTACCCAGCGCCTGACAGGTTTCCCTGGCGTGATCGCGGATGGTGCGCAGCGGATTAAAGGCGCTGCGCGGGTTTTGCATCACGCAGGACACCCGCCTGCCGCGCAGTTCATGGGCCGCCGCCACTCTGCCGTCGAGCAGCACCTGCCCGCCGGTGCGCCGTACGCCCGGGGGCAGTTCGCCCAGCGCGCCGTTGCAGGTCAGCGATTTGCCGCAGCCGCTGTTACCCACCAGCGCCAGTACGCGCCCCCGGCGCAGGGTCAGCGAGACGTTATCCACCAGGCACGTACCGGCGGCATAAAAGGAAAACCCGTCGAGGGTCAGCGTGTTCATGAATGGCTCTCCTGCAAAGCCCTGCCGGGATCGAGGTGGTCGCGCAGCGCGTCGCCCACCAGGTTAAAACTCATCACGCTGATAAACAGCGCCAGCCCCGGCCAGAACATTTGCAGCGGCTGCGTCCAGATATACTGTCGCGCGTCGTTGATCATGATCCCCCACTCCGGCGTCGGGGCGGTGACGCCCAGCCCGAGAAAAGACATCCCTGCGATGTGCAGCATCATGTGGCCGGTATCCAGCGTGGCGAGGATCAGCAGCGACGGCAGCACCGCGCCGCTGATGTGCTCAATAAAAATCCGCACCCGGCTGGCCCCGGCGAGACGCGCGGCCAGCACAAACTCCCGCTGGCGCAGCGACAGCACCATGCTGCGCACCATGCGCGCGTACCAGGCCCAGTGCGACAGGGCGATGGCGATGATCACGTTGGTGATGCCGGTGCCGAGGATCGCCACGAGGAAAAATGACAGGATCGAGGTGGGAAAGGTCATAAAGAGATCGGCGACGCGCATGACCAGCTGATCGGTGCGCCCGCCGAGCAACCCCGCCGCGCCGCCCGCGATCATGCCGATCGTCAGCACCAGCAGCAGGCAGAGCAGCACTGCGCCAAGGGAGATACGCGTGGCCGCCAGCAGACGGCTGAAGATATCGCGTCCCAGGTGATCGGTGCCCAGCCAGTGCTGGCTGTCCGGCGCTGACAGGCGCTCCGGCAGGTTAATGGCCAGCGGATCGAATGGCAGCCACCACTGGCTGGTCAGCGCCACCATAAACAGCAGAGCGATGATCAAAAGCGCCATGCGCACCGGCCAGCGGGCAAGAAAAACCGTGTTCATGCGTGCTGTCCCTCGTGGCTGCGCACGCGCGGATCCAGCGCGGCGTTGATCATATCCACCAGCAGATTGCCGATCACAAAGACGGTCACCATCAGCAGGGTAAAGCACTGGATCACCGGATAGTCGCGGTTAAAAATGGCGGAGACGGCGTAACGGCCGACGCCTGGCCAGGCAAAAATACTTTCGACGATCAGCGTGCCGCCGATCAGCTCGCCGATGTGCATTCCCAGCGCGGTGACCAGCGGAACGGCGGCGTTTTTCAGCACATGGTGGCGCTCGGTTTGCGCCGCCGTTAAGCCCCGCAGCCGCGCCCAGGTCACATGCCGCTGCCCTGCCACTTCCAGCATACTGGTGCGCAGCAGACGGGCGTTGATCGAAAGGGACATAAAGGCAATGGAAACCGCCGGCAGGATCACGTAGCGCCAGCCGCCGTAGCCCATCGCCGGCAGCCAGTTCAGCTTCACGGAAAAGAGCATCACCAGCAGAAACGCCAGCCAGAAATTAGGCATTGAGACGCCGAGGAAAGCGATCACGCGCACGATATGATCCGGCAGGCGGTTGGGATAACGCGCCGCCCAGACGCCGAGCGGCACGGAGATCGCCAGGATCAGCACCAGCGCCAGTCCCGCCAGTTGCAGGGTGGCGGGCAGAAAATGCAGCAGATCGTCGAGCACCGGACGCCCTGTGGCATAAGAGACGCCGAAATCCAGCCGCGCGGCGCGCATCAGCCAGTGCCAGTACTGCACCGGCAGCGGCGCGTTAAGCCCGAGCATCTCCCGCGTGGCGGCCAGCACCTCCGCCGTCGGCGGCACGCCGGAAAGGCGTAAATAGTCCATCGCCGGATCGCCGACGCCCAGATGCAGCATCAGAAACACCAGCAGCGAGGCGGCGAGCAGGATCGGGATCAGCAGCAGCAAACGACGTAGCGCCCAGTTCAGCATCATGGCTGCGCCACCGGACTGAGCTGTTCGAAGGGGATCTCTGACGCCATCGGCGCGAAGGGGATGGCTCCCAGTTCAGGCCGCGATACCGCCATCACCGAGACATAGCTGAGCGGCAGATAGACCGCTTCCTGATGCAGCCGGGTGAGGATGTCTTTATATAAGGCCTGGCGGGCGGTTTCATCCTGCTGCGTCAGCACCTGGCCGATTTCCTGGTCGATGAGCGCCTTATCAGGCAACCCCAGCTGCGCCTGGTAATCCGCATGGGATGGCACGCGCATGGAACTGATAAACGCATGGGGATCGTAAGGCGCGCCCCAGGTGCGGTTGAAAATCATGCCGAAGCGACCGTCCCGCTGGCGGGCGTAGATACTGCTCTCTTCTTCGCCGATAAGCTGAATATCGACGCCGATTTTGCGCAAATCTGCCTGAATAATCTCCGCCATCGCCTTGCTTTCGGCATCGGTACCGGTAAAGGCCAGTTCAATGCGCAGCGGCTGGCCGTTTTTCTCGCGGATAGCGTTACCGGCAGGCAGCGTCCAGCCAGCTTTTTCAAGCAGGGCGCGGGCCTGCGCCGGATCGTAGCCGCGCGGTTTAAGCCCGATATTCGCATAGGGCACCGACGGGGCGAACAGCGTGTCCGCCGCCTGCTGTGTGCCGTAGAGCGCAGTGGCGATCATGGTTTTTTTATCCACCGCATAATTAAGGGCTTCGCGCACCGCCAGATCATTCGTGGGGGCAAGCCGGGTATTGAGCGCCAGCATCACCGTTTCCACCGGCGCGGAAAGTTGCGTGTGGTACGCCGGGTTCTGGCTAAAGCGCGCGAAGGTATCGAGGGGTAGCAGCCCTTCGCTGCCGTACAGCAGATCCACCTCCCCGGTTTCAAAGGCAATGGCGCGGCTGGTGGGATCGGGGATCACATTAACCCTCACCCTGCCGATCGCCGGTTGTTTTCCCCAGTAATGCGGGTTGCGCACGAAGACATCATCCTGATTCAGCCGCGACGAGTGCAGCATCCACGGCCCGGTGCCGACCGGCGCTTTAATGCCGTTTTTCGTGCCGCCATCGACAAACTGCGACGGGGCGATAAAGCGGAACGGTCGCGGCAGCGCCAGCTCCTGTAAAAACGGGTAGTAGGCGCTTTTCAGCGTAATTTGCAGCTTTTGCGGACCGAGCGCTTTGACATCGGTGATTTGGTTCACCAGTTCCAGCCAGCTGTGGCGGGCGCGGTTAGCCAGCACGGCGCGGAAATTCGCGACGGCGGCGTCGGCGTTGAAAGGTTCGCCATTGGAAAAAGTGACCTTTTCGCGCAGGGTGAAGACCCAGGTTTTCCCGTCGGCGGAGTGCGTCCAGCCGGTAGCCAGCCACGGCTCCACCCTGCCGCCCGCCGCGTATTTCACCAGCGGTTCATACACCATGCTCTGCGCAAACATCTGGTTGGGGGTGTAAAGATGCGGGTTGAGCGGGCCAACGTTGACCGGCCAGGCGGTGGTGAGCGTCGTCGGGTCAGTCTGAGAGAAGGCGACAGCGGAAAAACAGAGCAGTACGCCAGTGATGATCGAGCGGAGTGTGAACACGACAGGGAACCTGTGCAGGAAAAGTATGATGATTATAAGAATTGATCACACTGAAATGTTGATGTGGCGCAAGTGAGGGGCGATTGCGCCGGGTGGCGCTGCGCTTACCCGGCCTACAGCTCTTCCCCGACGTTCGACACGTCAAATCTGACGACAGCGCGCTTTTCGTCAGGGTTTTCACTCCCTTCCTGCTCCGCATCCCGCAGAAATACCCGCATAAAGAATATGGCATGCAATCTGCATAACGGGGGCAAGTGCGCGTATGCGCGAATTGAAAACTGGAGTGAGACCGATGAAAAAAGTCGTCACGGTATGCCCCTATTGCGCCTCGGGTTGCAAAATCAACCTGGTGGTTGATAACGGGAAAATCGTCCGGGCGGAAGCGGCACAGGGGAAAACCAATCAGGGAACCCTGTGTCTTAAAGGCTATTACGGCTGGGATTTTATCAACGATACCCGGATCCTGACCCCGCGCCTGAAAACCCCGATGATCCGTCGCCAGCGCGGCGGCAAACTGGAAGCGGTATCCTGGAGTGAAGCGCTGGACTACGTCGCCAGCCGACTTTCCGCCATCAAAGAGAAGTACGGCCCGGATGCCATCCAGACCACAGGTTCGTCACGCGGCACCGGCAATGAAACCAACTATGTGATGCAAAAATTCGCGCGCGCCGTTATTGGCACCAATAACGTTGATTGCTGCGCACGTGTCTGACACGGCCCATCGGTTGCAGGTCTGCACCAGTCGGTCGGTAATGGCGCAATGAGCAATGCCATCACAGAAATTGATAACACGGATTTGGTCTTTATTTTTGGCTATAACCCGGCGGATTCCCACCCTATCGTCGCCAATCATGTGATCCGCGCGAAAAAGAACGGGGCGAAAATTATCGTCTGCGATCCGCGCAAAATTGAAACCGCGCGCATTGCGGATATGCATATTGCACTGAAAAACGGCTCGAATATCGCGCTGCTTAACGCCATCGGGCACGTCATTATCAGCGAAGATCTCTACGACCATGCCTTTGTGGCCGCGCGTACGCAGGATTTTGACGAGTATAAAAAGATTGTTGCAGGCTATCCGCCGGAGTCAGTGGAAGCGATCACCGGCGTCAGCGCCGAAGAGATCCGCACCTGCGCGCGTCTGTATGCGGGGGCGAAAAGCGCGGCGATCCTGTGGGGCATGGGCGTCACCCAGTTCTATCAGGGCGTGGAAACCGTGCGCTCCCTGACCAGCCTGGCGATGCTGACCGGTAACCTCGGCAAGCCACACGCGGGCGTTAACCCGGTGCGCGGGCAGAATAACGTGCAGGGCGCGTGCGATATGGGCGCGCTGCCGGACACGTATCCTGGCTATCAATATGTGCACGTGCCGGAAAACCGCGAGAAATTTGCCAAAGCCTGGGGCGTGGCCAGTCTGCCGGCGCACACTGGCTATCGCATCAGCGAGCTGCCGCACCGGGCGGCTCATGGCGAAGTGCGCGCGGCCTACATCATGGGGGAAGATCCGCTGCAAACCGACGCCGAGCTGTCGGCGGTGCGTAAAGGCTTTGAAGATCTGGAGCTGGTGATCGTCCAGGACATCTTTATGACCAAAACCGCAGCGGCGGCAGATGTCATTCTGCCGTCAACGTCGTGGGGGGAACATGAAGGGGTGTATTCCGCGGCTGACCGTGGCTTCCAGCGCTTCTTCAAAGCCGTGGAGCCGCAGTGGGACCTGAAAACGGACTGGCAGATCATCAGTGAGATCGCCACCCGCATGGGTTATCCGATGCACTACAACAACACCCAGGAGATCTGGGATGAGCTGCGTCATCTGTGCCCGGACTTCTATGGCGCCACCTATGAAAAAATGGGCGAGCTGGGTTATATCCAGTGGCCATGCCGCGATACGTCGGACGCGGATCAGGGGACCTCATACCTGTTCAAAGAGAAGTTTGAAACCGATACCGGGCTGGCGAAGTTCTACACCTGCGACTGGGTGCCGCCCATCGACAAACTGACCGACGAGTACCCGCTGGTGCTGTCGACGGTGCGGGAAGTGGGCCACTACTCCTGTCGTTCGATGACCGGTAACTGTGCGGCGCTGGCGGCGCTGGCGGATGAGCCGGGCTATGCGCAGATCAACACCGCTGACGCGGCGCGTCTGGGCATTGAAGATGAAGCGCTGATCTGGGTGAACTCCCGCAAAGGCCGCATCATCACCCGCGCGCAGGTCAGCGATCGCCCGAACAAAGGGGCGATTTATATGACCTACCAGTGGTGGATTGGCGCCTGTAACGAGCTGGTGACGGAGAACTTAAGCCCGATAACCAAAACGCCGGAGTACAAGTACTGCGCCGTCAACGTTGAGCGGATTGCCGACCAGCGTGCCGCGGAACAGTATGTGATCGCCGAGTACGATAAGTTAAAAGCCAATCTGCGCGAAAGCGCGATGGGTTGAGTGGAGTTTAGGGTAAGAATGCCCGGCGGCGCAAGCTTGCCGGGCCTACGGCGTAATCTGTAGGCCCGGTAAGCGAAGCGCCACCGGGCATTTTTTAATGCCGCTTATGAATTTGCAGTTTTATCAAATTTGCCCAGCACCTCGCGCTCGTAAGCCAGCGCTTTTTTACGGTCAAATTTGTGTTCCCACTTGGCGATCACCAGCACCGCCAGCGCATTTCCCACCACGTTCAGCGCCGTACGCGCCATGTCGAGGATACGGTCAACACCGGCGATAAACGCCAGACCTTCCAGCGGGATCCCCACGCTGCCCAGCGTCGCCAGCAGCACCACAAAGGAGACGCCCGGCACGCCAGCGATACCTTTGGAGGTGACCATCAGCGTCAGCACCAGAATGATCTCCTGCCCCAGCGACAGCTCAATGCCGTACAGCTGTGCGATGAAAATCGCCGCAATGCTCTGATATAGCGTCGAACCATCAAGATTGAAGGAGTAACCGGTCGGCACGACGAAGCTGGTGATCGATGCCGGTGCGCCATAGGCCTCCATCTTCTCGATAATGCGCGGCAGCACGCTTTCGGAGCTGGCGGTGGAATAGGCGAGGATCAATTCCTCTTTCAGGATGCGGATCAGCGTCCAGATGCTCAGCTTGCACAGACGCGCCACCGCGCCCAGCACCACCAGCGCAAAGAAGACAATCGCGGCATACACCAGGATCACCAGCTTGGCGAGCGGCCACAGGGAGGCAAAACCAAAGTTCGCCACCGTTACCGAGATCAGCGCGAACACGCCCACCGGCGCATAACGCATCACCATATGGGTGACTTTAAACATGGTTTCGGAAATGGAGCGGAAGACCGTCACCAGCGGCTCACGGTGCGCGGAAGGCAGCGATGACAGCCCAAGGCCAAACAGCACAGAGAAGAAGATGATCGGCAGCATATCGCCCTTCGCCATCGACGACACGATATTGGTCGGCACCAGCGACAGTATGGTACCCATCAGGCCATGGGCATGGCTCTGCACTTCTGCCGTTGTACTCTGGTATTTCGAAATATCCACCGTTGCCAGCTGCGACATATCAATGCCCGCGCCCGGCTGGAATACATTCGCCAGTGTGATGCCAAGAATAATGGCCACTGTAGTGATCACTTCGAAATAAAGAATGGTTTTCGCGCCGATGCGGCCCAGCTGTTTCGCATCGCCAACGCCGGCAATTCCCACAATCAGGGTGGAAATTACAATAGGGACAACGATCATTTTGATCAGATGAATAAAGATATCGCCTGCCGGAGACAGGAGATTCGCAATCAGCCATTCGCGGCTGTCGCTTTGGTAATGCAGGTAACTACCCAGAAGAATACCCAGCACCAGAGCCAGCAAAATTTGCCAGGCCAGGCTGACTTTCACATTTTTCATAACGAGTGACATCCTTAGTGAAGCGCTATTCCCTGCTGTGCATGAAGACTGCCAGCAAGGGGGATGGTTAGCGTTTCTTACAAAAGCGGGGGTTTTTAACGCGCATTATCAGTACCATTTGCGTGGTATCCCGTGCAACCCTTTAAGTTCAGGGACTTTCACTGATTTCTTCCTTAAAAAGCGCATTTTATAGCATTTACCATGCATAACTATTTGTTATAGATGAATTTTTAATTGCCATAAAAGCAATAGTTGTTAGCGTAAATTATTTTCCTTCTAAGCATCATCTGCTGCATTTTCATACACTCAAGCATTGCGTGATCTGTCGCCCAAAAAGTAAACAAAGCTACCAAAGCCCCTACAATTAACGTTTGTGTGACATATTATTAACATCCTACAAGGAGAACAAAAGCCATGAGCCAAATCCACAAACACCCTATTCCCGCCCAGATCGCGGAAAAATGCCTGATTAATGCCGAACAGTACCAGGCGAAATACCAGCAATCTATCACCGATCCTGACGCTTTCTGGGGTGAGGAAGGCAAAATTCTCGACTGGATCACGCCTTATCAGAAGGTGAAAAACACCTCCTTTGCGCCTGGTAATGTTTCGATTAAATGGTATGAAGATGGACAGCTCAACCTGGCGGCTAACTGCCTGGACAGGCACCTGGCTGAGTGTGGCGATCAAACGGCAATCATCTGGGAAGGCGACGACGCCAGCCAGAGCAAACATATCTCTTACCGCGATCTGCACGGCGAAGTGTGCCGCTTTGCCAATGTCCTGCTGACGCTGGGCATTAAGAAAGGCGACGTGGTAGCTATCTATATGCCGATGGTGCCGGAAGCGGCGGTGGCGATGCTGGCCTGCGCGCGCATTGGCGCGGTGCATTCGGTTATTTTTGGCGGTTTCTCGCCGGAAGCGGTCGCCGGGCGTATTGTGGACTCCAGCTCACGGCTGGTGATCACTGCCGACGAAGGCGTACGTGCCGGGCGCAGTATTCCGCTGAAGAAGAACGTCGACGACGCGTTAAAAAATCCGGCGGTGACAACGATTGAAAACGTCGTGGTGTTTAAACGCACCGGCGGCACTATCGACTGGCAGGAAGGCCGCGATCTGTGGTGGCACGATGTGATGGCGACCGCCAGCAGCGACCACCAGCCGGAAGCGATGAATGCCGAAGATCCGCTGTTTATCCTTTATACCTCCGGCTCCACCGGTAAACCGAAAGGCGTGCTGCACACCACTGGCGGTTATCTGGTCTATGCCGCGACCACCTTCAAATACGTCTTCGATTACCATCCCGGCGACATCTACTGGTGTACCGCCGACGTGGGCTGGGTGACTGGCCACAGCTATCTGCTGTACGGCCCGCTGGCCTGCGGCGCGACCACCCTGATGTTTGAAGGCGTACCGAACTGGCCGACGCCAGCGCGTATGGCGCAGGTGGTGGACAAGCATCAGGTCAATATTCTCTATACCGCGCCGACGGCGATCCGCGCCCTGATGGCGGAAGGCGATAAGGCGATTGACGGCACCAGCCGCGCCTCGCTGCGGATTCTGGGATCGGTGGGCGAACCCATTAACCCGGAAGCCTGGGAGTGGTACTGGAAAAAAATCGGCAACGAAAACTGCCCGGTGATGGACACCTGGTGGCAGACGGAAACCGGCGGTTTTATGATCACCCCGATGCCTGGCGCTATCGAACTGAAAGCCGGTTCCGCCAGCCTGCCGTTCTTCGGCGTACAGCCTGCGCTGGTGGATAACGAAGGCAATCCGCTGGAGGGAGCCACCGAGGGCAATCTGGCGATTGTTGATTCATGGCCAGGCCAGGCGCGCACGCTGTTTGGCGATCATGAGCGCTTCGAGCAGACCTACTTCTCCACCTTCAAAAATATGTATTTCAGCGGCGACGGCGCGCGTCGTGACGAAGACGGTTACTACTGGATCACCGGGCGCGTGGACGATGTGCTGAACGTCTCCGGCCACCGTCTGGGCACGGCAGAAATCGAATCGGCGCTGGTGTCGCACCCGAAAATCGCCGAAGCGGCGGTGGTGGGCATTCCGCACAATATTAAAGGCCAGGCGATTTATGCCTATGTCACGCTGAACCACGGCGAAGAGCCGTCGCCGGAGCTGTATACCGAGGTGCGCAACTGGGTGCGGAAAGAGATCGGCCCGCTGGCGACGCCGGATATTCTGCACTGGACCGATTCGCTGCCCAAAACCCGATCCGGCAAAATTATGCGCCGCATTCTGCGCAAAATCGCCGCCGGTGACACCAGTAACCTGGGAGATACCTCAACCCTCGCCGATCCTGGCGTAGTGGAAAAACTGCTGGAAGAAAAACAAGGCATTACGATGCCGTCATAATCCCCTCACCCCGCCCTCTCCCTTAGGGAGAGGGAAAAACCTACAACAATAACCCTTACCCTACCCTCTGGAGATTTCGTGATGAATGAACTCATTTATCAACGGATAGAACATAACGCGCATTTCAGGGAGCTGGTCGAAAAAAGGCAACGGTTTGCCATCATTTTGTCGCTGATCGTGCTGGCGATTTATGTCTGCTTTATTCTGCTTATCGCCTTCGCGCCTGGCTGGCTGGGTACGCCGCTCTATCCCGGCACCAGCGTCACGCGCGGCATTCCTGTTGGCGTCGGCGTGATCCTGGTTTCGTTCGTGTTAACCGGCGTTTACGTCTGGCGGGCGAACGGTGAGTTTGACCGTCTGAACAATGCCGTGATCCGCGAGGTAAACGCACCATGAAGAGATTACTGACGGCGGCTGCCGCCATACTCCCTTTCTCCGCGAACGCGGCAGATGCCCTGACCGGTGCGGTGCAGCGCCAGCCGACCAACTGGCAGGCGATCATCATGTTCGTGGTGTTCGTGGCCTTTACGCTTGGCATCACGTACTGGGCGTCAAAACGTACCCGCACCCGCAGCGATTACTACACGGCGGGCGGTAATATTACCGGTCTGCAAAACGGCCTGGCGATCGCCGGGGATTACATGTCGGCGGCGTCCTTTCTGGGGATTTCCGCGCTGGTGTTCACCTCCGGCTACGATGGCCTGATTTACTCGCTGGGCTTCCTGGTGGGCTGGCCGATCATTCTGTTTTTGATCGCCGAGCGTCTGCGTAACCTCGGGCGCTACACCTTTGCCGATGTGGCGTCGTATCGTCTGAAACAGGGTCCGATCCGTATTCTCTCCGCCTGCGGCTCGCTGGTGGTGGTGGCGCTCTATCTGATCGCGCAGATGGTGGGCGCGGGCAAACTGATCCAGCTGCTGTTTGGCCTGAACTATCACATCGCCGTGGTGCTGGTGGGCGTGCTGATGGTGATGTACGTGCTGTTCGGCGGCATGCTGGCCACCACCTGGGTGCAGATCATCAAAGCCGTGCTGCTGCTGTTCGGCGCCAGCTTTATGGCCTTTATGGTGATGCGTCACGTCGGTTTCAGCTTCAATAACCTGTTTACCGAAGCCATGGCGGTGCACCCGAAAGGCACAGCGATCATGAGTCCGGGCGGGCTGGTGAAAGATCCAATCTCTGCGCTGTCGCTGGGGCTGGGGCTGATGTTTGGTACCGCCGGTCTGCCGCATATTCTGATGCGCTTCTTTACTGTCAGCGATGCCCGTGAAGCGCGGAAAAGCGTGTTCTACGCCACCGGCTTTATGGGTTACTTTTACATCCTGACCTTTATTATCGGCTTCGGCGCGATCATGCTGGTGGGCGCAAATCCGGCGTTTAAAGATGCCACCGGCGCGCTGATTGGCGGCAATAACATGGCGGCGGTGCATCTTGCCAACGCGGTGGGCGGCAACCTGTTCCTCGGCTTTATCTCGGCGGTGGCCTTCGCAACCATCCTCGCGGTGGTGGCGGGCTTAACCCTGGCGGGCGCATCGGCGGTATCGCACGATCTGTACGCCAACGTGTTCCGTAAAGGAGCCACCGAGCGCGACGAGCTGCGGGTGTCAAAAATCACCGTGCTGGTACTGGGCGTGATCGCCATCCTGCTGGGCATTCTGTTTGAGAATCAGAATATTGCCTTCATGGTGGGCCTGGCGTTCTCGATTGCGGCAAGCTGTAACTTCCCGATTATTCTGCTGTCGATGTACTGGTCGAAGCTGACCACCCGTGGCGCGATGATCGGCGGCTGGCTGGGGCTGATTACCGCCGTGGTGCTGATGGTGCTTGGCCCGACTATCTGGGTGCAGATCCTCGGCCACGCCAGCGCCATCTTCCCGTATGAGTACCCGGCGCTGTTCTCCATTGCGGTGGCCTTTATCGGTATCTGGGTGTTCTCGGCAACCGACAATACCGCGGAAGGGAAACTGGAACGCGAGAAGTTCCGCGCCCAGTTTATCCGTTCGCAAACCGGTATCGGCATCGATCAGGGCCGCGCGCATTAATCTGTTTTATCCCCGGCCTGCGGGCCGGGGTTGTGTTTCATCGTGAGCAACATCACGTCCTGCGTGCGACAAAAGTCGATCCGCGTCACAGTATCCCGGCGCGTTTTGTAACTCCCGTCACACTTTGCGCGACTCCATGCCCCTGATCCTGTTTTGTACTCTGCGCCGTCACGACAATGCCCTTCCCGCTTTTTATGCTGATGGAAGCCCTGGCTTACGCGTTAAGCCAATAATTTCATTAAGTAATTAATCGAGGATGGTATGAAAAAATATGCCCTTGTCGGCACGGGCGGGCGTGCCGGGATGTACATTGCGGCCATCGGCGGTCAGTGGAAAGAGACGGCCACCCTGGTCGCCTTCTGCGATACCAACCACACGCGTATGCACTACGCCAATCAGTTGCTGAAAAACGAAGGGGCTGCCCCAGCGTCCACCTGGCACGCGTCACAGTTTGAGGAGATGATCCGCGAGACGCGCCCGGACGTGATTATCGTCACCACCGTGGATCGCACTCATGATGATTATATTGTGCGCGCCCTGTACGCCGGGTGCGATGTGATCACCGAAAAACCGATGACCATCGACGAACAGCGGGCGCTGCGCATCCTCGACGCCATTGAAGAGACGGGCCGCCAGGTTCGCGTGACCTTTAACTACCGCTATGCGCCGCATCACAGCAAAGTGCGCGAACTGCTGATGAACGGCACCATTGGCGAGGTGAACTCGGTACACTTTGAATGGCTGCTGAACACCGAACATGGCGCGGATTATTTTCGTCGCTGGCACCGGGAAAAGCGCAACAGCGGCGGCCTGCTGGTGCACAAATCCACCCACCATTTTGACCTGATGAACTTCTGGCTGGGTAGCTATCCGCAGCGTGTCTATGCCGAAGGCAGCCTGCGCTTTTACGGTAAAGAGAACGCCGAGCGACGCGGCATCACGCAGTTTTATCCCCGCGCCCACGGCTACGCCGCCGCTAAAGAGGATCCCTTTGCCCTGCACATGGAGGACAATCCCCAGCTGAAAGCGCTGTATCTGGATGCCGAGCACGAAGATAACTATTTCCGCGATCAGAGCGTGTTCAGCGACGGCATCACCATTGAAGACACCATGTCAGTGCTGGTGAAATACCAGAACCAGGTGCAGCTGACCTATTCGCTGAACGCCTATCTGCCATGGGAAGGACTGAACGTAGTCTTTAACGGCAGTGAAGGCCGTCTGGAAATGAAGCTGGTGGAGAAATCTTACGTCAACGCCGGTGGCGATCGCGCCAGCGAAGGGAGCCTCGAAGGCTGCGACATCACGGTGTTCCCGATGTTTGCCGCACCCTGGAAAGCTGAATTCGCCATCGGTGAAGGCGGACACGGCGGCGGAGATAACGCCATGCTGGCGGATTTGTTCGGGCCTGCCACGCACGATCCGCTGCAGCGCGCCGCCGATCACCGCGCCGGGGCGATGTCGATCCTCACCGGTATCGCCGGGAATATCTCCATGCAGCAACAACGCCCGGTGAATTTTAAAGAGTTTGAACTGGTGTCACGCCTGAAAAAGTAGTGCTTTAGCCCCCTCACCCACAGGATGAGGGGACATACGCTACTTATTCTCAATCAGCAGCGCTTCCAGCAGGTCCAGATCGTGCAGCAGTTTTTGCAGCGTTTCGTTGCTGATCTGCCGCGTGGCGCGCAGATGATACAGCTCTGCCCGCTCGGAACGCAGCGCCGCAAGGCGGAAGCGGCGTTCGAGATTTTCTTCCTGCATGGAGCTTTCGACGTTATTACGCCCGTCAGCGCGGCGACGCAGATTACCGATCACCCGCGAACTGACTTCTGTCAGCAGCTGATCGTCAATGTTCTCCTCGGCGTTGGCCGCCAGGCGCTCTTCCATTTTCTGAATGGCGACAATGGCCACGTCAGCGGTTTTCGCCCGCGCCAGCCGCTCTTCTTTCGCCTGTTGAGCGTGGTCGGCGATCTCCATATGTTGCAGCAGCATAGGTAAAACCACCACGGCGACAAACAGCGAGAAGAGGATCACCCCGGCAGCCAGGAAGACCAGTTCATAACGCGCCGGGAAGTGTTCCCCGCCCGGTAACAACAATGGAATAGAGAGTACACCGGCGAGGGTGATCGCCCCGCGCACGCCCGCAAAAGTGGAGATCAGCAGTTCGCGCGTGCTCCACATCCCAAATTCCATCGGGCTTTTGGTGAGGAAGCGCTGGCTGAATTTCTGCATCGTCCACAGCCAGCCGAAACGCATCAGCATCAGCGCGGCATAAATCAGAATGATGTCGGTAAACAGCATCCAGGTTTCGACGTTAGGATCGGCTTCCGCCGCCACCAGCGAGGTTTCCAGAATGCCCGGCAGTTGCAAACCCAGCAGCAGGAACACCATGCCGTTAAAGACGAATTCCAGCATCGACCAGGTACTGTTGGCGCGCAGACGCATCGCCAGAGGCGCAGATCGCATCACGCCGGAACGGGTGATGGTCATCCCCGCCGCCACCGCCGCCAGAATGCCGGACACGCCGATGTGTTCCGCGATCAGATAAGAGGCGAACGGCAGCAGGAACAGCAGCACGATTTGCGTGGCAGGTTCATCCCCGCCCCAGCGGCTGAGAAAACGCAGCGAGCGGCCATACAGCCAGCTGACCACGAATCCGGCGAGCAGACCGCCAATCGCCACCTTGAGGAATTCCACGGTCGCGCCGCCGACAGTGAAGACCATGGTGCCCATCGCCACCGCGACGGCAAACTTCAGGGCCACCAGGCCTGAGGCGTCGTTCATCAGCGCCTCGCCCTGCAGGATGCCCATAATTTTTTTCGGGATGCGCCCTTCGCCAACAATGCCGGACAGCGCCACGGCATCGGTCGGCGACAGCACCGCCGCCAGCGCGAACGCCGGGATCAGCGGAATACCGGGCACCACCCAGTAAATCAGATAGCCGATGCCGACCACGGTGACCAGCACCAGCGCCAGCGCAAGGCCAAATATTTCACGCCCGTGCTCCAGAAACTCGCGCGTTGGGGTTTTCCAGCCATCCGCGAACAGCAGCGGCGGGATAAACAGCACCAGAAAGAGTTCCGGATCGAACTCCACATGCAGACCAAAAGTGGGTAAGGCCAGCATAGCGCCGATGGCAATCTGCATCAGCGGCAGGGGGATCTGGAAGGGCAGGACACGGGTGACGACACCCGAGAGTGAGACCACAAGGGTCATGATGAGTATGGTGAAGAAAATTTCCATGCGTTCCCTGTTTGCGATGATTTTTTATAATCGATGACGAGGCATCATGCCTTTCATAATAGAACATGCAGCTTAACGCAATGGAAACAGGATGTGCCTTAAAAAGTAAAAAGGGCGGCAATCGCCACCCTTTTTTCGAGCCGGATCGGAAAATTAAATCGCCCAGCCGCCCGCGTAGAAGGCCACCAGCGCCACCGCGATCACCACGGTACCGATGTTCAGACGACGCCATTCACCCGAGACTACACGGCCAATCACCAGCGAGGCGAAGCCGATCATGATGCCGGTAACGATGTTGCAGGTCAGCACGATGAATACGGCGGTGATAAGGCCCGCCATCGCATCCACGAAATCGGCAAAATCGATTTTCGACACGTTGCTCAGCATCAGCAGGCCAACGTACATCAGCGCAGGGGCGGTGGCGTAGGCCGGAACCAGATAGGAGAGCGGAGAGAGGAACAGGATCAGCAGGAACAGCACGCCAACGGTGATCGCCGTCAGACCGGTTTTACCGCCTGCTGCCGTACCCGCCGCCGATTCGATATACACCGCCGCCGGTGCTGCGCCCACCAGGCCTGAGAAGACGCTGCTCAGGGAGTCGGTGGTCAGCGCTTTGCCGCCATCGATAATCTGACCGTCGTTATCCAGCAGGTTAGCCTGACCGGCCACCGCACGAATGGTGCCTGTCGCATCAAACACGGCGGTCATCACCAGCGCCAGTACGCTCGGCAGCACGATCGGGTTCAGCGCGCCCATAATATCCAGGCTGCCGATCAGTGAATTGCCGTGTTCATCGCTCAGGGACGGCATGGCAAAAATGCCGGAGAAGTGCACCGCCGGATCAAAAATCAGCCCGACAACAGACACGCCGATAATGGTCAGCAGAATCCCGCCCGGCACTTTCAGTTTTTCCAGACCGATAATCACAGCGAGGCCAATCAGCGACATGATCACCGGGAAGCTGGCGAAATGGCCCAGCGCTACCGGCAACCCGTCGATGGGGTTTTTCACCACCAGACCCACGCCGTTCGCGGCAATGAGCAGCAGGAACAGACCGATACCGATGCCGGTGCCATGCGCCACGCCCTGCGGCAGATTGCGCAGGATCCAGCTACGGATGCCGGTGGCAGAGATCACGGTGAACAGCACGCCCATCAGGAATACCGCGCCCAGGGCGACAGGTACGCTGATTTGCTGGCCGAGCACCAGGCTGAAAGCGGTGAAAGCGGTCAGCGAGATGGCGCAGCCAATCGCCAGCGGCAGATTCGCCCACAGTCCCATCACAATAGAGCCCAGACCGGCAACCAGACAGGTGGCGACAAACACCGCCGTCGGCGGGAAGCCCGCTTTGCCCAGCATGCCTGGCACCACGATCACGGAGTAAACCATGGCCAGGAAGGTGGTAAGACCGGCTACGATCTCCTGACGGACAGTGCTGCCACGTGCAGAAATTTTAAATAAAGCGTCAAGCGAACCGCCGGTACGCGCTGAAGGCGTAGACATAGAAAACATCCCCTGAGAATTTTTATATTCGCTGGTTTGCGTGGCGGACAATCCACTGCCAGATTAAACGTCATCTCCATGTGCCACGTTGCGGCAAAGCAGTGCCACAAAAAGCAAACGTTTAACTCCGCGCAAACAAAACGGCTGTTGAAAAAGGCAAACGATTATCCAGCCATCCACAGGGGTATTTCAACTTAACTTTGTCGCTTTTTATGAAATTTCGCTCAGGACGACGAAGAAAGCAGCAGGGGATGCGCAAACGTTGTCGTAAATGCGCAACCCTGTAACAATTTTGTCGCCTGTTGGCGTCATTTTATTCCCCAGGCAACTCGAACGGACCGCCTTTTTCAATAGCGCGCTGCCAGGCCGGACGCATCTCGACGCGTTTCTTCCATGCCTGCAAATTGGGCAGGTGATCAACGCCGCCGCGAGCCAGCAGGGCAAACACCGGGAAGCTCATCTGAATATCCGCCATGCTGGGGGACTCCCCGGTAAACCAGGGCTGGCTGCCGAGCTCCGCTTCTATATAGCGGGCGTGCGTTTCGATCTGTTTATTGAGATAGCCTTTTTGCACCCCCTGCCCCAGCGCTTTACCGAGGGTGCGAAAACCCAGCGGCACCGGCGGCTTGCCCAGGCTGCTGAATACCAGCTTCATCAGTAACGGCGGCATCAGCGAGCCTTCGGCATAATGCAGCCAGAAACGGTACTGCAGGCGCTGGTCGGCATCGGTGGGTTTCAGGGTGCCCTGAGGATCATAGTTTTCCTGGAGGTATTCGAGGATGGCCCCCGACTCTGCAATAATGCGCCCGTCATCTTCCAGCACCGGCGATTTTCCCAGCGGGTGCACTTTTTTCAGCGCGTCCGGGGCCATCATGGTTTTTTCGCGCTGATAACGCACGATTTCATAGGGCACGCCAAGCTCTTCCAGCGCCCACAGCACGCGCTGTGAACGGGACTTATTAAGATGATGCACTTTAAGCATGATTTACTCCGTTAACCAGGTAAGTACTTACTATAGAAAATTGTGCATCATGCGCGAAAAATTTCGGTGATAATTCCCCAGTTGCCGCTGGCAAAGCGGCCCTGCTGACTTACACTAAAAGTGTCGATACAAACCGGACCCTCCAGCGTTTTTAGTTACACCGAGGGGTATTGATGTCGGGGGAGACCCTCCCACAAACCCGTGGGATAGAGCGAAAGACAAAAGACCGGGGAAACAAACTAAAGCGCCGTAACGGCGCTTTAGTTTTTTGTGGCGAATATTAATCATCTTCCAGCAGTCGCGCGCCGGTGCCCTGCTCGCCCAGCCGGTCGCCGGGATTACGCAGCGGGCAGTCGCTGCGTGACAAACAGCCGCAGCCGATACAGCCGTCCAGTTCATCGCGTAATGCTTCCAGGGTATGGATACGCCGATCCAGTTCCACCCGCCACTGGGACGACAGCTCTTTCCACTCTTTAGGGCTGAGCGTGTGCCCTTCCGGCAACACGCCAAACGCCTCGCCAATGGTTGCAAGGGGAATGCCGATGCGCTGCGCGATTTTGATGATCGCCACATAACGCAGCACATCACGGGTATAACGCCGCTGATTACCGCTGTTACGCACGCTTTTAATCAGACCTTTGGCTTCATAAAAGTGCAATGCCGATACCGCCACGCCGCTACGTTTCGCCACTTCGCCGGGGGTGAGCAGCGCTTTAATACGCGGTAATTTCTTTTCCATAAATCGCTTTACCTCAAGTTAACTTGAGGAATTATACTCGCCCGCAGACAAAACGACAGCGGCAGAACTGACAAAGAGGCTAGTATGTCCCATCAGCAAATTATTCAGACACTGATTGAATGGATTGATGAACATATCGACCAACCTATGAACATTGATGTGGTCGCCAGAAAGTCCGGTTATTCGAAATGGTATTTACAGAGAATGTTCCGCGCGGTGATGCATCAAACGTTGGGGGATTACATCCGTCAGCGCCGGTTACTGCTGGCGGCAGAAGCGCTGCGCACCACGCGGCGGCCCATTTTTGATATCGCCATGGACCTGGGCTATGTTTCGCAGCAAACCTTTTCGCGTGTATTCCGCCGCGAATTCGACAGAACGCCCAGCGATTACCGTCATCAGATGTAAACCTCAATGAGCGCTTATCCCGTCAGGCGTCTGTTAAGACTACCGGGACAAGCGCTTAGTCGTGCTGCTGCGCCCAGTGAATAAAATCCTGCGGCGATAACGCCTTCGCAAAGTGCCAGCCCTGGCAGAACTGCACGCCGCGCTTTAAGAGCCAGGTGACCTGCTCCGCCGTTTCCACGCCTTCCGCAATGATCTTCAGACGCAGGCTGTGCGCCATCTCAATAATATGTTCAGCGATCAAATGGCTGGTGCTGTTAGTCGTCAGGGTATCGATAAAGGATTTGTCGATTTTCAGAATATCGACATTGAGGGAATATAAGTTATGCAGGTTGGAATAGCCGGTACCGAAATCATCAATTGCCACTTCATAACCCGCATGACGGAACGCCTGAATAACCGGCGTGGTTTTCGGCACATCAATAAAGCCGCGCTCGGTCACTTCGATCTTAATTTGTTCAGCCCGCACCGCGTAATGTGTTGCCTTATCAGAAATAAGGGCAATCAGGCGTGACGAATGGAAATCCGAGGCGGATAAGTTAATTGAAATATAGAGGTGCGGGTTGGCGGCGAGGAAATGCCCCAGATCGGTAAACACCTCTTCAACCACATAATCGGTGACGCGTTCAATCAACCCTTCTTTTTCAGCCAGCGGTATAAACTCCACCGGGCTCATCACCGGACCATTAAACCCAGGCCAGCGCAGCAGGGCTTCTGCACCCACGCATTTACCGGTTTTGATATCGATAATGGGTTGATAATGCAGCCTGAGTTGACGCTTTAGCAGCGCCCGATGCAGCAAACGCCGCGGGGAGTTAAATTCATGCCGGGTACGTGAGACTATCAGTAAAATGAGAATACTGCCGATCAGCGCCAGCGGGACCAAGAGCATGGCCTGATGATACAGGAAACCATAATAGCGGGTGCTGGACGTCGAGACGATCATCGAAACAGGTCGCTTGTCGGAATGGGCAATGGTATAGAAACGATTATCTGTCCGGAAGTTTAATTTCTCATTTTGTACATGTTCAGACAATATTTTAACGTTAGCGCCAGGACTGACTGAAAAGAAGGTTTTACTGATATTGTCATAAACGCCATACGTTAATGTACGATCGTCTGATGCCACTTCACTGTAAAAAAGTGGATTCACCACTACCGCATAATTACCGCGCCGCATATACACCATCTTATATCCGGAATAAAATGGCGTATCGCGATAGTAATAAATTGAAACGTCAGGATTACGTTTATAATCGGCAGCAGGAATAATATAAGGTTGAGGCAAAGTAATACTGGTGGAGCATAAAAAATGATCGCCCTGGGTATAGATGAGATCCGCCAGATAAAGCCGCCCGCGAATAATATTAAGCATATTTTGCCGATGCAACGGCGAACAGAGCGGGCCGCTGAATTTCAGGGCTTCATCATAGGCAATATCTGCCTGACGGATCACCAGCTCGGTTTTATCCAGCGCGAGTTGCGCAAATGCATTGAGCTGCGCGCTGGTTTCTTTTACCGCGCGGATGTGTGCAAACCATAGCGCCAGCATCACAGGCAGTATAACTACCATGATGATCCCGACGATCCTCAGCACCTTGCGAAGTGCGCTATGATTCATTTCCGCCTAATATCCCTGCAAAATGTGTGCCTGTAATAACGACAGGATGCTTTGATTAACAGGTGATTACGTTGCATGAATCATAAGACATTAGCAACTGACTTTTTTCATAAGAAACCTAATATCTGCTTATGACGATAATATTCGTCCGTAAGGCAAACTAAAAGTGTTCCCCCTGTTTATATTAAGGAAAATAAATATCCAGTTCGTCATCAAGGTTTAAGATAACTCAACAGGGGATCGCTGATTAACGCAAATTGCAGGCCGATAAAAATGATAACCGGCAGATGTTTATTTTTTAAACTGCAAAAGTGAATGGTGTGCAAAGAATACGCATAATAAAAAAATAATGTTGTTACCCTTCTGTTTCTAAAAGAGGCATATAGCCGTGGCCTGAAAGGCGCTAACAAAGCGGCTGACGCCCCCTTTATGGATATGAAACTGAGCAAAATTGACGCAGATCACTGGCGAATAAAAGAGCAAATGTGATATAGTTCACAAAAATTGTGAAAATGAAATCACGTTTCATTGGTTATCAGAGGAAGGGTTGATGGCTACCATTACCACCGGCGTGGTATTGCTACGCTGGCAGTTATTGAGCGCGGTGCTGATGTTTCTTGCCAGCACATTAAACATTCGCTTTCGCAAGTCTGATTATATCGGTCTTGCGGTGATCAGCAGCGGGCTGGGCGTGATCGCCGCCTGCTGGTTCGCCACCGGTTTGCTCGGCATTACGCTGATTGATGTGGCGGCGATCTGGAATAATATTAAAGACGTAATGATTGAAGCCTCCAGTCACACGCCACCTGAATGGCCGGTGGTCATCACCTGATGGCATCGCACCAAAACAAAAGCCCCGTCAATGCGGGGCTTTTTGCGTAATGATGGTCAGGATCAGAACGGTATGTCGTCGTCAAAATCCATCGGCGGTTCGTTAGACTGCGCCGGTGCTGAAGACGGCTGCTGCGGGCGAGACTGCGCGCCGCCACTGAACTGATTGCCGCCGCCCTGCGGTTGCTGAGGCTGACCCCAGCCGCCCTGCTGCTGGCCGCCGCCTGCCGGTGCGCCGCCACCCTGACGTCCACCCAGCATCTGCATTACGCCGCCAATCTGCGGAACGTTGATTTCAGTGGTGTAGCGTTCCTGACCGCTCTGATCGGTCCACTTACGGGTGCGCAGGGAACCTTCGATATACACCTGCGAGCCTTTACGCAGATATTCACCGGCGATTTCCGCCAGTTTGCCGAACAGCACAACGCGGTGCCATTCAGTCTGCTCTTTGGTTTCACCGGTGTTTTTATCGCGCCAGGATTCGGAGGTCGCCAGCGTAATGTTGGCGACTGCGCCACCACTCGGCATGTAGCGTACTTCCGGGTCCTGGCCCAGATTACCGACGAGAATCACCTTGTTTACGCCTCTGCTGGCCATGGTCGTGTCTCCTGAATACGTTTCTTAATAGTGTAAACGCGCGATTGTAGCATTACAAACCGCGCGATTGATACCTTGCGAGGCGGATTCCAGTAAACCGCGCCGTCGCGACATTGTTGCAAGACTCACTGGAAGGCGCATCATAACACTGTATATCCATTCAGGTTAAATTGTGTCATAATTAATCGTTTCAGTTCAGACCGCCGGGCGTGTTCTATGCTTACCGAAATGGATGCATAACGCTATGGCAGCCGAATCTCTACCGGGAAAGGTGAATGGATAAGATAGAAGTACGGGGCGCGCGTACCCATAATCTCAAGAACATCAACATCGTCATCCCACGCGACAAGCTGATTGTCGTGACCGGGCTTTCGGGTTCAGGCAAATCCTCGCTGGCTTTTGACACCCTTTATGCCGAAGGGCAGCGTCGTTACGTCGAATCGCTCTCTGCCTATGCGCGGCAGTTCCTGTCGCTCATGGAAAAGCCAGATGTCGATCATATTGAAGGGCTGTCGCCGGCAATCTCCATTGAGCAGAAGTCGACGTCGCACAACCCACGTTCCACGGTCGGGACTATTACCGAAATTCATGACTATCTGCGTCTGCTGTTTGCCCGCGTGGGCGAAGCGCGCTGCCCGGATCATAACGTTCCGCTGGCCGCGCAAACGGTCAGTCAGATGGTCGATAACGTGCTCTCGCAGCCTGAAGGCAAGCGGCTGATGCTGCTGGCGCCTATCATCAAAGATCGTAAGGGCGAGCACACCAAAACGCTGGAAAACCTGGCCAGCCAGGGTTATATCCGCGCCCGTATCGACGGCGAAGTCTGCGATCTTTCCGATCCGCCGACGCTTGAGCTGCAAAAGAAACACACCATTGAGGTGGTCATCGACCGCTTTAAAGTGCGCGACGATCTGACGCAGCGCCTGGCGGAATCCTTTGAAACCGCGCTGGATCTCTCCGGCGGGACGGCGATCGTGGCCGATATGGACGACGCCAAAGCGGGCGAACTGCTGTTCTCCGCAAACTTCGCCTGCCCGATTTGCGGCTACAGCATGAATGAGCTGGAACCGCGTATGTTCTCGTTCAACAATCCGGCGGGCGCCTGTCCGACCTGCGACGGGCTGGGCGTACAACAGTATTTCGATCCGGATCGGGTGATCCAGAATCCGGAGCTGTCGCTGGCGGGCGGCGCGATCCGCGGCTGGGATCGCCGAAACTTCTATTATTTCCAGATGCTGCGCTCCCTTGCCGAACACTACAAGTTCGACGTGGAAGCGCCGTGGGCCAGCCTGAGCGCTAACGTGCATAAAGTGGTGCTGTTCGGCTCCGGCAAAGAGAACGTCGAATTTAAGTACATGAACGATCGCGGCGATACTTCCGTGCGACGCCATCCGTTTGAAGGCGTGCTGCACAATATGGAGCGCCGTTATAAAGAGACAGAGTCCAGCGCGGTACGTGAAGAGCTGGCGAAGTTCATTAGCAACCGCTCGTGCACCACCTGTGACGGAACGCGTCTGCGTCGTGAAGCGCGCCACGTGTTTGTGGAAGACACGCCGCTGCCGACCATTTCCGACATGAGCATCGGCCATGCGATGGATTTCTTCACCAATCTGAAACTTTCCGGCCAGCGTGCAAAAATCGCTGAAAAAGTACTGAAAGAGATTGGCGATCGTCTGAAATTCCTCGTGAACGTTGGGCTGAACTACCTGACGCTGTCCCGTTCGGCAGAGACCCTGTCCGGCGGCGAAGCGCAGCGTATCCGTCTGGCGAGCCAGATCGGTGCTGGTCTGGTGGGCGTGATGTACGTGCTGGATGAGCCGTCTATCGGCCTGCATCAGCGCGATAACGAACGTCTGCTCGGCACGCTGATCCATCTGCGTAACCTCGGCAACACGGTGATTGTGGTGGAGCATGATGAAGATGCGATCCGCGCCGCAGATCACGTTATCGACATCGGCCCGGGCGCAGGTGTTCATGGCGGTCAGGTAGTGGCTGAAGGTACGCTTGAAGACATCATGGCGGTGCCGGAATCGCTGACCGGGCAGTTTATGAGCGGCGTACGTAAGATTGAGATCCCGAAAGCGCGTGTGCCTGCGGATCCGGAAAAAGTGCTTAAGCTGACCGGCGCGCGCGGCAACAACCTGAAGGATGTCACCCTGACGCTGCCGGTGGGCCTGTTTACCTGCATCACCGGCGTGTCCGGCTCGGGTAAATCGACGCTGATCAACGATACGCTGTTCCCGATCGCCCAGCGCCAGCTCAACGGCGCAACCATCGCCGAGCCTGCGCCCTATCGTGACGTTCAGGGTCTGGAACATTTCGATAAAGTTATCGATATCGACCAGAGCCCGATTGGCCGTACGCCGCGCTCCAACCCGGCGACCTACACCGGCGTGTTTACGCCCGTGCGCGAGCTGTTTGCCGGTGTTCCGGAGTCCCGTTCACGCGGCTATACGCCGGGCCGTTTCAGCTTTAACGTGCGCGGCGGGCGTTGCGAAGCCTGTCAGGGCGATGGCGTGATCAAAGTCGAAATGCACTTCCTGCCGGACATTTACGTGCCGTGCGACCAGTGCAAAGGCAAGCGCTATAACCGTGAAACGCTGGAGATCAAATACAAAGGCAAGACGATCCATGAAGTGCTGGATATGACCATTGAAGAAGCGCGCGAGTTCTTTGATGCCGTACCATCACTGGCGCGTAAGCTGCAAACGCTGATGGACGTTGGCCTGACCTATATTCGCCTTGGACAATCCGCCACCACGCTGTCCGGTGGTGAAGCACAGCGCGTGAAGCTGGCGCGTGAGCTGTCGAAACGCGGTACCGGTCAGACGCTGTACATCCTTGATGAACCGACGACCGGCCTGCACTTCGCGGATATTCAGCAACTGCTGGAAGTGCTGCACCAATTACGCGATCAGGGCAATACCATCGTGGTGATTGAGCATAACCTGGACGTAATCAAAACCGCAGACTGGATCGTCGATCTGGGGCCGGAAGGCGGCAGTGGCGGCGGTGAAATCCTCGTCTCCGGCACGCCGGAAACCGTTGCCGGGTGCGAAGCCTCGCACACGGCGCGCTTCCTCAAACCGATGCTGAAGTAATCAGACGGAAAGTTGCTGCCTGACCGCGTCGGGCAGCGCACTGACCACCAGCTGATATGAGGCGTCTACCAGATAGTAAATCTGCGAATCCGGCAGCGATCCATCGAGAAATACCGTGCTCCAGTGCGCTTTGTTCAGACGCGCGCTGGGGCGCACATCGCTGTGTTCATTACGCAATAATTCTGCCAGCTCCGGGCTGGTTTTCAGCGTGACCGCCGGACGGCCATCCGTTTCGTGCACCATCGCAAACAGCACATCCGCCACTTTAATCTGCGTCGCTTTCCAGTCGCTGTGTACGCTCTGTTCCGCTCCCGCCTTGCCCATGCAATAGGGCAGTAATTCTGCATTGGTCATTGGGGTTCCCCTGTTGTTGGCACCTCTGGTGCAGCTCCCTGTCGAAAATAAATCTTTCTAAGTGTGCAGCATGAGTGCGTTTTCAGCCAGGTTTCCACCAGCAGAGATTAAAAAAACGGCAATCCTGCGACTGCCGTGGGGGATCAGTATTCGGAATTGACGATCACTTCTTCACCGAACATGCCCGCCTGCGGCAGCGGTTTATAAGTGGAGTTGGAGGCACGCAGTACGCGGATACCGCGCGCGCCAGTTTCCTGCGCGGCGCGAATATCGTTATCGGAATCGCCGTAGAACACTTTGATTTGCTTACCCCGTAACCACTGCGTTTTGGTGTTCTGACCTGGCTTATCGCCGGCAAAAATCACCGGATTCATGCTGGCGGCCGGAATGAGGAAATCATCCTGCAGGGTTTTGGTGACGGTTTCCGTTTTGGTTTCGCTGCGGCCGGTGATGAAGAAAATAGAGTCGCCGCGCTTCACATGCATGGCGATCAGCGCGCGGGCCACCTCTTTCGGAATACTGAATTCATCCCAGCCGTTGTTCATCTTTTCCCAGAACGCGGGATTTTTCAGATAGTCTTCGCTGTCCGGCGACCAGGTTTTCTTGCCGCGCCAGAAGCCGGGGCTGGAAAAGAGCACGGTGTCATCAATATCAAAACCCACGGCCATCGGCGGACGTCCCAGCAGACTGTTTTCGATTTGCGCCACGGATACCCAGTGCACCGGCGCCTGTTGCGCCAGTTGTGCGACATTAATGCCAGGATTAAGGGGCGAAGGGGACGAGGCGTGAGCGGTAACGGGGCCATTAAGCGTGAACAGCAAACTAAAGGCACTGAGGATAAGTGTGATTTTGCGCATATTTTTCCCTGCATTATCAGCCCGCAATCATTGCAACCTGCGCGGACGATCAAAAATTTACCCGACCTTAACGTTCCGGGCAGGTGAAAGGAAGAATATTCTTAAAAAAGAGGCGGGAAACAGAAGGCGGATCGCATTCTGCTCTCCCGCCCGGCTGCATGACACCGGGAGAGAGAGCCAGTAAGCAAGTACTTACATTACAGCGGCAAAGGCTTGCGCCACGCGCTGTACGTTGCCAGCATTCAGTCCGGCGACGCACATGCGTCCGCTGGCGATAAGGTAAACGCCAAACTCATCGCGCAGGCGATCCACCTGGGCGCTGCTCAGCCCGGTATAGCTGAACATTCCGCGCTGTTTGAGCAGATAATCAAAGTTCTGACCCGGCACCGCGTCTTTCAGGACGTTAACCAGTTCCTGACGCATCGCCAGGATGCGCAGGCGCATGGCTTCCACTTCCGCCAGCCAGCTGGCTTTCAGGGCGTCGTCGCCCAGCACCGTCGCCACCAGTTGCGCGCCAAAGGCTGGCGGGCTGGAGTAGTTACGGCGTACAGTGGCTTTAAGCTGACCCAGCACGCGGGCAGCGGCGTCGGCATCTTCACAGACCACCGACAGTCCACCGACACGCTCGCCGTAAAGTGAGAAAATCTTCGAGAAGGAGTTGCTGACCAGCGCCGGTAGTCCTGCGCTGGCAATGGCGCGGATGGCGTAGGCATCTTCTTCCATACCCGCGCCAAAGCCCTGATAGGCGATGTCGAGGAACGGGATCAGGTTGCGCGCTTTCAGCACCTTAACGACTGCATCCCATTGAGCGTTTGTCAGGTCTGCGCCGGTCGGGTTGTGGCAGCACGGATGCAGCAGCACGATGCTTTGCGCCGGCAGCGTGTTCAGTTTTTCGAGTAACGCTTCCGCGCGCACGCCGTTAGTGGCGGCATCAAACCACGGATAGGTATC
The DNA here is from genome assembly GCF_055804875.1 of Enterobacter sp. K510. Lineage (NCBI taxonomy): Bacteria > Pseudomonadati > Pseudomonadota > Gammaproteobacteria > Enterobacterales > Enterobacteriaceae > Enterobacter > Enterobacter sp. K510. The sequence continues at coordinate 46,868 of NZ_JBNRLQ010000009.1, read as the reverse complement.
GACGTTAAAACCTGCACCTTCAAAAATGGCGACGTGGTTTTCCCATGTCGGATCGCTGACCCAGACGCCGGAGTCCGGGAAGTAGCGTTTGAGGAAATCGGCACCGATTTTCAACGCCCCGGAGCCGCCCAGCGTCTGGATAGTGGCGACGCGCTGCGCGTTTAATACCGGATGATCCGCCCCGAAAAGCAGCGGCGCGATGGTATGGCGATAGCCGTTTAAGCCTTCCATCGGCAGATAAAGCGAGGCACCGTGCGGCTGGGCATTCAGGCGCGCCCGCGCTTCCGTAATCGCCTGTAGCTGGGGAATAGCACCGTCTTCGTTGTAATACAGCCCGATGCTGAGATTAACTTTGTCGCTACGGGGATCTTCTTTAAAACGTTCCATCAGCGAAAGGATGGGGTCGCCAGCATAGGCGTCAACTTTCTGAAACACGCGGTGGTTCTCCAGGTTTACGGTGCGGATAACCACAATAAACCGGAAGCGCGGGAAGATCGAGAGGGATGTGAATGGAAGGTTATCAGCAGGCCCCACGCAGGGGACCTGCAAAATACGATCAGTCGAGGTATTTCATCGCCACCCGCGAGGTCAGTCGCGTGATAAGTTCGTAAGCGCTCACTTTTGTGAATTCGGCGATACGCTCGACCGGCAGACCATCGCCCCACAGTGTCACGCGATCGCCCGCTTTTTCCTGCGCCTGCGGCCCGAGATCGACACAAATCATGTCCATTGCCACCCGGCCAACTATCGGCACTTCCCGGCCATTCACCAGCACCGGCGTACCGGACGGGGCTGCCCGCGGGTAGCCATCGCCGTAGCCCATCGCCACCACGCCCAGGCGGGTGTCGCGCTCGCTGATCCAGGTGCCGCCATAGCCGACCGGCTCGCCCGCTTTGTGTTCACGCACGGCGATCAGGTTTGAGGTCAGGGACATGACCGGCAGAAAGCCGAAGTCCGGGCCCCAGGGTTTATGATCCAGCGGCGAGACGCCATAAAGAATGATGCCGGGGCGTACCCAGTCAAAATGCGCCTGCGGCCACAGCAGGATGCCGCCGGAGGCCGCGATGGAACGCTGGCCGGGTTTGCCGTCGCAAAAGGTATTGAAAATATCGAGTTGCTGCTCGGTGGCGCCGCATTCCGGTTCATCGGCGCGGGCAAAATGGCTGACGATATTTACCGGCTGACGCACGTTTTTACAGGCGCAGAGGCGCTGATAAAAGGCGCTGGCGTCCTCAGGGCGCACGCCGAGGCGGTGCATGCCGGTGTCGAGCTTCATCCAGACGGTGACCGGCTCGCTAAGTTCGGCGTTTTCCAGCGCCGTCAGCTGCTCGTTGTTGTGGACGGCGGTATGCAAATGTTCTGCGGCAATGGTCGGCAGGTCGTCGGCGGCGAAGAAGCCTTCCAGCAGTAAAATCGGTTGGGTGATGCCGCCCGCGCGCAGGCGCAGGGCTTCTTCGAGACGGGCGACGCCAAAGGCGTCGGCATCGGGGAGCGTTCGCGCGGTCTCAAGAAGACCGTGTCCGTAAGCGTTCGCTTTCACGACTGCCACCAGGCGACTGGCAGGAGCCAGTTCGCGCAGGCGTTGCAGGTTGTGACGCAGAGCGCGGCGGTTAATGACTACAGTTGCCGCTTGCATTGTTATTCCTTCATTAATGAGTACCGGATCTGACGTTTTAAAACCGACCAGATCCCTTATTCGTCGTCGTATTGTGGACCCGCATAGTTATCAAAGCGCGACCACTGACCGTTAAAGGTCAGACGTACCGTCCCGATTGGGCCGTTACGCTGTTTACCGAGGATGATTTCCGCGATGCCTTTCAGATCGCTGTTTTCGTGATAAACCTCGTCACGGTAGATAAACATGATCAGGTCGGCATCCTGCTCGATGGAGCCGGATTCACGCAGGTCGGAGTTTACCGGACGTTTATCGGCGCGCTGTTCCAGCGAGCGGTTGAGCTGCGAGAGCGCCACCACCGGCACCTGTAATTCTTTCGCCAGCGCTTTCAGCGAGCGGGAGATCTCGGCGATCTCCAGCGTACGGTTATCAGAAAGAGAAGGAACGCGCATCAATTGCAGGTAGTCGATCATGATCAGACTCAGCCCGCCGTGCTCGCGGAAAATACGGCGCGCGCGGGAGCGGACTTCTGTCGGCGTCAGGCCAGAGGAGTCGTCGATATACATGTTGCGCTTTTCCAGCAGAATGCCCATGGTGCCGGAGATACGCGCCCAGTCTTCATCATCAAGCTGGCCGGTACGAATACGGGTCTGGTCGACGCGGGACAGGGACGCCAGCATACGCATCATAATCTGTTCGGCGGGCATCTCCAGACTGAAGATTAAGACCGGTTTATCCTGCAACATGGCCGCGTTTTCGCAGAGGTTCATCGCAAATGTGGTCTTACCCATCGACGGACGTGCCGCGACGATAATCAAATCCGAACGCTGTAAGCCAGCGGTCTTTTTATTCAGATCCTGATAGCCGGTATCCACACCCGTCACGCCGTCATGAGGCTGCTGGAAAAGCTGCTCAATACGCGCCACGGTGGACTCAAGGATCTGATCGATACTCTTCGGGCCTTCGTCTTTATTGGCACGATTTTCAGCGATCTGGAAAACGCGGGATTCGGCGAGATCGAGCAGGTCTTCGCTGCTGCGGCCCTGCGGATCGAAACCGGCGGTGGCGATCTCATTCGCCACCGAAATCATTTCGCGCACCACCGCGCGTTCACGCACGATGTCAGCGTAGGCGCTGATGTTCGCCGCGCTTGGCGTATTTTTTGACAGCTCTGCCAGATATGCAAAGCCGCCCACGCTGTCGAGTTGCCCCTGTTGCTCCAGCGATTCCGCGAGCGTGATCAGGTCGATGGGTTTACTCATCTCCTGCAGGCGGTGCATCTCAGTGAAGATGTGGCGGTGCGGGCGGGTATAGAAATCTTCCGCCACCACACGCTCGGCCACATCGTCCCAGCGTTCGTTATCCAGCATTAAACCGCCCAACACCGACTGTTCCGCTTCAATTGAGTGCGGGGGGACTTTCATCCCTTCGACCTTGAAGTCGCGAGGTTCAGGCTGTTTGTTGAAGGGTTTATTTCCTGCCATAGTGAATGGAGTTACCGAGATGATGATTGGGTCGAAAGATTACCACAGAGTTCAGGAGGAAGCATGGCAACAAGAATTGAATTTCACAAGCATGGTGGCCCTGAGGTACTGAAAGCCGTGGAGTTCACCCCCACCGATCCGGCGGGAAATGAAGTCCAGATTGAGAACAAAGCCATTGGTATCAATTATATTGATACCTATATTCGCAGCGGGCTTTATCCACCGCCTTCCCTGCCGAGCGGCCTGGGAACGGAAGCCGCGGGCGTGGTCAGCAAAGTGGGTAAAGGCGTAACCCATATCAAAGCCGGTGACCGGGTGGTATACGCCCAGTCGGCGCTCGGGGCTTACAGCTCAGTGCATAACGTGCCTGCCGATAAAGCAGCGATCCTGCCTAACGCCATCTCCTTCGAACAGGCTGCCGCCTCCTTCCTGAAAGGCCTGACGGTGTTTTATCTGCTGCGTAAAACCTACGAAATTAAACCCGACGAACCCTTTTTATTCCATGCCGCCGCCGGGGGCGTGGGGCTGATTGCCTGCCAGTGGTCGAAGGCGCTGGGCGGTAAGCTGATCGGCACTGTGGGTAGTGCGCAAAAAGCGCAGCGCGCGTTACAGGCCGGTGCCTGGCAGGTGATCAATTATCGTGAAGAGAGCATTGTTGAGCGGGTAAAAGAGATCACCGGCGGCAAGAAGGTGCGCGTGGTGTATGACTCGGTAGGGAAAGATACCTGGGAAGCCTCGCTGGACTGCCTGCAACGTCACGGGCTGATGGTGAGCTTCGGCAATGCTTCCGGGCCGGTGACCGGCGTCAATCTGGGTATTCTCAACCAGAAAGGCTCGCTGTTTGCCACCCGCCCTTCCCTGCAAGGCTACATCACCAATCGCGAGGAGCTGGAAGAAGCCAGCAATGAACTGTTTTCGCTGATCGCCAGCGGCGTGATCAAAGTGGATGTGGCGGAAGATCAGAAGTTTGCGCTTGCGGATGCGCAACGGGCGCATGAGGTACTGGAAAGTCGCGCCACTCAGGGGTCAAGTTTACTGATCCCTTAAAAGAATTAGGGCCTCCCTGAGGAGGCCCATTCTTTTTTTAGTTCGGCTGTTTGTAGGGGACAGCACGATGAATTCGTTAACCGCGCCATAGTGCCAGATCCAATAAGTAAATCCTATGCGGTTTCAGCGAACTCGCCTCTGAAAAGTACGAGGTTGTGATCAACCACGCATAACCTTAGTAACGCCAGCGGTTATTGCGCTGATAATGCGGGATTTTTGGCGTTTTTATCGCCCGAATTACCCACACAATCGCCACTGCCAGCAGCAGCCAGGGCAGCAGTTTAAACATCAGCGCGAACAGCCCGCCGACAAACATTAACGCGGTGGCGACCACCAGCGCGGCAATAATGCCGAGCAGGGAAATTCCGGTCACCATCAGCATGACGAAAAATCCAATGACAAAAAGTAGTTCCAGCATGGCTCTCTCCCGAAAGACGTTTCTTTCATTCTTGCTAAGCTATTACAAGATTCATGCCAAAATTAACCTGCTGATATGAAACGAAAACGCCCCGCGAATTAACGCGAGGCGTGGTGAATCTGACCATTTTTTGGCGAAGTTTTTAACGCTTATCCGCCACCAGCGCCAGCGCCTGTTCCACTACGCGAATATCTGCGCCTGCTTTATGCGCATTTTCACTCAGATGGCGACGCCACTGACGCGCGCCGGGAATGCCCTGGAACAGCCCGAGCATATGACGGGTAATGTGCCCCAGATAGGCCCCTTTGCTCAGTTCACGCTCAATGTACGGATACATAGCGCGCACCACGGCAACCGGATCGGTATCCGCGCGGTCACGACCAAAGATCTCGCGGTCCACGGCGGTGAGGATCCCCGGATTCTGGTACGCCTCGCGGCCTACCATCACGCCGTCCATATGTTCCAGATGCGCTTTCGCTTCCGCCAGTGATTTGATGCCGCCGTTAATCGACATCGTCAGCTGCGGGAAATCACGCTTGAGCTGGTATACGCGCGGGTAATCCAGCGGTGGGATCTCGCGGTTCTCTTTCGGGCTCAAACCTGACAGCCAGGCTTTACGGGCGTGGATAATAAAGGTGTCGCATTCGCCCTTACCGGAGACGGTGCTGATGAAATCACACAGGAATTCATAGCTGTCCTGATCGTCAATGCCGATACGGGTTTTCACCGTCACCGGGATCGACACCACGTCACGCATCGCTTTCACGCAGTCGGCCACCAGTTGGGCGTTGCCCATCAGACAGGCGCCGAACATGCCATTTTGTACGCGGTCGGACGGACAGCCAACGTTAAGGTTGATTTCATCGTAGCCCCGCTCTTCCGCCAGTCTGGCGCACTGCGCCAGCTGCTGCGGATCGCTGCCGCCAAGCTGTAAGGCGACCGGATGCTCTTCCTCGCTGTACACCAGATAATCGCCCTTGCCGTGAATAATGGCGCCGGTGGTGACCATTTCGGTGTAGAGCAGCATATCGCGGGACAGCAGACGCAAAAAGTAGCGGCAATGCCTGTCCGTCCAGTCGAGCATCGGCGCGATGGAGAAGCGGGAGGAAGCGAATTGGGTGGACGGAGTTACGGGTGCCATAGCGTACATTTTTGCATCAATATGAAAAAGGGGCGCTACTATAACACACTCATTTCCGGGGTACACATTAGCAGACCGGAGGCATTGCGCCCCCGGTCCGCTTTAACTCAGAAGGTCAGGCTCAGCTGTGCGCCTGCGCCCCAGGTTTCGTTTTCGCCCACGATACCCGTCAGGTCAAGACGCGCGCGTTCAAAGGCCGTGAAGCCTACACCGCCGGTAAAGACGTTGCTGTCGTTATCTTTCACGTCTGCACGGTAACCGGCACGCACCGCCATCCAGTCCAGTGGACGGACTTCAGCGCCGACGCCAACGTACTGGGAGTTTTCTTCGCTCTTGAAGCCTTTGGTTTCCGTCAGATCGCCATCGGCGGTTACCGTCACCAGATCGTTATGCCATGCCACACCCGCTGTCACCACCGGGCTGATCTGGTAGGTGTCTTTGTAGTTTCTCACCTCACCGGTACGGCCGTTACGCACGTTGATATCTTTGGTGTCGATGTCACGGGAGATCAGGTTCTGCCCGCTCACGCCTACGGTCCAGTTTTCGCCGAAATCTGCCGCAATACCGGCATCGACGTTAAAACCATTGTCGTCGGTACGATAACGGCTGCTTTTGAAATCGTCGCTGTCGTAATCGTAAATGGAGGTGGTGTAGTTATAGACCCAGGTTTTCTGGAATTTCGGCGTTACGCCGATAGAAACCGGAACTTCACCCACCTGGAACTGACGGGCAACGGCGATACCGTAATCCGAGACGATAGCCGCGCGCCCGGAGGCGGTGGAGTTCAGATTTTCGGTGATTTCATCAGAGCCGTTTGGCGACAGCGCGGCATTAAGCGCTTCACCAACGGCCACCAGCCTGCTGTTCTGGATGCTGCGCAGGTAAGTAATATCCTGCTGATCAATGTTCGAACTGACGCGGGCATGCGCATGGGCTTTAGTTACGAAGGCCACCGACAGCACGTCGTTAGGAATACTGACGGCAATGCCAGCGCCGGCACTTGCGCGCGCGGTTTTACCATCAAGGAATTCCAGCTCATCCGCCAGATCTTTCGCGGCGCTCTGGAATTGCCCGATAGTGCCCAGCGGGTTAGCAATAATTTGCGCTGCGGTAAGGTTATCGACAACGTCGCTGTAGCGGTCGACTTTGTCATTAATTTCGTCAATCTCATCCTGAAGATTGTCTTTGTCGGTGATTTGCGCGCCCACGGCTGGCAGGATCACAGTCACGCTGTCATCCGGCTTTGCTTTGGCCAGCAAGGCCGGGTTAATGAGTGCGCCGCTGCCATAGCTCGCGGAAGCAACACCCGTACCACCCATTGCGTCGCCACGCGCTTCTGCCCAGGTATTGGCCGCTGACGCCTGATTTGCCACAAAAAAGGAGACAGCGAGAGTAACCATTGAATATTTGAATGTTTTTTTCACAGTTTGCTCTTCTTTGAATAATTGAACATCTTACCCCGACAGTTATCGCCCGAACGGGGATGAACTATTGCTGTGAACAACGATGTTAAATACGGCTAATTCAATTTAAAGGATGTTTTAACGCTGATGGTCTTATTCACTGCTTTCCCGTTCCGGTGACGGGCCTATTAATTTATAGAAGACGAAATTAATTTCGTGAAGGTTTTCCATCATGGGGGCCGAAAAACTGCGGAGGATGGTCTATCCAGCGATCGTCCCGCGTGGCGGCATAGTCGGGATTGAGCGGGTAATAAATGCGGTTATTTCTTTTATTCGCCTCCCCCACGACCAACAGGCGTACTTCTTCCATGGTGTTATTGATAAAGGTATGGCAAACGCCGGTTCCGGCAGGAAATCCAACGCTGTCGCCCGGTTCCAGTTTCCATAAATAGCCGTTAATCCACGCCTCCGGATTCCCTTCCAGCACATAGATAAACTCCTCCTCATCGCTTTCCGCGTGCGGATACGATGTGCGTCGGCCCGGAGGTAGACGTTCGTGATGGATACCCAGCCGCGTAAGCCCGAGTTTTCGGGCAAGAGGCGCGCCAACAGAAAAACGTTCATCGCTGTCCGGGTAGCCTGATTCGTCGGGACCTTCGAGATCCCGCCAGTGCCGAATACAGTCGGGCTTTTTCATGTCCTTTCTCCTTCATAAATAATGCTTCAGATATAGCACACCTGCGTGCGGATCTCGGCGTTTAAGGCAGAACATGATAAAGTGGATGTTTCCGCACCCGGCCACCAGAGGATGCCCATGGATAAGACCACTTCGCAGGAGATGTTAGCGCAGGCTGAAAAGCTCTGCGTGCAACGCAATGTGCGCCTGACTCCACAGCGCCTGGAAGTATTACGGCTGTTAAGCCTGCAGGAAGGAGCGATCAGCGCTTACGATCTGCTGGATTTATTACGGGTATCTGAGCCACAGGCAAAGCCACCCACGGTGTATCGTGCGCTGGACTTCCTGCTGGAGCAGGGCTTTGTGCATAAAGTTGAGTCCACCAACAGCTATGTGCTGTGTCATCTTTTCGATAATCCTTCCCATACGTCGGCAATGTTTATCTGCGATCGTTGCGGAGCTGTCAAAGAAGAAGCGGCGGAAGGTGTGGAAGATATTATGCATGGTCTGGCCGCGCGAATGGGTTTTGCGCTACGCCATAATGTCATTGAAGCGCATGGTTTATGTGCGGCATGTTCAGAAGTGGAAGCCTGTCGTCATCAGGGTGCCTGTCAGCACGATCACAGTATTCAGGTGAAGAAAAAACCGCGTTAGAAATAAGGTGGGAATGTAGTGAGAGGTTGGTACATCCTTGTACCTTTCGGGCAGGGTAGCTGTAACGCTAATTGCCGCAGAAGTCCGTGATTACCAGCGGTAATCGTGACGGGTTTCCCAGTCACCAACTTCTTTCTCAGCCTGGTCTTTCTGGTAGCCGTAACGCTCCTGAATTTTACCAACCAGCTGGTCGCGTTTACCTTCGATGACAGTCATATCATCGTCGGTTAATTTACCCCACTGTTCTTTCGCTTTACCTTTGAACTGTTTCCAGTTACCGCCGACTTCGTCTTTATTCATAATGATATCCTCATCGTTCGGTTTGAATAAAAATATATTCAGTATCCATCAGTTCGTTCGATTTCTGCTGAACGTGATAATTATTGTAGTTAAGGATATGTCGAAGCGGAGATTATTCGGAATATTTAACCATCAACGCAATAAAGCGCCAGTGAACTTATGAGAACCAGGTGCCGTGACGCCAGTGCCGCTGCCAGATCCACGCCAGCGTAATCCCACGCAGCGCCAGGAAGACGGTTAACGACAGCCACAGGCCATGATTACCGAGCAGCGGTACGGTAAGCAGCGTCAGGGCAAAACCGGCGGCGGCGATGGCCATACTGTTACGCATCTCCGTCCCGCGGGTGGCGCCGATAAACATGCCGTCGAGCAGATAACACCATACCCCCACGATCGGTAAAATCACCTGCCAGCCAAGATAGTGCCCGGCAAGCCGTTGCAGATCCGGCAGGGAGGTCAGCAGCGAAATAATCTGCTCACCGGCCAGCGCGTACACCAGCGCAAACGCCAGCGCCACTATCCCCGACTGCCGACAGGCCGCCTGCCAGACGCTGAGCAACTGGCTGCCATCGCGCGCGCCATAGGCCTGCCCGGAATGGGCCTCAACCGCATAGGCAAAACCATCCAGGGCGTAGGCGGTAAAAGTCAGCAGCGTCATCAGCACGGCGTTCACCGCCACGATGTCGCCACCCAGACGCGCGCCCATCACGGTAATGGAACCAAAGCACAGCTGAAGCAGCAGCGAGCGCAGCATGATGTCGCGGTTAAGCGCCAGCAGCCGCCGTATATTGCCGCGCCAGGCGGTCTTCAGCATCGCCAGGCTGATCCCCCGGCGACGCAACCCGCGCTGCACCATCAGCAGGCCGACCACAAAAGTGGCGTATTCCGCAATAACGGTGGCGAGCGCCGCCCCCTGCACGTTCATGTGCAGCCCCATCACCAGCCATAAATCGAGGGCGATGTTCAGCACATTGCCCACCACCAGCAGCACCACAGGCGCGCGGGCATACTGAATACCCAGCAGCCAGCCGAGCAGCACCAGGTTCGCCAGCGATGCCGGGGCGCTCAGCCAGCGGATCTCCAGAAAACGCCGCGCCTGCTCCAGCACCGCGTCGTTGCCGCCCACAATGTGCAGAGTGAGATTAATCAGCGGGGTCTGAAAGAGGATGATGGCGAAACCGGCGATCAGCGCCAGCAGTAAAGGTTGCACCAGCGCCCGCGCCAGGGCGTGAGGATCTTTTGCGCCAAAGGCCTGGGCGGTAAAGCCGGTGGTACTCATGCGCAGAAAAAGCAGCAGCATAAACAGGAAGCTGGTGGCCATGGCGCCAACCGCCACGCCGCCCAGATAAACCGGGCTGTCGAGATGACCAATGACTGCGGTATCCACTAGCCCCAACAGCGGCACGGTGATATTGGAAAAAATCATCGGCAGCGCAAGACGCCACAACGCTTTGTCGGAAGTCGTCAGAAAGGCCACGTTGAATTACCAGAAGGGAAACGGACGCGCGGCGGCAATCATGATGTTGCCGCCGCGTGGAAAGAAGAGATTAGAGCCACTCACCGTTGCGGATCACGCCGACGGCCAGCCCTTCGATGGTGAAACTCTGCTCGCGCAGGTCAACCACGATAGGAGAAAACTCGCTGTTTTCCGGCAGCAGCTGCACGGTATTACCCTGACGCTTCAGCCGCTTAACGGTCACTTCATCGTCAATACGCGCGACCACGACCTGGCCGTTGCGGGCTTCCTGGGTTTTGTGCACCGCCAGCAGATCGCCGTCCATAATGCCGATATCTTTCATCGACATGCCGCTAACGCGCAGCAGGAAGTCTGCATTGGGTTTAAAGAGATTGGGATCGACCTGATAATGGCCTTCAATGTGTTGCTGCGCCAGCAGCGGTTCACCTGCCGCGACACGCCCGACCAGCGGCAGTCCGTCAACATCTTCAAGCAGTAAACGAATACCGCGGGACGCGCCGGAAACGATCTCCAGTACGCCTTTGCGCGCCAGCGCTTTCAGGTGTTCCTCAGCCGCGTTCGGGGAACGGAACCCCAAGCGCTGCGCGATCTCCGCACGCGTCGGCGGCATGCCTGTCTGGCTGATGTGATCCCGAATGAGATCAAACACCTCTTGCTGCCTGGCCGTTAAAGCTTTCATACCGCCCCCTGGTTGCATATACAGTTATGCTGTGAGTATATACAGGCAAAGTAAAATTTGGAATCGAATTTTGAGCAAAACAGCGGAGTTTGTCGATTTATGCGAGCATTATCGATAATGCGACCACAACAGCATGCCCCAGGTGGCGAGCGCCAGCAGGATGGACATCAGCACCGCCGCCGAGCCCATATCCTTTGCGCGCCCGGAAAGTTCATGAAAATCCGTGCCGATACGGTCCACCACCGCTTCAATCGCGCTGTTCAGAATTTCCACTATCATTACCAGCGCTACCGAGCCGATCAGCAGCACGCGCGTGATAGCGTCCACGTCCAGCCAGCAGGCAATGGCAATCGCCAGGATCACCGCTACCGCTTCCTGACGAAACGCCGCTTCGTTGATCCAGGCGGCGCGAACGCCTTTCCAGGAGTACCCTGCTGCTTTTATGATGCGAGTAAACCCAGTGGTATTATTGGCCATCAAAAGAACCTTTTTATGTAATTAGCGTCAATGTCTATGCAAGCAGACCTTGGTACAACAGAATTTACGCGCGCTTTCTGATATTCTTGCGGCGCAACAGGATTATTAACCAGAGGCTTCACATCGTATATGTCCGGCTGGCCACGAATTTACTACAAATTACTTAATTTACCATTAGGCGCGTTGGTAAAAAGCAAGCCCATTCCGGCAGAACCTGCCCAGGAACTGGGACTTGATACCTCACGCCCTATTATGTACGTCTTACCGTACAACTCGAAGGCAGATTTACTGACCCTGCGCGCGCAGTGTCTGGCAAACGATCTGCCCGATCCGCTGGAGCCACTCGAAATCGACGGCACGCTGCTGCCGCGCTATATCTTTATTCACAGCGGGCCCCGCGTGTTCACCTGGTACACGCCGAAGGAAGAGTCGATCAAGCTGTTCCATGATTACCTCGATCTGCACCGCAGCCACCCCGATCTGGACGTGCAAATGGTACCGGTGTCGGTGATGTTTGGCCGCTCGCCGGGTCGAGAGAAAGGCGAGGTCAACCCGCCGCTGCGTATGCTGAACGGCGTACAGAAATTCTTTGCTATCTCCTGGCTGGGACGCGACAGCTTTGTGCGCTTCTCGCCGCCGGTTTCGCTGCGCCGCATGGCCACCGAACATGGCACTGACAAAATTATCGCCCAGAAACTGGCGCGTGTCGCGCGGATGCATTTTGCCCGCCAGCGTCTGGCCGCGGTCGGCCCGCGCCTGCCTGCGCGTCAGGATCTGTTCAATAAATTGCTGGCCTCAAAAGCCATTGCCCGCGCGGTGGAAGACGAAGCGCGCAGCAAAAAGATCTCCCATGAAAAGGCACAGCAAAATGCCGTCGCCCTGATGGAAGAGATTGCGGCGAACTTCTCCTATGAAATGATCCGCGTCTCTGACCGCATTCTGAGCTTTACCTGGAACCGGCTGTATCAGGGGATCAACGTCCACAACGCCGAGCGCGTGCGTCAGTTGGCCCACGACGGTCACGAGATCGTCTATGTGCCCTGCCACCGCAGCCACATGGATTATCTGCTGCTCTCCTACGTGCTTTACCACCAGGGGCTGGTGCCGCCGCATATCGCCGCCGGTATTAACCTGAACTTCTGGCCCGCCGGGCCGATTTTCCGCCGCCTGGGCGCGTTCTTTATCCGTCGTACCTTCAAGGGCAACAAGCTCTATTCCACGGTGTTCCGTGAGTATCTCGGCGAGCTGTTCAGCCGGGGTTATTCGGTGGAGTACTTTGTGGAAGGCGGTCGTTCCCGTACCGGGCGTCTGCTCGATCCGAAGACCGGCACCCTGTCGATGACCCTTCAGGCGATGTTACGCGGCGGCACCCGTCCTATTACGTTAGTGCCGATTTACATCGGCTACGAGCACGTGATGGAAGTGGGCACTTACGCCAAAGAGCTGCGCGGCGCGACCAAAGAGAAAGAGAACCTGATGCAGATGGTGCGTGGCTTAAGCAAGCTGCGTAATCTGGGCCAGGGTTATGTGAACTTTGGCGAGCCGATCCCGCTGAACGCGTATCTCAATCAGCATGTGCCGGAGTGGCGCGAAGCGATCGATCCTATTGAAGCGGTGCGCCCGGCGTGGCTGACGCCGACGGTGAATACCATCGCCGCCGAGCTGATGGTGCGCATTAACAACGCCGGTGCGGCGAACGCCATGAACCTGTGTTCGACGGCGCTGCTGGCGTCACGCCAGCGTTCGCTGACCCGCGAACAGCTGACCGAGCAGCTGGATTGTTATCTGGATCTGCTGCGCAATGCGCCTTATTCAGAAGACGCCACCGTTCCGGCCAGCACCGCGTCCGGGCTTATCGATCACGCGCTGCAAATGAACAAGTTTGAAGTCGAGAAAGATACCATCGGCGACATCATCATTCTGCCGCGCGAGCAGGCGGTGCTGATGACCTACTATCGTAACAACATCGCGCATATGCTGGTTCTGCCTTCCCTGATGGCGGCTATCATTACCCAGCATCGCCATATCTCCCGCGAGGAGATGCTGCGTCATGTTGAAGCGCTGTATCCAATGCTGAAAGCCGAGCTGTTCCTGCGCTGGGAAAAAGAGGCGTTAGGAGAGGTACTGGATACCCTGACCACCGAACTGCTGCGCCAGGGGCTGATCATTGATAAAGACGATCGTCTGCATATCAATCCGTCACGCTCCCGCACGCTGCAACTGCTGGCGGCCGGCGCCCGTGAAACGCTGCAACGCTATGCCATCACCTTCTGGCTGCTGAGCGCGAACCCGTCCATCAACCGCAGTACGCTGGAAAAAGAGAGCCGCACGCTGGCGCAGCGTCTGTCGGTGCTGCACGGTATTAACGCGCCGGAGTTCTTCGATAAGGCGGTGTTCAGTACGCTGGTGCTGACGCTGCGTGACGAGGGTTATATCAGCGATACGGGGGATGCGGATCCGGCGAAAACCTTGCAGGTTTATCAGCTGCTCGCCGATCTGGTGACCTCTGATGTGCGCTTAACGATTGAGAGCGCAACCAGTCAGACGGACGCGGTATAACGTAATGCCCGGCGGCGCTTGCTTGCCGGGCCTACAAACACGCACAGAATCACAGGCCAGGTAAGGCGTCACCGCCTCCCGGCCTTTTTTATTTACAGCAGATAACTCACCGCCAGCCCTAAAAACAGCGCCAGACCCACGTAGTTATTGTTCATAAAGGCTTTAAAGCAGGCCTCGCGTTCGCGGTTCACCACCAGCCACTGCTGATAGATAAAGAGCGCACCAGCTACTGCTATCGACGCATAGTAAGGCCAGCCCAGCCCATTCAGCCAGCCGACGGCGGTCATCAGCGCCAGCACTATTACCTGCAACAGGCCGACGATCAGTTTGTCGTGACGCCCGAACAGAATGGCCGTCGATTTGACGCCGATTTTCAGATCGTCATCGCGGTCAACCATCGCATAGAGCGTGTCATAGGCCACTGCCCATAAGACGTTGGCGACAAACATCAGCCAGCAGCTCAGTGGTAAGGACTCACTCACCGCTGCAAACGCCATGGGTATGGACCAGCCAAAGGCCGCGCCCAGCACCACCTGCGGTAAGTGGGTGTAGCGTTTCATAAACGGATAAACCCAGGCCAGCGCCAGCGCCGCCACCGAGAGCGCAATGGTCATCAGGTTCAGGGTCAGCACCAGCACAAAGGCCAGCAGCACCAGCACCACAAACAGCGTGCGCGCCTCTTTTTCCGTTACCGCGCCGCTGGGCATCGGACGGTTTGCCGTGCGCTTCACGTGGCCGTCGATTTTACGGTCGGCATAATCGTTCACCACGCAGCCCGCCGCGCGCATCAGCCAGACGCCCGCGACAAATACCGCCAGGATCCACAGCGGCGGCACGCCCGGCGTGGCGACCCATAACGCCCACAGCGTGGGCCATAACAGTAACAGCGCGCCGATGGGTTTATCGGTGCGCATTAAGCGGTGAAAGGCCAGCAGCTTATCCTGAGTGAGACTCCACTCCATTTTATCTTCCTCTTAGTACAACGGCGATGCCGGCAAAAACAGTTCCGTCAGCAGTAACGGCTTCCCGCCCAGACGCAGACGGGAGCGGCGTCCCCACAGCGTATCCTCACGCCCAATTTCAATAAAGTCACGGGTAAGCGTAGACGAGGTAAAGAGATAACGACCGAGCGGCGTATTACCCAGCTTTTGCAGCGCCAGCTCCGGCCCGCTGAGGGTGGATTCAGGCACCACCGTGCGCCCGGCAAGCCAGGGTTCGCCATCGGCACAGAGTAAAATTTCCCGCAGCCAGTAGCGTGATTCCGCAGGCAGCAGCGGCAGCTCCTCAGGGATCTCATCCGGCGCGACAAAGGCTTCACGGATCAGCGTCACGCTCACCTGTTTGCCCTGCTGCTCAAAACGTTTGGTCATGGAATCTTCCAGCAACAGCCAGTCGAGCAGTTGCGGATCCAGCGCGGGGATTGCGTCAAAGTAGCGCAGCGCACGCAGTTGCGTTAGCGCAGGGTGTGACATGCCTTACTCTCCGGTACAAAACGTAAAAGTATTGTATCGCAGAACCGGCACAGACGGGCGGGCAAAGTTCATGTCCTTTGCAAAAGCGTAACAGATACGCAACAGCGTGCGCGGGGCGCAAAAAAAGGTGCGCCCGTTAAGGCGCACCAAACAGCAAAATCAGCATTGCGGGGTGAATTACCCCTTGCCTTTTACACTGCTGATAAAGGTTGAACGGGCAGTTTTAGATCCGAGGCTTTCTGCTTCGTTGAGCAATTTCAGGGCTTTGTCGATCTCGCCTTTGGCGACGGCCTGACGGATACCCTGGTTAAAGTAGTTTTCGGTTTCGTTCAGCACCGGCTCTTTCTTCACTGCCGGAGCTGGTGCCGGGGCTGGCGCAGCAACAGGTGCAGCCGGTGCGTTGTAAGCGGTTGCCGGGGCGGCGGTATTGCCCACCGTCACCGGATCCGGGCCGGAGGAGCCAAACAGCGGGCCGACCAGCACGCTGGAGCCGCTGTTGGTTTTCACTTTCAGCGTCAGCTTGCCATCGGTGACGTGGCGCGCCAGCGGATCGGGAATATCCGGGATCGCGTTACCCGCGCCTTTGGCATAGGCTTTCGCCGGGTTGATCAGTTTGGTGGTCTTTTGCAAATCCTGATCGCGGGTAAAGGCCAGCACGTAGATTTTTTGCTGACCCAGCGCAGGCGTCAGGCGGATCACGCCTTCCAGCCGATCGGCGCTCATCACGCCCGGTTCCTGATAGGTGAAATAGTCGCTCGGGAAGAAAGCGGATGGCGTCATGTTCTGATCGAGGATCAGCACGTTCGGCGCAAAGACCTGCGTTTGTTTATCCACTTCGCTGGTCAGCGTCAGCGTAAGTTCACCGATATTGGCCGGCACGCTCCAGGCGATCACCGGGCCGCTGATCCCCGGCACGTTAATGGTTTGTCCGCCGGCCGCTACTGTGGTGGTCTGGGCTTTGGACTGGTTAACCGGCGTCCAGGTCAGTTTTTGCAGCTCCGCCGCCGGAATAGCCGGGGCGCTGCTGGTGTTTTGTGGAACAAAGTTGACGTCCGCCAGCGCGGAAAGCGGGCATGCCGCCAGCAGGCTGGCGCTCAGACAGAATGCGACGAGACTTTTTTTCATTTTCATTGTTTTCACCTCTGAATTCACAGGTGCCACGGTTGCCAGGCAATAGCGCGCGTCACCCAAAGGGTTGAGGGGCTTGCGCCCCTCTTTTGGTCATTACGTCAGGTTAACGGGGGATTACCACCAGATTTCCATCTGCGCGCCGAAGGTCACTTCGTCGTTGTCGCCACGGCTGAAGGTACGGGCGGAGGTATCGTTGTACGCTAAACCACTGGTATAACCGGCAGCGGTATCCGCGTTGGTGTTAGCGTAACCCCATTTCTCATCCCACTTCGCATAGGTGGCGAATACGCGGATAGCCGGGCGGGACCAGATGCTGTCGCCAGCCTGCCATTGTTGCGCGAGGGTGATTTTGTACTGGTTGTTGGTGTCGTCGGTACGCTGTGATTTCACGTTGTCGTAGCCCACTTCCAGCAGGGTGCTCATGATCGGCGTCCATTTGAACATCGGGCGCACGCCCACGGTCCACCAGCGGGTGCCGTTGTTGTCATCACGGTCGATATCCTGATACATACCGACGTACATCAGATCCCAGCGATCGGCCAGGGTGATCGCACCGTGATCCAGCAAGCGGATCATGCTGCCATCGTTATTGATGCTGCCGCCTTCCGGACGGCCTTTGCCGTTGGAGGTCATTGAGTCGGTGGCGTACTGCACCACAAACTTGTTAAAGCCTTTCATCATGCTCTGGGTATGTTCAGCGGTGAACATCCAGCCATCTTTCGAGCCGCCCTGACGCAGCGTGTAGTTGTCCGGCAGGTTGGTGTGACCGTAGTCAACGCCCAGTTCCAGTACGCCGTCGGTGTTAGTTTCCAGACCTGCTAAACGCACGTCGAACACGTCGTTCGGCACATCGTTGTTATAAGTTCTTTCACCCGTCACCGGATCGCGCTCTGCCGATGCGGAAGAACCGCCGGATTCCGTAGAACGGGTTGCAGCGAAGGAAAGTTTACCGATACCAACGTCAATGTTTTCCAGACCTGCGCCCGGACCGGAGATATCCCAGTAGTAGAAGTCGATCATGTGCACGTCATGACGCTGATAGAAGCGCTTACCGGCCCAGATGTTCGCGCCTGGCAGAGAATCGATCAGGTTTTTACCCACAACGTTGAATTCGCGGATCGCCGGGGTATTGCTGTCTTCCCAGTCGTTCAGCTGTGAGGAGTTATAGGCAATGTTGGAGTCGAAATAGAAGCTCTTATCGCCCTCTTTCCATACTTCCTGGCCTAATTTGATTTCGGCGTAAGTGTCACATTCGTTACCGAGACGGTATTTGGACTGTGCGCCAGTTGCCTGGAAGCATTGTTGCGGGCCGCCGCTACCGGTCCAGCCGATACCAGAACGGGCATAACCTTTGAAGTCGACCGCGCCAGCGTGAGCAGACAGAATGCCTGCTGTAACGGCGATAGCCAGTGGAAGTTTGCGCAGAGTAATCATCGTTCTATCTCCTGAGAGCATTGCTTTTCTTTTTACACTTCATCATTCAGGTTGCCTCTTTGTTGGCTACGTTCATTCACCCCAGTCACGTACTTATGTACGCTCCCGGGGATTCATTCTCTTGCCGCCTCGATGCACCCTGAATGATTTTGTGTAAGTTATGGGAATGCTTAAACGCCTGGCTCTTTGTGCAACCGACGACAAGCGGTGCCATCCTCACGGAACAGATGGCAACGCTCCGGCGGCAAGCCGATAGCGAATGTGGCACCCTCTTCTACCAACACCACGTCAGCCTGGCGGTAGACCAGGTTTTGACGGATGGCGGGGATCTGAATATGAATTTGCGTTTCGTGGCCCAGCTGTTCGACGACCTGCACCGTGCCTTCCAGCGTGACATCGGCGATATCGCTGGGCAGCAGGTGTTCCGGACGAATGCCAAGGGACATATTGGCGCCGACCTGCACGTCGCTGCTCTCCACCGGCAGCCAGACCTGCTGGCGGTTCGGCAGTTCCACCTGCACCTGATCGATCGCCGTTGCGGTCACTTTCACCGGCAGGAAGTTCATCTTCGGTGAACCGATAAAGCCCGCCACAAAGCGGTCTGCCGGGTAGTGATACAGCTCCAGCGGTTTGCCGACCTGCGCCACGCGCCCGGCGTCCAGCACCACGATTTTGTCGGCCAGCGTCATCGCTTCGACCTGATCGTGGGTCACGTAAATCATCGTGCGTCCCAGCCGCTTGTGCAGGCGGGAGATCTCGATACGCATCTGCACGCGCAGCGCGGCGTCGAGGTTGGACAGCGGTTCATCCAGCAGGAAGACGCGCGGCTCGGCCACCAGCGTACGGCCAATGGCGACACGCTGACGCTGACCGCCGGAGAGCGCCTTCGGCTTACGATCCAACAGATGCCCCAGTTGCAGCACTTCCGCCACCTGGGTAACCCGCTGGTTAATCATCTCTTTTTTGGCGCCCGCCAGCTTCAGACCAAAGGACATGTTCTCCGCCACCGACAGGTGCGGATAGAGCGCATACGACTGGAACACCATGCCGACGCCGCGCTCGGCGGGCGGGATGTCATTCATGCGGGTATCGCCAATCAGTAAATCCCCGCTGGTGATCGTTTCCAGCCCGGCAATCATGCGCAGCAGTGTCGATTTACCGCAGCCCGACGGCCCGACAAACACCACAAACTCGCCTTCATTAATGTCGAGGTTGATGTCTTTCGAAACGACTACGTCGCCCCAGGCTTTCGTTACCTTGCGCAAGTGCACGCTCGCCATGCCCTTCTCCCTTTGTTACTACGCTGAAACCTTCAAGATGCGGGGACTATGCGGGATTGATTGCGCGGGTGGATCCTCCACCCTTCGCTTTTTTATGGGGGAGGAGACGGGAGGATGAGGCGACCGGCTCTGCCCCCACAAGTTCCGTGCTGCAGCGAAATTCGTGATGGCGATTGCAAAAATGGCGGGGTTTTTGTGTGCGCTGCCCCGCATAACTGGGTTTTATGCAAAGCAGATCACACAAAGGAGGGGTGGGGCGTAGGGCGCAGGAGGATGAGAAGCGCTTGCCAAACCAGGAGACTAAGACCCGTTAAGCCACCTCTGTGTACCTGTGTTCGACATCGTCAGAGCACATCACCAAAAAGGACGGGATTTATGAAAATCAAAACTGGCGCAGGCATTCTGGCATTATCCGCGATCGCGACGATGATGCTGACCGCACCGGCTCTCGCCAAAATTGAAGAAGGTAAGCTGGTTATCTGGATCAACGGCGATAAAGGCTATAACGGCCTGGCCGAAGTGGGTAAAAAATTCGAGAAAGACACTGGCATCAAAGTGACCGTTGAACACCCGGATAAACTGGAAGAGAAATACCCGCAGGTGGCGGCCACCGGTGATGGCCCGGACATTATTTTCTGGGCGCACGACCGCTTTGGCGGCTACGCGCAGTCAGGCCTGCTGGCGGAAATTTCCCCGGACAAAGCTTTCCAGGACAAACTCTTCCCGTTCACCTGGGATGCGGTGCGTTACAACGGCAAGATCATCGCCTACCCGATTTCTGTTGAAGCCCTCTCCCTGATTTACAACAAAGATCTCGTCCCGAATCCGCCAAAAACCTGGGAAGAGATCCCGGCGCTGGATAAAGAGCTGAAGGCGAAAGGTAAGAGCGCGCTGATGTTCAACCTCCAGGAGCCGTACTTCACCTGGCCGCTGATCGCCGCCGACGGTGGATATGCGTACAAGTATGAAAACGGCAAGTATGACGTGAAAGATGTCGGCGTCGACAGCGCGGGCGCGAAAGCGGGTCTGACCTTCCTGGTAGATCTGATCAAAAACAAACACATGAACGCGGATACCGATTACTCCATCGCCGAAGCCGCCTTTAACAAAGGCGATACCGCGATGACCATCAACGGGCCGTGGGCATGGGCAAACATCGACAAGAGCAAAGTGAACTACGGCGTGACCATGCTGCCGACCTTCAAAGGCAAAGCCTCTAAGCCGTTCGTTGGCGTACTGAGCGCAGGCATTAACGCCGCCAGCCCGAACAAAGAACTGGCGAAAGAGTTCCTGGAAAACTACCTGCTGACGGACGATGGCCTGGCGGAAGTGAACAAAGACAAGCCGTTAGGCGCGGTGGCCCTGAAATCCTATCAGGATCAGTTAGCGAAGGATCCGCGCATTGCCGCCACCATGGCAAACGCGCAGACCGGTGAAATCATGCCGAACGTGCCGCAGATGTCGGCCTTCTGGTATGCCGTACGCACCGCAGTGATCAACGCTGCCAGCGGTCGCCAGACCGTTGACGCCGCGCTGAAAGATGCACAGGCCCGTGTAACTAAGTAAGTAATAAATGTAGGCCTGATAAGCGCAGCGCCATCAGGCGCAGTTGCCGGATGGCGACGCCATGCGTCTTATCCGGCCTACAGGTTTTCACAGTGGTAGAGGATGAATCCCCATGGATGTCGTTAGAAAGAGTCATTGGTGGCAAAGCGAGATCGTAAAATGGGCAACCATCGCCCTGCTCGGCCTGCTGGTGGCCTGGCTTGTGGTTTTAATGTACGCCCAGGGGGAGTACCTGTTTGCCATCATGACGCTGATTTTAAGCTCTGCTGGCCTGTATATTTTCGCGAATCGCAAAACCTACGCCTGGCGCTATGTCTATCCTGGCGTGGCGGGTATGGGGCTGTTCGTATTGTTCCCGCTGGTCTGTACCATCGCCATCGCCTTCACCAACTACAGCAGCACCAACCAGCTCACCCAGGAGCGGGCGCAAGAGGTGCTGATGGATCGCGTTTATCAGGCCGGAAAGTCATTTAATTTTGGACTTTACCCGGCGGGTAGTGACTGGATCCTGGCGCTCACCGACGGTGAAAGCGGCAAAAATTATGTCTCGGACGCCTTCAGGTTCGGCGGCGAGCAGACGCTGAAGCTGAAAGAAGCCCCCGCCCTGCCGGAAGGCGAACGCGGCAATCTGCGCGTGATCACCCAGAATCGTCAGGCGCTGAACCAGCTGACCGCTGTGCTGCCCGACGACAGCAAAGTCATCATGAGTTCACTGCGCCAGTTCTCCGGCACCCGCCCGCTGTATACGCGCGGCGATGACGGCGCGCTGACCAATAATCAGAGCGGCGTGGTGTATCGCCCGAACAATGACATCGGTTATTTCCAGGCCGTTAACGCTGACGGCAACTGGGGCGACGAAAAACTCAGCCCCGGCTATACCGTGACCATCGGCTGGAAGAACTTTATGCGCGTCTTTACCGACGAAGGCATTCAGCAACCTTTCTTCGCCATTTTCGTCTGGACGGTGATTTTCTCACTCCTGACGGTGGTACTGACCGTAGCGGTCGGCATGGTACTGGCCTGCCTGGTGCAGTGGGAATCCCTCAAAGGCAAAGCGCTGTATCGCGTGCTGCTGATCCTGCCCTACGCCGTACCGTCGTTCATCTCGATCCTGATCTTCAAAGGCCTGTTCAACCAGAGCTTCGGGGAGATCAACATGATGCTGAGCGGGCTGTTTGGCATCCGTCCGGCCTGGTTCAGCGATCCGACAACCGCGCGGGCGATGATCGTGATCGTCAATACCTGGCTCGGCTACCCCTACATGATGATCCTCTGCATGGGCCTGCTGAAAGCGATCCCGGACGATCTTTATGAGGCTTCGGCGATGGACGGTGCAAGCCCGTTGCAGAACTTCTTTAAGATCACCTTCCCGCTGCTGATCAAGCCGCTGACGCCGCTGATGATCGCCAGCTTCGCCTTTAACTTTAACAACTTCGTGCTGATCCAGCTGTTAACCAATGGCGGCCCGGACCGGCTCGGCACCACCACGCCTGCGGGCTATACCGATTTGCTGGTCAGCTATACCTATCGCATCGCCTTTGAAGGCGGCGGCGGACAGGACTTTGGCCTGGCGGCGGCTATCGCCACGCTGATTTTCCTGCTGGTGGGGGCGCTTGCCATCATCAACCTGAAAGCCACACGCATGAAATTTGACTAAGGAGGGCACTGTAAATGGCTATGGTACAACCCAAATCACAAAAGCTGCGCCTTCTGATCACGCACCTCGGGCTGCTGATTTTTATCGCCGCGATCATGTTCCCGCTGCTGATGGTCATCGCGATTTCGCTGCGTCCGGGCAACTTCGCCACCGGCAGCCTGATCCCGGATCAGATTTCCTGGGAGCACTGGAAACTGGCGCTCGGCTTCAGCATTGAGCACGCCGATGGTCGCGTAACGCCGCCGCCGTTCCCGGTGCTGTTATGGCTGTGGAACTCGATCAAAATCGCGGCCATCACCGCCATCGGCATTGTGGCGCTGTCCACCACCTGCGCCTACGCTTTTGCCCGTATGCGTTTTCCGGGCAAAGCCACGCTGCTGAAAAGTATGCTGATTTTCCAGATGTTCCCGGCTGTGCTGTCGCTGGTGGCGCTTTATGCCCTCTTCGACCGCCTCGGGCAGTACATTCCGTTTATCGGGCTGAACACCCACGGCGGGGTGATCTTCGCCTATCTGGGCGGCATCGCGCTGCATGTGTGGACGATTAAAGGCTATTTTGAAACCATTGATGGTTCGCTGGAAGAAGCGGCGTCGCTGGATGGCGCAACGCCATGGCAGGCGTTCCGTCTGGTGCTGTTGCCGCTCTCTGTACCTATTCTGGCGGTGGTGTTTATTCTGTCGTTTATCGCCGCTATTACCGAAGTTCCGGTCGCCTCGCTGTTACTGCGTGATGTTAACAGCTACACACTGGCGGTCGGTATGCAGCAATATCTCAATCCGCAAAACTATCTGTGGGGCGACTTTGCCGCTGCGGCTGTACTTTCTGCAATCCCCATCACCGTGGTGTTCCTGCTGGCACAACGCTGGCTGGTGAATGGCCTGACGGCGGGCGGGGTGAAAGGCTGAGTTTCATCGTGATATGCCACTGTTATCCTCAACTTGTATTGTTGCGTTACTTTTGCTTGTCAGGCGGCCCGCAGGCCGCCTTTTTTTATTCGCGCTTGAGCCGTTTCGAGTTACACAGCCATAACGTCAGGACCAGCAGCAGGATCGCCGCGGAGTAGATCAGCACGTCCATCGGCGATTTATGATCGACGATGATCAGCCGCACGATGGCGGTAATGCCGATATAGATAAAATAGCGCAGCGGAAAGTGATAACCGGACTGAAAGTATTTCACGATCAGCGCGATAAATTCGAAGTAGAGAAAATAAACCACCAGCCCTTCTACCAGCTCATATTTGCTGGTGCGCTCCGGCGCAAAAAGCACATCTGCCAGATGCAGCGTCTCTTTGCCAAGAAAGACCACCAAGATCAGGCCAAGGCTGAGCAGACCTAAACTGAGCACAGTCTGCAAAATGGTGGAGATGAACTCAACGCGGGGACGACTTAGCGATGTCATACAGCACCTCATTACAGTGACGAGCTTACTGTATAGCGCAGAAATGTGATCTGGATCTACTTTTTTATTTTGCGGTAATGCCCGGTGGCGCTGCGCTTACCGGGCCTACTGAGTGGATGTAGGCCGGGCAAGCGCAGCGCCGCCCGGCACGTTATTAGCGGAAGTTAATGGAGCGATCGCTGGTCATATCATACAGCTGGAATTTACGGCCCAGCATCTGACCACCGTCACGCGTCAGCGGTGTCCAGCCGATGCCAGCGCGGCTGCGGGTCGGGCCGGTCGAGAACAGATCCAGCGGTATCGAGACATAGACGCCTTTGGTGAAGTCGCCTTCGCCGTACTCTTCAGGCGACACGTTGGTGATGGTGGCATAGGTGCCCACCACGACGCCGCTGTCGAAGTGTTTCGCCACTTCCAGGGTGCCGCCCTTATCGCCTGCCAGATACTGCCCGACGCTGGCCTTGATCAGCACATCCTGCGCGAACGGCAGCGTCCAGTAGGCGGTGAGATGGCCGGTTTTCACACTGTAATCGGTGAACTTCATCATCTCTTTCGGACCGCGCCAGTCACGCTGTTTCACGTAGTTGGCATCAATGCCGAACGCCCAGTTGCTGTCCACCGGACGCCACAGCACTTCGGCGCCTGCGCCACCGTACATGGTTTCCAGATAGCCGCCGTACACCTGGCCGTAGAAGCCGTTGCCGAGATACTGGAAGTAGTTGGCCTGCATGTTGTTAACGTAGTAGTCGTTTTCAACGTAATCACGCACATGGGTACGCACGCGCGGCAGCAGCGAATCCTTCGGCGGGTTGGTGTAGTTGAATTTGTCGTAGTTGTTGGCGATGTTGCCGAACAGACTGCCGGTGGTCAGCAGGTGGTCGGTCAGCCACAGATCGGCAGTCGCCATCACGCCCAGCTGGTACATGTAGAAGCTTTCCGGGCCGCCTACGGACTGGTTGAGCACCGGATCGATATGAAAATCGAAACGGGATTTTTCGATATACCAGCCCTGCTCGGTGGAGTCCGGCACCTCCGGCTCAACACGTTTTTGCACCAGTTCGGTTTCATGTCCCAGCGGCTCGCCCTGTAAATGGCGTTGCAGGCTGGCGACGTCGGTTTCAGTGGTCACCTGCGGCATGTTCAGACGATTTTCCGTCACGCGGATGGTGCGAATGCCGTCCGGCAAATCGTTCATGATGATGCGGTTGGCGCGCTCGATCCCTTCCTGCGAGTCGCGGTATTTCACCTGCTCGCCGGTAACGTACAGGGTATCGTCTTTCACCTGAATCTGCGGATCCGCAAGGCCCGCGTTATATTTCAGCAGCGTCAGCTGATTCGCCACCACAGAATGTTGCAGGATGGCGTCCTGCGGCTGCGGCTGGTATTGCGGACGGGCGTTATCGTTATAGCTTGGGCGCAAATCGTTAAAGTTATTACGCAGCGTGACGCCAAACATGAAGGTGTTGCCGCGCTCATAGCTGACATTGACGTCGGCCCAGTCGGTGACGCGATAAATCGCCCCGACGTTGAAGTTGCTGCGTTGCGGCAGTTTGCCCGCGAAGTCCTGCTCGTAGTTGTTACCTTCATATTCCAGCTTCAGGCGCAGCGGCTGCCACGGCGTCTGGTACTCTACGCCGCCGAACAGCGAAGTCGGCCCGTGGAACATCTGGCTGGCATCCACAGAGCCGGCCTGATTGTAGCTGTTATCGCGTACGCAATATTTATTGCTGTAGGTACAGAGCGGGTTTTTGATGTTGCCCGAGGTGCCAAGATAGCCCCAGCCGAGGCCGAGCGAGAAATCAAAGGGTCCCCAGGCTTTGTTCGCCACGATGTATTCGGCGTCAAACAGGCCGGTACCGCCGATATCGCGCGCGCCCACCGCCACCTGCGGCAGCCAGTAACCCTCTTCCCACAGGCGCAGTTTTAAATCGAAGGCTTTATCTTTGTAAGTCTGGTCGCCGGAAAACGCATCCACGCTGCTGTACTGACGGGTACGCACGTCGGTATAGCGCAGAGTGGTTTCCAGCCACGGGAAAAGCTGCACCGAGCCGGAATAGTAGCGGTACTGATCGTTATCGCGATAGTTGAGGCTGATCTCGCCTTCACGCGCCATGCGCGCCGTGGGCGTCTGCAACAGGCCAACGCCGCCAAAATCGGACTGCGACGGGCCAATGGGGGCCGGATAGGTTTCTGCATGGCACGCCGCGTTCACCCCCAGCGCCAGCAGACTGTAGAGATAGATTTTTTTCATTAATCCGGGATCCGATGCGTGAGGGAGTAAAGAATATCGGCGTTAATTTCTTCGTACTGGCTGCTCCAGATCGAGTCGGCAAAGCCGACCAGGATCACGCTGCCCGGCATCGGCTCGACATGCCGCCGGTTCCAGTACGCCACAGGCACATTCTCGGTACGCCCGTCAGGGTAAATCACCCACGCATAGCTTCGTTCCGCGCCGCTGAGCAGGCTCATGTCATCGAGATAGCCCGCCACATCGCGCCCGGGCTGAAAGGGCTTCTTACCGGGGCTGCTGATAAGCCCCGCGACCGTCACGGTAGCAGGCTGCGGCCCCACCCACAGTGTGTACTCACCTTCCAGCGGACGGTTGGCCGTAGGTTCGACGCGCACCCGATCCGGATCGAGCGGCACCAGCTGACGTCCGGTCACTTTCACCGCCTGCAACTGACGGCGCACGCTGTTAATGGCGGCGGCATCGTCGCCCTCTTCTTCACTCGCCAGCGCGCCAAGACGCGCCAGCAGCGCCTGATGACGCTGTTCGGCAATCACCGTGGCTTTGCCTTCGCTGATCACCGCGCCCGGCCACCAGCTGTTTGCCAGCCGGGGCTGCCCGACTAAATCAATCAGAAAAGGGGCATCGGTTAATGTTTTCGGCTGTGTGCTGTCCGGCGAATAAACCTTGATAGTGCCCGCAGCAAAAGCCAGCGGAGGCATCAGGGTTAAAAGTAACGATGTGATAAGTGCCTTCATTTTTCTTTTGCAGCCTTAATCAACATAGTGTTGATGGGGAAATAATCAGCGCCCAGATACTGGGTTGACTGCCTGATTTGCCCTTCACTGTCTATCCAGAAACGGTTAGTCCATGTTTTTTGATCGGTGGTCACTTCTTCTTCCAGCACGCGGACGTCGGTGACATCGCTGCCAAGCGCGAGAGTATCGGTGCCCGCCCAGCGGAAGGTCGATTGCGCGGTGGCGTAACGCACCTGGCCGTGTTCCGTCCAGCCCATCGTCCGCGTCCAGCTTGCGCCGTCCCGCACCTGATTGGGTTTGGTCAGCGGATCGGCGGCGAGATTGTTCACCTCGATAAGGTTATCCTGGCCGATCAGGGTCTTAACGATGCGCCCATGCTGAGTCACGATAGTGGCCTGATCCTGCGTCACCCATTTCAGCTGGCCGTTTTCTGAGAACGCCAGCACCACAAATAACTGCGGTCCGCCGTTGAGCTGCATGTACTGGCTCGCGTAGGGCATGTCCGCGATGTCTTCATCCGTGAGATGGACGCCAGGGGTGCCGAACATGCTATCCCACAGCGCGCTTCCCAGTCCTTTGGTCGTGCCGGAGCACGCCTGAAGCAACAGACAAAGCAGAACAATTCCGGCTCGCTTCACAACAATTCTCCAGGGTCAAAATAACCACACCGAAGTGTGGTTATGGTTAATGTACCCCCGATTACTGGGTACTTGTGGTCGTTGTAGTGGTGGTTCCGGTATTGGATCCATCACCACCGCCGGTCGCTGCGAGCGCGACACCCACCGCAGAACTCACGGTGCTGACGCTTGTCGCAGACGAGCTGCCCGCCGATACCGACGTTGCAGCCGACCCTGCAGCTTCACCGACTTGCACCGGTGCCGCAAACGCAGACGTCGCCGCCAGCGCTGAAATGGCAAAAATGCCATACAGGACTTTACGCATATCAATTTCCCTTCATTGAATGAATGGATTTTTTACCCGAGAGAGACTCAGGCGCGATCGAGTATACACAACTAAGGCAGGCGAATTACGTAGCAGGGAAATAGCCACAGGGTTTTAAGATAATTGGACAATGGCCTGCGGTCAAACCGCTTCACTTAATTTTAATATATTTAAATTCAAAAGGATAAAATAGAGGTGCTGAGGATTTAAGCTACGTATTATCCTAAAATAACCCTCAGGTAATAACAGGTCATTCTGGATTTTCAGATTAAACTCAATACAGGAATTTGCAGCAAGGCACAGACAACGGGAATTATCCGATAAGAAAAGCCGATACTAATATCGGCTTTTAGTATAGATGGATATTTTAAATAGCCCGGCGACGCTACGCCTGCACGGGCCTGCAATGCCTTATTTACGCCAGGACTTGTAGCGGTTGATCAGGCCATTGGTTGAGCTGTCGTGGCTGCTGATTTCTTTTTCATCGCCCAGCTCCGGCAGGATGCGGTTCGCCAGCTGCTTACCAAGCTCTACGCCCCACTGGTCAAAGGTG
The DNA here is from genome assembly GCF_055804875.1 of Enterobacter sp. K510. Lineage (NCBI taxonomy): Bacteria > Pseudomonadati > Pseudomonadota > Gammaproteobacteria > Enterobacterales > Enterobacteriaceae > Enterobacter > Enterobacter sp. K510. Next base: position 18,517 of record NZ_JBNRLQ010000009.1, on the reverse strand, counting down.
AAGATGTTGAGGATCGCGCCCTGGGTGAAGATTTTGTGCTCATAGAGCGCAATCAGCGCGCCCAGGCTTGCCGGCGTGATTTCGCGCAGCAGGATGGAGTTGGTCGGGCGGTTGCCTTCGAACACTTTAAACGGCACCACGTGCTCCAGCGTTTTCGGATCTTTACCCTGGTCGGCATATTCCTGCTCAACCACCTCACGGGATTTACCAAACGCCAGCGCTTCGGTCTGAGCGAAGAAGTTAGACAGCAGCTTCGGATGGTGATCAGACAGCGGGTTATGGGTGATTGCCGGGGCGATGAAATCGCACGGCACCATTTTGGTTCCCTGGTGGATCAGCTGATAGAACGCGTGCTGGCCGTTGGTGCCCGGCTCACCCCAGATGATCGGGCCAGTCTGGTAATCCACCGGATTACCGTTACGGTCAACATACTTACCGTTGGATTCCATGTTGCCCTGCTGGAAGTACGCGGCAAAACGGTGCATGTACTGGTCGTACGGCAGGATCGCTTCGGTTTCAGCGCCGAAGAAGTTGTTGTACCAGATGCCGATCAGCGCCAGCAGGACCGGCAGGTTTTGCTCCGGCGCGGTGGTGGAGAAGTGCTTATCCATCGCGTGCGCGCCGGACAGCAGTTCCACAAAGTTGTCAAAGCCAACGGACAGGATGATCGACAGACCAATCGCTGACCACAGGGAGTAACGGCCGCCCACCCAGTCCCAGAACTCGAACATATTGGCGGTATCAATACCAAATTCGCCTACTGCTTTCGCATTGGTGGAGAGCGCGGCGAAGTGTTTCGCAACGTGCTGCTGATCGCCGGCGGTTTTCAGGAACCATTCGCGAGCGCTCAGGGCGTTGGTCATGGTTTCCTGGGTGGTGAAGGTTTTGGACGCCACGAGGAACAGCGTGCTTTCCGGGTTCACTTTCTTCAGCACTTCCGCGATGTGGGTGCCATCGACGTTAGAGACAAAGTGCATGTTGAGGTGGTTTTTGTACGGGCGCAGCGCTTCGGTCACCATGAACGGGCCGAGGTCGGAGCCGCCGATACCAATGTTCACCACGTCGGTGATCGGCTTGCCGGTATAGCCTTTCCAGCTACCGGAAATGATCGCTTCCGAGAAGGCTTTCATTTTTTCCAGCACTGCGTTCACTTCCGGCATCACATCTTTGCCGTCAACGAGGATTGGCGTATTGCTGCGGTTACGCAGCGCGACGTGCAACACCGCGCGATCTTCCGTGCGGTTGATCTTCTCACCGGAGAACATGGATTTGATGGCGCCAGCCAGATCGGTTTCTTTGGCCAGATCCTGTAACAGGGAGAGCGTTTCTTCAGTGATGCGGTTTTTGGAGAAATCCACCAGCATCTGATCGTTAAAGGTGGCGGAGAACTTCGCGAAACGATCGCTGTCCTGCGCGAAGAGCTCGGCGATGGTCACATCTTTCATCGCCTCATAGTGTTTTTGCAGTGCCTGCCAGGCAGAAGTTTGCTTCGGGTTAATGTTTTTCATGGCAATACTCTTCTGATTTGAGAATGTTAACTGCGGTCGATTGTAGCGCCTGCGCACAAAAATTGTGATGGTTTTTGTGTAATGGGGATCGTCGCGTTAAGAGGAAGGCCCGCGCAAAGTATAGCCGTTATAAGTTAATTTCCTGGGCGGCTGGATAACATGAATAATCCGCATAATCCCGGCGTTGACACTGCCCGCCGCACCTTTTATTTATAAATACGGTATTTGCGCCAGCACCGGTTTTCGATATGCCCTTGTGCCATGGTCGCTTTTTCTCTCCCTGACACGAGGTCGTTATGACAGAAGCTGTATCCCCGCTCATCGTCGCCAAATTCGGCGGCACCAGCGTTGCCGATTTTGATGCCATGAACCGCAGCGCCGATGTGGTGCTCTCTGACGACAGCGTGCGCCTGGTGGTGCTCTCAGCGTCAGCGGGCGTCACCAACCTGCTGGTGGCGCTGGCAGAGGGGCTTGAAGCCACTGAGCGCTTCGTGAAGCTGGACGCCATTCGCAAAATCCAGTTCGACATTCTGGAGCGTATGCGCAATCCGAACGTCATCCGCGAGGAAATCGACCGCCTGCTGGAAAACATCACCACGCTGGCGGAAGCGGCGTCGCTGGCCACCTCTACCGCGCTGACCGATGAACTGGTCAGCCATGGCGAATTAATGTCCACCCTGCTGTTTGTAGAGATCCTGCGTGAGCGCAACGTCGACGCCCGCTGGTTTGACGTGCGTAAAATCATGCGCACCAGTGACCGCTTTGGCCGTGCCGAGCCGGACGTCACCGCGCTGGCGGAGCTGGCGAAACAACAGCTTGCGCCGCGTCTGGAAGAAGGCCTGGTGATCACCCAGGGCTTTATCGGCAGCGAATCCAAAGGCCGTACCACCACGCTTGGTCGCGGCGGCAGCGATTACACGGCGGCACTGCTGGCAGAAGCGCTGCACGCCACCCGCGTTGATATCTGGACGGATGTACCGGGCATCTACACCACCGATCCGCGCGTGGTGCCAGCGGCAAAACGCATCGACGAAATCGCCTTTGAAGAAGCCGCCGAAATGGCGACCTTCGGCGCGAAAGTGCTGCACCCGGCAACCCTGCTGCCCGCCGTGCGCAGCGATATACCGGTGTTTGTCGGTTCAAGCAAAGATCCGCAGGCAGGCGGCACGCTGGTATGCAATGAAACGCAAAACCCGCCGCTGTTCCGCGCGCTGGCGCTGCGTCGTAAGCAGACGCTGGTCACTCTGCACAGCCTGAACATGCTGCACTCCCGCGGTTTTCTGGCGGAGGTATTCGGCATCCTCGCCCGTCACAATATTTCCGTGGATCTGATCACCACCTCCGAAGTCAGCGTGGCGCTGACGCTGGACACCACCGGCTCCACCTCCACCGGCGATACGCTGCTGACGCAATCGCTGCTGATGGAGCTGTCGGCCCTGTGCCGTGTGGAAGTGGAAGAAAATCTCGCGCTGGTGGCGCTGATCGGCAACGATCTGTCGAAAGCCTGCGGCGTGGGCAAAGAGGTGTTTGGCGTGCTGGAGCCGTTCAATATCCGCATGATTTGCTATGGCGCATCCAGCCATAACCTGTGCTTCCTGGTGCCGGGCGGCGAGGCTGAGCAGGTCGTGCAGAAACTGCATCACAATTTATTTGAGTAAGAGTGCTGCTGTCGTTTATCACGCCTTGCTGCCGGGTTTTTACCCGGCATTTTTTTGTGCGACGAAGGTTACTGCATGGATCGCGTTCATCACGTACACTCGTGGCACTTTCCCCAGGAGATCGTCACCATGGCTATTGCAAGACTGACACAACAAGATATGACGGAAAGTGAACAGCGCGAGCTGAAAACACTGCTCGACCGCGCACGCATATCACACGGGCGTCTGCTCACCAATTCTGAAACCAATCATGTGAAAAAAGAGTACATCGATAAACTGATGGCGGAGCGTGAAGCGGCGGCCAAAAAGGCGCGACAGGCGAAGAAGCAAAAAGCCTATAAACCGGACGCGGAGGCGACCTATTCCTGGTCTGCCAATACCTCCACGCGCGGCAAGCGTTAGGGTTTAGCGGCCTTTTTTCTTACGGCCCGGCTGCACGAAGCGTTTGCCGGCAGGTTTCGCCCGGCTTTTGTCGTCGGGCTTCGCGGCTTTCGCCGCAGGCGCTTTCGCGGACTGGGCCTTCGGTTTGGCTTTTCCTTTCGGCTTTGCTTCCGAACTGGAATTTTCAATCAGCTTAAACAGGCCAATCAGCTCATCGTCCGTCAGATCGCGCCACTCCCCCTGCGGTAATCCGCTGAGACTGACGTTCATGATGCGCGTGCGCTCCAGCTTCGTCACTTCATAACCGAAATGTTCGCACATGCGGCGGATCTGACGGTTCAGCCCCTGAACCAGCGTAATACGGAAGGTAAAGGGCGCTTCCTTTTTGACTTTGCACTTTTTGGTTACCGTACCGAGGATCGGCACGCCTGCGCCCATGCCGCGAATAAACTCATCGGTAACCAGTTTGTTGACCGTCACCAGATACTCTTTTTCGTGATCGTTACCGGCGCGCAGGATTTTATTCACCAGATCGCCGTGGTTGGTGAGGAAAATCAGCCCCTGCGAGTCTTTATCCAGACGCCCGATGGGGAAAACGCGCTTACTGTGGTTCACGAAATCCACAATGTTGTCTTTTTCGCTGTCTTCCGTGGTGCTGACGATCCCCACGGGTTTATTCAGCGCGATAAACACCAAATCTTCCGCTTCCCGCGGCTCAATCAACTGACCGTTAACTTTTACCACATCGCCGGGAGAGACCTGGTCGCCAATAGCGGCGCGTTTGCCGTTAATAAAGACGTTTCCCTGCTCGATGTAACGGTCAGCCTCGCGACGCGAGCAGATCCCGCTTTCGCTAATGTATTTGTTTAATCGGGTTGATGAGTCTGGCAGCATAAATTCTCCTGTAAAAGCGGAATATACCTTACCTGCCGCGTCAGAAAAAATGGCTTTGTGAGGTCACAGGTTTCTCTCTGACAGCGCAATGCTTGAAAAATAAGCACAGTGGACCCACAATGTACCCACAACTTTGTGGAGAATAGATTTATGCAAACCAGCATTAAAATGCGTATTTCTGAGGAGCTGAAAAATGAAGCGAGTCAGGTATTACGCGACTGTGGACTTACGGTAAGCAGCGCCGTTCGCCTTTTCCTTGAACAGGTGGTCAGCCATCAGGGTATCCCGTTTGAGGTTAAGCGCCCTTCTGCCAGAATGAAAATCGCGTTGCAGGAAGCAACGGAGATCGAAACGAAAGCAAGTCATCGCTTTACGTCGGTGGACGATATGCTCAAGGGACTGAACGACGATGAATCACAAGAGAAGTAAACTCCCTCGCCGGGTGGAATATACCCGCACTTTTGCAAAGTCCTGGGCACGTTACAACAAAGCTGGCCGACGTAATATGCATGCTGTTGCGGACGTTATGTCACTCATTTTCTGTCAGACCACATTGCCTGCTGAATATCTGGATCATGAACTGAACGGGGCGGAATGGGCAGGCGCCAGAGAGTTACATATCGGGGGTGATTTCCTGCTGGTTTACCGGCTTGATGACACCCAAAACCTGGTCACCTTTATCGATCTCGGTACGCACAGTGAACTCTTTGGCTGAGCCGGACAGCATGGCTATCCGGCACAGAGAAAATATTAATACTCGTCGCGCTCGTCGTCTTCATCCGGTTGTTCCATCACGCTGTAGGCCACCGCGCAGAACAGCGAGTTCAGACGTTTCATGTCCCCCAGCAGCCCCAGATGCAGCGAACTGGTTTCAATACTCTGCACGTTTTGCTGATGTAGCCGATCAACGTGCGCATGAGAGTAGCGCCGGTTGAGGATGCGGAAACGGTGTTTGCGGCGGCGCAGGCGGCGGGCGCTGGGTACATCGCCGGAAAAGAATACCGACATCGCCAGTTGCAGGTTGCTGAGCAACTGCTCCAGCAGCGCGTCCAGTTCGTTTAAGCCTTCCAGCGAAAACGCCCGCCGTGCGGAGAGGGATTTATCGGCGATTTCGCTACCCATCCGCTCGACAATGTCCGACGCCTGTTCGAGGTTAAGGGACATTTCAATAATTTCCGCCCAGCGGCGGGATTCTTCCTCCGCCAGTTCGTCCTTCGGCATACGCGCCAGGTAGAGTTTGATGGCGGTGTAGAGCACGTTGATGTCATCCGCTGTTTTACGCAGCTCTTTTTCCTGACGCGGCTCGCCGTGCATCACCTTTTTAAAATCCACCAGCATCTGCTCCATGGCGTCGCCCATGCGCAGCGTTTCGCGCGCGGCATTGGACAGCGCCAGCGCGGGGGTGTCCAGCGCACTGGTATCCAGATGCTTCGGTTTTAAGCGCGCATCCAGCTCCGGCTCATCACGAATGATACGCTTACAGAAATTCGCCATCGGCCCGACAAAAGGCACCATCACCAGGCAGCGGATCAGGTTGTAGAAAACGTGGAAATAGATCACCAGCTCGGACTCCGGCAGCGGCAGCCGGTCCATGGCATCAGCCAGCAGATGCACAAACGGCAGGATCGCCAGGCTGCCCACCAGCTTAAACAGCAGGCTGCCCATCGCCACCCGGCGGGCGGCGGCATTAGCAGCGCTGTTATTGAGTACCGCAAGCAGGCCGGAGCCGAGGTTTGCGCCAATGACCAGACAGAGCGCGACCGGGAAAGCGATCACCCCCGCCGCCGTCAGCGTGGCGGTCAGCAGCACCGCCGCCAGACTGGAATAGGTGATCACTGCAAACATTGCGCCTATCAGCGCATCCAGCATCAGATCGCCCGTCAGCGAGGCAAAAATCACTTTTACACCGTTGGCCTGGGTGATGGGCGTCACCGCCTGTACGATCAGCTCCAGCGCCAGCAGAATAAGCCCGAGGCCAATACCCACGCGCCCCATCTGTCCGGCGCGCGTCTGTTTGCGGCCAAGGAAGAAAATCACGCCGATAAATATCAGCAGCGGCGACAGCCATGAAAGATCAAAGGTCAGCACGCGCGCCATCAGCGCCGTACCAACATCCGCGCCCAGCACAATCACCAGCGCCGGGGCCAGCGCCACCAGATCCTGGGCGACGAAAGAGGTCACCAGCAGAGTGGTGGCGTTACTGCTCTGTACCAGCGCGGTGACGCCAATCCCCGCGCAGAAGGCGAGCGGTTTCTTTTCCACGCTGCGGCTGAGTACGGTACGCAGCCGCGCGCCGAACACGCGCATGACGCCGGTGCGCACGATATGGGTTCCCCAGACCAGCAGGGCGACAGCGGATAACAGGTGTAACAGCGTTAACACGGAATGGTTGCCTCCTGAGTATTGTTGGTTTCCTTTCTCCTCCTCTTCTCCCGTGGGGAAAGGTGAGTTCACTCAGGTAAGTATAAGGTCTTAAATGTAATAAAGTGCCAAGGCACCCGGAAGGTGCCTTGTTTATTATTAACCAAATATGACAGGGTTAATCCGCGTCGTAGCCCAGATGTGGGGCCAGCCAGCGCTCCACTTCCGTTACCGTCATCCCTTTGCGCAGGGCGTAGTCTTCCACCTGGTCGCGCTGGATCTGCGCAACCGCAAAGTATTTGCTGTCAGGATGGCTGAAGTACCAGCCCGATACCGACGCGCCCGGCCACATGGCGAAGGATTCCGTCAGCTTCATGCCGGTGTGGGTTTCCACGTCCAGCAGTTGCCAGATGGTGCCTTTTTCGGTGTGCTCCGGACAGGCCGGATACCCCGGCGCCGGGCGGATCCCCTGGTAGTTCTCGCGGATCAGCTCCTCGTTGCTGAGGTTCTCATTCGGCGCGTAGCCCCAGTACACTTTGCGCACCCGCTCGTGAAGGTATTCTGCAAAGGCTTCCGCCAGACGGTCGGCGACGGCCTTGACCATGATCTTGTTGTAATCATCGTGCTGCGCATCGTAGGCCTCAGCCAGCGCGTCCTCTTCCAGACCGCCGGTTACGGCAAAAGCGCCGATATAATCCGCTTTGCCGCTGCTTTTCGGGGCGACAAAATCGGCAAGGCAGTAGTTGGCAAAGCCGATCTTCTCGGTCTGCTGCCGCAGGTGATGCGCCACCGTCAGCACCCGGGTGCGGGACTCGTCGCGGTAAATCTCCACGTCATCACCCACCCGGTTTGCCGGAAACAGCCCGACCACGCCACGCGGATTAAGCGATTTTTCGGCGCTCAGCTTATCAAGCAGATCGTTGGCGTCTTTAAACAGGCGCTGCGCCTCTTCCCCCACCACCTCATCTGCAAGAATGCGCGGGTATTTTCCGGCCAGCGACCAGGTCATAAAGAACGGCGTCCAGTCGATGTAGTTACGCAGCGTTTCTATGCTGGCGCTGACTTCCTGTACGCCGGGACGATGCACCACCGGCGGGGTGTAGCTTTCCCAGTCGAAAGCCAGATCGTTTTCCCGCGCCGCCTGTAAGGTGACCGGCGGGGTACGCGGTTTTTTACGCCCATGCTGAATGCGTACGGTTTCGTACTCTTTGCGGGTACGGGCGACAAAATCGTCGTGCTGATCGTCGGACAGCAGCGCAGACACCACGCCCACGGTGCGCGAGGCGTTTTGCACGTAGACCGTCGGGCCGCTGTAGTTCTGCTCAATCTTCACCGCGGTGTGCGCTTTGGAAGTGGTTGCCCCGCCAATCAGCAGCGGAATGGTAAAGCCCTGGCGCTCCATCTCTTTCGCCACGTTGACCATTTCATCCAGCGACGGCGTGATAAGGCCGGACAGACCAATCAGGTCGGCATTCACTTCACGGGCGGTTTTGAGGATCTTCTCGGCCGGCACCATCACGCCCAGATCGACAATCTCATAGTTATTACACTGCAACACCACGCCGACGATATTTTTGCCGATGTCGTGTACGTCGCCCTTCACGGTGGCGATCACCATTTTGCCGTTGGTTTTGCCTTTCTCTTTGCTGGCTTCGATGTACGGCTCCAGCCAGGCCACCGCCTGTTTCATGACGCGGGCGGATTTCACCACCTGCGGCAGGAACATTTTCCCTTCGCCGAACAGATCGCCAACCACGTTCATGCCGTCCATCAGCGGGCCTTCGATCACCTGGATGGGGCGTTCGGCCTGCTGGCGGGCTTCTTCGGTATCCGCTTCAATAAACTCGGTGATGCCCTTGACCAGCGAGTATTCGAGACGTTTACGCACGTCCCAGCTGCGCCACTCGGCCTGCTGCGCGTTCGCGCCGTCGTCGGCTTTGCTGCCGCGGTATTTTTCCGCCAGATCCAGCAGACGCTCAGTGCCGTCGTCGCGGCGGTTAAGCACCACGTCTTCCACCGCGTCGCGCAGTTCAGCGGGCAGATCGTCATAAATCGCCAGCTGTCCGGCGTTAACGATGCCCATGTCCATGCCGTTGCGGATGGCGTAATAGAGGAATACGGCGTGAATGGCTTCACGCACCGGATCGTTGCCACGGAAGGAGAAGGAGACGTTTGACACGCCGCCGGAAATCATCGCGTGCGGCAGTTCGCGTTTAATGTCTTCGCAGGCGCCGATAAAGTCCTGCGCGTAGTTGTTGTGCTCTTCGATGCCGGTGGCGACGGCGAAGATATTCGGGTCAAAAATGATGTCTTCCGGCGGGAAACCCACCTCTTCGGTAAGAATTTTATAGGCCCGGCGGCAGATTTCGATTTTACGCGCGCGGGTGTCGGCCTGGCCCACTTCATCGAACGCCATCACCACCATCGCCGCGCCGTAGCGCCGCACCAGTTTCGCATGATGAATAAAGGCCTCGACGCCCTCTTTCATGGAAATGGAGTTAACGATGCCTTTGCCCTGAATGCATTTCAGGCCTTTTTCGATCACTTCCCATTTGGATGAGTCGATCATGATCGGCACGCGGGCGATGTCCGGCTCGCCGGCGATCAGGTTGAGGAAACGCACCATCGCCGCTTCGGCGTCGAGCATCCCCTCATCCATATTGATGTCGATAATTTGCGCGCCGCTCTCCACCTGTTGCAGGGCAACTTCCAGCGCTTCGTTATATTTTTCTTCTTTGATCAGGCGTTTGAATTTGGCAGAGCCGGTGACGTTGGTACGCTCGCCGACGTTCACAAACAGGCTGTCTGCGCCGATGTTCAGCGGCTCCAGCCCGGCAAGGCGACAGGCTACCGGCAACTCCGGTATGGCGCGCGGCGCTAATCCCGCCACCGCGCGATCCATGGCGGCAATGTGTTCCGGGGTGGTGCCGCAGCAGCCGCCGACGATATTCAGAAAGCCCGCTTCGGCCCATTCACGGATCTGCGTGGCCATGGTGTCGGCGTCGAGATCGTATTCGCCGAAGGCATTCGGCAGCCCGGCGTTCGGGTGAGCGGTGACGTAGCACTCCGCGATGCGCGACAGCTCCTGCACGTACTGACGCAGTTCATCCGGGCCAAGCGCACAGTTGAGGCCGAAGGTGAGCGCATCGGCGTGGCGCAGCGAGTTATAGAAGGCTTCGGTGGTCTGCCCGGACAGCGTGCGCCCGGAGGCGTCGGTAATGGTGCCGGAAATCATGATCGGCAGCTCAATGCCCAGCGCGTCGAATTCGGCTTTCACCGCGAAAATCGCTGCTTTGGCGTTCAGGGTGTCGAACACGGTTTCGATGAGGATCAGGTCGCTGCCGCCCTCCACCAGCGCACGGGTCGATTCCCGGTAGGCCTCGACAAGCTGATCGAAAGTGATGTTACGGAACGCCGGATCGTTGACGTTCGGCGAAATAGACGCCGTGCGGTTGGTCGGGCCGAGCACGCCCGCCACATAGCGGGGCCTGTCAGGCGTGCGGGCTGTCCATTCATCGGCACAGGCGCGGGCCAGTTTCGCCGCCTCGCGGTTGATCTCCGCCGACAGGGATTCCATCTGGTAATCCGCCATGGCGATTGTCGTGGAGTTAAAGGTGTTGGTTTCAATGATGTCCGCGCCCGCCTCAAAATAGGCGTTGTGGATGGCGGTGATCACCTCCGGTTTGCTCAGCACCAGCAGGTCATTGTTACCTTTCAGATCGCAGGGCCAGTCGGCGAAACGTTCGCCGCGGAAATCCTGCTCACTCAGACGATAGCCCTGGATCATGGTGCCCATGCCCCCGTCCAGAACCAGAATGCGTTTTTTTAACTGCTGATGCAGTTGCTCAACTTTGCTGCTCACGAGTGCTCCTGACGACGCTCAACCAGGCCAGAAAGGCCAGCAGACCATACTGGCACAATCCCCTGTGGCGGAAAAGAGAACAGCGCTGAACATGAGACATGTTCATAACCACTCCTCCGATCAGTAAGAGGATGGTTGCAATATAATCAAATAAAACGAAAATGATTTCCACGATACAGAAAAGGAGTCAGCCATGGTTGCCACAGTTCCCGCCAAACGCGGAAGAAAACCCGCCCCCGCCGCTGCACAACAGGCCACCGGCCAGGTGCAGTCGCTAACGCGCGGCCTGAAGTTGCTGGAGTGGATCGCTGAATCCCATGGCAGCGTGGCGCTGACGGAACTGGCGCAGCAGGCTGGCCTGCCGAACTCCACGACGCACCGCCTGCTGACCACCATGCAGCAGCTGGGCTTTGTCCGTCAGGTAGGTGAGCTGGGGCACTGGGCTGTAGGCGCGCATGCGTTCGTTATCGGCAGCAGTTTTTTGCAAAGCCGTAATCTGCTGGCGATTGTGCATCCCATTCTGCGCAAGCTGATGGAGGACTCCGGCGAGACGGTGAATCTGGCGGTGCTCGACCAGAGCGATCATCAGGCGATTATTATCGATCAGGTGCAGTGCACGCAGTTAATGCGGATGTCAGCGCCGATCGGCGGTAAGCTGCCGATGCATGCGTCCGGCGCGGGGAAAGCCTTTCTGGCGCAGCTTTCTGAAGAGCAGGTCACCGGGCTGCTGCACCGTCAGGGACTGCATGCATATACTCATGCGACTCTGGTGTCGCCGCTGCATCTGAAAGAAGATCTGGCCCAGACGCGCAAGCGCGGTTACTCCCTGGATGATGAAGAGCACGCACTCGGCCTGCGCTGTGTGGCGGCCTGTATTTTTGATGAGCATCGCGAACCTTTTGCGGCGATCTCCATTTCCGGGCCGATCTCGCGTATTACCGATGACCGCGTGACGGAGCTGGGCGCGCTGGTGATCAAAGCGGCGAAAGAAGTGACGCTGGCGTACGGCGGCACACGGTAATGTGGTGTTGCAACCAAGAGATGCCGGGTGGCGGCTACGCCTTACCCGGCCTACAAATACCACAATTGCATAATACCCGGCCTGTCACCCCGCTCCGTAACGCTGGCTGAAACGCTGGCGGCGGCGATAGGCGTAAACGTCTTCTATATAGCCCTGCCGAATGCGTTCCTGTAACCCGCGCCAGTACTCCGCGCGAAAGAGATCGGCGTGCAGCTCTTCAAACAGCGCCCGGCAGCGCGGATCGGCGCACAGCCAGTGGCGGAACTCCTCCGGGAATACGTCCCCCGGCGCCACGCTGTACCATGGCTCGGCGCTCATCTCATCTTCCGGATAACGGGCGGGCGGGATGTCGCGGAAATTCACCTCCGTCATATAGCAAATTTCATCGTAGTCATAGAACACCACCCGCCCGTGGCGCGTCACGCCGAAGTTTTTAAACAGCATATCGCCGGGGAAAATATTGGCGGCGGCCAGCTGGCGGATGGCGTTACCGTACTCTTCGATGGCGTCGTGCAACGCCTGGCCTTCCACCTGCTCCAGCCAGATATTCAGCGGCACCATGCGCCGTTCAATATAGAGATGGCTGATGGCGATATTATCCCCCAGGTCGGTGATTTTGCCCGGCGCTTCCTCCATCAGCAGCGTCATCAGCGCCGGAGCGATCCGCCGCTTCTCCAGCACAAAATTTTCAAACTCCTGGGTGTCGGCCATGCGTCCGACGCGATCGTGCTCCTTAACCAGCTGGTAGCAGGCGCGCACATGGGCGGCGTCCATCTCCTTTTGCGGCGCGAAGCGATCTTTAATGACCTTAAACACCCGGTCGAATCCCGGCAGGGTGAACACCAGCATCACCATGCCGCGAATGCCAGGCGCTTCAACAAACTGCTCGTCGCTGTCAGCGATATAGTGCAGATATTCCCGATAGCTTTCGGTTTTGCCATGTTTCTGGCAGCCAATCGCCATATACAGCTCAGCGGTGGTTTTACCGGGCAGGATCTCCCGCAGCCATTCCACCAGCGCGCCGGGAAAAGGGGCGTAAACCATAAAGTAGGAGCGGGCGAAGCCAAAGACGATGCTGGCTTCGGCGCTGGTGGTCAGGCAGGTATCAACGAACAGCCGGTGATCGTCCGCGCGGTGGATCGGCAGTAAAAAGGGCACGGTGGCGTCAGGCAGGATCAGCTTTCCCACCAGCCACGCGGCCTTGTTGCGATAAAACAGTTCGTTGGCGATCTGCAAACGCGCCTGACGTAACCGCGCTTCACCGAAATTTTCCAGCAGATGCGCCACGATATAACCCACATCACGCGCCTGATCCTGCCACGGCAGTCGCAGGGGTAGATCTTCCAGCACGTTATGAAGCAGCGCGTGCCAGCCGTAATACGGCGTAAAGTCTTTCGCCAGCGGCCGCGGCGTAACGTGCAGACGCTGCGCGGGCTGTGAGCTGAACACAAACAGCCGTTCGGGCGTCAGCTGACGGTGACTGAACAGGCGGCAGTAGACGGAATTAAAGAAGCTTTCGGCGATTTCAAAACGCGGATAATCAGGCAGCAAGGCGGTGTACTGCTCTTTGACGCGCAGCAGAAATCCGGCGCTGAGCGTCTGGTTATCGGTGATGCAGCGTAACTGCTCGACCACCAGCCCGACGTGATGATCGTAGAGATGGATACGGCTTTTCATCGCCTGTTGCACGGCGTGCCAGTCCGCCTGCTCAAAGCGCTGTTGTGCGCCGGAGGTCACTTCCAGAAAGCGCCCATACTGCGCGTCAAAACCCTGGAGAATGGTCTGGGCGATTAACAGTTCCAGGTCACGGGACATCTTTTGCCCTCGTCCGAAATTGGGATTGCCGGATGGCGCTTCGCTTATCCGGCCTGCACAACGACAGGATCCGCAGGCCCGGTAAGCCTCACGCCACCGGGCAACAGGACGTCAGAACTGCTGTTCTTCCGTCGAACCGGTCAGCGCGGTAACGGAGGAGGTGCCGCCCTGAATAATGGTCGTCACTTTGTCGAAGTAACCGGTACCCACTTCCTGCTGATGAGACACAAAGGTGTAACCCTCTTTCGCAGCGGCGAATTCCGGCTGCTGGACCTTTTCAACGTAATGCTTCATGCCCTCGCCCTGCGCGTATGCATGGGCCAGGTCGAACATGTTGAACCACATGCTGTGGATGCCGGCGAGGGTGATGAACTGGTATTTGTAACCCATCTCCGCCAGCTGCTGCTGGAAGCTGGCGATGGTGGCGTCGTCGAGATTTTTCTGCCAGTTGAACGACGGCGAGCAGTTATAGGCCAGCAGTTTGCCGGGGAAGCGGGCATGAATGGCGTCGGCAAAACGCTTCGCCTGCTCCAGATCCGGTTTCGAGGTTTCGCACCACACCAGATCGGCATAAGGGGCGTAAGCAAGGCCGCGGCTGATCGCCTGTTCAATACCTGCCCGTGTGCGGTAAAAGCCTTCGCTGGTGCGTTCGCCGGTAATAAATTCACGGTCATATTCATCACAGTCGGAGGTGATGAGATCGGCGGCGTCAGCATCGGTACGGGCGATGAGCAGCGTCGGCACGCCCATCACGTCTGCCGCCAGACGCGCCGCTACCAGCTTCTGGATGGCTTCCTGCGTCGGCACCAGCACTTTGCCGCCCATATGGCCGCATTTTTTCACCGAGGCGAGCTGATCTTCAAAATGCACGGCCGCCGCGCCCGCAGCGATCATCGACTTCATCAGTTCGAACGCGTTAAGCACGCCGCCGAAACCGGCTTCGGCATCTGCAACGATCGGCAGGAAGTAATCCACATAGCGCGGATCCCCCGGTTCGATGCCTGCCGCCCACTGGATCTGATCCGCGCGGCGGAAGGTATTGTTGATCCGATCCACCACCGCGGGTACGGAGTTCGCCGGATAGAGGGATTGATCCGGATACATGCTGGACGCGAGGTTAGCATCGGCCGCCACCTGCCAGCCGGAGAGATAAATCGCTTCGATCCCGGCCTTCGCCTGTTGCAGTGCCTGACCGCCGGTCAGCGCGCCGAGACTGTTGATATAGCCTTTTTTCGACTCGCCGTGCAGGAGCCGCCACATTCTGGCGGCGCCCAGCTGAGCGAGCGTGCATTCCGGATTCACCGAGCCGCGCAGCTTCACCACTTCATCGGCGCTGTACGGGCGACGGATGCCCTCCCAGCGCGGGTTAGTCCATTCTTGTTGTAGTTGTTCGATTTGTTGGGTACGGGTTTTCATCGCAGATGCTCCATTTTTATTATGTGGGGATCACGCCAGCAGGCGGTAGCCCGGCAGGGTCAGGAAGTCGATCAGCTCGTCGGAGGTGGTGATTTGCTCCATCAGGCGCGCGGCATCGCTGAAGCGCCCGCTGCTGAACCGGTGTTCACCCAGTTCTTCCTGGATCACCTGCATCTCTTCCGCCAGCATGCGGCGGAACAGCGCTTTGGTGACGGGCGTGCCGTCACTGAGCGATTTTTCGTGATGGATCCACTGCCAGATTGAGGTGCGCGAGATTTCTGCCGTTGCAGCGTCTTCCATCAGGCCATAAATCGGCACGCAGCCATTGCCGGAGATCCAGGCTTCGATGTACTGCACCGCCACGCGGATATTGGCGCGCATGCCCTCTTCGGTACGCTCGCCGTCACAGGGGGCCAGCAGTTCGTCGGCGGTAACAGGCGCATCTTCGTCGCGGGTGACGTGCAGTTGGTTGGGGTTATCGCCCAGCGCATGGTTGAAGATGTCCATCACCGTATCAGCCAGACCGGGATGCGCGATCCAGGTGCCGTCGTGACCGTTTTTAGCTTCCAGCTCTTTGTCGGCTTTGACTTTGTTCAGCACCCACGCATTGCGGTCACGATCTTTACTCGGAATGAACGCGGCCATGCCGCCCATCGCAAAGGCGCCGCGGCGGTGGCAGGTTTTAATCAGCAGACGCGAGTAGGCATTAAGGAATGGCTTATCCATCGTCACCTGCTGACGATCCGGCAGCACACGATCCGGATAGTTCTTCAGCGTTTTGATATAGCTGAAGATGTAATCCCAGCGGCCACAGTTCAGGCCGACGATATGATCGCGCAGCGCGTGCAGGATCTCGTCCATCTGGAAAACCGCGGGCAGGGTTTCAATCAGCAGCGTGGCTTTAATGGTGCCGCGCGGCAGGTTGAAGCGATCTTCGGCATAGCTGAATACCTCGCTCCACCATGCGGCTTCCTGCCAGGCCTGGGTTTTCGGCAGATAGAAATAGGGGCCGCTGCCTTTTGCGAGCAGGTTTTTATGGTTGTGGAAGAAGTAGAGCGCGAAGTCGAACAGGCTGCCGGGGATCGGCTCACCGCGCCAGGTAACGTGTTTTTCAGGCAGATGAAGACCGCGCACACGGCAAAACAGCACCGCAGGATCGGGTTTCAGCTGATAGATTTTCCCGCTTTCATTGGTGTAACTGATGGTGCCGTTAACCGCGTCACGCAGGTTGATCTGGCCTTCGATCACTTTTTGCCAGTTGGGCGCCAGCGAGTCCTCAAAGTCCGCCATGAAGACATTCACATTGGCGTTGAGGGCGTTAATCACCATTTTGCGCTCGACCGGCCCGGTGATCTCAACGCGTCTGTTGCGTAAATCCGCCGGGATGCCGCGGATCTTCCAGTCGCTTTCACGAATGGAAGCACTTTCCGAAATAAAATCGGGCAGCGTACCGTTATCTATTTTTAGCTGCTGTTGCAGCCTTGTTGCCAGCAGGGCGTTGCGTTTGGGCGTAAAGCGCGCCACCAGTTCACTGAGAAACTCCACCGCTTCGGGCGTCAGGATCTGCTGCTCCTGCTCGCTATACGGTTGACTGAAGGCCAGTTCTTCAGTCGTGGTTGCCTGTTGTGTCATGCCATGGCTCCTCGTTGTTGATCCAGAATGATCCTCATCGCTGATGAAATTCAGACTGTGCAGTTTTCGTTCAGCAGGTTTAAGATTACTCAACGAAAACACAAAATCAAAAACAATTTCCATTTTTTAATTAATAATGCATTAACCAATTGATAACAAACAGATTAAAATTTAATCGTGCCGGGAAGTGTTTTTCAGAAATAAAAAAAGCACCCGCAGGTGCTTTAAGAGGAGCTGAAACGCTTAATCCAGCGTGGGGTTCATATGGCGCAGATCGAACGGCGTGATCTGGTAAACGTAGTAGTTGAGCCAGTTGGTGAACAGCAAATTACCGTGGCTGCGCCAGCTGGCGCGCGGCACATGCTGCGGATCGTTGCCCGGAAAATAGTTGTACGGCACGTCGGGGTTCAGCCCGGCTTCCACATCGCGGAAATACTCGCCGGCAAGCGTATCGGCATCGTATTCAGGATGCCCGGTAACGAAGGCAATACGTTTGTCTTTACTGCCGAACAGATAGGCATCGCCATCGGCGGTTTCAGCGAAGATCTCCAGATCGGTGTAGTCACGGATCAGCGCCGCCGGGAAGTCGGCAAAGCGGGAGTGCGGCGCCAGAAAGACATCATCAAAACCACGGGTGAGCAAGGCATGGGGTTGGGTGATATGGTGTTCATACACGCCAGAGAGTTTGTCTTTGCGGGTCTGCTTGGGAATGCCATAGAGGATATTGAGCGCCGCCTGCACTGCCCAACAGACAAATAGCGTTGAAGTGACATGATCTTTGGCCCATTCCAGCACCTGTTTGATCTGCGGCCAGTAGGCAACGTCATTAAACTCCACCAGGCCCAGCGGCGCGCCGGTGACGATCAGGCCATCGAAGTTATCATTACAGATATCCTCGAAGTTACAGTAAAAGTTGTTCAGATGCTCCGCAGGCGTGTTGCGGGATTCGCGGGCATCAATACGCAGCAGCTGAATATCCACCTGTAGCGGGGAGTTCGACAGCAATCGCAGGAACTGGTTTTCCGTTTCGATTTTCTTTGGCATCAGATTGAGGATCAGCACCTTCAGCGGGCGGATCTCCTGACCTGTTGCACGGGATGTCGTCATGACGAAGACGTTTTCATCACGTAAGAAATTGACGGCTGGCAGCTCGTCCTGTACCCGAATCGGCATAACCTTAAATCCTCAAAGCATACGTATAAACGTTTAGACATCCAGACAGCTGACAATAACCAGGAATGGCAGAAATGTCGAGCCTGCATATGCCAGTTGAGAAATTTTCAGGTAGCGTTTGGAATAAGCGTCTGGCGATCAGCCGTATTTTTGCTGATGGGCTTTTTTGCGGCGCAGATAGTCTTCGTCAGCGCGCAGATTATCCCAGTATTTTTTGAAGATGGTCGCGGCTTCGGCTTTTATGGGGTCGTTCTGGCGCGGCAAAACGTTTTTATCTTCATCGTATTTTCTTCCGCCGGGGTGATTAGCGTAGCGTCTGGCGCGGGTATAGCCCATCTGAATAAATTTGCGGGCCATATCCATGCCGACAAAGTCGTCCTGCTGACGGTATTCCTCGAACTTTTCCATGATTTGCTGCGCAGACAACGCGGCTATTTCAGGGGTTTTAAAGCGCCAGAGTGGGAGGATCTCGCTTTTATAGGGCTCGACAAGCAATACGCCCTGCTCGCCGCGGCCAACCTGGTACAGTTCCGGATGCGCGCGGAAATCGATGCTGTTGAAATCCTGTTCGTAGTTGAAAGGCGGGTTAGGCAAAAAACGTCCTCCGGATGAATGGCACAGGACTATTTTAGACGAGATTGATGAAATGCGTGGGCAGGATCAGGAAGGATAAAAACGCAAAAAGGCCATCCGTGAGGATGGCCTTCTGCTTTATTTGATGCCTGGCAGTTCCCTACTCTCGCATGGGGAGGCCCCACACTACCATCGGCGCTACGGCGTTTCACTTCTGAGTTCG